>WFXC01000034.1 GCA_015490805.1 Candidatus Kapaibacterium sp.
AGACTGTGAGACTATCAGGTTGTCGGGTAATCAGCGGTGGTTCATACACCGTAAGTTGGGCAATCTGCGAAGTATCCGGCGGGGAACAGACGCCAGAGACGATGACGAAGTAATCGCCAGCATCGGCAGTTGTGATGTTGGCAATAGTCAAGATGCTATCAGTCGCACCTGCAATGGGTGCGTTGTTGTGATACCACTGGTAGGAAAGGGTGTCGCCAATGGCAGTGACGGTAAAGCTGACAGTATCACCGACGCAGGCAGTAAGACTGGCGGGATGGTCCAGAATTTTGGGGATCTGGAGAACGGCTATTTCAATTGCATTAGAGGTGTCGCTTCCACACGAGTTTAAAGCAATAACACGGACATAAAAAGAGGCACTCAGATTACCGATGATCACTTGCAGTTGGGACTGAAAGGTAGTGTCGATAATGGACCACGTAATTCCGTTGTAAGAGCTTTGCCAGATGAATATTGGTTCTGGTTGTCCCTGCAAGAGAGTTGCGTTGAGAGTCAATGTATCGCTGGGACAGGTAGAAAGTAAAGAGGGAGAGAGTGTGATCATCGGTGCTTCGTTAACCGTAAGTGAAAAAGCGTTAGAAGTATCACTACCACAGCTGTTGGTAGCGACAAATCGAATGAAAGTGCTATCGAGAGCGGAGGAAATGTTCGTAATCAAAAGCGTTGAATCCGAGCTCAGCAATGTCCAGCTTACTAAGTCTTCACTATACTCCCAGCGAAAGCTGAAAGCAGGCGTTCCGGTAACGGAAGGATTGATCCGGAGCGTATCACCAGCGCATAGAGTGAGATTCGGGAATGTTGCGGTGATGGTTGGTGGATACTGGATGAACAACTGAGCAGTCGTGGAAGTAGTCGAACCACAGCTATTTGTGTAAGTGACTCGAACCATAGCACTGTCCAGCGCCTCAACTGCTGTCAGGTACAGGGTATCGCCAGTACTGCTGAGATTGCTCCACGTCATTCCGCCGTCCGTACTGAGCTGCCATTGCGCTGACGGCGATGGCGTTCCGGTTGCCGTTGCAGTAAACATTGCAGAGTCGGCAAGGCAGACCGTTTGATCCGTCGGCTGTATCTGGATGGAGGGTGGAGCGTAGATGGTAATTGGAGCCGAGGTGTCGGCTGCCGTTGGATTGACCAGATCCCGGACGCGAATGCGATAGACCCCGGCAGGCAGGGATGGAGGAATGACCCACCACCAGCTAACCGTGGTTTGAGCGCGAGTGTTAATTTGCACTGTGTCCAGCGGCGTTCCGAAAGTTGTAGTATTGGGATTAGACCGTTCAATCACAAAGTGAGTAAAGCCAACAGATTGCCAGCGAATTTCAACCGAATCACCGGGACACAGAACCGTTGCCGTGGTGGGCGACAGCAGGATCAAAGAAGAAGGAAGGAGTTGAAAGGAAACGATGCACCCGTCGCGGGTACCATTCAGTGTGCTATCGTAGTGGGTTGGAGTAATCGGGAAGTTCGGCGAAGACGTGTAGCTTCCCACAGTAATGGTGCTGTTGGGAACACTTTTCTCCAGAGCAATGGGTGCCTTAATGTGGCGAGCTAATCCGGGGGAAATAGTCCCATCTGCCGCATTGCCGCCGAAATAGGTTGCATAGAGCAAGTCATTCTGTCCATTTCCATTGAGTTGGAAAGCAGCGAAAAAGAGGTCAGACGCACCACCGGGTGCGGTGGAAAAATATGCCCCATCTGTCAGAGGGATGTCACTGGATTTAGTATTGCCAGCGACAAAGACGGTATCACCAGCAACGGCAATTTCTCCACCATAATCATCATTTGTCCCGCCGTAGAAAGTTGCATATAGCAGCGAAGCAGTTCCGCTGTCGGCAGGGTTAAATTTGGCAATGAAAGCATCAATACTGGTGTAGTCGGTACTGTTGGATGTCGTATCGAACGCACCAGTGGTAGTTGGGAAACTGTTGAGTGGATTCCCGTTTTGGTCATAATCAGCGTAGGCGCTACCGAAGATGTAGACATAGCCGTTGTTGTCCACCGCAATGCTGTTGCCCCAGTCCTTGTTTTTCCCTCCAAAATAGGTGGAATACACCAGGTCATTTATTCCGTTGTTTTGGGGATTGATGATTGCCAGGAAAGCATCAGCATTGAGGTGCATATTGGGCCAGGAGTGAAAATTTGGTGTCCGATCAAACGCCGTGCTGGTAGTGTGAATCATTCCGCGGGCAATACCGGTGATGTAGAGTTTACCGTTGTGAACAGTCACATCGGTTCCAATGCATTGCACCAGCGCAGGGGAGGCGCTAAAGAACGTGCTGTACTCGATGCTGCTCCCCGTAGCGTTAAGCTGGACTAATACCAGATCTTCAATGGAAGTTCCCTGGTGTGTGTTATCTACCGGATTGGAAGAAGTAGGAAAGTTTGTGGATGTTGTAAATCCCGTGATGACCGGCTTATTCCCGTTGAGAGCGATGCCAAAAGCGACGTCATCACCGTTCACCCCCAGGAAAGTGGAGAAGACCAGATCGCTACCAGTTGCATTGACTTTGGTCACAAAAATATCCTGTCGGGAAGCATACGTTGTGTCGTATGCGCCTGTTGTTGTTGGAAAGTCGCTGGATCGGGTGTATCCCGTGATGTAGGCATTCCCGCTGTTATCGATCGCCAGATCGTATGCGACATCAGTACTGCTGCCGCCGATGAAGGTGCTGTAAGCTAAGGTTGTACCGTTGGCAAGCAACTTGGTGACAAAGGCATCCGTGTTGCTGTAAGTTGTATCATAAGCACCGGTGGTGGTAGGATAATCGGCTGAGCGAGTAACTCC
The DNA here is from genome assembly GCA_015490805.1 of Candidatus Kapaibacterium sp. GTDB lineage: Bacteria > Bacteroidota > Ignavibacteria > Kapaibacteriales > WFXC01 > WFXC01. The sequence goes on from WFXC01000034.1 coordinate 2,807, forward strand.
AGCGATGTAAATGTTGCCATTGTTGTCTTTCGCAATACCGTAGATGACGTCAGTGCTACTGCCGCCAATAAACGTGCTGTACAGGAGTGGGTCGATAATCAGTGGGTAGCGAGAATCGTAAGAATCGATGACGAATCCGAGTTCGTATTGCGGTGTAGCGGTGGGATTTTCAGCGGTATGGCGCTGAAGCTGGAAATGGGCATTTCGAGGCACAATACTGTCGTTGATTTTTTGATAGACAAAGAGTTCGCCGGTAATGAGATGCCCGATGGAGGTGTACAGCAGGAGTTTGTCGTCAACAACAGCAGCAGAGTCAGCGCCCGTGATCTTCCATCGAATGCGTTGGGGATCACCGCCGGGATGTACGATGAAGTCGTACCGGAGATAGCGGTTTTCCTGATAGAACCGTAAATCGATTTCGGGATAGATGCTGGGATAGAGGAGTTCGGCAAAACGAGAAACGTTCGTAGATCGATGTTTGCCACGGATGTAATGCAGATGTCCTGCTAATGGGAGCATTGGCTGCACGGATCGTAGCTGTGTTCCATCGAGAGTGAGGCGCAGGATATGTCCTTTCTCAAGCCAGGGTTCTGCAGGATGCTGCCGTAACAGGTGGTAGTAAGTAAGCGTAATGCCTTCGGGTGTGATCCAGTAATCGATCGAGGGAGCGCTGGCATAGAATTGCACCTCGGAGCTCCACTGCCCCCGGTTTTCGATGAAGCCCACTGGCTGCGCTAAAGCGTGCTGGAATAAAGCACCAACGACCAGTGCGACGACTACGCCGTAACGGTTACTCATTCAATTCCTGTTTTCCATCTCCACAACTTCGATATGTGAGTAACGCAACAATTATGCCAGCGTTACGAAGCCCTCTTATGAAGGTTCTTTCTACACTTTTCTCTCACTGTCGAAAAATCACCAGCCACCTGTGTAAACGGATACTGCTCACAGGATGTGGTATTTGCATTAATCTCCGATGGTAATCAGAGCGTGTAAAGATGTAACGTTCAGGAAGATGATTGTGTCGTACCGGGACTGGATGTTGATGCTGGCGCTTCATCCGGTACCTGACCATTGTTTGTGACAGTTGTTGCAGTGGAAGTGGATGAGGAGGTGGCTTCTTCGGGGGGTGATGATTCTGATCGATATCGCTGATAATCCTTGATGATCATATCCAGTTCCTCTCCTTCAATCGTTTCCTGGGTGAGCAAGATTTTAGCGGTAGTATGGAGTAAATCTAAGTTCTCACGGAGAATCGCTTCAGCTTTGCTTTCTGCCTCCCGGAGAATTTTCGAGATTTCCTGATCAATCAACTGGGCAGTGGCTTCACTGAAATTGCGGGGTTGCGCCACTTCGCGTGCCAGAAAGATTTCTTCGTGATGGAGATCAAAATGGATTGGCCCAATCCGTTCACTCATTCCCCACTCGCACACCATTTTGCGTGCCAGTTCCGTCGCACGCTTCAAATCATCGGCTGCTCCGGTCGATAGCTGCTGGAAGACTAATTTTTCCGCGGCTCGCCCGCCCAAAAGAATGACGATGCGGTCTTCGATGTACTCCTTGGTATACGTGTGTTTATCTTCGTCCGGCAGGTAAGAAGTGACCCCCAAAGCACGACCCCGGGGAATAATCGTGACTTTGTGAACCGGATCGGCGTGGGGCAAAAATTTGCCTAACAGAGCATGTCCCATTTCGTGGTATGCAGTGATTTCTTTTTCCTTCTCCGAAATCACCAGGCTTCGCCGTTCCACCCCCATCAGGATTTTGTCTTTTGCGTACTCAAAATCCGCCATTGTCACAGCAGGGCGGTTGTGACGGGCAGCAGCTAAGGCGGCTTCATTGACCAGATTTGCCAGATCTGCACCGGAAAACCCGGGAGTACTCCTGGCAATTGTTTCTAAATCCACGTCCTCGGCAATGGGGATGTTGCGAGTATGAACTTCCAGAATCCCCAAACGCCCTTTGACGTCGGGGCGATCAACAACGATCTGTCGGTCAAATCGCCCTGGGCGAAGCAAAGCGGGATCTAAGATGTCCGGACGATTGGTGGCCGCAATAACGATGATACCGGTATTCGGCTCAAAACCATCCATTTCCACCAGGAGCTGATTGAGCGTTTGCTCCCGCTCATCGTGCCCACCGCCCAGACCAGCACCTCGCTGGCGTCCGACTGCGTCAATTTCGTCGATGAAGATAATACAGGGAGCGTGTCGCTTGGCTTGCTCGAATAGATCCCGGACACGGCTGGCGCCGACGCCGACGAACATTTCTACGAAATCAGCACCAGAGATCCAGAAAAATGGAACGTTTGCTTCTCCAGCAACAGCACGAGCTAGCAGTGTTTTTCCTGTACCCGGTGGACCAAGCAGCAAAACGCCGCGAGGGATTTTGCCACCCAGTCGCTGGAATTTCTGAGGATCTTTCAAAAATTCGATGATTTCGTACAGTTCATATTTTGCTTCTTCTGCTCCCGCAACATCTTTGAAAGTAACAGTGTTGGAATCTGAGGGCATAAAGACACGAGCACGGGATTTCCCAAAACTGAAAATGTTGCGTCCCGGTGCGTTGTTCGCCATTCGACGGACAATGATGAAGTAGAGCGCTAACAGTGCAATCCACGGAAGGATTGAAATGAACATATTCCACCACGGACTTTCCTTTTCTTCATACGTCCAGGTGATCCCGTGAGCACGCCACAGCTTTTCCGTTTCAGAGTCAACGATTCCCAGTTTCGTAACGAAATGGCGAATGGTCCGCGGCTTCCCATCGATCTGAATTTGAATTGGTTCCTTCAGGGTACCGTGAAATTCAAAATCGTTGAACTCTGACTTTGTAATAACAGCTGAAGCGATCTTGTCATTCTCCAGAAGTTCCAGATACTTGGTGTAGGAAATCTGCCACTCGACTTTATTCGTGCTCTGGAACATAATGTAGAAGAAGATAACGGATGCAAAGATCCCCAACCACAACAGCACGGCACGCAGAAAGCGACTGGGGTCACCCTGGCCCGGAGGGAAAGGCGGTTTCGGTGGTAAGGGTGATCGTCGCTGAGACTGCTGTGGTGTCTGTTGCGATGACTGTTGTCGTTGTTTTTCACCCATCGTTGCTTGCACTTTGTGTCCCTGCTGTTTCACTATCCAAAACGTAAATGTCCTGTAAATAGCGTCCTCCTTCGTTATAGTCCATTCCATATCCTATGACGAACAGCGGTGCAATAGCTTTTCCAACGTATTCCGGCGGAGTTCCCTGAAAGGTGTCGGGTTTCAGAAGCAGGGTCACAGTCTCTATGCTTTTCGGGCGGTACTGTGCCAGGTAGTCCCGGATTGCCTGCAAGGTGAGTCCGGAGTCCACAATATCTTCAATGATGAGCACGGGACGATCCTGCAAACGCTGATGATTGGTAAAAAACTCAATGTGAACTTTGCCGGAAGAGTACATATGCGCTCCGTAACTCTGAGCGCGGAGAAAAGTAATTTCGCAGGGAATGTTCATTGCCCGGATGAGGTCGTTGGCAAACATAAAGGCTCCTTTTAAGATCACAACGCAAACCAATTCTTCAGATCGATGTCGCTGGACAATTTGATGCGCTAATTGCTGGACGATTTCCTGAATTTCCTCAGCAGATAGGAGCTGCTTAAATCGCTTACCATGAACAACAACAAAAGGATCTGTACTCATTCCCGTTTTGCCTCTTTGTTTGGTTCCATTGATTTCCATTCCAGCCGAAGCACGCGACGGGTGTTATCGTCAATTTTAAATCTTTCACTGATTTGATAGCCACAGACGTAAATGATCTCATTGTCTGGCGTTGTCAGTACGCAAATAGTAGGGCGTTCCAGTACCGGTACTTTTTGGTTGGTTAAAAAGTCGCTCAGCTTCATTGGTGCTGCCATTCCCAGCGGCTGAAAGAGATCGCCCGCTTTCCACGTTCGGAGGATCAGCCGCTGCGGCACTTTGGCACTGTCTACAAAATGATACTTCTTTGAGCGTCGCCAGCGACTCCGGGGAAGCTCCCGGAGGCAGAGTTGTTTGCCGTCGATGGTGAAGCAACCTGTTTTTTCAATGGTTTTTTGTACAGAAACAGCAGCAGGTGGAGTACTGAGAATGAGCAAATGGCGATCTCGAAGAGCAACGAGATTTTTTTGAATGGTTTCTATTGTGCCGGTTTGTTTGTGCGCAACCGATAGAATTCGTTCCAGTTGGTGCCACTGCGGGGTGAAACCAAAAGAGCGAGCAATAAGGCGGGCTAAAAGCTCCTTTTGCAAAAATGGTGGCTGCGCCATCAATGCCGGGAGGTGGAGAGCGATAGTACGCTCGCTTTTTTCTGCGACAAGCTTTTCCTGTAAACTTGCGGCAAAATGATCCAGATATTCATCCAGATCAGCAAAATGAGCAGCTGTGCGGGCTAAAGTGTCGATGATGTTGGGGTTGAATTGCTGCGCCAGCAAAGGAAGTAGTTGGTGGCGAATGCGGTTGCGCCGATAGCGCAAATCCCGATTGCTGCTGTCTTCTCGCCACTGAAGGGAACGAGCATTTGCAAAGGTTTGAATGTCACTGCGATCCCATCCCAGGAGTGGGCGAAAAAGCAGCGTTTGATCCGAGAGGGAGCGAAGTCGGGCAATGCCCGCTAGCCCGGTTACGGAGCTGCCACGGAGAAAGTTGAACAGGACTGTTTCTGCTAAGTCATTTTTGGTGTGTGCTGTGCAGAGGTATCGGATATTCAGCAACGATGCCAGTTGAGCGAAACAGGCATAGCGAAGCTGGCGGGCTCCCTGTTCTAAGTTCCATCGCTTTTGTCGAACATAATCCCGGACGGGAGCAGAAGCTGTAATGAGCGGAAATCCATAAGTCGCTGCAAGTTGCTGAACGAAAGCGGCATCCTGATCCGATTCTTCGCCACGGAGTTGGTGGTTGAAATGCACCAAAATCGGGAGCAGTTCTAATTCCGGGAGAAGGAGAAACAGGACATCCGTGAGAACCGTTGAATCTATTCCCCCACTGACTGCGACCAGGACCATTTGGCGGATGATGGCATTTTTGCGGAATTCTTCACGGACCTGGTGAAGTTTCCGCAGCAGAGCCAGCGAAAGGGGAGCTGCGGGGGGAAGAGTAGAAGGGATGGGGGAGAGTACCGGCATAATGGAAACGGGCAAATCATCGATCATTAACCGGGAAGGGAGTTTTTTGAAGCGATGCCGTAAAGATTGATGGTGACGGCGTAGCCGCTCCTGAAGGTATTGTGCGGAAAATTTCTTCATCCCGTGCTGCTGGTTGCAAGTTCTAATGGTGTGCTGTGCTGATGAAATTGTTCGAGGTAATGCTCTAAAAGCATTCGCACTTCCTCATAGGAGGCTGCTGTGACCAGTTGCTGGCGAAGCTGGGCGGAGCGGGGTAGCCCTTTGAAATATCCGCTATAATACTTGCGGAAAATTCGGATTCCTCGTTCGGTGCCATAGAATTCCAGCGTAAGTTCCAGATGTTGCAAACAGACGGCGATACGTTCCTCAAGCAATGGAGGCGTAGGGTGCTGCCCAGTTTGCAGGTAGTGTTTGACCTCTCGAAAAATGAAAGGATTCCCGATAGCTGCTTTGCCAATCATAATCGCATCGCATTGTGTATTCCAGAAAGCCTCTGCGGCTGTTTGCCACGAAGTAATGCCACCGTTCAGAATCACAGGCATAGAAACTTTTTCCTTAATGCGGTCAATCCATTCCCACAAAGGTGTACCCTGATGACCCATATCCCGGGTGCGGCAGTGGATTGCTAATGCTGCTACCCCAATCTCTTCCAGTTGCTGAGCAACCTCTACAATGCGGATTGAGTGGCGATCCCATCCCAAACGGGTTTTGACAGTTACTGGTAGCTGCACACTGTCGATCACGGTTTTTACCAGATGCACCATTCGGGGAATATCTCGCAAAAGGGCAGCCCCTGCATTGCGCCGTACAACGTTTTTGACCCAGCAGCCACAGTTGATGTCAATAAAATCCGGTTCGAATTGCTCTGCAATGCGTGCTGCCTGGCGCATAGTTTCAGGATCGCCACCGAAAATCTGGATTCCTACTGGTCGCTCGCGCTCTTCGATGCGAATTTTTTGTAAAGTCTTGGCTGCATTGCGTACCAGTCCGTCCGAGGAGGCGAATTCCGTATAAACGATATCTGCTCCCATCGCTTTGCAGATCAGGCGAAAAGGAAGATTGGTAACATCTTCCATTGGTGCTAAGAGTACTGCATTCGGGATTTGAATGGTTCCGAACTGGAGCACTTTTGCTGGTAGCATTATTCTCCGGGCCATTCTCTTTGTGAACTTTGCCAATTTCAAAGAACGGATGTTATCGGGAATTCGTGGAGTGGACGGCTTCTATGAGCTGTTGCAGGACCGCAAGGATCGCTTCTTTCGATATCGACCCCACCTGCACAAAGGTTTCCAGCAAGTGTTGAAACATACCAGGGTCAACCGTATGGTACTGGACAAGTTGGGCACGGAGTGCCAGCAGAAGTAGCAGTTGGGTATCTATGAGTTGTTGTTGCTCCAATGTAGACAGCAGATGTTCCGAACGCCGGGATTGCATAAGGAGATGATCGATCAGCACTAAGGCAGCCATTGCTTCTGCAACCGGGACAATGCGGGGACAGATGCAGGGATCGTGTCGTCCCCCAGTTTGAAAAGTGACCGGATTGCCTTCCAGATCCACTGTTTGCTGTGGACGCTGAATAGAAGATGGCGGCTTGACTGCCAGCCGAAGTACGATGCGATTGCCAGTAGAAATACCGCCAATAATGCCGCCAGCGTGATTGGTCTTTGTCCGAAATTGCTGTGTTTTGGGATCATATTCCCATGGATCGTTATGCTCACTGCCTCGCTGCGTAGCAACCTGGAAACCATCGCCGAATTCCACCCCTTTAACCGCTCCAATGGAGAGCATCGCAGCGCCTAAATCAGCTTCCAGTTTCTCAAAGACTGGTTCGCCTAACCCTGCGGGACACCCATCGATCCAGATTTCAACGATCCCGCCGATGGAATCTCCTTCGGATTGAACCTGTCGTACTACACTTTCCATCTGGTGGGCAGCCTCAGGATTGGGTGCCCGCAAAGGGTTTTTTTCGATAAAATCCGGTATGACGGTCGTTGCACTGGCGGTACCAATTTGCCGAACAAATCCAAGGATCGTTATTCCCATTGATTCCAGAAACTGTCTGGCAATGGCGCCGGCTGCTACCCGGGCTGCCGTTTCTCTACCGCTGGCGCGTCCTCCCCCACGATAGTCGTAAATCCCGTATTTCTGGAGGTATGAAAACCCTGCGTGTCCCGGACGAAGAATCCGTGCTAAGTGACGATAATCTTTGGGACGGGCATCCTGGTTTTTGATCAAAATACAAATAGGAGTACCGGTTGTTTTGCCCTCGAAAATACCGCTGATAATCCACGGCTGGTCTTCTTCGCGACGCTGGGAGCTCAATTCTGTGAAACCAGGACGGCGACGGTGGAGTTCCTGCGCAATGCGGTCGAGATCAACAGGAAGGTTCGGCTGTACACCATCGATCACAACTCCGATAAATGGACCGTGGCTTTCGCCAAAGGTCGTGACCCGAAAAAATTGTCCGAAGCTATTCCCTGGCATTCTCTATCTTGGATGTTTTTTCGCATTCCTCACCCGTTACCTAAAAACGATTGGAGTCTTCAGGATGTTTTGACATCCGCAGAGAAAGTTGTATAATTGCACTTTGTTAAAAATATAAACGGGGTCGATACCAATGTTTGAGAGTATTGTTGTCCGTAAAGAGGGCGATCTGGCAATTGTGACGTTACGGGGTGAGTTCATAGGCGGAGAGGAGACGGATCAACTGCGTGATACATTGAAAAAGCTACCCGTAGAAGGTATTAAAAAGGTCGTTATTGATTTGGGGAAGGTAAGCTATTTAAACTCTACAGCGCTTGGAGTGTTGATCTCTGCCCATGCAACTTTTACTAAAGCGGGAGGGAAAATTGTACTGGCGAATCTAACGAAAGGGATTGAGAACATTTTTATCATTACCAAGTTGACATTGATTTTTGATATCTATCCGTCCGTTGAGGAAGCCCAGAAAGCATTAATAGAACAACAGGAAGAGTCAAACTAATCAAGGGATCTTGTGCGATGAAAAACGCTTTCAATGTTATTGTCATTACGCTCGCAATGGTGATTTCTTTTGCCTTTTACTATCTTGTAATGGGGGATCCAGCAAATTTCAAGGATGGAACAAAGCGGACTGAACCCAAGCCTGGGAATGTACTAGGAACAGTGTACACTGGAGGACCGTTGGTAGCAGTGCTAATCGGATTGGTACTGATTTCTATTACTTTTGTTTTTGAGCGGAGTTTTTCGCTGAAGAAAGCTCGCGGGAAAGATGACTTGGCAGAATTTATCAAGCGGGTTCAAAAGAAAATTGAAGAGGATGATATTGAAGGAGCGTTGGCCGAGTGTGACAAACAGAGGGGGAGTTTAGCGAATATTTTGAGGGTAGGATTAGAAAAATACCTCGCAATTAAGGACGATCCAAATTTGGATGCGGAGAAGAAACTGCTGGAAATTAAGCGGGTTATTGACGAGGCGACGAACCTGGAAACCCCACTCTTAGAAAAGAATCTGGTTATCTTGTCGACCATTGCTTCTATTGCAACGATGGTGGGATTGTTAGGAACGACAATCGGGATGATTCGGGCTTTTATGGCATTGGGATTGAGCGGAACGGTGTCGGCAGTACAGTTAGCGATTGGAATCTCCGAGGCTTTGTATAATACTGCTGGTGGCCTGACGGGGGCAATCATTTCGATCGTGTTTTATAACTATTTTACCACCAAGGTGGATGATTTTACCTATATGATTGATGAAGCGATTCTGAGCATTACGGAGTTGCTGGCAATTAAGTTGAAGAAGTAAAACTGGGGGAGTAGAGCCGTGCCAAAAATTAAGAAACGGCGGTTGGGAATTTCTATTGATATGACTCCGCTGGTGGATATCACTTTTTTGCTCTTGACATTTTTTATGTTCACAGCGAAGTTCAAAACAGAAGCAGAATCGCAGCAGAAGTTTGTCATTGAGCGCCCAAAATCGACAGCGGATACCAGCAAGATACCGGACAAAGATCTGGCGATTATTAAAATTGCTATCGATACGGTGGCAATGGATACGTCCTATTACTATGAGATGGTGAATCCAAAGGACTGGCAGCAGGTGCTGGCATCGGTTAAGGATTTGCCAGAAGAGATGCGTACAGCGGTGCAGTTAAAGGTCGGTCTTGGGCTGTTGGAAAAATTAATTCGCCAGACCCGCATTGTTAACCCAAGAACTCGCTTTGCTATCGATGCGGATCGGCGGATTGAGTATCACTGGATTGAGCAATTAATGGATGTAATGCGGCGACAGCACGCTACCGTCTTTAATTTCGTAACGGACAGAGAAGGTGGATGAGGTTTCACAGAATGAGGAGAGAAATCGATGGGTGCTGCTGATTTTGGCGCTGGAGGAAAGCAGCCTAGGCAAAAGCGGGGCTCTTTAGCCCCAAAGCGTAAGAAAAAGAAGCGAATCGGATTCCGTATTGATATGACTCCCCTAGTAGATATTACCTTTTTGCTCCTGACCTTTTTTATGCTGGCAACCCGCTTGAGCCAGCCGCAGGTAATGGAAATGTCCATTCCTCCGGAAGTAACGGAAGTTGAGGTGAAGGAATCAGAGTTGCTTACCCTCTATATCCGAGGTGATGGGAAGATTTTTTATGCCTTGGGACAACAGGAGCCACGAGAAATACCGTTGAGCCAGTTGCAGCCATTAGTAGTACGAGAAAATGTGCGGACCGAAAGTCGACTTATTACAGCGTTGAAGGTCTCGCCCAAAGCTCCATATGGTCGGGTGATCGATGTATTGGATGAACTCAATTTAGCAGAGATTGAAATCACGGCTCAATTGGCAGCTAAGAATATTGAGCGGAAACGGCGCTTTGCACTGGTTCCCATTTCAGACGAAGAGCGTATCAAAATCGGAGATTTACCAGCAAACGGAAATGCGCAGTGAATCGTTCCTTCTCACAGATGTAAATCATTGAGGAAGCGAAAATGGCTGTTGGAGTTTTAGCCGAGAAATTCTATAGTAAAAAGGGGTATGGGTTTCCAGAAGTTCGGGAATGGATTCGGAAGAATACACTCCGAGGATTTCTCTATGCTGTCGCTGTTTTTCTCTTGCTTTTCTTGTTGTACAAAGGGATTCAGATGTTTGCTGCTGCATCGGCAGAACGTGCTAAAAAGATTCCGGTTGTTCGAGTGAAATTATCGAATCTTCCGCCGCCTCCCTCAATGGCAGAAGAAGCAGCACCACCACCGCCACCGCAGGATGTAAAGAAGGTTGTGGTAGCGGCTGGACCTGCAGCCCGTGCGGGTACGCCGGTTCCAGTTCCTGATGCCTTAATTTCTCCGGATTTGAAGGAATTCGCAACTATGGAGGAAGTTGGACGTGCAACTCCTGAGGGAGGAGAGAATGAGGATCAAGGAGGATTTATGCCCAGCGACGGAGATGGGATACAAATTGAGGTGCCGGAAGATGAAGAACCAGGAATGTATGATTTCATCCCAGTAGAAAAGCAACCGTATGTCGATTTAGCAGAACTCAAGAAAAAAGTTAAATATCCAGAAGTTGCTAGGCGAGCTGGACTGGAAGGAAGAGTGGTAGTTCGGGTTTTGGTTGGAAAGGATGGAAAGCCGCGGAAGTGCGTCATTGAGCAGAGCGATAATGAAATTTTCAATCAGGCGGCAATTGACGCCATTATGCAGTCAGTGTTTACTCCTGCAATCCAAAATGGAGAGCCCATAGCTGTATGGGTTAGTATTCCGATCGATTTCAAGCTGAAATAAGAATTGCTGTGCGAAGCAGGAATGTGAGGGTAGAACTGTGGGATCCCACCTGCATCCAGGATAGTAAATTGCAGGAGCGTGTGGCAGCATAAAGTATCGGTAAGGCGGGTTAATGGATACTGCAAAGCGGGTTGGAGAAACGAGAAGTGAGCGTGTATACTCAGCGATATCAGAGCGTGCTGGGTTATACGCATGGTCGAAATAGGGGCGACGAATCGATGAAGATGGAATTGATGCGGCTTTTTAGTAGTGTGCTTTTTGGTGTTATATTTACTGTGGGGGGGATAGTCTTTCTTGTGGGTGTTGGGTTGCCAATGCAGCTTCAGCACGATTTTACAGTAAAGTTTGTGGGGATCTTGTGGCTTGCACTTGGCATTTTTCGGCTGGGGACTTTTTACTTCCGATTCCGAGCTTACCACCGGCAGAGTCGGGACGAAGGATATCAGAAACACCACCGGTTATTGCTGTGTATCGGTTTACTGACACCTTGGCAAATGTTGTGGCTGTTGTCAGTTGCACACATTTGTTCCCAGAATCGATGGACTTTAGCGGTGATGTAAAGTGAAGAAAAGTTTAAAGAATAATAGCGAAGTTCGGAGATGGTGGTACGCTTATTCTCGCTCCTGCTCAGTATAACGATCATTGCGGGAATCCTTACTTCCTGCTCATCTGAGCAGCCTCAAGAGGAGCCCGTTGAAACACCGACCAGTGGGAAGGTGACTATTTACTGTGATGAGGCAGTTGCTCCGTTGTTTGATTCCTTGATTCGCAAATTTGAGGCACAGTATCCGGAAGCACAGGTGGACTTACAACCCGTGGCGGCTCGACAGGCGGTTGGAAAGTTGCTTCAGGGCAAGGCACGAGCTGTGATCCTCTGTCGTGAATATCTCCGCGATGAAGATTCACTCTTGAAAGCCTATCATTTGAATTTTCCTGTGATAACTTTTGCAAAGGATGCGCTGGTATTTTATGCCCACCCTTCTTTCCCACTGGATACTATTTCAGATCAACAGCTCAAACAAATTTTCCGGGAAGGTACTCCGTTGGAAAAATTGTTTGGGTTAAGGGACGCAGTGGAGATTGTAGTTCCCAATCAACTTTCTTCCATTTATGCAAACCTAACACAATTTTTTACGGATGGACATTCTCTGCAGTATCCTGTGAAACTCCTACCGAACAGTGATTCTGTGTATCGCTATGTCAAAACTCATCCCCTTGCTCTTGGTGTCGGCTATCTGTCGCAAGTTGTGTTGGATTCATCTGTGAAGATGTTACGAGTTGGTTTCGTGGATACAACAGGTGCTTACGTGCCGCCGACTCGATACCCGCACCAGAGCTTGATCGTGTTAGGGCTTTATCCGTATGTCGTTCCAATTCGGGGAGTGTTACGTGAGGATGTTCGCAATCTTCCGTGGGGCGTCTTTATGTTTTTGGAGCGAGATCCACAGGCAACAACTTTTTATAAAGAAAAGGGAATTGTCCCAACTTTTGCAGTGATTAAAATTAAAGTTGGAGAATCAGCAAAATGATGCTGCGTGGTGTCGTTTTTGGTGGATTATTTTTGTTCCTGCTCGGAATACAGAGTGTTCGGGCTCAGGAATGGGATCAATATGTACGACGGGGACAGTATTCCAAGGCGATTCCATTGTTACTGAAAGCCTATCGGGAAGATCCAGAGAATGTATTGGTGTTATTGCAACTTGGCAAAGCATACCTTACCCTGGAAAAAAACGATTCCGCCTATATCTTCCTTGCCAAGGCCTATGAGAAAAAACGCCGAGATCCAGAAGTCGCGCGTTATTATGCCTTAGCGCTGGCACATAGCGGTAAAGTTGATGAGGCTATCGAACTATTACGGGATCGGATTGAGGATGATAAGGATAATGTTCACCTCTACTTGACCTTAGCACAGGTCTATTTATTAGCCGACTCTATTCAGCGAGCCGATTATGTTATCCGCAAGGCTCAGCAGATCAATCCTGAATTACCACATACGTACATTGCGTTGGGAGATCTTTACTATGCTCAGAAAGTTTATCCGTTAGCACGGATGAATTACGAAGAAGCATTACGGCGGGATTCAACTCTCGTAGAACCGCGGATAAAGCTGGCGAAAACGTACTACGCGTTAGCACGGCGGGCTGTTTCTTCACGGCAGGCGACCCAGTATTACTTGAAAGCCTATCATCAGTGGGATGCGCTCACGAAGTTGGATCCGGAAAATCCAGTGCCGTACAAGGAAAAAGGGCGATTATTGTTCTATGCACGGCGATATAAAGGAGCTACCGAGCCGTTGAAAAAATATCTATCGATGAAACCAGATGACCAGAAAGCAGCCTGGTGGTTGGCACAGTCACTGGCGAAAGCACGGCAGTGTGAAGAAGCAGTGCGGTGGTATGAGAGATTACTTCCAGCACTGGAAGATTCGCTGAAGCGGGAGGCCTGGCTGGATATGGCACGATGTTTTTTCAGCCTGAAAAAGTATGCGAAAAGTTATCAGTTTTTCCGCCTGCTGGACTCGATAGCGGCAAGTAAGCTAACAGCTAATGATTATGAGCGTTTTGGCTATGCTGCTTTACAGGTAAGCGATACAGCGCTTGCCATTGCAAAGTTTCGGCATGCTGTGGACTTAGACACTACGAAGTGTCGCTTACTTTTTACCCTGGGTAATTTTCTGCGGGAGCGGAAGCAATATCAGGACGCCATTACGGTGTTTCAACAACGAAATCGATATTGTGCGGACAGTTTGGTACCGCGAGTCAATTTATTAATTGGCGTGTCTTTCTTTTCCGATGGTAATGTAGACTCTGCCGTGGTGTATCTGGAGCGAGCGTTGCGGCAAGATACGACTTTATTGTTCGGTTACATTCAGTTGGCATATGCTTATTATGAGAAAGGGAGGGATACTGTAGCAGATTCCTTACTCATTCGGGTCATTCAGATTGCAAAAAGTGATACAGCACGGTATCATCGGGAATTGCAGCAGGCATATAGTGCTCTGGCGGCAAAATTATTGGAGCGGAAAAAGTACCAGAAGCTGCTACAATTGACAGCAGAGTGGATAGAGCTGCAACCCCAAGCTGTCTATGCTAACCTGTTCAGAGCCATTGCGTATCACAGTTTAAACAACCAGAAAGAAGCGTGCCGATATTATCGGATCGTCTTGAAACTGGATCCCAAAAACTCTACAGCACAGCAAAACGCTGAACTGCTCAAGTGTCCGTAATGCAATAGTAGAACGGAAGAGGCGTTGTAGTAAAGTTTATAAACTTTGAACAAAGTTTGGAGTGGATGCGTAAGCGTAAACCTACAACAGGTCTCCTGGCAATCGAGCTTCAGGGATTGCAGTCGGGAAAGCAGTGGGTAGCTATTGAGGCACCAGCGCGTGATATTCCGGATATGTTCCCTGAGTTCGAAGGCACCGTAATGGTAGTTGGGACGGTAGAAAAATTTGAAAACAAATATATTCTTTCGCTGGAAGCGCGCTGTATTGCCCGGCTGACGTGCGATCGTTCCAATGAGGAATACGAAGAGGAAATTGTCGTGCCGATAGCTGTGACTTTTATCAAGAATAGCGAGCTATATGCCCAGCAGAAGTTAGAAGTGGATCCAGAGCCTCCCTTTTACATCCACGACGATGCAAAGTATTTGGACATTACCGACTATGTTCGACAGGAGTTAGCACTGCATTTACCGATGAAACGAGTGGCTCCGTGGTATCGGGATAAAGAGTTGGAGGAGATTTTCCCATTTTTGCAGCGACAGCGGCAGGAACGTGAACAACCAATAGATGAGCGTTGGAACGTTCTGCGAAAACTGAAGTTTGATGAAGAGAGTCAACAAAATTAGGAGTTGCTGGAATGGCACATCCAAAGCGACGGACCTCCAAATCTCGCCGGGACAAGCGACGGACACACTACAAGATGCGAGTTCCAACAGTTGTACCATGTCCACAGTGCAACTTACCCAAGGAAGCTCATGTTGCGTGTCCTCATTGTGGATATTACAACGGGCGTAAGGTAATTGACGTGAAAGAAGAAGAATAACCGTCGCTCTGGAGCTTATGAGTGTTGTGGAGCGGGTGGAGAAATTGATTCGGGGATCCGAACGCCCAATTCGTATTGCGATTGATGCAATGGGAGGAGATGCGGCACCGCATAATGAGATTGTTGGTGCTATTCAGGCTCTCCAGAGTTTGCGGGGTGAGAATGTGGAGCTGGTGTTGGTAGGCAGAGAGCGGGAAATTCAACGGATATTGAGTCAATATGATGACCTGGAGGGACGCTATAGCATTGTCCATGCTCCCGATATTGTAACGATGGCTGATGATCCTACCAGTGTCTTCCGCACAAAGAAAGAGTCTTCCCTGTACCGTGCTCTGGAGCTCCACGCCAATGGATACGTCGATGGTTTTGTTTCCGTTGGCAATACTGGAGCGGTGTTGTCGATGGCAACGTTGATGTTAGGCAGAATTCCTGGAATTGCGCGTCCCACTATTGGTTCTTTTCTACCGACCATCCATAATCGACATATGCTTTTGCTGGATGTGGGTGCCAATGTAGAGGTTAAGCCGAAGTATTTACACGATTTTGCCGTGATGGGTAGCATTTACATGCGCGAGATGCTGAACTTGGAATATCCTCGAGTTGGCTTGCTCAATATTGGAGAGGAAACAACGAAAGGTACGGAGATGCTCAAAGCAGCCTATCGCTTGCTCCAGCAGAATCGGTCGTTGAATTTTATTGGCAATGTAGAAGGACGGGATATTTTCTTAGGAACAGCCGATGTGGTAGTTACGGATGGATTTACTGGGAATGTACTGCTGAAGTTCGCAGAAAGTATGCTAACATTGCTAAAGTCGCGATTTAAGTGGTTCGCAGCTCGATCGATTTTACACCGTGTGCTTGTCTTGGGGTTAAAGCCTATCTTGCGGCGAGTGCTCAAAGGAATGGATTATCAGGAATATGGTGGAGTTCCGCTGCTTGGTGTCAATGGAGTTGTGATTATTGGACATGGCAGTTCAACCCCCAAGGCCATTGAGCGAATGATCCACGTGGCTCGCGATATGATCGAACATCAGGTCAATGCACGCATTCAGCAGGCGATTGAACGACAAAAACTTTCTGAAACATCGGTGGAAGAGAAAGGGTAGTCAATGGCAAGAGCAGCGATTACTGCTGTTGGGCATTACGTTCCGCCCGACACTTACACCAATGCTCATTTTGAGTCTTACCTGGATACCAGTGATGAATGGATTCGCACGCGAACAGGTATCCGGGAACGCCATTTCGCAAAAGAGGGCGCTACTTCAGACCTGATAGTTAAAGCTGCTCACCACTGCTTTGACCGTCATCAGGTTGATCCATCGAAGATTGATGCAATTATTGTTGCAACGGCAACCCCCGATTATCTCTTCCCAGCTACTGCCTGTATTGTTCAAGACAAATTGGGGTTGCGAGATAATCCGCGTTTATGGGGCTATGACTTGCTAGCGGCTTGTTCTTCTTTTTTGTTTGCCTTAGAGACCGCCCGGCGGTTGGTAGAGTCCGGGCAGTCTCAATGCGTTATGGTATGTGGTGGAGATAAAATGAGTGCTATTACAGATTTTGATGATCGGAGTACTGCTGTGCTTTTTGGAGATGCTGCTGCTGTTGTGTTAGTAGAGCTTGTGGAAGATTCCGAGATTGGTATCATTGATTCTATTGTAGGCATTGATGGTCAGGGAGGACCCTTGTTACGTTTACCTGCGGGCGGAAGTGCGTTGCCAGCGACGGAAGAAACGGTAAGACGAAGGCTCCATTTTCTTCAGCAAGAAGGGCGGGCAGTGTTTCGCGAAGCAGTGGTCAAAATGGCTGACATTACGTTGGAAATTATGGAGCGTAATAATTTGAAAGCTGAAGATGTTCACTGGTTGGTACCGCACCAGGCAAATTTGCGGATTATCACCGCTACAGCAGAACGGGCACAGTTGCCGATGGACAAAGTTATGGTCAATATTGATCGCTATGGAAATACAACGAACGCAACAATTCCGCTGTGCCTGTCGGAAGCAATTGATGAGGGGAAGTTGCACTATGGAGACAACATTATTATGACAGCGTTCGGAGCTGGATTTACGTGGGCGTCGATTTATATGCGGTGGGGGATTCGATGAAACATACAGCGTGGCTCTTTGCTGGACAGGGTTCGCAGTATATAGGAATGATGCAGGATCTGGTGGAACAGTACGAGAGCGCACGGCAGCGGCTCCAAAAGGCAGAGCAAATTCTGGACTTTCCACTGGGAAAAATTTGTTTTGAAGGCCCAGCCGAGGTTTTGCAACAAACGCGATATACGCAGCCAGCCCTCTACGTACACGAAGCAATCCTCGTGGATCTTCTCCGCAAAGCTCCACGTCCTTCTGCTGTTGCGGGACATTCCCTGGGTGAGTATTCGGCACTGTATGCAGCAGGAGTTTTTTCCTTCGAGGATGGATTACGTTTGGTGCAGTTGCGAGGGCAGTTGATGTACGAAGCAGGGACAGATCGCCCCGGCGCGATGGCAGCAATCATTGGGCTGCCTCCGCATATTGTTGAGCAGATTTGCCAAGAAGTTGCAGAACAATTGCAGCAGGTAGTTGTTCCCGCTAACTATAATGCTCCGGATCAGATTGTTATCTCGGGAGATCAGGCGGCCGTTGAAAAAGCGGTAGATGTTTTTCGGGAGCAAGGAGCCAAACGGGCAGTTCTGTTGAAAGTCAGTGGAGCTTTCCATTCACCATTGATGGAGCCGGCAAAACAGCGATTGGCTGCCGCGATCCAGGAGACACCGATGCAAGATGCTCAAATTCCTGTCTACACCAACGTTTCAGCACAACTTGTAACGGATGCCGGTCAGTTGCGGGAAGCACTTATCCAGCAATTGACATCTCCCGTACTGTGGATGCAAACTTTGCAGATGATGGCGAATGCCGGTATAACCCACTTTGTTGAAATCGGTCCCGGACGTGTGCTCCAAGGACTGGTGCGGCGAACGCTGCTGGGCGTACAGAGCAACGGTATTGATAAGGTCGAGCAACTCCATCGCTTTTTAGAAGCAGTAACGCAAGAAGTCCAGACAAAGGAAGAGTAAAATGCGTTATCAGGGCAAAAGTGTAATTGTAACCGGAGGATCGCGTGGCATTGGGGCTGCAATGGTACGCCGATTTGCTCAGGAGGGAGCAACAGTGCATTTTACCTATCGCTCTGGTAAGGAACAAGCAGATGCTTTACACCATGAACTGGGTGATAGTGTGTTCCCGTACCAGGTGGATGTCAGTAATCCGGCTTCGGTTCAGACTTTTGCGGAGCAGGTCCTGGAGCGATCCTCGACTGTTGATGTTCTGGTGAATAATGCAGGGATTACTCGGGATACACTCTTGCTGCGAATGCAGGATGAAGACTGGCAGAATGTGCTGGATACTAATTTGACGGGGACCTTTCGCGTTACTAAAGCATTTCTCCCAACAATGCTTCGGCAGCGCAAAGGGTGTATTTTGTTGATTTCTTCCATTGTCGCTTTTGGTGGCAATGTGGGGCAATCCAATTATGCGGCGTCGAAGGCAGGACTCATAGGTTTCGGTCGTTCCCTGGCAAAAGAGGTGGGCAAACGCAACATTCGGGTCAATATCATTGCACCTGGATATGTTGAAACCGATATGACCGCTGTGCTTTCCTCCAAGCAAAAAGAAGCGTTGTTGGAAAATATTCCTCTGGGACGCGTTGCACAGCCTGACGAAGTAGCGGCTGTTGCTGCTTTTCTGGGATCGGACGACGCTCAATATATAACGGGTGCGGTTGTTGTCGTTGATGGCGGATTGTCGATTTGAAATAGCATTTTTCCGTATCTTTGTATTTTCTATGGTGAGCTTGTGAAGGTAAGTTGAACTAACAAAAAGGGAGCCGCTGGAATGGATGCAGCGACTATTGAAGCAAAGGTAAAACAAATTATCGTCGATCGACTTGGCGTTGAGGAATCTCAGGTAACGCCGGAGGCTTCGTTTGCTAATGACCTTGGAGCGGATTCTCTGGATACGGTCGAGCTCATTATGGAGTTTGAAAAAGAGTTTAATCTGGAAATTCAAGACGAAGAGGTAGAGCAAATTGAAACTGTTGGTGACGTTATTGAGCTATTGAAGCAAAAGCTTGGTTCGTAGTTGGACACAGCATAAATCCACGGCTTGATTTGTAATTCCCCGACAAGGCAAGTAAGTTAATCCGTAGAGTTGCTATGCAACGACGTCGTGTAGTTGTTACAGGAATGGCAGCCCTTACCCCCATTGGAAATACAATGGGGGATTTTTGGAATGCAATGATGGAGGGCAAAAGTGGGGCAGGACCGATTACCTATTTTGATGCCTCGGATTTCGCCACTCGCTTTGCGTGTGAGGTAAAAAATTTTGATCCGCTGCTGTATCTTTCTCGTAAAGAAGTGCGGCGTATGGACTTGTTTACCCAGTATGCGATAGCAGTTGCTGCGATGGCTCTGGAGGATGCCGCTTTGAATCTGGACACAGTTAATAAGGACCGAGTAGGTGTGATCTTTGGATCAGGGATCGGGGGAATGTGGACGTACCATCGGGAGCAGGAAAAGCTGTATGAGCGTGGAGGCAATCCCCGTTTCATTTCACCTTTTTTTATTCCGATGATGATTCTGGATATAGCAGCAGGGCATATTGCTATCCGGTATCAGTTCCGAGGACCGAACTATGCTACTGTTTCTGCCTGTGCAACATCTGCCCATGCGTTAGCCGATGCGAAGATGCTTATTGAGCGGGGAGCGGCAGATGTCATTGTTGCAGGAGGAAGTGAGGCAGTGATCTGCCCGATGGGAGTTGGGGGATTTAATGCGATGAAAGCCCTCTCAACTCGAAACGATGACCCGCAAAAAGCTAGCCGCCCATTTGATGCAGAACGCGATGGGTTTGTAATGGGCGAAGGCGCAGCGGCTTTGATTCTGGAAAGTTACGAGCATGCTATGGATCGAGGGGCAAAAATTTATGCGGAATTTGCGGGTTTTGGTTTAACCGATGATGCCTATCATATTACCCAGCCAATTGAAGATGGTTCAGGGGCTGCTCGGGCTATGCAGATTGCACTGGAAGATGCTGGCTTAACGCCAAATGACATCGATTATATCAATGCCCACGGCACCTCTACAAAGTACAATGATGCAACAGAGACCAAAGCCATTAAAACGGTGTTCGGTGAACGTGCTTACCAGATACCGGTCAGTTCGACAAAGTCGATGACCGGGCATTTATTGGGAGCAGCCGGTGCTGTTGAGGCAGTGGCAACGATCTTGGCCATAGTGAAGGACAAAATTCCACCTACCATTAACTATGAACATCCGGATCCAGAATGTGATCTGTTCTATGTTCCGAATGTTCCCGTGGAGCGTCCGGTCCGGGCGGCTTTAAGTAATGCTTTTGGATTCGGTGGGCATAATGCAACGTTGTGTTTCAAAAAATTTGAGGAATAATTCGCGGTGTTCCGGTGATGAAAGGGAAGAATAACCAGGATGAGGATTTTTCCTCTGATCCTTCGCGACAGGATCTCTTTCCCGTCTATGGCATTTTGCGACCGGAGCATCGACAGTTTTTGGAACACCTCTTAGGGACTTCTCCGCGTAACTGGGCTTTTTTTGAGCAAGCGTTGATACATCGCTCTTACCTAGAACAATTGCCGGTAGATGTTCAACCCCATTATTCAAACGAACGATTGGAGTTTTTGGGGGACGCGCTGTTAGGGTTTCTCATTGGAGAGTTGTTGTTCTGGCGTGTCCCTGCGCTGAGCGAAGGAGATTTGACTGAAATTCGTTCGAGTTTAGTCAACAAAAAAGCACTGGCATATTGTGCCGAACGTCTGCATCTGGGAGAATACTTATTTCTGGGCAAGGGTGCTGCTGCATACGTTGCCCAGCATCGGGCAGCATCCATCTTAGCGGACGCCTTTGAGGCATTGCTGGCTGCCGTCTACCTGGATCAAGGAATGGACAGGGCACGTGAGTTTGTTTTGCGATACGTGGTGCAACCTTTGCAGCAGTTGCCAAAAGCGCTCAACCGCAACTATAAAAGCGCTTTGCTGGAATACGTCCAGGCACGTTGGGAAGGACAGCAGCCGGAGTATAAGGTGGTAGATCAATATGGACCTGACCACGATCGCACCTATGTCGTCCGTGTGTTGGTGGAGGGGGAATCTGTTGGTATAGGTATTGGTAAAAGTAAGCGCGACGCGGAGCAACAAGCAGCATATCATGCATTAACACAACTTGGAGTTTTGGAATCACAAGAAGAGGGATAGGATGATGCAAACGGAATTGAAATATCGTCAGATCGTCGAGCCAACATTACTGGAAAAAAGTCGATCGGGACGGCGCGGGTATACGTTGCCGGCAATGGATGTTGAAACGTTCCCCCTGGAGTCCTTCGTCCCTGCTTCGCTTCTTCGCTCAGAGCCCCCAGCATTGCCAGAGGTGAGTGAAAATGAAGTGGTACGCCATTTTGTACGCCTGTCCATCCTCAATCATCACGTGGATAAAGGTTTTTACCCCCTGGGGTCGTGTACGATGAAATACAATCCAAAGGTTAACGAACAGGCAGCTGCATTACCGGGATTCCTGACGTTGCATCCACTCACTCCGGCTCAGTTAGTGCAAGGGGCGCTGCAATTGATGTATGAACTTCAGCAGGCATTAGCGGAAATCACCGGGTTACCGGGGGTGTCGCTGCAACCTGCAGCTGGGGCACACGGCGAGTTAACGGGGATTTTAATATTCCGGGCTTATCATCGGGATCGAGGTGAAAGCCACCGAAATGTGATTTTGATTCCTGATTCAGCACACGGCACAAATCCAGCAACGGCTGCACTGAGTGGTTTTCAAGTGGTAAGTGTCCTTTCCAACGAATTTGGTCGAGTAGATCTTGAAGACTTACATCAAAAACTAGACGAGAACGTGGCTGGAATGATGCTCACCAATCCGAATACTGCTGGTATTTTTGAGCGGGAAGTGTACCAGATCCAGCAGTTGCTGCACGAGAAAGGAGCGTTGTTTTATATGGATGGTGCCAATCTCAACGCACTGGTTGGACAGGTTAAACCAGCAGCGTTTGGTGTAGATTGTATACATATCAACCTGCATAAAACCTTCTCTACTCCCCACGGCGGTGGTGGTCCAGGTTCTGGTCCAGTTTGTGTTCAATCCGAGCTGGAACCCTATTTACCCGTTCCACGCATAGAGCGCGCGCCTGACGGTACGTACCAGCTCAACTGGGATTATCCTAAGAGCATTGGGAAGATTCACAGTTTCTGGGGAAATTTTGGAATGATGGTACGTGCCTATGCCTATATTACCTTGATGGGCAATGAAGGGCTCAAAGAAATCAGTCGCGGGGCGGTGCTGAATGCGAACTATTTGTTTGTCAAATTGCGACATCTGTTTCAGGTACCTTTTAGTGAACAACCTATGCATGAATTCGTCATCAGCGGTAGCAACCTTAAACCGTACGGAATTAAAACCTTGGACGTTGCGAAGAGACTATTGGATTTCGGTTTCCACGCTCCCACCATTTATTTCCCTCTCATTGTACCGGAAGCAATGCTGGTGGAGCCTACGGAAAGTGAAACAGCAGAAACCTTAGAAGCCTTTGCTCAGGCAATGGAACAGATAGTTGGCGAGGCTCAGCAAGATCCTGAAAAACTCAAGAATGCACCATATACGACTCCTGTTCGTCGCCTCAATGAGGGTTTAGCGTCTAGAAAGTTGATAGTGCGGCAATGAGAGTTTGGATCTTTAGTGGTGTTGTATGGATTGCCTGCGTCTTAGCAGGAGCAGCGCAGTACACGCAGTTTGGTAAGAATAAGATCCAGTACCACACCGAAGATTGGGAAGTGTTAACCACTCCGCATTTTGATGTATATTACCCGAAGGGGTATGCCATTTTGGCAAAGTTTGCTGCCGCGACGGCTGAACAAGCTTTGCCACGAATTGAGCGCATAATGTTTTACACCATAGCCGATCGGATACCTATTATTGTCTATGAGTCCCAGAATGAGTTTCAGGAAACCAATGTAATTGCTCCAATTTTGCCAGAGGGGGTTGGAGGGTTTACGGAGATGCTGAAAAATCGTGTTGTTGTGCCGTATGATGGTGATTGGGCACAGTTTCAACACGTTGTGGTCCACGAACTGGTTCACGGAATGATCAACCAGATGTTTTATGGAGGGTCGCTTCAAACAGTGCTTCTACGGACCAATCTACCTGAACTTCCCCTATGGATGAATGAGGGATTGGCAGAGTATATCAGCTTGCAAGGATTGGATGTTGGGACGGATATGTTCTTGCGAGATATTGTGATGAGTGAAGTTTTACCTCCTCTGCGAATGCTGGGAGGGTATTTTGCATACCGCGGGGGGCAGTCCTTTTACTGGTTTGTAGAACAGCGATACGGACAGCGGAAGATAGGAGCCCTGCTGCAGCGACTGCTATTGGTAAAGCGTTTAGAGGATGCTTTTGAACTTACCTTTGGCAAATCCTTTGCAGACGTAGCGGAGGAATGGGAGAAATTTTTGAAGAAGCGGTATTGGCCCGACATAGACCGCTTTCAAGACATTGAGGAAGAAACTCAGCGCTTAACATCTCACCACAAGCAAGGAAATTTCTATAATTCTTCACCAGCGATTTCCCCAGATGGGAGTAAAGTCGCATTTCTTTCAGATCAAGGAGGAATTTTTGCCGTGTACGTGATGGACATTACTACTGATCCTCCCAGTGTCCATAAGATTGTAAGCAGTTACCGGGGACCAGACTTTGAAGAACTGAATATTCTGACACCGGGGATTAGCTGGGCACCCGATAACCAGCGTCTTGCAATTACGGCGAAGTATCAAAATGAAGATGTGCTCTATGTGTATGATCTGAAATCCGGAACCTATCAGCGCCATTCGTGGGGATTTGAAAAGCTACATTCAGCAGAGTGGTCACCGGATGGAAGGAAAATTGCTTTTGCTGGTACTCGGAATGCTCAGTCCGATATATTTGTGTGGGACATCGAACAGGATTTGCTTTATCAGCTAACGGATGATTGGTATACAGATGTGCAGCCAACGTGGCGTGGTGATGAAGGGGTGTTTTTTATCTCTGATCGACAATCGAGAAGTCATCCAGATAAACCTTGGAAATGGAAACTACGACAGTGGGATATATTTTATGTTGATTTATCGGGGCGCAAGATAGTGCCGATTACGCATTCTCCATCAGTGAGGGAATATGATCTTCACTATGTTGAGCATCAACGGAGTTTGTATTTTACCAGTGATTATAATGGCATTGCCAATATTTACCGGTATGATTTGGAACGTGATTCTTTGTGGGCTATAACAGCGTTTTATTCTCCGGTATACCAATTTTCATTAACGCCGGATGGTGAGAAATTGGTTATGGCAGCGCAAAATGCAGGAGGATATGACCTATTTCTTATGCGTTTTCCACATGTGCAGCAAATAGCACTGGAACAACTTCCCATGGTTACTTTCAAAACAGAATCTCGGGACCGAACTTGGAAGGAGGAAGAGATAGCAACCAATATGCCGAGAAAATTTATTCCCTTAGCACGTGGCCAGGTTGCGATTCAGTTCCGGCGACAACGGTTGATTGCACCGATAGAAGAGTTGCCGGAGTCAGTATCAGCCCTCGACACATTAGCACAATGGAATCCGGACACGGTGCAACCGTACCTGTACAAGGTAAGGTTTTCACCGGATATCATCTTAGGAAGTGCTGGTTATGATGTATACTTTGGCGTTTTGGGACAGGTCTTTATGATGTTCAGTGATATGCTGGGCAATCATCAGATTTTCTTGTCGGCGAATTTACTGTATGATGTGAACAATAGCGATTTCTGGCTGCAATATGCCTTGCTGCCGTACCGTAATGATTATTATTTTCAGGGGTTTCACACTGCTCGGTTTGTTATTCGAAACAATCGGCTTTATCGCTTCCGTTATTTAGGTGTTGGAGCAGCAGTCAGTATCCCTATCGACCGATTTAATCGGATAGAAGTGCAGGGATTAGGTCTTGGAACTTTTACTGAGGATATTGATAATCCCAAGGAAGACATCCAGACCTATCATACTCTTTTGCAGAGCCGGTTTGTCCACGATGATGCTCTCTGGTCGCCAACGCTGGAGCCATATCGAGGAACAAGGTGGTCTGTAGGCATTGAGGGAATACCAGCATTTGCCAGTTCTTCTCTGGGCTTCTGGACCCTGCAAGGAGATTTTCGAGGATATTTGCCAGTCTGGAAAGATCTATATGTGATTGCTGCTCGCTTAGCGGGGGCAGGCAGTTGGGGACAAACGCCGCAGCGGTTTTATTTGTTGGGTATTGAGCAGTGGGTGAATCCAACTTTTTCTGGCAATACTTTACCGTTTCGTAACGCAGAAGATCTGTTCTTTTACTCTCCTATCTATCCAACCCGGGGAGCACTCGTGAACGAGAAAAATGGTCGGTATTTTCTCTTGTCTAATCTGGAGTTCCGATTCCCGCTGATTCATCTTTTGGTACCCGGACCGCTCCCAGTGGCACTCTCCAATATTCGGGGAGCCTTCTTCGCTGACGTTGCAGGTGTTTGGGATACAGACTTTCAGTGGTTTACAGAAGTGGAAGGAAAGCGGGTAACACGCAATTTGTTTGCTTCTGTTGGTGTAGGGACCCGGTTTATTCTCTTTGGATTACCATTGCGGATTGATGTGGCGTGGAAATATCTGGGAGAAAAGTTTTCTAAGCCATTCTGGCTGTTCTCCCTGGGTTTTGCTTACTGATGGTTGAGGAGGTGAATATCAACTTGTGCGAATGTAAATAGATCCAATCAAGGGATCGTGCACCACGTGATTTTGAATATGTTCAATTGCTTTGGCTGTTAAGACTGTTCCAGAGGCGGCAAGTTTCATTCCTGCATTTGTAATGAGATCTCGTGCCAAGATCATTCCCTCACGTAGATCGGCTAAGCTAATCACTTGGATATGTCCCTGTAAGTCTTGTCGTAAATTGGTCCAGATATATTCGTCTAAGAGCATTACAAGGCGGGGATCGTAAGCCTTTTTTGTATCACGTTGCATTTTCTCCATTGCTTCCAGGGGAGAAAGCGAGAAAGCGTAACGATACATTTGAAAGTCGTAAGCAATGCGTAGAATACGTGATTCTATGGGAATCAAGCCTTTTTCAATGCGGTCCGGGAAGCCTGTGCCGTCGTAATTTTCAAAGAGCGAATGAAGAATGGTACGAATGGGGTGGAGAAAAGGTATAGGTTCGAGAATTTTATCACTGCAGTAGGGAATTTGGTGCATCAGTTGGTGGGTCGCAATACCGTTGACAGTTGGAGGTTGGTGAAGCAGTTCATCAGGGAGGAAAATTTTGCCGATTAAAGCAATTCGAGCAGCAGCACCAATTGCTTCAATTTGTTGGCGGTTCAGCTCTCCAAAGTGCTCAGCAATCCACTGAGCAATATGGCGCACTTTTTCTGTAATTTCCGTTGCTTCTGGCAGGACAGAGACCTGGACCTGTTCCAAGGTTTGGAGTATCTGTTCTTGAAAATTCTTAACGACTTCTCGGAGGTGGGAAAGTTCTGATTTGAGCTGCTGATTCTGGTTGTGCAGTGTATGAAAACGGCGGAGTCGACTGATGCGTAGATAAAAGTATTCGGGAGAATAGGGAAGAAGCAAAATGTCGTCGACTCCTAGTTCCATCGCTTGAAATCGTAATTCGGTTTCGGAAGGTTTTGTCAGAAGCATAATAATCGGAGAGGATATAGTATCTTCATGGATTTTTTTTAGTAGATCTAAAACGGGCAGATCCTGGAGATCTGAGGAGAGAATGAGTAAGACAGAGCTTTGAGCGGTCATTAGCATTTCGTAAGCAGTATAGCCGGCCGTCGTAGTTAAGATGCGAGCACGAGGATACAATTGAGCTAATAAATGTGCTGTCGATTGGAGTAATCGCGCATCTTGTATGGCAACGATGAATTGCATTGCCATTGATTGCTTATTGCAAAGGTGTTTCTAAGAAACTAGAAGTTGGCAAGTATTCTACTAAGATACTGATACGGCGATTGCTGGAATCGAAGGGATTGTTAGGGTTTTTGAGCTTGCGATCTGCATACCCGATCACGCTGGATACCTGTCCAGGCCATAAACCGTTTTCCTCCAGGAAGCGCCGAGCAGCATTGGCACGATCAGTGGATAGCTCCCAGTTCGTGTAGTTTTTGCCGGGGAATGGCCGGCTATCTGTATGCCCCTCAATTCGGATATGGTTGGGAAGTTTTCCTAATTCCTGCGCTAACATTCGCAAGATCCGCTTTGCTTCGGGTGTCAGAGTTGCTTTCCCGACCTCGAAAAAGGCATTATTCTCTTTTTCGATTAACTCGATGCGAAGCCCTTCCTGGGTGATAGAGAGCTCAATATGCTTGAGGAGTTTCTGCAGGTTGGGACTTTGCTGGGCAACTTTTTGTAGAAGCTGGCGAAATTCTTTTTCTTTTGCTTTTAGTGCTTCAGCCGCTTTGGCACTGTCCTGGAGGGCAATAAAATATTTTTCCCGTTGCACACTGTCCAGACTCAATAACTTTTTGGGTAACTGGTTCGTGGTCTGTTCTGTAGGATCGTGGAAGTTGTCAATGAATTCTGGGTCATTTTTGTTAAAAATATACCGTGCTGGTTTCGCGTGGTCAATTCCCACAGGGAGAGCCTTGCCGGTGAGAAAACTAAAAGGTCCAGGTTCTCGAAAATATGCAGCAATATCCCGTTTTGCCGATTTGCTCAATCCCATAATCCACATTACCAAGAAGAACGCCATCATTGCGGTAACAAAATCTGCATAGGCAACTTTCCACGCACCACCATGGTGCCCGTGCCCTGCTGTTTTCTTGATCTTCTTTATAACAACCGGCTCTTCCTGCTTCTGTTGCTGCTCTTCAGCCATCGAGCTCAATTATCGTTGTTTAACGGTTTCTTCCATCTCCTGGAACGTTGGTCGATGGTCTGTTTCTATCGCTCGCCGGGCATATTCTACGGCAATTAATGGCGGCATGCCCTTGACAAAAGCTAAGATGCCGGCTTTCAGGACTTTTAAATATTCCATTCGTGCCGCGTTGCTGTGTTCGGTACTTTTTGCTATTGGGCCAACCATTCCGTATGAAAGAAGAATTCCCAGGAACGTACCAACCAATGCTGCTGCTACACTATGGCCGATAACAGCCGGTGGTTGGTCGATCTTTCCCATTGTAATAACTACTCCTAAGACAGCCGCAACGATCCCTAAGCCAGGGAAAGAGTCTGCCATAGTCGTAAGCGCAGAGGAGGGTTTTTCTTCTTCGTGATGCATGGTTTCCAGATCTAAGTCCATCAGGTCTTCCAGCTCGTTGGCTGGTACGCCACCATTTAGGACAACTTTGAAGGTATCAGCGACAAAACTAACGGCGTGGTGGTTTTTCAAAAAGAATTCATATTTCGTGAAAATGGAACTCCCTTCAGGGTTTTCGACGTGTGGTTCCAGTGCAATGAGTCCATCCTTCTTTGCCAACTGAAACAGTTCGTACAGCATCTTTAGCGTTTCCAGATACTGTTCCTTAGTAATTTTGAAGCCACCCTTGAGCGCTTCAATAGCCCCGCTGATCGCTTTTTTGACTACTGGCATTGGGTTTGCCAGCAAGAATCCTCCAAAGGCAGCTCCGCCAATAATAATGAATTCGTTGATCTGGAAGAGAATCGCAAAGTTTCCACCGTGGATAGCATATCCTAAGGCTACACAGGCAAATACGATGATTAAACCGACAATACCCATTCCCTAACGTTGGACGCTATATTATTCCACACACTTTTTCGTTTCCACTTTTTCCAAATATATGGAAATTTTAAGCAGTACCAAAAGCCTAATAGAGATTATGGTTTACATAACACGCAAAGCAACGTTTTCTGCCGCCCATCGATTGTATAACCCGAAGTTTTCAGATGAGGAAAATGAGCGGATTTTTGACAAATGTAACAATCCGCTCGGTCACGGTCATAACTACGTGCTGGAAGTTACGGTGGCAGGACATCCAGATCCGGATACCGGGTATGTGCTGGATTTGAAAGAGCTTAAAGCAATTATTGACCGGGAAATTATTGAGGCGGTTGACCACAAACACCTGAACTATGATGTCCCCTTTTTACGGGGAATAATTCCAACGGTGGAGAATTTAGTCGTGGTTTTTTGGCGTATTCTGGAATCGAAACTGCCGTCCGGGAAGTTGTACCGTATTCGCCTCTTTGAGTCTGATGCAAATTGGGCAGAATACTATGGAGAACCGGTCGAGGTGAAAGTGCAGGAGGAGGGATGAAAAAAGTGTGGTTACAGACGGGTGATGGGAACGGCGAAACAGCTATCACAAAACAGTCGTTTGATGCCAATGGATCAATGCCGCTGTCGGAAGAAGAGAAGGCGGAAATGTTGCAGCAAGCAGAACAGAAATTTGTAGAATTATTCCAGATTTTCCGTATCTCTTTGCAAGATCCCAATGCAGCCGAGACGCCGAAGCGGCTGGCAAAAATGTGGGTAGAAGAACTGTTCCGAGGGCGATTCTCTGGGCCACCAAAAATCACCATTTTTCCCAATCGCAAAGGAGTTGATGAACTGATTATCAGCAAAGGCATTAAAGTGATTTCCGTCTGTTCACACCACTGGCAACCGATCATCGGGGAGTGTAGCATTGGCTATCTGCCCGGACAGTATATCATTGGGTTGTCGAAACTGACCCGTATTGTCGACTGGTTTGCCCGGCGAGCGCAGATTCAGGAGGAATTAGGGGAGCAAATTGCTGATTTTATCGAGGAATTGATACATCCGAAGGCATTGGGGGTTGTCATTACTGCCCGGCATTACTGTATGATTGCTCGTGGTGTAGAGGCAGATGATGAACGGTCGCAAATGGTAACTTCTGTGATGCGGGGATTGCTGGCAAAGGATATGAACTTGCGCAACGAGTTTTTACAGCTCATCCGGCAATAATTTGATGAAGCTACTGGGAGTTTCACTCGCCTGGTGCACTGTGATTGCCATCAGCTTTGCACAGCCTAGTTCGTATTCTCCCCAGTATATTGCTGATCGGCAGACAGCGTTCTGGTTTAAACGAGCATTCCCTTTTGATACCATATCCGTCTATGCCATACGACAGGCAACACAGGTGCTCCACCAGTGGACCTTGAAAACGGCAGCGACAGCGCAGGGGTATCGGTGGGTACCCATAGGACCTTTTACTGTTGCTGGACGCACTATTTCAGTGGTTGTCGATCCCAAAGATCATCAACAGTGGTACGTGGGAACGGCGGCTGGCGGCGTGTGGACAACTTCTGATGCAGGAAAATCGTGGATCCAGCTTCCAACCAATGGATTGCCTGTTTACGCCATCGGTGCATTGTCCCTGGTAGGGGATACGCTTTTTGCGGGCACCGGTGAACCGAATTTTGCCTATCGGAACTATCCGGGGGATGGGATTTATTGGATTCTGCGAAGTGATCTGCACAGGGGGTGGCAGAAGCTTTCGGAAAGTGTCGGAGGAATAATTGCTGTTATTGCAAGCCAAAAAACCTCCACAACCAGAAACCACCCAACCGGACTCTACCAGCGCATCTCCCACTCCACATTTACAAGAATTCTACCAGGAACAGTCACTGACTTTGCACCTCACCCTCTCGATTCCCAGCTCATTGTCGCCGTCATTGGAGAACCCTTTGGAAGTCCACAAAATGGCGTCTATAAAACCACCGATGGGGGAAAAACGTGGAAAAAAATCCAGCAGGGAGTACCGTCAGACTTTGGACGCGCTGAGATTGCGTGGGATGCTGATGGCAACGCATTATATCTGCTGGTTGCCAACACCCAGGGTGGCTGGGGAGGACTGTACCGCTCACTGGATCAGGGGGAAAGTTTCCAATCAATTTCCACAGCGCCATCACAGCTTTTTGGGCATAATGTCACTTCCGGTCAGGGGTGGTATGATATTACCTTAGGGATTTCACCATATGATCCCCAGCAAATCTGGATTGGTGGTGTATGGCTGTATCGATCTACTGACGGGGGTACCAGTTGGAAAAAAATTTCAGATCTTCACGTCGATCAGCACAACCTGGCTTTCATATCGAGAGACTCGATCCTCGTAGTGAACGACGGTGGCGTCTACTTGATCGTTGATACCGTTGCACTTTACCGGAGTACGGGATTGCTTTCAACACAGTTTTACGACGTTGACCTACACCCATCGCAGCCGATCGTGCTGGGGGGAACCCAGGATAATGGTGCTTTTCTGCTGACACAAAAAGGCTGGCGGCAGATCATTCAGGGAGATGTCACGCGGTGCATCATTCATAGCCAAAATCCCGATTTGTTTCTTCTCAATACGCCGTACGGCTATTTGTATCGCACAACGTCTCAGGGACAGCAATGGCAGTTTTCTGGCACGGGTATTAACTACAATGAAGTTCGGTTTTGGGAAACACCGCTGATCCAGAGTCACAAAAAACCGAGGGTATTTTATACAGCGACCAGCCGCGTTTACCGATCGACCGATGACGGCGTTCGATGGACTCCCATTAGCCCGCCCTTAGGAGGATCTAACATTCCTATTGTGGTATTGTCAGAATACGATACGCAAACTTTTGCAGCGGCAACCTTAGATGGCAGGGTGTTCCTTACCCGTAGTGGAGGATTGCGATGGTCAGAGATAACAGGCGATTCATTGCCACGTCGATTTCCTGCGACGATTGCCTTCCATCCTGCGACCGATCGCATTATGGTTGTTGGATATTCAGGTTATGGCACAAAGCATCTATGGCTAACCCGTAACCGGGGATTTAGCTGGCACAGTATCGACGGAAATCTTCCGGATATTCCCGTTAACGTTTTTCGATTTGATCCCTACCGTCCCGATTCACAGTGGTATGTAGGAACAGATTTTGGCATTTTTTACACCGCAGACGCAGGACAGCATTGGCAGCCTTTGTACAATGGGGTAGGCATAGCGCCGGTGACGGATATAGTCATTGATACAGTTCGACGGGAGATTTTGATTGCAACTTACGGGATGGGAATCTGGAAGGTCGGGCGAGATGCAGTACCTGTTGAGCTGGAACTGTTTGAAGCTCAACTGGTATCTTCTCGGACCGTTGAGCTATTTTGGAAAATGCAGGTGCAAGATGAAGTTGAACGGTTCCGTGTTACCCGGTTGTGTAGTGGACAGCTACCCGTTATTGTAGAAGAGGTATTGCCGAGTTCGGCGAGTCTGTACACCGTGCGGGATTCTCTGCGATCCTTAGCGCTCCGATGTGATACGCTTCAGTATCGTCTGGAGGCAATTCTTGCCGATGGTACCCTCAAAGTGCTGGGAAATCGTACCGTGGTGTTGCGTCTGGAAAATTACGATCTCAGTCTGGTAAAGGCGCAGTGGACGGGGGAGCAACTATTAGTCCATTATCGACTGCCGAAGCGCATGGCTGCCAGCTTAGATCTCGTTACGCTTGATGGTCGGACCATTCCACTATTGCACCATCCCAGCCATCCCGGTGGAAATTTTGTGCTGACACTCTCATTGCGGTCCGATCAATATGCGCAGGGAATATTCTTTGTTCGTCTACGAACGCCGTCCAGGCAGGTTGTTTTGAGGGTGCAGAAGTTTTAATGGGGAATCCCGATACAGAATATGAACAACGATATTGGGAGCAACAGCAACTGGTTGCCGGTGTTGATGAGGCCGGGCGTGGGGCGCTGGCAGGACCCGTCGTTGCTGCCGCCGTGGTGTTGCAGCCCGATGACTATATCGACGGGGTGAGAGACTCCAAACAGCTTCGACCTGCCCAGCGCGAGCAGTTGTTTGCACAAATCACTCAACAGACACGGGCGTGGGCGATAGGCTGGGCAGATGTCGAGGAAATCAACCGATGGAATATTCTACAGGCAACAATGGTAGCAATGCGGCGAGCAGTAGAGCGACTCACCGTACGACCTGATGTGCTTTTCGTTGATGGCAACTACTTTGTCACTGATCTGCAGATCCCGGCTGTCACGATCCCTCAGGGCGACCAGCGGTCGTTATCCATTGCCGCTGCTTCGATTCTGGCAAAAGTCTGGCGGGATCGATGGATGGTGGAAATAGCCGATCCCCAGTTTCCGGAATATGGATTTGCCCGGCATAAGGGATATGGCACCCGGCAGCACCGGGACGCTATTCAGCAATTTGGCGTAACACCGTTACATCGAAAAAAGTTTGTTCAGCGAATTCTGGAGCAGTGCCGTGAATCTCTTTTTTAAAAATATTCGGATTATTAGTCCTGTAGATCATCTGGATGGAACGTATAATCTCTGGATTCGGGAAGGGCGCATCGAGTATATTGGGCAAGAAGTGCCATCCAGAGTTACCGATGCTCGCCCTAAGACTATCGAGGCACACCATTTAGCTGCTGTTCCGGGATTGTTTGATATGCACGTGCATTTCCGTGATCCAGGGGCTTTGCACAAAGAAGATACCCTCTCAGGCGTTGCGGCAGCAGCAAACGGTGGATTTACCGGAGTGCTGTGCATGCCCAATACAGAACCGCCCTTAGACAATGCTGCGACCATTCAGATGCTCCAGGTTAAAGGTGATGGCAAACCCGTGGATGTTTTTTATAGTGCAACGATTACCAAAGGTCGGCGGGGACAGGAACTGGTAGATTTTGCGAGCTTGCTGGACGTTGGGGTCGTTTGTTTCACGGACGATGGAAGCTCTGTTCCGACTGCCGGGGTGTTGCAGCGAGCTTTCCGATCCTTGTCGCCATACGATGGACTTATCGCTGAGCACTGCGAAGATACATCGTTGACTCAGGGATTCGACATCAATGAGGGAATTGTCTCAGCACGGCTGGGATTGCGCGGTTATCCGGCTATAGCAGAAGAACTCATCATTGCCCGCGACATTTTGCTGGCAGCAGCTACGGGCAACCGACGACTTCATATTTGCCACCTGAGCACTCGCGGAGGCGTTGCGCTGGTGCAGCGGGCAAAAGAATCCGGACAACGGATTACTGCTGAGGTAACCCCGCATCATCTGACACTCACCGAGGAAGCAGTTGGGCACTTTCAGACCAATGCTAAAATGAGCCCTCCACTACGAACCGAAGCTGATATTGAGGCACTCATTACAGGCCTCAAATCGGGCATCATCGACTGCATTGCAACGGATCACGCCCCACATGCGTGGTGGGAAAAGGAAGTGCCATTTTCCGAAGCACCTTACGGGATCATTGGGTTAGAAACAGCGCTGGGACTGATTTTGACGTTTCTCCATCACCGGCATCAAATCGGGCTGGAAAAAATCGTTGAATGGATGGCAGTCAATCCGAGAAAGATTCTGGGGCTGCCGCAGCCCCGAATACAGGTTGGGGAAGAGGCTAATTGTACCATCTTCGACCCGCTGGCGACGTGGGTTGTGGATGTTCATCGATTCCGCTCTAAGTCACGGAACACGCCTTATCATGGTATGCAGTTGAAAGGCAAACCCGTGATGATCATCAATAACCGACAGATTGTGGAATCGACGCTTTAAGCAATAAGATGTCAAACCTCAAGCAGCGAGGAAATTTAACCTTCCAGCAAAATAAGAAGTTCCGGAACAACGTTTATGGCATTTTCCATCGGCGCGTAGCGCAGCCCGGTAGCGCACCACCTTGGGGTGGTGGGGGTCGCGGGTTCAAATCCCGCCGCGCCGACAGACAGACGATAGGACCATTGAGTTGGATGAAAGCACTGACGGCACAGCCTGAAGTTACAGGTACGCACAAGGATGCGTTTTGAGAAACTGCGGGTCTTTTTTGTCCTTATTCTCCTCAGCACCTCTTTCTATTCCTTCCAATTCTTTGCTATTGGTACCTATGGGGTTAAGCTGAGCGATATCCTACTAATTGCTTTTTACGGCTGGTTAGCGTGGCGGGTAGCAACACGGGGAATAACTCTATCGCCTTTGCTCCATCCAATAACGCTGCTCTTATTTTTCCCATTGTTGGCTGTTGCTTTCTCTGTTGTCACTCCCATTGTGTCGCTGGGACAGGGAACACAGTTTCTGAAAACCTTTTCGCATTTTCTGTTCTACTACGGTTTTTTCCTGTGCGTCGTTCTCCTGGATCCAAGAGCTTCCTTTGCAACTTTTTTTATCCGGATCTTCCTCATCTGGGGCTTCCTTGTCAGTTTGTATGGCGTCTACCAACTGCCAGCAAGAGTTTTTGATCTACCACTGGGATGGTTGCCGGTCACGAACGTTTCCGTCTTTGCATCCCGTACGCCTGATCCGTACAAATTAACAAAAACAGCATCGCAGCTCAGTCTGCAATATTCCCAGTTCTTTCGTTCCACATCGCTGTTTAGCGAACCCTCGGTGTTGGGGCGAATGGCAGCAACAATGTTGCTGTTTGTGTTGGTGCCATATATCCAGAAGGAAAAGCCGTTCCTGCCAAAGGGATGGAGCATTGCGATTGGTATCACGCTCGTTTTGGCAATTTTTGCCAGTCTTTCGCTTACCGGAGTTGGAGGCGTCATTGTCTTGCTTGTGAGCATTGTCCTGCTGGAAGGCTTGCGTCGCAGCCGGGTGCTGTTTGGTTACCTTGTCGCTATGGTTCTGGTAATCGTCATTGCTGCGAAAATTCTGACACCAATTGTACAAATTGACATTCTGGATTTGTACTTTCAACGAATATCGCGCATCTTGAAAATCGGCACTACCCCTTTTACAGAACATATCAGTGGAGAATCAACCTCCACGCGTTTGAAGGGAATGAAGGTTTCGCTGGAAGTGTGGGAAGAATATCCCGTGGTCGGAATCGGTGCGGGACATTTTTATCTGTCGGAAACAGCACAACGGGAAGGATTTGTGTTTTCTTCCACGATGTATACGGCGCTGCTTTCCGAGACAGGTGTTGTTGGTTTTACCCTCTTTATGGCATTCCTGCTGGGACTGTTCTTTGCTGCTTTACAGTTGTATTATCACCGGAAACAATGGCAGGATGCAGAGTTGCGCCGCCTGGCTGGCGTGTTGCCATACCTGGTGATTCTGTATCTGTTTTTTAAGCTCAGTTCCACTGTCTACGTTTCGCTCTGGGTTGATCTTATCTTCGCTTTCCGGATGGTGATGGAGCTGGTTGGGCGTACGGGGTCCGTGCTATCTGCCCCGTTGCTGCTCCGTATACCTTCCCTGAAAACAGTGTTCAGCAGCAGATGAGAATCAGCGTTATCATTGCAACCCTGAACCGTCGCGAGGATTTGTTAAAAACGCTGGCGGCGTATGAGCAGCAGACATATCCGGATAAAGAAATCATCGTGATTGACAATGGTTCGACTGACGGAACAGCCGAAGCTGTCCAAAAGCAATTCCCAGCGGTTCGGTATTTCTGGATTCCAGATAACATTGAAACGGTTGCGATCAACTACGGAATGAGCGTAGC
This sequence comes from Candidatus Kapaibacterium sp., assembly GCA_015490805.1. GTDB lineage: Bacteria > Bacteroidota > Ignavibacteria > Kapaibacteriales > WFXC01 > WFXC01. The sequence goes on from WFXC01000034.1 coordinate 39,203, forward strand.
AACAGGAGAGATTTTCTGGTTGTCGAACAACGATTCCTATCCGGAAGATCCACGCGCCTTTGAGCAGATCGTCAAGATCTTTACCCGGTTTCCGCAGATTGACATCATTGGTACTGAAGATTTTGAGGTTCGCGATCAGGTGGTGTACAACTGGCATCGATTACCAGCACCAAAAGAGACAATGCCGCCGGACGGTTACCCGGCAGTATTGTTCCACGGTACGGGAGCGGCAGTCCGGCGACGGGTCATTGAAAAGATTGGCGGTTTTTGGGATCAATTTGTGTACGAAGAGCTGGATTTTTGCATCCGGGCTCTTCGGGCAGGATGTCAGATTCGGTATTTTCCCACCATCCGAACGCTGCACTTTGCCTCACCTGCTTCACGAGTATCTGCCTTTCGGTGGCGACGCGCTTATCTGCACACGCTACGCCTTTTGTGGAAATACGCTCCAGCAGCGATTGCACTCTGGCGGTCTCTCATAGCGGCAGCCTTCTTCTTCGTCACCGGAATTCGCAATCGCGTGCCGATAGGTACACTTTGCGAAACGTATCTGGAAGCGCTGCCAACGGTGCTGCGAACGATTCAGCAAGAGCGACAACCGCTGAGTCGGTCGGAACTTCGGCAGTACCGCTTTACACTTGGCAGTTTGCGAGATTACTGGGCATACGCAAAGGCGATGTGGAATCGAATACGACGGCGGTAGATAATAATGCGGATTCTGCAAATATCTTCACGCTTTCCCTACCCTCCAGATGATGGGGGACGCATTGGCGTGTGGAACATCACGCGACAATTCCGGGAACTGGGCAATGAGGTATGGCTGGTTACCTTTGCTGAAAAACAGACAACCCAGGAGCATATTCGATTTCTGGAACAGACCGTTTCCAGATTGACCGTCTTGCCGCCGCAACGATACTCTTTTTGGCAATACCTGATCTCTGCTGTGCATCCAGTGCCAATCCACATACGAAAGCGCACAACCACAGGCATTCTTCAAGCAGCGCGGGAAATTGCTCGGCAGGCATCGGATTGGGATTGTATCCACGTGGATGGAACAGGGATGATTCCTATGGGATTAACGATTGCACAGAGAGCGCAAAAGCCTGTGGCGGTGCGGATGCACAACGTTGAGTGGGTTATCTGGCAGCGCTTTGCACGGCGATTTCCCCGATGGCATCCTGCGCGCTGGTACCTGCTTCGCCAGGCGCGGCTGCTCCGACGGTGGGAACAAAAATTGCTTTCACAGGTGGATCTGATCATTCCCATTACAGAGCCTGACCGCCAGCGGATCGCCGAAGAATTTGGCATCCAGAAGCCCATCGTGGTCGTCCCGGCAGGCGTTGATCCCGATTACTGGACTCCATTGCCTCCTGAGGAAGAGCGGCGTGACGGCATTTTAATCGCGAATTTTGAATGGAAGCCCAATATCGAGGGCGTAGAATGGTTCGTGCAGCAGGTGCTGCCTCTACTTCCGCCTTCTTACAGGTTCCACATTGCTGGCAAAGAAAGTCACCGAGCACTCCGGCATTTGCAGCACATTCCCAACCTTCAGATCCACGGGTATGTTGAAGATGCACGCCAGCTTTATCAACGTGCTCAGTTTACTTTCGTGCCGCTACTCAGTGGCGGTGGGATTCGGATCAAGATTCTGGAAGCGATGGCGATGGAATTACCGGTTGTGACGACTTCCGTTGGGGCAGAAGGAATTGAGGCAGGGGAGCAGGATGGTGTCTTCCGTTGTGATGATCCTGCCACCTTTGCCCGAACGATTCAGTATTTTTTTGAGCATCCTGATCGAACGGCTGCCCTGGGTAAAGCCGCACGGCAGCGAGTACTGGAACGATATACGTGGCGTGCGCTGGTGGGCACAATGCTGACAGCGTATCGCCAGTATCTTATCCGTAGACCAGATTTCGTTCCTTCTGAGAGCCGGGAACAGCGGTAGCCACTCAGATTACCACCAGAGATGGTTTATTGTCGAGCGGGATTACAATCTTCATTGCAGGGCTTGTTCCCGTTAATTGGAGGATTTTCGCTAAATTGAAATCGTGAAAGCGGCGATGTAGGATAGTGCAGAGTGGAAGCCAATGAGTACGTGGCGACGTCGATTCCAGTCCTTCGGGGAAGTTTTTCGGGCAATGTGGCGTAACAAAGCGAGGCTACCCTACGCATTCCGTATTCTACAGGACGGTACATGCGACGGCTGCGCCCTCGGAACGTATGGGATGAAAGACTGGACGATGGATGGGATCCACCTCTGCTGGATCCGATTACGCCTGCTGGAGTACAACACAATGTCTCCTTTTCGCCCATCGGATTTGCCGGATCTGGAAACTCTGCGTACGCTCAGCGAGCCGCAGCTTCGACAACTCGGACGCATTCCTCTACCGCTGGTATGGCAACCGGGAGATAAACAGTTGCACCCAATTTCGTGGTCTGAGGCAATTCAAACCATTGCGGAGAAAATTGGCAGTACCGATCCCCGGCGCATTGCTTTTTACCTGGTTTCCCGCGGCACACCGAACGAGACGTACTACGTAGCGCAAAAGGTTGCCCGTTATCTCGGCACAAATAACATCGACAATTCTGCCCGGATCTGCCACGCCCCCAGCACTACAGCGCTAAAACAGAGCCTGGGTTATGCAGCGACAACGTGCAGTTACAAAGACTTTTTTGATGCTGAATGGATCGTTTTTGTCGGCAGCAATGTGGCAAACAATCAGCCGGTGGTGATGAAGTATTTGCACATTGCGAAGAAAAAGGGGGTCAAAGTAGCGGTTGTTAATCCTTTCCTGGAACCGGGGATGGAGCGATACTGGGTTCCTTCCTCGGTTGATTCAGCAATATTTGGCACGCGGATTGCCGATGAATTTTTCCAGATTAAGCCGGGTGGTGACATCGCCTTTTTCCACGGCGTGCTGAAATGGCTCATTGACATAGGTGGAATAAAGCAGGATATTGTTGAACGCTATACAGTTGGTTGGGAAGAACTGCGAGCGCTGATAGAACAGCTTTCGTGGGAAGCGATTGAACGGCATTCGGGGTTATCGCGGACGCGGATTCGGGACTTTGCAGAATTCTACGCCCGGAGTGAGCGTGTTATCTTTGTCTGGTCGATGGGGGTCACAATGCACGAGTTCGGCGTGCAGAATGTTCGTGCTATTGCGAATGTTGCCTTAGCGCGAGGAATGGTGGGCAAACCGGGCACGGGACTGATGGCGATTCGAGGGCATTCGGGTGTGCAGGGAGGAGCAGAGATGGGGGCGGTTCCAACCCACTTTCCGGGTGGCGTGCCCATTGCAACGGAGACCGCTGAACGCTTTGCCAGCCAGTGGGGCTTTGCTGTGCCAGATTGGCGAGGGCAATTTATTGTGGATACCATTGACGCTGCTGCCAACGGCGAAATCGATGTATTGTATGCTGCCGGCAGCAATCTGTTTGCCGTCTTGCCAGATTCTCTCTATGTTCGGGATGCGCTGACAAAAATTCCTTTGCGAATTCATCACGATATCGTGCTCAACCCTCAGATGTTTGTCAATGCACGGGAAATGGTGCTGATTCTTCCTGCAACGACGCGATATGAAATGGCAGGAGGAAATACGGAAACCTCAACGGAACGTCGCGTTATTTTTAATCCGGAAATTCCAGGTCCACGGGTACCCGAAGCGCGGGACGAATGGCGGGTACTGATCGAAATTGCACAGCAGGTCAAACCGGATGATGCAGAAAAAATTACCTTTGACTCCACACAGGCTATTCGTGAGGAGATTGCCCGTGTCATTCCATTGTACGATGGAATTCAGCATCTTCGAAAAAAGGGAGATTCCTTTCAATGGGGTGGAGAGCGACTGTGCGAGAACTATCAATTCGGAACACCCGATGGCAAAGCCCGCTTTGCCGCTATCGAGCTTCCAGATAACACCGTTCCGCCTGGCAAGTTCCGATTAACAACCCGCCGGGGAAAACAGTTTAACAGCATCATTTTTGATAACGTCGATACGTTGACGGGAACCGATCGACACACCATTTTAATGAATCCAGCCGACATAAAAGAACTGGGATTACGGGACGGGGATCGAATTCGATTGCGTTCCGCCACCGGTGAGCTTACAGGAATACTACGATCGGGCAACGTGTATCCACAGACAGTGGTCGCCTTTTGGCCCGAAGCCAACGTCCTTATCCAGCGGGGCAAAACAGATCCGCAATGCGGCATTCCAGCCTATCGGGATACCATCGTTGAAGTCCTGCGAGCGTGATGTCCAGAAACAATGCAGCGGCAGCCGGTCATATCCGTTCACAAAGTGGTGGTATCGGAGCAAACAGTGGAGGAGGAAGACGATCGGATCGCCGTTGAAGAGCCACTGGAGATTCAGGTCCGATCCGGGAAGCAGCGTCGATCGCTGGGTATTACGATGCGCACGCCCGGCAATGACAGTGAACTCAGCCTGGGCTTGCTGTATTCAGAAGGGGTTATTACAGCGAAACAGGATGTCCATAGCATTACACAGGTTGAACCAAATCTGGTCGTTGTGGAACTTACAACTACCATCCCGGAACAACCGTGGCGGATGACACAGTACCGTTCTACTGCCTGTGGCATTTGCGGCAGCGACGTTATTGACCGGGTGTTTCGCTCAGTTCGTCATCAGTTGCCTCCCATTCTCCTGACACCCGATGTCATCCGCACTGCCGTTGCCGCTGCTGCTCATTATCAACCATTGTTTCAAGCAACGGGGGGAACGCACGCAGCGTCCCTGTTCACGGCGCACGCCCAACACATTGCGACCTTCGAGGACGTTGGACGACACAACGCTGTTGATAAATTGATCGGTTTTATGTTTCAGCGGGGAAATATTCCCAACACAGAACCGCTGCTCTTAGTGTTGAGTGGGCGGGCAGGTTTCGAGTTGATCCATAAAGCTGTTCGAGCGGGCATTCCTGCTGTCTGCGCCATTGGTGCTCCTTCTTCACTGGCAGTCCATCTGGCGCAAGAAGCCGGGCTACTGCTTATAGCTTTTTGTCGCCACAACCGGTTCAACATTTACGCTGGCGGAGAACGGTGCAGCATTCAGGAGCGGAATCCGGAAAAGAAAGATGAAGAAGGCTTTTTGTAATGTTGGGTGCTTATTTCCGCAAAGTTTTGTAAATTATTTTAAGTTTTGCAGGCAAACGGAAGCAAAAGAGGGCGTGTGAATGAGGATAACGGGGACGAAACTTCTTCCCGCCAGTCCAGCAAAAGTGTGGCAAATTCTCCACGATCCTTCCGTACTCACCCAGGCAACTCCCGGCATTCAGCGCCTTACCCCTCTTGAGAGCGAGAGTGGACAGAAGTATGAGGCGGAATATGCGGTCAAGATTGGTCCGTTGAGTGGTAAGTTTACGGGGACGGTCGAAGTGCTGGATGTCGAGCCGCCTAATGCAATGGAGCTGCGAATGAAAGTACGCAGTAGTATCGGGAATGTAAACGCCACAGCGCGGATCGAGTTAACAGCAGCCGGTGAGAATACAACGGAAGTCCGGTATGAAGGCAGCGCGCAGTTAGGGGGAATGTTAATGTCAGTAGGGCAGCGCTTTGCTTTGCCGACAGCTAAAAAAATGATCGATGAATTCTTTGACAACCTGGCAAATATGATAAAGGCAGAAAACACAGATCGTTCAACAAAGTAGGAGCTGAGAATGGGAGTTCCGATCAAGGTAACGGTCAATGGCAGGCAGTATGAGGCGGAAGTTGATCCGCGAATGCTGCTGGTCCATTTTCTGCGTGATGTCCTGGATCTTACCGGAACGCACGTTGGATGTGACACCAGCAGTTGTGGTGCGTGTACAGTTATCCTGAACGGCAAAGCGGTAAAATCCTGCACCCTTTTAGCGGTTCAGGCTGATGGCGCTGAGATTCTTACAGTTGAAGGGCTGGAGCAGAATGGCAAGCTCCATCCAATTCAGGAAGGCTTTCGTGAAGAACACGGGTTGCAGTGCGGTTTCTGTACGCCCGGAATGATTATGACCGCTTACGACCTGTTACAGCGCAATCCCAATCCTTCGGAGGCAGAAATTCGTCACGCGCTGGAAGGAAATTTCTGTCGATGCACTGGCTATCAAAATATCGTGAAAGCCGTTCAGTATGCAGCCGCGAAAATGAGCAGTTGAAATAAACGAGGAGTGCAGTGATGACAACCTACGTCGGAAAACCCGTTCGGCGAGTTGAGGATCATCGGTTTATTACTGGTCGTGGACGCTACGTGGATGATATCAAACTACCGGGAATGGTGTACGCTTATATTGTTCGCAGCCCATACGCTCACGCCAAAATTGTGTCCATTGATACCAGCCAGGCCAGCACAGCTCCCGGTGTTATTGCGGTGCTAACGGGGAAAGATCTGGAAGCGGACGGAATTGGTGGCTTACCCTGTGGCTGGCAGGTGAATTTCCGGGACGGAACGCAGATGAAAGAGCCCAGGCATCCGGTGATTGCTGTGGACAAGGTGCGACACGTTGGCGAACCCGTGGCGGTGATTATTGCTGAAACTCGCGAGCAGGCGAAAGATGCCGCTGAACTGTTGACGATTGAGTATGAAGAACTTCCTGCTGTGGTGGATCCCCAGAAAGCGGTAGAAGATGGTGCTCCCTTAGTGCACGATGATGCCCCGCGGAACTTAGCCTTTGACTGGGAAATTGGGGACAAGGCGAAGACGGAAGCGGCTTTTCAGGAAGCAGATCGAATTGTGGAATTAGAGCTGGAAAATCAGCGGTTAGTTCCCAATGCGATCGAGCCACGAGCAGCGATTGGGGATTATAATCCGGGAACAGATCATACGACCCTCTACACAACTTCCCAGAATCCACACCTGATCCGGCTGCTGCTGTGCGCTTTTGTGATGGGATTGCCAGAGCATAAGGTTCGGGTCGTCTCCCCGGATGTTGGTGGTGGCTTTGGCAGCAAGATTTTCCATTATAATGAAGAGGTCATCGTAACCTGGGCAGCGCGTAAGCTCAAGCGACCGGTCAAATGGACTGCCGAACGAAGTGAGAGTTTCGTTTCCGATCGACACGGTCGGGATCATCGAACAAAAGTGCAGTTGGCGTTGAAAAACGACGGGACGTTTCTTGGACTGAAAGTTCAAACTTATGCAAATCTTGGCGCGTATCTGTCGACCTTTGCGCCAGCTATTCCCACCTATCTGTACGGTACGCTGCTGCAGGGTGTTTACACCACACCGGCGATTTATTGCGAAGTTTATGGGGTGTTTACCCACACCGTTCCAGTCGACGCATACCGTGGCGCTGGTCGTCCCGAAGCCACCTATTTGCTGGAACGCATCGTCGATTTGGCAGCCCGGGAGCTCAATATGGATCCTGCAGACATTCGCAAGAAGAATTTTATTCCGCCCTTTGATGGGATTGAACAGCCGGGATATCAAACGCAGGTTGCTTTGCAGTATGACAGTGGCAATTATGAAGCGGCATTGAATCGGCTGCTGGAGATGGCGAATTACTCGGAGTGGCGGCGTAAGCAACAGGAGCTTCGTTCACAGGGACGATACATCGGACTGGGATTGGCGGCATATATTGAGGCGTGTGGTATCGCTCCGTCCGCTGTTGTCGGAGCGCTGGGAGCACGGGCAGGACTGTATGATAGCGCTACGGTGCGAGTGCATCCGACAGGAAAGGTTTCGGTATACGTTGGCGTCCACGCTCACGGGCAGGGGCACGAGACAACCTTTGCCCAGATAGTAGCTGACAAATTGGGTATTGCACTGGAAGATGTTGAAATTGTGCACGGGGACACAGCAGAAATTCCCTTTGGAATGGGAACGTATGGTTCCCGCAGCCTGGCAGTCGGTGGCTCTGCTATGGTGCGAGCGCTGGATAAAATTCTGGAAAAAGCGACGAAAATTGCGGCTCATCTGCTGGAAGCACCCGAAAGTGATCTGGAGTTTCGCGAAGGAAAGTGGTACGTGAAAGGAACCGAAAAATCCATTTCCTTCCCGGAGGTTGCGCTCGCCGCCTATGTTCCGCATAATTATCCTCCAGATCTGGAACCGGGATTGGAAGCGGAAAGTTTCTATGATCCTAAAAACTTTACTTTTCCCTTTGGCGCGCACTTAGCGGTAGTAGAAGTGGATCCAGAAACGGGTGAAGTGAAGTTGCTGGATTATTATGCCGTCGATGATTTCGGTAATGTCGTAAATCCGCTGGTTGTCGAAGGGCAAGTGCACGGTGGTATTGTCCAGGGTGTTGGACAGGCGCTGTACGAGGAAGCCCGGTATGATGAAAACGGGCAATTGCTTACAGGAACGTTCCTGGAATACGCAATGCCGAGAGCGGATGAATTCCCGATGTTTAAGGTCGATCATACGGTCACGCCGTGTCCGCATAACCCACTGGGCGCCAAAGGTGCTGGTGAAACCGGGACCATTGCAGCAACGGCTGCTGTTGCCAATGCAGTCGCAGATGCGTTGCAACCGTTTGGTGTGAAACACGTACCGATGCCAATGACGCCGCAGCGGGTGTGGACCGCTATTCAAGCCAGTCAGCAAGTATCATAACTGGGGAGATAGAAGCAATGTTTCCTGCATCCTTTGATTATCGCGTCGCTGAAAGCATCGATGAGGCTATCTCACTCTACCAGTCTGCCGATGGAGAAGCGCGATACTTAGCCGGTGGCCACAGTCTCATCCCGGCGATGAAGCTTCGTCTGGCACGTCCCAGCCGACTGATTGACATCCGACCCATCGAGCAACTCCGGTATATCCGCGTAGGCGACGATGGCGCTGTGCACATTGGCAGCCTGACCACGCACGCCGAGATCGCTGCCTCGGATGTGATTGCTCAGCACGCACCGTTGTTAGCGCAGGCTGCGAAGGTGATTGGTGATGTCCAGGTTCGCAATATGGGAACGATTGGTGGGAGTCTGGCACACAATGATCCGGGAGCGGATTATCCAGCAGCCGTTTTGGCTTTAGAGGCGACGATTACGGTGCAGGGTCCAAACGGAACACGGCGCATTGCAGCAGCGGATTTCTTGAAGGATATGTATGAAACCGCCTTAGAACCGGGCGAAATCATCGTGGATGTTGCTGTGCCTTCTTATTCGGGCTGGAAAAGCACGTACGTCAAATTCTTCCATCCGGCTTCTCGCTATGCAGTTGTCGGTGTTGCCATTCTGGCAAACGCCGATGGCAATCAGGTACAGGATATCCGGATTGCTTACAATGGCGTTGCCAGTTGTGCCTTCCGGGATACGGCTGCGGAAAATGTCCTGAAGGGGACAACTGTTACAGATACAGCGATCGCTGAGGCAGCAAATGCTGCATTGAATGGAGTCGATGCCTTATCCGACCATTTTGCCTCTGCTGAGTTTCGGAAGCACATTGGTCGCGTCTATCTGAAGCGAGCACTGCAAGGACTTTTTGCAGGATAAGGGGCGCTTGGAATAGGGAAGGGAGTTCCGGCATCGGGCAGGGGTGTCGGAATTCCCTCCTTTGATATGCACCGATGATGGAATTTCCCCAGCCTGCGACGATCCAGGAAGCCATTGCCATTCAACAGCAGTTGCAACGGCAGGTTCGAATCTATGACGATTTTGCAACCCTCCTGCGGATTGGGGCAGTGGATGTAAGTTACAGCAAGAAAACGAACCGTGCGTATGCGACTTATGCCATTTTTCGCTTGCCCGCTTTAACCCTTGAGGCTGTCTACCGCCATTCGGCTGAGGTAACATTTCCGTACGTGCCGGGGCTTTTGTCATTCCGAGAAATTCCCGTTTTACTTCCCATTTTTCAACACGGAGCTTCCCTGCCAGATTTACTGCTGGTCGATGGACAGGGCATTGCCCATCCTCGATTCTTCGGTATCGCTGCCCATCTGGGCATTGTGCTGGATGTGCCTGCCATTGGATGTGCGAAAAGCCGATTGGTTGGTGTCCACAAGCCGGTTGGTGTCGTTCGGGGAAGTTATCAGTGGCTTTTTTACAAACATCGGATTGTCGGAGCCGTGCTCCGCAGTCGTACGAAGGTGCGCCCGTTGTATATCTCGCCGGGACATCGGGTGTCTATTCCTACTGCTGTCCAATTGGTCCAGCGGTGGATCAGCCGAACCCGATTGCCGGATCCAATCCGATTTGTGGACCAGCAAACCAGGCACTATCGGCAACAGTTAGAAGCATAGCCGGTATCTGAGGATTGCTTTTTGTGGAACTTTTTTCCGGGAAATTCGTATATTGGGCGAAGGTTGGCAGAATAATGAGAGGGACATAGGTAGCGATGGCAGAAATCTTAGGACTGGCACTGGTTCTGGCAGTGGTCGTTATCCTGAGTCGCGGCATTCGGATTGTCCCGCAGGGGAGTGAATGGGTAGTGGAGCGATTGGGGAAATTCCACAAAGTCTTAAAGCCCGGATTTCATATCATTATCCCGATTGTAGACCGGGTGGCGTATAAAGTGCCTACCAAAGAACTGATTTTAGACATTCCATCGCAGGAGGTAATTACGAAGGACAACGCAGTTGTTCGGACAAATGCCGTTGTGTTTGTCAAAGTGACTGATCCAATCAAGGCGGTGTACAACATCGAAAATTTCCGGGCAGCGGCTGCCAATTTGACGATGACAACACTGCGGGCGGTCATCGGCGAAATGAATCTGGATGAGGCATTGTATTCTCGCGAACGAATTAAAGGGGAGATCAAGCGACGAATTTCCGATGAATTTGCAACGTGGGGAATGACGCTGAACACAGTAGAAATTCAGGATATTCTGCCGTCGGATGCATTGCAACGGGCAATGGATCAGCAGGCAGCAGCAGAACGGCAGCGGAAAGCGCTGGTGATCAAAGCAGAAGGAGAAAAGGAAGCTCACCGGTTGAAAGCGGAAGGGGAAATGCTGGCAGCAGAGCGGCAGGCGAAAGCTCAGATTGAGCTGGCAAAAGCCAGTAAGGAAGCCATTGAGCTGGTCGCAGCAGCGATTCAGAACAGGGGTACTGAACCGGTGGTATATTTATTGGGACAGAAATACATCGAAACGTTGACAGAGCTGACAAAGAGTTCCAACGGAAAGTTTATCCTTCTGCCAGCGGATATTATGGCAACGGTGCAGCGATTATTTGGTGGCACTCAACAGAAGTCTTAAACAATGGTAGAACGATGGTTGATCTGGGTGGTCGCCGGCATTTTGCTGATTTTGCTGGAGATTTTTGCCCCTTCCTTCTTCCTGCTGTTTCTGGGCATTGCTGCTATTTTGACAGGGATTGTCAGTGGATTTCTGGACCTATCAGTGGCAGCAGAATTGATTATTTTCAGTATTCTGGCGGTGGTGAATACCCTTCTGTGGGCACTCTTCGTTCGACCCCGATTAAAGTATGCTGCGGGGACATCGCAAGATGAGTATATCGGTACGCCGGGGGTGGCGGTCACGGACATTGATTCCCAGGGCGGACAGGTAATGTTAGATACTCCAGCGGTCGGGAGTCGGTTGTGGGAAGCATTTGCCGATCAACCTATTTCCCGGGGAACCAAAGTGCTTCTGGTGCGTATCACTGGCAATCGGTTATATGTGAAACCCTATTCGCCGGAAGAAGCCGAACGCTTGCAGGCACAGTCGGAAACGGATCAGCATTTGCTCCCGCTACAACGCAAGTTTTCGGATTTGTTAAAAGATTTTCTGGATGAGGTTTTCTCAAAGTGATTTTTCTGTCGCTTCAGGATGACTCCGCTTTTTCGTGACGCTTTCAATCGGCAGCTAATTGGTAGCTCCATAATCCCGGTGATCAGGAAACAAAGCGTGTAGTTTCGAGAAGAACGGCTGCGGCAGCGAACGCAGGGGTAATGGTCCAGTCAGTGCAGGCGGTGCTAAGGACGGCGGTAAAGGGAGGAGGGCTAAGAAAGCAGTAATTTGATCTTCCAGGTCTTTGTAGTGGGAAATATGACGTCCACTAAAGAGAATGGTGAAAGCAAAGACCGTCCCGCTTCGGTTCAGAATATAACCCGCTAAGCCGCTCACGTTACGCAATGTTCCGGTCTTCCCAAAAATGGCGCCAGCCGCCGGATGAAAGCGCAGCCGTTTGCGAAGTGTTCCGATTCTGCCAGCAACGCTGAGCGAGCGGATAAAGAGATCGGCGTACGGTTTCTGCGGAATCGTTGCCAATAAATCTGTTACTGCCCGTGCTGCTAACTGGTTGCGCCGTGAGAGTCCAGAACCATCGCGGAACTGGCATTGGGAACATACGATGTCGTTGGAACTGAGAAACTGCTGAAGGTATAATCGAGCTTTCGCTGCATTCGTATGGAAGCGGAAGCTACTGAGGTAGCCACCGATCATTTTGAACAACTGTTCGGCGTAGTAATTGTCGCTTTCGTGGTTAATCGCTTCGATCAGCTTTGCCAGCGGGTGGTGGATATGAGCCAGAATCACGGCAGGATTTGTAAGCGATCGGCGCTGTACCACTCCTTCTATCCGGATACCGCGCTGGTAACACGCCGTTTTCAGTAACTCACCTGCTATCAGATCTGGAAATTCCATATAAACCCGCTTACGAACCACCCGGCGGCGCGATATTTTCCCGTATACAATCAACTGCTGCCGTCCCGATGGCAGGATTCTGGACCGTACTTTGATCCGGCGGCTGCTGTACCGACCGGATCGAGTCACTGCCCGGTTGAGAACCTGCACCCGGTGGGTTGGGGGAAAAACGGCAACCTTCGGACGTCGTCCCGACCTGGAAGCACCCGTAATTTGCACAATGAAGGAGTTTCGTTCGATGGGAAGCCCCGTGATTGGAGGCGTCGATTGCACAATTTCTCGATCGCCGCTATAGGCACGTCGCTGAACCAGCGAATCGAAGAAAGAGGCGTCCACGTAAAGGTTGCCAGTGACGTGGCGGATGCCTTTTGCCGCAAGTTGCCGCGCCAGAGAATCCAGGTCGGCGACAGTGAGTAAAGGATCACCACTGCCTACTAAGTAAAGATTGCCACGATAGATGGAGTCTCCAGACCAGAGGGTATCACCGTACAGCAAGGTTGGCATCTGGAAATCTTTTCCTAAGAGTTCCAGTGCCGCAGCGGTAATGAATAGCTTATTGATGGATGCCGGAACCATCGGTTCCTCAACATTGCGCTGATAGAGAGGAATATTCTCCGGTAGCAGGCGAATATCGAGAGCAAATCGAGCCGTTCGAGCGTATGGTGAATGGCGGAGAATGGAATCGATTCCTCGCTCAATCTGCTGCTGTAACTGCCGTAATGCATTGGGGCTCTGCTCACGAGGCTGAGAGGGGGCAGTCCATTGGATGGCAGTAAACCAGCAAAGCAGTAGAATGCCCCATTGTATCCGGTACGGCCGCATCACGTCATCGGTTTTTGTTGAGTTTCCAGAATGCGAAAATACTGGTTTGCAATGATTTCTGCAATGGCATCTGGATCTTCACTTTCAATCCAGAAAGTAGAAGGGGCGTATTTTTTGAACCACGTCTGCTGCCGCTTTGCATACCGTCGCGTTGCCCGTTGAATTTGCGCAATAGCGGTTTCCAGAGAGATGCGATTCTCCAGGTAGTCGATGATCTCTTTGTAGCCCATCGTTTGCAGAGCAGGCAAAGCGGGATCGTAACCTCGGTTTAGAATGTCCTGAACTTCAGCGACCAGCCCCTGATCGATCATATCATACACCCGGTTATTGATTCGCTCATAGAGGCGTGATCGTTCAAGTTTGATGCCAAAATACAGCGGCTGAAAAGGGGGAGGCTGGCGACGTTGTTGCGCTCTGGACAGGGGAATGCCCGTAGCCAGATAGAATTCCAGGGCGCGGATAATGCGGCGTGGATTACGGTCTGCATACCGGCGTGCAGCGACCGGGTCGACCTGTTGGAGTTTTTCGTATAGCGGCATAATTCCCTGCTCGCGCCACTGTTTTTCAAGTTTCGCTCTATATTCAGCAATTTTTTTTCGTGGATACCGGGAAAAATCGAAAATACCTTCACACAGAGCATAAATGTAAAGCCCTGAGCCACCAACGATAGCCGGGATCTTGCCGCGTTCCCGGAGACGAGGGATCAGGGTGCGAGCGGATGCTGCGAATTCTCCTGCACTATACTGGTCCGTGATCTCGATAATGTCAATGAAATGGTGAGGACACTGCTGTTGCTGCTGAGCTGTTGGTTTTGCTGTGCCGATGTCCATCAGGCGATAGATTTGCCGTGAGTCGGCAGAGATAACCTCGATCGGCAATCGGCGAGCCAGCGCGACGGCTGCTGCTGTCTTTCCGGAGGCTGTCGGACCCAGAAGCACGATGACGGGTGGGCGGTCGGGCAGTGGCATCAAACGGTTGAGGACCGAAGTGGGACGAAACTGCACTGATCAAAGAGTTCCGGGTCGGTAAAATGACCATCGGGATGTCGGTGAATTCTGGCAAGCCGCTGCTCACCGCTCTGATAGAGTGGAAAAACACAGAGTCCACCCGGACGCAGTTGCTGGAGGAGGGCATCTGTAGGCATTGCGGTTGCTGCGGTGATGAGAATGCGATCGTATGGCGCCTTTTGGAACCACCCATCTGTCCCATCCCGGTGGATGCATTGAATCGGTAACTGGAGTTCCCGGAAGCGCTTTCGTGCCTGCTGATACAACCGTCGATCTCGTTCGACTGTAAAGACCTGCATTCCCAGGGCTGCCAGCACCGCCGCCTGATAGCCGCTTCCCGTGCCAATTTCCAGCACGGTCAAACCTGCCGCTGGCTGCAAAAGCGCTGTCATTCGGGCAACGGTCAGCGGCTGTGAAATTGTCTGTCCCCATCCGATGGGTAGTGCCGTGTTTTCATACGCTAAGTGGCGCAGCGGTTCAGGGAGGAAGTACTCTCGAGGAACACGCTCCATTGCCTGCCGGATTTCTGCTGGAATGCCAGATGTTGCCAGCAGGTGAAAAAGTCGTTCTCGATCCTTCTGTAATTTGTACCCGTGCATATTACGGCACTGCCAGCGGTTGTGTTTCTTCAACAACCCGGGGTTCTGATAAAAGCGCTGTTAGCAGCATATTCTCCAGCTCCTTGCGACTCAAGTCCATAATAAGATTGCCAGCTTCTGCCAGGGAAATTCGTCCGGTTTCCTCGGAGACCACGATGACGAGCGCGTCGGTTTGTTCCGATAATCCCAGCGCTGCCCGATGCCGGGTCCCTAAGGTTTTTCCCCGATACTTTGCAACGGAGCTGAGGGGAAGAATACAACCTGCGGCTTCGATGACATCATTGTAGATAACGACAGCGCCGTCGTGCAGCGGAGATCGGGGATGGAAGATCGTCAGAAGCAGTTCTTTGGTTACTTTGCCCTGAATAGGCACACCGGTTTCGATCGTCATTCGAATATCCTGATTGCGACGAATTACAATGAGTGCCCCAATGTGCCGCTCTGACATTTCCTGGACTGCTTCGACGATTTCCGTAATAACCTGCCGAATGTCGGTACGGGTCAGGAAGGACAGAAAGGGTGAGCGGGTAAGATTCAGCAGCAGGCGGCGCAGTTCCGGCTGAAAGAGAACGATAAAAGCGATGAACCATACGCTTACGACCACATCCAGAACCCAGTGAATCGCGCGTAATCCCAGCACTTCGGTGACAAAATACGCGCCGATCAAGCCTACAACCCATACCAGCACTTTGCCAGCGGCTGTGTTCTGGAGGAGTCGAACCAGGTATGCGATGAGGAGCGTTAGCAAAGCAATATCGATGAGATCCAGCAGCGTGATTTTCAGGAAACCGATGGAGACCAATTCCCACATTAAAGTCCTTGTTGCTCGTATGCTTCGATGATTTTGGCGACCAGGGCGTGACGCACAACGTGGGATTTATCGAAGTACATAAAGTCGATTCCTTCAATCCCTTTCAGGATTTTCTCCACTTCCACTAATCCTGAAGGGGTGTTTGAGCGAAGATCTATTTGCGTAATATCACCGGTAATGATCGCCTTGGAATTCTCACCCAGCCGGGTTAGAAACATCTTCATTTGTCCCACGGTGGTGTTTTGCGCTTCGTCCAGGATAATAAATGCATTGTTCAAAGTACGACCACGCATATATGCCAGCGGGATAATTTCGACAGTCCGGTTTTCCAGCATATTTTTGAGTCGTTCCCCGCTGAGCATATCCAGCAGCGAATCCAGAAGTGGGCGGAGATAAGGATCAATCTTTTCGTGGAGGTCACCGGGAAGAAATCCCAGCGATTCGCCGGCTTCAACGGCTGGACGGGTAAGAATGATGCGTTGCACGCGGCCGCGCTGGAGCGCATCCAGGGCAAAGGCAACGGCTAAATAGGTTTTGCCAGTGCCAGCAGGACCGATTGCAAACACAACATCATTATGGAGCACTTTGTCAGCGTACGTGATTTGCGCAGTGTTGCGCGCTTTGATGGTCTTTTTGGGTCCCGTGTACAAGATCGTCCCAACGCTCTGACGCTCGCTCTTCTGATCCACTGGATGGGATTGATTAAGCCGCCGATCCGATTCCAGAATGTCAATAACGGTGACCACGTCGTTTGTCGATAACGATCCGGTTCGGCTGATAATCCGCTGAAGTTCCTGGAGGACTTGAATAGCTAATGCGACATTATCACCCTCACCTTTGATGTGAAGATTGTTGTCCTGGAGAGAAATGGTGACGTTGAATCGATTTTCCAAAAGCAGGACATTGGTGTCATTATAGCCCAGAAGGGTGAGAGGATCGACGTGTTTTTGTAGTGTTACCTGCTGTTCCGTATACTCCATACTCAATCCGATTATGCTCCGATAACTGTTCAACTTATTTCGCTTCAATGCAATGAGACGATACCGGTAGGCGGTTAGTGAAGAAATTTTCTCCCCCTTCAGTGAAAAAAAGGTGCAGGGGAGTGAAACGTCCTAAGGGACTTTGAAAATGGTGCAGATGGGAATGAGCAGGGGCAGTTAATGCGGCATAAACTGGTGTTAGTAGGTCCAGCCTATCCATATCGAGGGGGAAATGCTTTGTTTATGACGTCGGTGTACCAGATTTTAGCACCGAAATATGAGCTGGAATTTGTGAATTTTCGTGTCCTGTATCCCCAATTGCTGTTCCCGGGAACGACGCAGTTTGATCAGTCGCAGTATCCCATTCCCAGGGTACCGAACCGGCGAGTTCTGCATTCCTATAATCCGCTCAACTGGATGAAGGTGGGACGATTGATCGGTCATCTTGATCCAGATCTCATTTTGATGGATTGGTGGCATCCGTACTTTGGACCCTGCTACTGGGGCGTAACGACGGCGCTGCCTGGACCGTATCGACAAAGGGTGGTGATCATCACGGAGAATGTCATTTCGCACGAAGCAAATGCTGTGGATACGGTGTTAACCAGAATGGGATTGCGCCACGCACGCGCCTTCATCACGCTTTCCGAAGCTGTGCGGGATGCGCTGCAACCTTTTGCTGATCATCGTCCTATTTTCGTTGTGGGCCCTCCCATCCCGGATTTCTACTACAACATTGGCACCGTCCCGTCGCAGTCTGAGGCACGGCAGCATTTAGGGGTTCCATCTGATGCGGAGGTGCTGCTCTTTTTCGGCTATGTGCGACGGTATAAAGGACTGGATGTGCTCATCGAAGCACTGGCAATTGCACGCCAGCGCCGACCCCGGTTGCGCCTTCTTGTCGCTGGTGAGTTTTATGAAGATGAACAAAAATATCGGGAGCAAATTGCGGCGCTGGGACTGGAGCTGTACGTGACGGTAGTTAATCAATACATTCCGAATGAGGCGGTCGGAATGTACTACCGTGCCGCTGATGTTGTGGTTTTACCCTATCGGGAAGCAACGCAAAGCGGTATTTTAGCGACAGCCTACACGTTTCAGCGGCCAGTTATCGCCACCGCTGTTGGAGGACTCCAGGAACTGGTGGTAGAAGGCAAAACGGGACTTATCGTGCCACCGGAAGATCCCGCCGCACTGGCAGGAGCGATTGAGCAGTTTTTTGAAATCCGTACCTCCGTGGATTTTGATCGGCATATCCAGGAGTTCAAAGAGAAGCAAAATCCCTTTTTGCGGTTCCCTTCCATTGTTGCACAAATTCTTGAGGAAATAGAGTGAAGCGGTTCCGGCAGACGACATCCGTTTATTTCATTGGGATCGGCGGTATTGCTATGAGCAGCGTGGCGGTTGCAATGCAGCATCAGGGATTTCGGGTTGGTGGTTCTGATCAGCAGATCTATCCACCAGCATCTGAACTGCTGGGCTCGACAGATGTCAAGCTGTATACGCCGTACTCGGAGCACAATCTCCGGGATTTTGCTCCTGATCTGGTTGTCGTGGGTAACAGTGTGTCGCGGGGGAATCCGGAAGTGGAGTATGTGCTTTCCCACCGCTTGCCTTTTATGTCGCTGCCGGAGCTGGTAAAGCGGGAAATCGTAGAGGGAGCGTTTTCGATCGTTGTGACGGGTACGCACGGGAAGACGACCACAACCGCTCTGATAGCGTGGATACTGGAGCGTGCAGGCTATGCTCCCGGCTTTTTAGTAGGTGGCATACCGGGCAATTTCTCCTCTGGTTTTCGCTATCCGCAGCGAACTGCTCTGGCTGATACACCCGTTGTGGTGCTGGAAGGGGATGAATACGACGCTGCCTTTTTCGATAAGCGCAGCAAATTTTTGCACTATTTGCCATCCGTTCTGGTGATGAACAATCTGGAGTACGATCACGCCGACATTTTTCCCGATATGGCAGCACTCAAGCAGCAGTTTCGATGGTTACTCCGCCTGGTGCCTGCGGATGGGCTGCTGGTCGCTAATGGTGATGATGCCAACGTGATGGAGGTGCTGCGCACCGGTCCGGTGTATACTTCGAACATTCGCCGATTCAGTTTCAATGAACAGGGAGAGGTGCACATAACGATCCTTGAAACAACACCGCAGGGCAGTTTCTTTCAAATTCACGATCAGCAGAGCCGTACGGCACAGGAATTCTGGCTTCCCATACCGGGAAGGCATATGGTATCGAATGCCGTTGCTGCCATTACTGCCGTCCAGCCACTTGCAATATCACATCAGGTACTGCAACACGCTCTGGAGACCTTTCGGCTGCCCCGCCGGCGTCTGGAGCGCAAAGTGACAGCAGGGGAGATAACTGTTTACGAGGATTTTGCTCACCATCCGACAGCGTTGCGAGCGACATTGCAGGCATTACGGCAGCAGCATCCTGAACAGCGACTGATCGCTGTAGTGGAACCCCGATCAAACACAATGGTACAGCGAATTTTTCAGCAGCCGATGGCAGAGGCATTACAGGGAGCCGACGTTGTGTTTTTTGCACCACCTTATCGCTATCAACGGTATGCACCGGAAGATCGGCTGGATATTGAACAATTAGCCAGGCAGTATCGACAGCAGGGGAAGCAGGCAGAGGCGGTGCCACCGCAATGGTGGGATCGCCAGTGGAGCGACTGGTTACTGGAGAGACTGCAAAGTATAGTTGTCGCTGGTGATGTGGTGGTATTTTTCTCCAATGGTGCTTTCGATGGACTGGTGCAGAAATTTGTGGAACAACTGGAGCATTTAAAGCAGATCGATGAGTGAGGATCTACTCCAACTCCTGTGCCAACGCCGGGGTTTATCCTATGCTGCTGAACAGATGCGGGCTTTGCAGCAGTTTGTTATCTATATGGATCGCCATAGCTATTGGTTGAACGATATTCTGGAACAGGATGGTCGTCGACTGTTCCGCTTCAGCGATGAAACCTCGCACATCGATTTGAGCGAGGAACAGATCTGGGCATTTATACAGCAACTCCGGCAGGGAAAGCCGCTGCCGTGGGAGCAGTTGATTTTGGGAACAAAGCAGGGACATAAGTATGAAGAGTGAAACGCCGCTGCAATATCTTGGATCTTTTGTAGCGCTGGATTTTGAAACGACCGGGACAGATGTTGCAAACGATGCCATTATTGAAATTGGTGCATTGAAATATGAGAACGGCCACGAGGTGGATCGCTTTCATACACTGGTCAACCCGTTTATGCCGCTGCCACCCTACATTACGGAGTTGACAGGGATCACTGAAGAAGATCTGCAAGCTGCCCCGGCTTTTGCCCATATTATCGAGCCTTTCTGGCAGTTTATTGATGGTTATCCTTTGATGGCGCATAATGCCCGGTTTGAGCTCAAGTTTCTCCAGAAGTTTTTTGGCAGAGATTTTCAACCGCCGTTGCTGGACACCGTCCAACTATTTCAACTGCTTTTTCCAGAGCAGCATTCCCATTCGCTGGAACAGGTTGCTCGACATCTTGGGCTTTCGTTGCCCGGCGGGCAGAGCCATCGCGCACTGGAAGATGCAACATTGATGGTGGAAGCGGTGCAACGCGCGATTCATCTGTTAATGCTGCCAGAACACCATCATCTGATTGCCACTATCGTGGCACTTCTCGAACGGCTGGATGGTACCCGATGGCAATGGCGGACGCTGTTTCAGAATCTGCATCAAGTGCTTGGATTGCCTGCTGCTTCGCTTGACCAGAACCCGCTGTATCATCCGGGACTTCCTGAGGAAGAGAATCGACAAAGGGAAAAAGGAGCACTGGATCCACTCTTTTTCTATCTGCCCGTTGCTGTTCAGGACGTGCTGGCAGAGTGGATAGAGAGTGTTGTTGCTACCCCGGTGCATTTTGTTGAAACCAGTAAGCGAGCGCGGCGCGTGGGAGATTGGTTGGCACAGCAGAATGGGGAATCTCTTCTTATTGCCTCTGAACCTTCGTGGGAATGGCTGCTCAGCACACTGCTGGGAGCGCTTTCGTACGTGCAGGAGACCGGCAAAGCTGTATGTATCGTAGCACCCGGTGCCCAGAAGCGGGAGGATCTTGTGGAAATTGCTCACTCGTTGAAGCAGTATTTGCAGGCAGAAGAGTTGCAGATCGATCGAGTGTGGCAGCCAGTGCACTTTGTCTGTCCCCGTCGACTGCCAGCGCTGCTGGAAGGGTATTATCCGGAGGGTGATGATCCGGTTGCCTCGGAGTTTTTTGTCCGCCTCTTTTTAACCCTGTGGGGAATGCGGACAACAACGGGACGGGTGCAGGAATTACCGCCGCAATTACGCTCTCACGTCAAGATCAGTCAGTGGCTGGAAAAGCTGACTCACCACACAGAGGAATGTCTTCAGCAAAGCAGCCAGTGCTTCTATGGTCGATATTATCAGACGGCACGGAACGCGCACCTGCTGTTTGCTGATTACGGCGCTCTGTTGAATGCGCAGCAGCCAGAACTGCAATTGCTGCCGTTGCTTCGCCCGGCGATAATCGGACTGGAAGCAGAAGTGCTGGAGGATCTGCTGATCGCACAGAATACCATCCGCATCCCACTCCACCAGGTGCTGTCGCTATTGCATCATCTGGAGGATCGGCTTACAGAGCAGGAGGCATTTCGGTCAGCACGGTATGCGGTGGAAGAACTGCTGGCAGAGCTGCGTCAGTCACAGCGGCAACAAATTGTAACCTATGTTCCACTGTCAGGGCACGAACAATCATCAGAATGGCTGGCGAAATTGCACGGTGTCGGGCAGCAACTGCAATTGGTTGTTGAGCAATTGAACCGGCTCCCGGCGGACTTTCAGCAGGAGAGAGAGCGAATAACCACAGTGCTCCAGGAGTGGAGTCAATTGCTGGACCAGTTCAGCCGGGCGAATTACGTGAGCTATGGACAGTTGCATCGGGATGGCAACACTTTTTTGGTTTCCTCGCAATTGCAGCTTACAGATTCAGTGGAGCAATTGCTCTCTATATGGCAGAATGCTTCAACAGTTCTATTGAGTTCCTCATTGTTTTATCATCCCGAAGAGCGCCACCGTTTGAGCGAGCTTTTCTTTGGCACTACTGCTGTACCTTTTGTTGATCTGCCACTGGAATCTGCACGACGGGGCAAGGTCATCTTTACGAAAGGACTGCCGCGATCATCCAGCGAATATTTCGGTGAGAAAATCGCTTTGATGCTCCACAGATTGCTGCCGTTGCTACCAGCTAATGCCTGGATTGTTGCACACCAGCGGAACGTGCTGAGCCGGATCTACCAGTTGGTGCAGGAAATTTTGGGTGATCGGCTGATATATTATGGCAAGACGCACCGCACGTTGACCGCACTACGGGAAGAGTTAGCACAGCGGGAAGATGCCGTTCTGCTTTCGCGGCCACTGGATTTCCACGCTTTAGGTTATCGCTTTGGTCCATTCCGATGGATCATTTATGATCGGCTGCCATATATCATTCCAACCCCACGAACGCAGGCACTTCGCCAGCAGTGGCTGGATGCCGTAGAGGAATCAGGTGA
Organism: Candidatus Kapaibacterium sp.; assembly: GCA_015490805.1. Classification (GTDB taxonomy): domain Bacteria; phylum Bacteroidota; class Ignavibacteria; order Kapaibacteriales; family WFXC01; genus WFXC01. The sequence goes on from WFXC01000034.1 coordinate 61,487, forward strand.
GATGCCAGCGCTAAATGATTGGGAAGCAATTGAACAACCGATGATGTTTCGCAATTTCCGGAAATTATTCGATTTCGTCAGTTACGGCGTGCAGGATGCGTATACGGTTGCCGTGCTGGATCCAAACTTAAGCTCGACGACGCTCGCAAGCTATCACCGCCGAATGCTGGAATATGTGCCACACATTAAGCCCGTACTGGAACACTATGAACAAATCATCGCTGCTGCAACGGGTCCTGTTGCTGGCGTAGCACCTTCATAAAACGTCGATGGTGCGAATTGTTAAAAAAATGACACTGCTGGCACTGCCTGTACAATACTTTGAAAAAGAAATTCGTTGTACGCTTTTGTAACCTTCTATGTGAAAAATTTTTGGCGTGTCGCCCTCTTGATTTTTTATAACCGAATTGTTTAACAAATCGCGGGAGAACCAACAGATGGCAAAACGAAAGAAAGCGGCTGAAGCAACGGAGACAACCAGCGAAGCCACGAGTCAGGCAGAAAAGAAGCGCACTTATGCGAGCGAGTATTACCAGCGGAATCGTGAGCGGATCCTGGCATATCTCCGGAAGCGCTATCACGAAGATCCGGAGTATCGGGAAAAGGTAAAAAAGCGAGCGCTGGAACGGTATCACAACGATCCGGAGTATCGCCGGCGAACGATTGAGCGTGCCAAGCAGCGATATTACCGGATGCGGGAAGCGCTGATGATCCTGGAGCGTCAGCGGGCAGAAGAAGAAGCACGGAAGCAGAAGGAGCAAGAGGCGAAGAAAGCGGCAAAAAAGAGCGCAAAGTCCGCCAGTAGCACCAAGAAAACCAGCAGTTCAAAGAAGAAAAAGAAGAAGTAACGACTCGGCAAGAAGAGCTTAGCAGACCAGAGGTGTGACTCAAGTGAGCGGGAAACTGCTGATAGCGGTTTCCCGCTTTTTTGTTGCATTTTTATAAGCAATGCTACTTTGCCGGAAATGACGCGTCGTAGCACTCCATCGCAGCGCAAGCAGTTTTCGTTTCGTTTATTTCAACGATGGAGCGCGGAAGCAAAAGCATTAGGGGGATTTTCTCTTGTTGTGCTGTTCCTTTTGGCACTTATTCTCATATCGCGCTTATGGGAAACGCTCTGGCTACTACCATTGTTCATCTCCGCCGGCGCTGGTATTTATCTGGGTTACCGACAGAAGCTGCGGCTGCGGACGAAAAGTCTGAGTCTGGTTATGAAAGATATTCTTACCGGGAATATCGAAGGGCTTTACGGATTGATTGCTATGCTGGTGTTTTTGATCTTGACGTCGTGGGTTGCTGATGATCTGCACGATCACCAGTATAGTTATGCAGTGCTGTCGCTACTGGCAATCTGGATCCTGGGAATGCTCTTTATTGTCTGGTATCCGCTCGAATCCCAATCTCCGGAGAAGGTGCCACCTAAGGTACTGGTTATGGCGTTGTCGGCTTTTTCGGGAGATGTGGAGCAGTTTCGACAGTCGTTGACCCATCTTCACCAGCAAAAACTTCCTGGCAACTGGGAATTGCCGCTTCGAGCAGTGCTCTCTAAACCCGGTTTGGAACATGTTTTCTTTTTAAGCAGTAAGAAATCCTGGGATCAGCGTCAGGAGTTTGAAAAATTGCTGGACGAAGCTCTATTGTTGAATGGTCACGAAGCTACGTCGCTGAACGTGCAAGATTTGCCCAGGAAGCCACAATTGCACTTTAAGGGTCCGGTGGATTTTGACAGTTTTCAAGATATCAAGCAAAATCTTTTGAAGATTCTGGAGGAAATTCACTCGACCCGTGGCCGACGCTACCGTGATGAGGAAATTATTGTGAACATCAGTGGTGGAACCTCCGCAGTGACCTTAGCATTGACGCTCAAAGTAGCCAAGAAGCGGCGTTATAAGCAGGATTGCTACAACACATTATAAGAACTCTTATGTTAAGTTCGGGTTTGCCGAGCTTCCTTGCGCTGATCGACCGCCACTGTTCTTACACATCCCTCGTAACATTCTCTCCGCAAAGGAGTTAATCTTGAGGTTGTGAGAGTAAGTTTGTATGTTTCACAGTTGAGGAGTCGGGCCTATGCGGCGCGAGTTCCATCTTATCAGTATTTTCCTGTTCATAGTCACAGCCCTGTTTATCGCCTCTTCCTGCCAGAAACAACCGACAGTACCTGATGATAAAGTGAGTGGTTGTTGCGGCGAGTTTCAGTTAACGGTTCGTGATTCTGCGGAGCATCCAGTAGCGGATCTGTATGTTGCGCTGCTCCAGAGCGGAGACACCATTCACGTTGGGTGGACAACTGTCAGCGGGATTGTGTCCTTTGATTCCCTCTGCCCCGGTGACTACAGTTTTATTGTGGCTGACTCCTCCGATTTTCATCCTGTTATTGCCTATGGGCACTTTACCATTGATTCCTGTGGGAAAGTACAGAAACATCTTACGCTGTCGCCCCGCCATGGTGATGGATACAGCAAGAGAGATTCCAGTGATTGCTGTCAGAGCATGCTCGTCGTGGAAGTACAGGATACCACAGAGGCAGGAACTCCCATTCACGGCGCTGCCGTTGTTTTGAAGTCTGTGCACGGGCAACCGCTGGATACCAAGTTGACCGATGTCGAGGGTCAGGTTGTTTTCACTTCTTTATGTTCCGGCACCTATATTGTTGTCGTAGAGGCAGATGGCTATTACCGTTATGAAAATTCAGTCCATATTGGCTGTAATGACACGACTGAATACTCGGTGGAACTTGCAGCGGTCGTGGAATGTTGCGATAACCGGGTGTGGGTACAGGTGCAGGATCGAGAGCATCAGGCGGTTGAGGGAGCGTGGGTTGAGTTGCTGGATCTTGGCCACCGTCCCGTCCGGGTGATCCGCTCTGGATATACCAACGCCGATGGTGTCATTGTGTGGGAAGATCTTTGTACCGGTCGCTATCTGATACGAGCTACTTACACTATTGCTGGCGAACACGGTGACTCTTTGCTGATTGTAGCCAAGGAAGATTTCGAGCTCGAGTGTGAAGATAACAAAGAGATAGTTCTGACTCTCGAGCCACTCCGGGAATGCTGCAATCACCTGTTACACGTCGTTTTGCAGGACAATCGTACCTCCCCTCCCTCACCAATAGCTGATGCAGAAGTGCGATTGCGGTACCCCAACGGCGAAACCATCGAAACAGCCCATACAAACGATGATGGTGAGGCGTGGTTCGACGGAATTTGCCGTGGAACGTATGAGGTCCGGATTGCACATCCGGACTATCCGGTCCAGGAAATTGTCATAGAATTTCCCTGCAAGCGCCAGCAGCTTGATCTGGTTGTTGTGTTTACCGGTTCAACCGCACAGGTGCGTATCTCAACAGAGTAATTTGGTTTGGCGCATCGGATTTTCAGGAAGCATCGCAGCGTTTGAAGCGGGGCAGAATGCCCCGCTATTTTTTCTGTGCCATCGGGATTCCGCAGGCAGATTGTACCCATAGTGTTTGTGCTCTGAAGAGATCGCTGTGCTTTGAGTTCTTGCTTGTTCAATTCACATTATCAGCCTCTTGTGCTCTCTTCTCTGGGCAAATTCTCTTGCGTAGGCTATTTTCTGACCACAGATTGGGCACCATCGGCGGAAGTTGGCTTTCTTCCCTGCTTTCCGTAACTTTGCAGTTGGTTTTATGTGAGGCAAGACAACAGGGAAGCAAAAGCTATGGAACGAACCTACCAATTTATTCGAGTTGCCAGACACGGTGACCACATTGGAACGATCCAGCTCAACCGACCGGAAGTGCTCAATGCACTCAATCTTGCCACGATGGATGAGCTGGTCGATGCTTTTACAACGTATGACGCGGATCCAGCGATTCGGTGCATCGTGATTTATGGCAACGAAAAAGCTTTTGCGGCTGGCGCTGATATTACGGAAATGGCGGAGGCGGATTCTGTCGAAATGTTGCTCCGCGATCAGTTTCGCAAATGGGATGCGATCCGGCGGGTAAAAACTCCCATCATTGCGGCTGTCAGCGGTTATGCGCTGGGCGGTGGCTGCGAACTGGCAATGCTGTGTGATATGATTGTTGCCAGCGAAACGGCACGGTTTGGACAGCCGGAAATTAAAATTGGGGTTATGCCCGGCGCTGGAGGAACGCAGCGGCTAACCCGCGCGGTCGGCAAAGCGCTGGCGATGGAGATGGTGCTGACAGGACGAATGATCTCTGCCTATGAAGCACTCCGTGCAGGATTGGTCAATAAAGTAGTTCCCGTCGAGGTGTATCTGGATGAAGCCTTAGCACTTGCTGATGAAGTTGCTTCAATGCCGCCAATTGCTGCCCGGCTGGCAAAGGAATCGGTGCTTCGCGCTTTTGATACGACGCTGGAAATTGGGCTGGAATATGAACGCAAAAACTTCTACCTCCTCTTTTCCACCGAGGATGCCCACGAAGGGATGAAAGCCTTTCTGGAAAAGCGACAACCCAAATGGCAGGGGCAATAAAGAAAGGAATTTGAGGAATGAGCGAGCAGCAATACGAGACGATTCTTACAACCTTCGATGCGAAGGGCGTATTTACCATCACCCTGAACCGACCGGACGTTTATAACGCAGTGAACGAGCAAATGACGACAGAGCTTCAGCAGGTTTTGAAGACAGCAGCGGAGCACGAAGGCGTTCGGTGTGTTGTAATCACCGGTGCCGGGAAGGCATTTTGTGCCGGTCAGGACCTCAAGGAAGCACCCAAACCAGGTGAAAAGCAGCGATCACTGGCAGATTCCTTGCGCCGACGGTATAATCCTATCATTCGCCTGTTGACATCAATGCCAAAACCGGTCATTGCCGGGATCAATGGCGTGGCGGCTGGTGCCGGGCTTTCGCTGGCATTAGCCGCAGACATTCGTATTATGAGCGAACGTGCCCGATTTGTTGAAGCTTTTATCGGCATTGCCCTGGTTCCCGATTCAGGTGCCAGTTTCTTCTATCCCCGGCTGATGGGATATCCGAAGGCGTTCGAATTCGCAACGTTGAATAAGCCCATCAGTGCGGAGGAAGCGCTGCGACTGGGATTGGTTAATGCCATAGTTTCCCCAAAGGTACTTCCCACAGCCGTTCAGCGATGGGCTGAGCGATATGCGCAGGGACCGACAAAAACATATGGCTTCGTAAAGCAGATGCTCCAGCGAGGACTGGTTGCTTCCCTGGATGAAATGCTCGAAATGGAAGTAGAATATCAGCAGAAAGCAGGCGAAACGGAGGATTATGCCGAAGGCGTAGCCGCTTTTCTGGAAAAACGGGAACCACAATTTAAGGGACGATAAGCGATGAAAGATGCTGTTACTTTCCAGATGCCGCAACAAATTGCGATCTGTGGTGCGGGTGTGATGGGGACGGGTATCGCGACTGCCCTCCTTCTCCACCAATTTCCCGTTACACTGTATGATCTGAGCGATGCCGTCCTGAAACGCGCACAACATCAGATAGCCAGAAATCTGGAGAAAGCGGTGCAGAAAGGCAAACTGGCTGCTGAATTGCTCCATCCTGTTTTGCAGGAGAAGATCTCCTTTACAACTCGTCTGGAAGATTGTGCTGCGGCAGACTGTGTGATCGAAGCTATCATCGAAGACCGCACAGCAAAAATCGATCTGTTACACCGATTGGAATCTTTGCTGCCATCACGGGCAATCATCGCGACCAATACTTCTTCCATTGCCATTTCTTCCCTTCAAAGCGAGCTTCAGCATCCTGGTCGTTTTCTGGGCTTACACTTTTTCAATCCTGCACACATTATGAAGCTGGTGGAAGTGGTCAAAGGGGCATTTACTCTTAATGCGGTTATCGAGATTATCAAAGATTTTTCCGAATCTATCGGCAAAATTCCTGTTATTGTAAAGGATGTTCCAGGGTTTATTGTCAATCGAGTTGCTCGAAACTTCTACAATGAGGCGCTGCGGATTGTGGAAGAAGGAACAGCTTCTGTGGAGCAGGTAGATCGATTGTTGCGAAGCTATGGTTTTCGAATGGGACCTTTTGAGCTGATGGATCTTATCGGTGTTGATACCAATTTCGCTGTGACCCTGTCTGTATGGCAGCAATACTTTTATGATCCCCGCTTTGCCCCTTCCCTTTTGCAGAAGCAGTTGGTCGATGCAAAAAAGTGGGGACGGAAGACAGGCGAGGGTTTTTATCGGTACTCACAGCAAGATTAAGTGACGATGCGGTGGCTACTGCATCCGCTGCGGCGGATCTTTATCCAGAGATGGCTGTTTCCGAAATGGAGTGAAACTCGCCACATTGTGATTTTTAACACCATCGCCGTTGGAAGTGTTGCTTTAGGTACGGCAGCGGTGCTTCTGGCACTGGCAATCCTCCAGGGATTTGAAAATGCGATTTACCGCTATGTTACCAGTTTTACGGCCCATATCGAAATTACCGGGCTTTTTAGTTTGCCCATTGAGCACTATGAAGATCCTCTGGAATATATCCAGAAAACTCCCAATGTTACAGCGGTTGTTCCTTATCGCCTGGGAAATGCACTGATCAGACCGAAGCATTCTCAACAGTTCGATGGGGTTTTATGCAAAGGAATTCCACCCGATGCTGCTCTTCCCTATGTCTCCCCATTCGTGCAGCAGGGCAAAGCTCATTTCCGCTCGGATTCTGCACCAGAACTAATGATCGGGCGATTACTGGCTGAACGACTGGATCTTCAGGTGAATGATACGGTATTTCTGCTGGCATTTAACGCTGCTGCGCAACAGCAGTCATTGCCCAGCATCGCAGCATTGCGCGTCATCGCCGTTTTTGAGACTGGCGCAACGCAGTTTGATGAGAATGTGGTTTTTCTGCCTTTTGAAACCGCCGGACGCTTATTGGGATTTTCGCGATATCAAGCGACCGGGTATGACATTCAGGTTGCGGATTTACGGCAGTTGATTCCAACCGCTGAGCGACTCAATCAGGGATTGGGTTATCGATTCGTTGCCCGCACGATGTACGATCTGTATAGTTCCCTCTTTGCCTGGATCGATCTGCAAAAACGCCCTATTCCCATTGTGCTGGGACTGATTGCCTTTGTGGCGCTGTTCAATGTTGTCTCAGCGCTGCTGACTTTAATGGTTGCTAAGTTACACGAAATAGCAGTCCTCCGGAGTCTGGGGATGCAGCGGCGTCAGTTGCGGCAAATCTTCCTTGCCGTCGGAATGGCACTGGTCATCGTCGGATGGATCATTGGTGCAGGACTTACCTTAGTGGCTGGATGGCTGCAGAATCAATTCCACGTTCTCCGGTTGCAAACGGATGTGTACTTTTTCTCCTATCTCCCCATCACTTTTGAGCTACTCCACTTTCTAATTGTTGCCGCTCTTTTGCTGATCATCAGTTTCTTTACAATCTGGATCCCTGCAACGCTGGCAACGCGCATTCCACCATTGCAGGCGCTACGGTTTCGATAGAAAACTTGATCCGCTCATCGGCGGATTTCCCTGACGCTTTTTCCCAGCAATGGAACTCAGTGGAATGTCTCTGGTTCGGAGATACATTTCCGGCAAAACCGGTTCGTCTACAGTGGCAGAAGTGGAGAGAAAAAAGCACGATAGCAATGAAACGATCACCGAAAAGAGTCATTGTCGGAATGTCTGGAGGGCTGGATTCCTCAGTGGCGGCTGCCCTATTGGTGGAGCAAGGCTATGAGGTGATTGGGATTACGATCAAAACGTACAACTACGAAGATGTTGGCGGCAACATTGTCAACGAATCCAACTGTTGCTCCATCGAAGGAATTAACGATGCTCGCCGGGTGTGCCTACAACTGGGTATTCCCCATTACGTCGTAGACTTCACCGTTCCATTCCGGAAGCATATCATTGATCACTTTATCGATAGCTATATCTCCGGTGAAACACCCAATCCATGTGTCCGATGTAATCGATTGATCAAATGGGGCGAAATGCTGAAGAAAGCAGACGCGCTGGGCGCTACTTATGTGGCAATGGGGCATTATGCACGGGTTCGACGCTCCGGCGATCGGTATTTCATTACCCGTGGGGTTGATCGCTCCAAGGACCAATCGTATGCGCTGTGGACATTGACACAGGATGCATTGGCCCGTACCCTTTTCCCACTGGGTGAGTATACCAAAGCAGAAGTGCGAGCTATTGCCGAACGGCTGGGACTGAGTGTTGCGCGTAAAGGAGAATCTTTCGATCTTTGCTTCATTCCAGACAACAATTATCACCGCTTCCTCAAAGAGCAACAGCCGGAGCTGAAGGATCTGGAGGGTGGTCCCATCATCTTTAATGGTGAAGTTGTTGGACATCACCGCGGCTATCCATTTTATACGGTCGGGCAACGGCGGGGTCTGGGCATTTCTTATCGTCAACCGCTGTATGTGCTCAATGTCATTCCTGAAGAAAATGCGGTGGTTGTGGGAACAAAGGATCAACTGTTGCATCGAGGCTTAATTGCCCACTCCGTAAACCTGATGAAGTATGCTGCTTTGCCGCAGCCACGCCGTGTGATGGCAAAAATTCGGTACAAGGATCCGGGGGCACCGGCGTATGCGTGGACCGATGAGGATCGACTCTATGTGGAATTTCTGGAGCCTCGACGGGCAATCACCCCCGGACAGTCGGTTGTGCTGTATGAAGGCGATGATCTGATTGGGGGAGGCGTAATTGCCCAATGGTATGATCATTCCCGGCTGCCCGATGAAACAGCCGAAGTGGCAGCCGAAATTGAAGATGGCAACGGTTAACAGCGTGAAATAATCGATGAAAGTAGTTTTTGCTTATCATCCCGAGATGCTGGAACACGACACCGGTCCGTATCATCCGGAGCGTCCCGATCGGCTGCGAGCTATTGTGGAACACCTGCATACAACCGGACTGTGGGACCAACTGGAGCACATCGATGTACCGCTGGCAACGGAGGAGCATCTCCAATTGATCCACCCTCCCTCCTACATTGATCGCATTCGGAAAGCGGCAGACAGTGGTGCGCAGTATCTGGATCCTGATACTTTCGTTTCCACACATTCGTATGCGGCAGCTCTCCGGGCGGTAGGAGCAATCCTCCGTTGTTGCGACGTAGTGCTCCAGACAAACCATCGGACATCCGCTTTTGCAGCAGTCCGCCCTCCTGGCCATCACGCAGAACCGCAGCGCGCGATGGGATTCTGCCTGTTTAACAATGTTGCCATTGCCGCACGATATGCGCAGCAACAGTACCAGTTGTCCAGAATAGCCATTGTCGATTGGGATGTCCATCACGGCAACGGGACGCAAGCAGCATTCTATAGCGATCCATCGGTGCTCTACATCAGCCTCCACCAGTACCCGCTCTATCCGGGAACTGGATCGGAAGTTGAGCAGGGTGAAGGTCCGGGATACGGAACGACGTTGAACATTCCCCTTCCCCCGGCATCTGGTGGTGGTGTCTATCGTCAGGCGTTTGAACAAAAAGTATTGCCAAAGTTGCGGGATTTCCAACCAGACTTTCTGCTGGTCTCCGCAGGTTACGATGCCCACCGGAATGATCCTTTAGCCTCGATGTTGCTGGAAGCTTCGGATTTCGGATGGATGACCCGGCAGTTGGTGACATTTGCCAAAAATCACACTGAGTATGGCATTGCCCTGGTACTGGAAGGTGGTTATCACCTGGAAGCCCTTGCCCGGAGCGTTGCTCTGACGCTGGAAACCCTCCTGCACGTTGAAGCGCCGCGCGCGTAGCAAAGTAGTACGGCAAAGCTGATTGTCCGTGACTTCCAGAGGTCATATGTGCTCCTCAGAACACACCCTTACTCTGCTGGGAGGTGCGGCTGCAAGCCGTGAGGCTTCGGAATTTTTTCCCTGCTGGATCGTCTACGAAACATTTTGTTAAGCTCGTGAGGAGATTGATGACGGAAGAACTGTACTCAGAAATTCCAGTCTCCGAAGCCTTAGCGCTGGAATTGGGATTAACGGCTGAAGAGTATCAGCGGATCTTAGAGCTTTTGGGGCGAACGCCGACCTATACAGAGCTGGGGATGTTCAGTGTGATGTGGAGTGAGCATTGCAGCTATAAAAATTCCCTCCTGTTGCTAAAAACGTTACCCCGCTCTGGTGGACGATCGTTGAAAGCGGCAGGAGAAGAAAATGCAGGGCTGATTGATCTGGGAGGTGGCTACGCTCTGGCATTTAAGATCGAAAGTCACAACCATCCATCTGCAGTCGAACCGTATCAGGGAGCAGCTACAGGTGTCGGAGGCATTCTCCGCGATGTCTTCACCTTAGGTGCGCGCCCCATCGCTGCCTTGAATTCTTTACGATTCGGGAGTCCGGATCATCCGCGGACGCCGTATCTCCTGCGTGGCGTTGTCAAAGGCATTGGTGATTACGGAAACTCTTTCGGCGTTCCGACCGTTGCCGGCGAAGTTTTTTTCGAGGAATGCTACAATGACAATCCCCTGGTCAACGCAATGGCAGTCGGCATTGTGCCCACGGATCGACTGGTCTCTGCCATTGCCAGAGGTCCGGGCAATCCGGTGATGATTATGGGAAATAGCACGGGTAGAGATGGGATTCACGGAGCTTCCCTCCTTGCATCTCGCGAGTTCGGCGATGCAGCGGAGGATATGCGGCCCACCGTTCAGGTTGGGGATCCCTTTATGGAGAAGAAGTTGCTGGAGGCAACGCTGGAGTTGATCGATGCTGGCATTGTCGTTGGTATGCAGGATATGGGTGCGGCGGGTATTTGTAGTTCTACGGCAGAAACGGCTGCTCGTGGTGGCGTTGGTATGCGACTGGATCTGGACGAAGTACCACTGCGAGAACCGGATATGTCAGCCTACGAAATTATGCTCTCTGAGTCTCAGGAGCGAATGCTGGTAATTCTCAAAGCCGGCACAGAGGATATTGCGCAGCGAATTTGTGAGAAATGGGATATACCCATCGTCCAGTTTGGCACTGTGACGGATGACGGAATGCTGCGCGTCTATCGACACGGGCGATGCGTTGCTTTGCTCCCGGCAACGGCACTGGCAGCAGGCTATGGCGCACCGGTGTATCAGCGCGAGCAGAAGGTGGCTTCTTATTTTGCTAAAACTTCCACTTACGACCCCTCCTCGCTGCCAGAACCAGCATCGTACGAAGAGGTGTTCTGGCAACTCCTCAGTTCACCGAACATCGCCAGTAAACGGTGGGTGTTCGAGCAATACGATTCGCAGGTTGGAACGAACACCGTGCAGAAGGCGCTACTGGACAGCGCAGTGATCCGGTTGAAAGAGCGTCCACCAATGGCAATTGCGTTGACAACCGATTGTAACAGCCGATATGTGTATCTCCACCCGCGTCGAGGAGCTCAAATTGCCGTTGCTGAGGCAGCTCGGAACGTTGCCTGTGCTGGTGCTGAGCCAGTAGGTATTACGAATTGCCTGAACTTTGGTAATCCGTACGATCCAGAAATTTACTGGCAGTTTGCGGAAGCAATTGCTGGAATGGCAGAAGCCTGCCGGGCATTTGAAATTCCAGTGACTGGAGGCAATGTGAGTTTTCACAACGAGTCACAGAACTATGCTGTTTTCCCCACCCCGACCATCGGAATGGTCGGCATTCTGCCGGATGTTGATAAAGTCGTCGGTGGAGCTTTTCTTGTAGAAGGAGACCTCATTGCCCTGGTGGGACCAGACCGTCGGGAACTGGGTGGATCGGAGTATCTGTTCCTGCGGACAGGAAAAGTCACCGGTTTGCCTCCAACCATTGATTGCGAAGAAGAACGGCGGCTGCAAAAGTTTCTGTTTGATGCGGCACAGCAACAGTTTCTCCACTCCGCCCACGATTGTGCAGAAGGCGGATTGGCAGTTGCGCTGGCGGAAAAGAGCATCGCATCGCCAACTGATATGGGAGCAATTGTGCAGTTGCACGACAATCCTTCTGCGGCGTTGCTGTTCGGAGAGTCCCAAACGCGAGTGCTGCTCAGCTTTGACCCGCAGTATCTGGAACCGCTGCAACAATTAGCCCGGCAGTATGCGCTCCCCTTTCGACTCCTTGGAACGGTCGTCCCGGAAGTTTTTGAGATCAAAGGAGTGTTGAAAACGTCTATAAAAAAACTGCGGCAGGTGTATGAATCCACCCTACCGGCAATTGCAAAATCGTAGAGAAGTGAGTACGACAAATTTGATCTGAGCAAAAATGATGAGTTCCGAGGAAGTTCGATCTTCGTTTCTGGAATTTTTCCGTGAAAAAGGGCACACCATCGTTCCCAGTGCTCCGGTCATTCCCCACGGAGATCCGACCCTTTTGTTCACCAACGCCGGGATGAATCAATTCAAGGATGTCTTTTTGGGAACGGGAACCCGTCCCTATACCCGGGCGGCGGACACGCAGAAGTGTATTCGTGTAAGCGGCAAGCACAACGATCTGGAAGAAGTCGGGTATGACACTTACCACCACACCTTCTTTGAAATGTTGGGCAACTGGAGTTTCGGGGATTACTACAAGGAAGAAGCTATTGCTTATGCGTGGGAATTGCTGGTAGACCGGTGGAAGCTTCCGGTCGAACGACTGCATGCCACTGTATTTCGCACTGATGACGAAGCCTATCAGATCTGGCTGCGGTATCTGCCACCGGAACGAATTCATCGGTTCGATGAGAAAGATAACTTCTGGGAGATGGGTGACACCGGTCCCTGCGGACCATCAACGGAGATCCACTTTGACCGTACTCCTGACCTATCGGGAGCAGCATTGGTGAACGCTGGTACCCCCGATGTCATTGAAATCTGGAATCTGGTCTTCATTCAGTTCAATCGCCTGCCGGACGGGACGCTTCAGCCACTGCAGAAAAAACACGTTGATACCGGAATGGGCCTGGAGCGGATCGTTGCCATTTTGCAGAATAAGTGGTCCAATTACGATACAGACTTATTCCAGCCTCTGATCCGGGCACTGGAGGAGCTCAGCGGACGCCCCTACCCTGCTGATCCGGAGCAACTGCTCCATCCGGATGGAGTTGCAATGCGGGTTATCGCTGATCACGTTCGTGCGCTTTCCTTTGCTATTGCGGACGGCGCCTTGCCGGGTAACGAAGGGCGAGGATATGTGCTCCGACGGATTCTCCGCCGCGCCGCTCGCTATGCCCGGAACCTGGGTTTCCATACTCCGGTAATTTATCAGTTAGTTCCGGTGCTGGTTGACAAAATGGGCAAGGTGTTCCCTGAATTGCAGGAGCAACAATCCACGATTGAGCGTACTATTCGGTCGGAAGAAGAAGTGTTCCTGGCAACGCTGGACCGTGGTATTGCCCACTTCGAGACGGTAGTGGCGCAATTGGAAAAAGAGGGCAAAAAGGTCATTCCGGGCGAGGCAGCCTTTCTGCTGTACGATACTTTTGGCTTCCCCCTGGATTTGACCCAATTGATGGCACGTGAGCGTGGACTGAGGGTCGATACAGAGCGATTTGAGCAGTTGATGCAGGAACAACGGGAGCGGTCCCGGCAAGCCCGGAAGGTCGAGCAGGTGGAAGTAATTACGCCGCAGGACACGGCGGAGTCAGAGTTCATTGGTTACGAAACCTTAGAAGGTGAAAGTCGCATTGTCTGGGTCGAGGATAATAAAGTGGCGCTGGCAGCGACGCCGTTTTACGCAGAAGCCGGTGGACAGGTTGCTGACACGGGCACACTGGAAATTGAGGGAGAACGCTATCGGGTGAAGGATGTACAGCGCGTCGGCAATTTGATAGTCCACTTTGTAGATCGCCCGGTGACTGCTTCGGCTGGTGCGCGCGTTCTTGCAAAGGTCGATGCTCGGCGGCGGCAGGAAATTCGCACCCATCATTCTGCAACGCATATTTTGCACGAAGCTCTCCGCCGGGTGCTGGGAAGTCACGTAAAACAAGCAGGATCGCTGGTGGCTCCCGATCACCTCCGCTTCGACTTTTCCCATTACGAAAAGCTAACGCCGGAACAACTCCGGGAAATTGAAGAGATAGTCAACGAGAAGATCCGGGAAAACATCGAGGTGTACACAGAGGTGATGCCGTTAGAGAAAGCACAGAAAATTCCCAATGTAAAGATGTTTTTCGGTGATAAATACGGCGACATCGTGCGGGTAGTCTTTATCGATGAGAAATTTTCCGTTGAGTTGTGCGGCGGCACGCATGTGGGGAGAACGCCGGAGATTGGGCTGGTAAAAATTGTGGAGGAATCTTCTGTTGCCGCCGGTGTGCGACGTGTTGTCGCCGTTTCTTCCGAGGCGGCGGAGGCGTATGTGCGGCAGCTTGAGGATCAACTGGAACAGGCAGCCGAACGGGAGCGGGAGCTGATGGAAAAAATTCGGAAGCTGGAAAAGCAACTGGAAAATTTCAAGGTGGAATCAATGAAACGCCAATTAGAAGAGGTAACTGCACAATCACAGCCTGTAAATGGAATCCGGGTGGTGACGCGTATTTTTGAAGATGTAACGGTAGATCAGTTGAAGCAGCTGGCAGATTTTTTCCGTGCCACGGTGAAGAAACAGGGGATTGTGTTGCTGGCAACAATCCGCAAAGACAAAGTGCAATTGGTGTGTGCTGTAACTGATGATCTGCGCGAGCGCCTCCCTGCCGGAACCTTAGTGCGTGAAGTTGCCCGGCAGTTAGGCGGTGGTGGCGGTGGGCAATCGCATATGGCGACTGCCGGTGGTCGGGATGTTGCCAGCTTGCCAGCGGTACTGGAGGCTTTTCCCGCGCTGGTGCAGTCAAAACTTGAAACTCCTGCCTCCTCATAAAGTGGTCGTTTGTTGCGTTAAGGTGCTCGAAAGATGAAGGTTTTGGTGCTTGGAAAAGGTGGTCGGGAACACGCTTTAGCGTATGCCCTATCTCAATCCCCGACCGTTGAGCGTTTGTATGCTATCCCTGGCAATCCGGGCATAGCACGCCTTGGTGATATTCATCTGGAAATTTCCATCAATGATTACGACCAGATCCTTGCGTTCTGCAAAACCCACGATCTGGATTTCGTGGTTGTTGGACCGGAAGATCCGCTTGCCGGTGGTATTGCTGATGTTCTGGAAGCAGCCGGTATACCCGTGTTTGGACCGCAGAAAGCAGCGGCACAATTAGAAGCCTCCAAGGCATTTGCGAAAAAGGTTATGCAGCAAGCAGGGATTCCCACCGCAGCGTATCAGGTGTTCACCGAAGATCAGCTTGCAGCCGCACTCCAGTTTGTGGAAACGCTGAGTCTTCCAGTCGTGATCAAAGCTGATGGATTGGCAGCCGGTAAAGGAGTTATTATTGCGGAAACGTTGCCTGAGGCGGAATCGACGCTCCGGAGTTTCTTTGCAGGAAAGTTCGGCCGCGCCAGTCAACGTGTCGTTGTTGAAGAATTTCTCCAGGGGTATGAAGCGTCTGTCTTTGCTATCGCAGACGGTTTCGATTTTCTATTGCTGGCTCCTGCCCAGGATCACAAGCGAGCGTACGATGGTGATCAGGGACCCAATACCGGTGGTATGGGAGCGTATGCTCCAACGCCGTTGGTGGATGCAGCACTGCTAAGGAAAGTGTCCGAGCGGATTGTCCAACCGCTGCTTCAGTATATGAGGGATCAGGGAACTCCTTACAGGGGATGCCTGTACTGCGGATTGATGATTGTGGATGGTGATCCGTACGTGCTGGAATTCAATGTGCGGTTCGGGGATCCAGAGGCTCAGGTGGTGCTCCCAATTATTCAGGGAGATGTTGCGCAACTGCTGTACTCTGCTGCTACTGGGATACTGATCCCTGAAAGTGTCACAGAAGTTGCGGCGCAGTATGCGTGCTGTGTGGTCTTGGCTTCAGAAGGATACCCGGGTTCGGTAGAAACCGGAAAGGTAATTACCGGGATTGAGGCAGCAGAGGAACTTGGCGCTATTGTGTTCCACGCCGGTACGAAGCGGAATGACCGAGGACAGCTTGTCACAGCGGGTGGTCGGGTTCTGGGTGTCACCGGACTGGGAACGACCTTAGAAGCAGCTCGCGATTTAGCCTATCGCGCTGCAGACCAAATTCACTTCGAGGGCAAATGGTATCGATCCGATATTGCCTGGCAAGCCGTGCAATCTTCGTGAAAAAACCTTTTTACTTTGTACAGGCAAGAAAAATCTTTCTCACCGCAGGGAACGACGCGTGCGGAGGGATTGTACCCCTACCGCACGTCACCTGTTTCCACCTTCCGGCGGCGAAGATCTATTACAGCATAATCCCCTTCGGCGAGTTTACCGGGTGATACCACCAGGGTAGTGCCGAGAAACTCGTGATAGAATTCTTTGTCATCCACGATAGCTGCAACGGGAGCGAAAGTCTTGATCAGTTCCTCTAAGGTTGTTGATCCATCTCGATTCATCCCTTTGTGCGAAGGTGGAGTCGAGAACAGGAAAACTTTGACGTAATCTTTGAGCTCATTGAGAATTTTGAGCTCGTACTCCACCATCCAGCCAGGATATCGCAGTTCCTCGTGCTCCTCAGGTGTTACGTGTTCATCATCCAGTATATGTCCCCCCATCCCGACGAAAGCAATATGTCCGGGCCCAAAAGCGACTTTTCCGTGGACTCCCTTGAGCATTGGGAAAACCAACTCGATATTATAAGCCTCTCGCAAATATTGATATAGGGGGACATCCTGCGGTCCCGGAATGTAAAACACAGGAACGTGGAAATGCCCGGCGATCTTGAAAATAGCTTTGTACTGTGCTACTTTGTCTTGGGTATTTGGGTCAGCCAGATTCCCGATCAACGCCACCGCATCAATATCGGCAGAATCTACTACTTCGGTTAAGCGGTTTAGGTACTCCGTATTTCCTGTAACATTCGTTGTGGCCAGCACACGTCGCACGTGTTTTCGCATTTCTCTCCCCTTTCTTTTGTTCGACAGCACTTTAATTTTTTAGTTAAAGACGATTTTATCAAAAACTCATTGAGACGCCAAATAGTGGAAGCATTACCGGAGGAAGCTATGGGACTGGGAGCACGAAACAGATATCGCCAGGGTTGAGTCCAACCTCAAAGGTGAATTTAGGAGCTGATTGATTTGGTGCAAAGATCAGAATTTCCCCTGGAGAGACGAAATCCCTGGCGTCAGCAATCCAGATTGATCCATCGACAGGAGAAATAGCCATAGCGTACCAGTGGTGGTATGGAGAGGATCGTCGGCTGAGCACCGTCGAAAGCGAGTCCTGAATGACATATAAGGCGGTGTCACTGAGAACGAAACATCGTTGAGATAAAGAATCCCACCACAGTTGAACAGGTTCCGCAATTTTCCAGTGTCCTGTGACCTGCAGGGTGTGTCGATCCAGTGCCACAACCCCTCCAATGGAATCTTTGAGCGATGGAAGATGGTAGTATCCCACAAAAATCGTGTTGTTCCCTACCGTTACCATTGTGGGATTGGGCGGGAGTGGAATTTTCTGAATTTCTGTCATTGTTACCGGGTCAATCACAGAGAGCGTATTGGCACCTGGCTCAGTGGTTCGGAAATCTCCATAGCCGGAGTTTACAACATAGAGGTAACGACCATCGGTGGCAATTTCTTCGGGCGCAGGTCCAACCGCGACCTCCCGGCCGGTTACCTGCATCGTCGCAGGATTGAATTCGATGACTTTGTCCTGGTTCAGGATAGTCACATACCCACGAGCGGAGTCCAGAATGCACAGGTGACGCGGTTGTGCCTCGCCCAGTTCGAGACGATTAATCCATTGGCCGGTCCGGGCATTGAGCTGCTCAATCGTCCGGGATTCCGTGACGGCGATGAATAGTGTATCACCTTGTAACGCCATATCATTGCCTGTATCCCCTAAGCGGAGCTGGCAGTTCTGCTTCCGGAAAAATTCGTTGTACACCGTTGCTGTTGTAAGATCAAACCGGCTCAGCGTTGAATTATCGTATTTCCATAGCCCCTCACAGAGAATGTAAGCAGCAGGCAGATGGAGTTGTTCCTGAGCAATTTGATTGCATTGCGGGACCTGCTCAGAAGTGCAACCAAATAGCCCGAATCCCAGTAGTAATAGACCCAACCACCAGATGTAAGTTCCGGATCGGTGAATTTTCTTCAGAGAGTAAACTTCTGCAGCAATCGGTAATCGCATATTTTTCCGGATTGCATTTCCGATATGCGGTGTGTGACCAGTTGATCGGTTTTGTACATCCATTGCATTCGCAGAG
This sequence comes from Candidatus Kapaibacterium sp., assembly GCA_015490805.1. Lineage (GTDB taxonomy): Bacteria > Bacteroidota > Ignavibacteria > Kapaibacteriales > WFXC01 > WFXC01. The sequence continues at coordinate 79,601 of WFXC01000034.1, forward strand.
CATTTGATGGTACGCTACGGGTATATGTACAAAAGCAAAATTTTGTTTTGAAAATTTTTCATTTCTTTGCTCGTCACAAAGAAAGTGCAAATTTACGGAAAATGGTGTTGCGCAACAAAGAAGGGATTGCACAATGCAAGGGATGAAGCAAGCGGTACGATCGTGGCACTATGGGTTCTTTGTGCTGGGCATTGGATTGCTGGCGGTAGTCACCCGACTGCTTCCCCATCCACCGAATTTTGCACCAATGACTGCTTTGGCCTTGTTTTCGGGAGTAGCTTTTCGATCTCGATGGCTGGGCATTGGATATGTGCTCGGGTTGATGTTCCTGAGTGATGTGTTGTTAGAACTTGCTTTTGGTTTTGGATTTCACTCTGGAATGCCCGTTGTGTATGGATCCTTGCTGCTGATTGCCCTGCTGGGTGGAACACTCCGAAAGCGATTCCATTTCCTGGCGATTACGGGAATGACTCTCCTGAGTTCAGTTCTTTTCTTTGCCTTGACAAATCTTGGCGTATGGCTGTTCAGCGGAATGTATCCACATACGCTGGATGGGCTGGTTTTGTGCTATACGCTGGCAATTCCGTTTTTCCATAATGCGCTGGCAGGTGATATTGTCTACGCTGCTTTGCTCTTTGGAAGCTATGCCTATGCTCTCGCCCACTTCCCGGCACTTCGGGTATCGCCTAATGCTGTTCGCCTTGCCCACTAAGTTGTTGCATTGATTGAAGCTGCTGCTTAGAGCAGTGAGTAGTGTTGCTGTGCATAAGGATGAAGTCACTGCGCAAGCGGTTAACTGGCGCCTCCTGCGGTGGTTACTCCGATTTTTGAAACCGGAGTGGCAAAAGGTAACCTTCGCCCTTGCTTTGACCCTGGTAACAACCGTACTGGGTCCGTTGCGTCCGTGGCTGGTGAAGGAAACCATCGATGGGCCCATAGCGGCTGGTGATACCACTGGTATTTTTCAGATGGTAGCGCTCGTTCTTGGGGTACTGGTGTTGCACGGTGCTTTGCAATACCTGCTGACGGTGTTGATGGAAAGTATCGGGCAGAGGACGATTTACAACATTCGGATGCAGGTGTATGAGCACTTGCTCCGGCTCAATCAACGGTTCTTTGACCTCCATCCCGTAGGTCGCCTGCTAACGCGAGTGACAAATGATGTTGAAGCCCTGAATCAGCTTTTCTCCTCCGGATTCGTGATGATGATTGCTGATACTCTGGTGCTGGCCTGGATCGTTGCCTTTATGTTCGCAACGCATACAATGCTGGCGCTTTTGATGCTGGCAACGCTGCCACTCTTGATGCTGATCTCCTTTGTCTTCCGCCGCCACGTCCGCAGAGCGTACCAGCAAATTCGGCAGTTTTTAGCCCGGATGAATGCGTTTTTGAATGAGTTACTCACTGGTATAGCCATCGTGAAGATCTTTACGCAGGAGTGGCGGATGTTTCAAAAGTTCGATCGGATCAATCAGCAGTACGCTCAGGCGCAGATCCGATCTATCTTTTACTATGCTTTGTTCTTCCCGCTTATCCAGATTGTGAGCTATAGTGCTATCGGGGCAATGTTGTGGTATGCTTCAGGAGAAGTTCTGGCGGGAACGATGACGATTGGCACCCTGATTGCCTTTGCACAGTATGTGGAAATGATGTTTCGCCCTATCCGGGATTTGTCTGAAAAATACAATATGCTGCAAAGTGCAATGGTGTCTTCAGAACGGATTTTTGATCTCCTGGAGCAGAAAGCTTTTGTTCAGCAGAGCGGGAAAGCTGTACCTTTCACCCGGTTACGGGAAAAGATTCGGCTGGATCACGTATGGTTTAGTTATGATGGTCAGCAGTTCGTGCTCCAGGATGTGACTTTTGAGATCCCTCGGGGAACAATGGTAGCGTTGGTTGGACATACAGGTGCTGGAAAAACCAGCATTTTTAATCTGCTCCTCCGGTATTATGAGTTTCAAAAAGGTGATATTCTGATCGATGGGCAGAGCATTCGAGACTATGACATCGCAACGTTGCGAGCGCGCATAGCGCTGGTGATGCAGGATGTGTGGCTGTTTTCTCGGACCATCCGGGAGAATATTACGCTGGGAGATCCTGCGTACACTGATGAAGACATTATTGCAGCAGCACAGGCTACGGGTGCACATACCTTCATTCAGCAATTGCCACAGGGATATGATACAGTGCTCACAGAGCGCGGATCTACCCTTTCAACAGGGCAAAAGCAACTCATCGCATTGACGCGGGCATTGTTGCGAAACCCGGAAATTTTACTGCTGGATGAAGCAACGGCAAATGTTGACTCGCTGACAGAAAAGTTGATCGAGCAGGCACTGGATCGGTTGCTGGAAAATCGCACGGCTATTGTCATTGCTCACCGCCTTTCAACCATTCGCCGGGCAGATCAAATCGTTGTTTTGCACAAAGGAAGGGTAGTAGAAATTGGAACGCACGAAGCGTTGATGGCAGCAGACCAGTTGTATGCCAAACTCTATCGCCTCCAGTACAAAGAACAGCTCCTGACGAGCGTAAACAATCCGGGAGCTGTGAAACTTCCAGAAACGCTACAGTAAGTATCGCTTGCCTTTCCTGAAGAATTTCCTCTGGGATGTCTCTACTCACACGGGATGCTGCGCGATAAGTGCCGGGTATTTCGTATTTTCGCTCCTTCGGTGGAATGAGTAAACGGTATAATTGTGAATCTGGATGCACGCAGGCAATTTCGTTCTTCTGCTTCACGCTCACTTACCCTATGTGCTGGGTCACGGCACATGGCCCCACGGAAGTGACTGGTTGTGTGAGGCAGTTGCTGAAAGCTACATCCCGTTGCTGAATCTTTGTTATGAGCTTTTAGAGGAGGACATTCTGCCGAACATTACCATCGACCTCTCCCCTGTGCTCTGTGAGCAACTCAGTGACGAGCAGTTTTCGGATCTGTTTGCTACCTACTGCTTGCAGTTTGCCGAAGCAGCACGGGAAGATGCTCGGTATTTTGAACAGAAGGTCGAGGAGAAACACTTCGCTCCCATAGCCCGATTCTGGGCAGAGTGGTACGAGCAGCGATTGCAGGATTTTCAGGAGCGATACAAAGGCTCTATGCTTGGCGCGCTCCGCCAATTACAGGAACAGGGCGCTATTGAGATCCTGACCTGTGCTGCGACTCATCCCTATCTCCCGCTACTGGCGCTGGATGAGAGTATTGAATTTCAGCTTCGGACGGCAAAAGCAAATTATGTTCGACACTTCCAGATAGAGCCGCGGGGTATCTGGTTGCCAGAATGTGGCTATCGCCCATCGTATGCCTGGATGCCCTTTTTCCCTATCCCTGAATATCCTGAGCCTCAGGTGCGTCCGGGGTTGGAGCAATTCTTAGCACGACATCATCTGGATTTCTTTTTTGTCGATCAGCATATTACAGAGAAAGCGGTACCATTGGGGGTATTGCGCCCGGTGGATCATCACGTGGAATTGCTGTCGGTCCACAGTCCTGAGTATATTCACTTTCCCTACAATTTTGATCGCTCTCCTTTGAATCTCTACCACGTGTGCTCTACTGGTGACATTCAAAGTGGTACCGCCGTGGCGTTTACCCGCCATCGGGACATTGCGTTGCAGGTATGGAGTGGTGAGATGGGTTATCCAGGCGATCCGGATTATTTAGATTTCCATAAGCGGCATTATCGTTCCAACCTCCGATACTGGCGCGTGACCGATCCCAAGCTGGATATGATGTACAAGCAGCCGTATGTGCTGGAAAATGCTACTCGGAAAACAGATCTCCACGCTTATCACTTTAATCAGATGTTGGAACATACTGCCCGGTTCTATCACACCCAGACGAAGAAGTTTGCGACGCTCTGCACGATGTTTGATGCAGAACTCTTCGGTCACTGGTGGTTCGAGGGTCCGCAGTTTCTGAAAAATGTTCTTCGAGGGCTTTCTCACTCTCCTTACGTGCGGGTCACGAAAGCATCAGAGCAGATTGACTATGTTCAGCCGCACGAGGTGATGGCAATCCCTGAAGGTTCCTGGGGTGATGGAGGTGACCATCGAGTCTGGTTTAATGAGCAAACGCACTGGATGTGGTATGCTATCTATCAGGCAGAACACCACTTTCATCAGATGATGCAGGTAATAGAAACTTCAGATCCGCTACCGCTTCTGGAACGGATTCTCCGGCAGGCAGGACGTGAACTACTTCTTTTACAGGCTTCGGATTGGGAATTCCTGGTAACCACGCAGTCGGCTAAGGATTACGCTGAACAGCGATTTTTTACTCATCATTCTAACTTTTTGCGATTGATGACCATGGCACAGGAGTACCGCGAGACCCGGCAGATTGCAGAATTCCATCTGGAGTTTCTCACAGCGCTGGAGCGCTTGAATCGGGTGTTTCCTGACCTTTCTCTGCAGTGGTGGTCGCTGGAGAACCATTCTATGAACAGTGAGGAACCCTCCTCTGCGAAGGCTTTTGATCAGGACAAGTCAGTCGATCGGTAAGGGTAACTTAACGATCGATCCGATATTCCGGTACAGGTTTTCCAAGCAGGCGAACAACTCCCAGCAGTATGACTGTCGCAATGCCAAGTGCTATCCACCAGGGAATGCCCATAGCTGTTGGCAGTAAGCCGAAGAAGATGGCGACAACGCCTGCTAATAAGGCGTAGGGAAGCTGCGTTCGAACGTGCTCGATGTGATCACAGCCAGAAGCTAAGGAGGATAAAATAGTTGTGTCTGAAATCGGTGAGCAGTGATCTCCCCAGACCGATCCTGCTAAGACACTCCCGACTGTTGCGTAAAAAATGCTGAGCGCAGTTGAGGTTCCCGTTAAGTGATACGCTTCAAGCACTGACCACGTGAGTGGAATAACCAGCGGCATCAAAATTGCCATCACCCCCCAACTGGATCCGGTGGCAAAAGAAGCGAAAGCAGCCAGTACGAAGACGGCTGTGGGAAGCCATATTGGTTCAATGGTATCGCTGAGCAGCGAGGTAAGATAAGTCGCAGTGTGCAGAGTATGGTTAACTTCCGCTAAGCCCCAGGCAAGTACCAGAATCACAACGGCAACCATCATCTGCTGCACTCCTGCCATCCACGCTTTCATCGACTGAGTAATGGAAAAGTTGCGGAGCAATACTCCCATTGCAATGGCGGCAATGCAGCCTGCTATTGATGCCCAGAGCATAGCCTGATAAGAATTTGCACTGCCCAGAATCTGAGAAAGGGTATCTCCTGAGCCGGTAGTGAGTAATCCCCAAAAAAGAACGCCAAGCAGGACTGCCAGAGGAATCAAAGCACTTGAGGCATAGTGTTTGTGAGTACTCGCTGATGAGTGTGCTGCGGCGGTCTCTCGATCTCCCGGAGCATCATATGCAGCCTGCTCCGCCTGCTGCCGGGCTTTGATTTCTGCTTTCCACATTGGTCCAATGTCCCGTCGCAACAGGATGAGGATGAAAAGGAGCACCAACGCCAGAATAGGATAAAAACGGTAGGCTAAAGAGGCGATGAAAATTTCGTATCCTGACTGGTGGATCTCCGGAATCTTTGCGACAGCGTCCTGAATGAGTCCAATTTCAAACCCAATCCAGGTTGTCATAATCATCAGGCTGGCGACCGGTGCTGAGGTGGAATCCACCAGATAGGCTAATTTCTCGCGAGAAATTCGCAGACGATCTGTGATGGGACGCATCACGTTCCCAATGACCAAGGCGTTAGCGTAGTCATCGAAGAAAAAGAGAATACCCAGAAAGGAAGTGGTCAATTGCCCAGAAGTGGCTGATCTTGCGAATCGCCGGAATCGCTCAACTAATCCATAGGCTCCCCCATTTTTGGTGATGATTCCTACAAATCCACCGATGAGCAGTGTAAAGAGAAGGACGGCTGCGTGGTCACTGTTCCCACTGGGCGGAGCAATGGCGTGGAGCGTAAAGCGACTGACGACATCCAGGACACCAAGCCAGATGCCCTCAAAGGAAAAGGCGTGGAGTAACCACGCTCCTAGCCAGATCCCCGCGAAAAGGGAAAGGATAACCTGTCGGGTTGCCAAAGCTAATCCGATGGCGAGGAGTGCTGGGAGGGTAGTGGTCCATCCGGGGAGGGTTGTGGTTTTTTGGATTGCAATAACGTCATTAAAAAACCGCACTTCTACCTCCGTCACACCACTCTCATCCAGCAATACCTGCCACACTAAGGTATCTCCCTGCAATCGTTGTTCTGCCCGCTTTCCCCCGACCCATACCTGTATCTCTGCTCCCTGCGCTGCCGAATCCAGCTTTACCACGCCTTTCAAAGGAATCCGGGTAAAACTCACCGGCGGCACCTGCAACTGCGGTGCCGCCCATCCGTAGGCAGGACAAAAAAGGAGCAGAATCAGCAATAGCGCCATTGATCTGTTAAGCTATCGCCTATTCCTTCACAACCAGTTGGGATCCCACCTTTTGATCTCCCTGCCATACCTGAAACACATAGACGCCAGAAGGCAGGTTCGGTAGTGTTAAACGATAGCGGTGCGCACCATAAGGCAGAATTCCCAAAGAATGCGTCGCTACAGTTCGTCCCTGCACATCATTGATTACGACTCGTGTCTCACCAGAGCGATGCAACCAGAAATCCGCGATTACCTGGTTTCTAACCGGGTTCGGGAAAATCCGCAATTGAGCGAAGAAATCCGGAACTTCCTCTACAGCGGTCACCACCAATTCGTAATCTGAATCTTTGCGGGGTACCAGTTTATAATTACCGAAGCTGTAATACATAATCCCCCGGAGAAAGGAAAACTTCGACCCAATAGGCGGAATTATCCGATCCGGCATATCCTTGTATGTCGTTAGAGAAGTGTTCCCATCATCGGTTTCAACCCGCATCCACGCTCTTGGATCCTGAGCACGGTCTAAGTCGGCAACTAAAAATTCTCCAAAGTTCCGACCACGCGCTTTATCAGCATTCGTATCAACCACGACCACATTCCGGAATTCTATCAGCATACTCTCCCATTGCTCCGCCGGCAATTCCCCCGCACTTTTCATAGCAAAATCAGCAGTCGATAACACCACGGGCGTCACCTCATTGCCGGAAGACAAAACCTCCACATTTTCATCAATATTGGTCAGGATTGTCACGCGAAACATTTCATCCACTTCCCCTGTAACGCGGATCCGATCCCCCCGATGGACCCCTCGCAGCGGATGGTCTGGATTGGTTGTGTAAAGAAAAATACCCGAATAAGGAGCAGTGGAATCCTGAATGTAGATGCGCGGATTATTACGCCCCGGAATATCAGAGGTATCTGCAGTCACGACGCCTTCCAGCGTTACAACAAATCCTTCATATGCTGAATAACCACCGGGTAAAATTGGCTCCCGAACATCAGCAATCCGAGCCGGGCGGTCCAGCACCCGATAATAATGGTAACCATCGGGTGGATAGTTAAACTCGTAGCCACTGGTGTCGGCGATATGGCAAAAATACTGGACTAAGGTTTCAGCACTTTGCGGAGGAATCATCCCCACAAAAGTAGAATCATCCACCTGTGTAGCAGCCACTGTATCAAAAGTACTTCCCCCATCAGTGCTGTAAATAATCCAGGCGGTTGCCGGATCCAAAGGAGCATCTCCAGGATAGGCAATAAACTGCACAGGAACACTATCGCTGGGAGCAGGAAAAGCCAGGGTTTTGGGTCTTCCGGCCGAGGTAATCTGCGGTGGCGTGATCGATATTTCAACGTCCTCAGGATACACTGGCGTAATCATAAAGGATGCCGGCTCTCCACCGATGCGAGCAGAAGTAATAAAACCGCGCACCCGAGAAAGCCGTTGCCCAATTTTGAATCCCTCCCATTCTCGCAATGCCGGTTTTCGACCGCCAATGTCCTCTTTTTTCGTGAAATATGTGGATTGCGTTCGTAAATACATCTGATTTCCTTCGGCATCGGCAATAACATAATCATAGCGAGTTGCTGCTACGACAGTTACATCCGTCAATTCGACCAGCATTCCGGCATACCGCGATCCACTTTCATAATGAACTGTCTGGTTTCCAATTGGTCCTGTATAAAAGTCCGAAATCTGAACGTGGACAGGCGTACCAACCGGACGATCAGAATCCAGAAACTCCACCTGATTACCATCGGCTGTAATAACTTCCAGTTGCGTCAGTCCCTGCGGTCCCGGTGGATAGTTTGCGACCCGGCATAAAACCCGGATAACGTCACCCGGTCGAATGCGATCAAAAAAGGTGGAAGTAATTGTCGTGTCAAACTGGAGAATGTTAACACCAGCGTACTCCTGCAAACCTTCGGTCGTATCATACAAGAAGGAAACCCATCGATTTCCTGCCCACAGAATGACGGTACGATTGTTCAGCGGATCCACCACTGGCGGCACCATTACTTTTCCTGTCACATAGACGGTATCCCCAAAGTAGGCAGAACGCAAACTGCCCACCTGCAATGAATCCTGCGGAATGGTCATCAGTTCGTGAATACTCACTTCCGGATAATCCTGTGCCCATAACAGCACCGGCAACACGAAGAGCGTCACAAATACTCGCTTCATTTACTGTTTCCTCTCACGATTGTGAAACATCATTTTATCACCGTTGTTTCATTTCACGATCAAAAACTTCCCATACCGCCGTATACCGGTATCCAGATCTCGAACAACAACGAAATATAAGCCAGTTGCCAGTTCCAGATCCCCTTCTGTAATTAGATCCCAGCAATGGAGACTCCCTGCCATCTGGAGCGGAATTTCTGCTGTGATACCGATCTGGGTCAGCCATTCCCCCATATCTGCCTGCTGCAATCCTGCTTGATGTTCCAGCCGTTTCACAAGATCACCCGAAGGAGCATAAATCAAAATCTCTGCTCGCTGCGGAAGATTATAGAAACACAGTCGCTTTGCTCGCGGTGAAGAAAAAGACCGATCCCAGACCGCGGACAGATAATAGGGATTTGGGAAAATTCCGATTTCTTCCACCGTATCCAGTGCCACCGGTGGTTGTCCCGGAATGATCAACACCTCCGTAGCCAGGGTACTGGATTCCAGCGATGGTACTTTTAAATCTGGATCTCCAGAACTAAAACTGGTCAGTGCAAACCGATAGATCCAGCCATTCAATAGGTTGCTAAACTCGTATTTGTAGGTATAGCCAACCGTATCCCCATCCTCGAAGTAATATCGAATGGGCTTTCCATTTTCATCCCGAATGCGAATCGCTTCAAAGCCGTTGTCTGCGAACAATCCATTACCTGGAACATCAAATTGAGCGACCAGGTGAAGCTTCCCTTCCCCTGACAATTCCTCCACCGGATTACTTCGATAGAGGCGGTACCCCTCAAAATGTTTCCGATTGATTAAGAGATCTCGTGCCTGCTCAGCCGCGTCATTCCAATACACGGTTACCGTTCCATCCCCGACTTCAAAACGTACGGCTGGGGACGGTGGCGGCGTCGGGAGCACATACCGTACGATACTCCCATCTCCTCGAAGATCGATTTCGTTAGAATCCAGCACATTGTTGCCGTTTACATCGGTTCCATTGTACGCCCGCTGTGCCCATTCGGCGTTACGGAGCAGAATTTTTCGTGTCTGCTCATTATCCTCTGCTGGATCTCCCGGCTTCTTGGCACACAGCACGGCAAAGACGACATTGATGGAATCGCCGGGGCGAAGGCGTGGAAAAGGACCAACAGAGAGCAATTGCGAGCGATTGCTAGGCGTTTTCAGAATCTGCCTTGCTTCCTCATAAGTTAATTGATTCAAATACGAGGAACGCAGGCGTTGATATTTCGCCTCATCCGTCTGCGGCGACTGATTCCACAGATCGCCCGTGGTATTCCGAAACTGCCAGTTATTAAAAAACACAGAGTCCACTACGGGAGAAGATCCTAAGAACTTCACCGCAAAATAACTATCAGCTAAGCCATGGTCTCCTGCCGCATCCCACTCATAAATCAATCGATGTTCGGGCAAAAACCCATTTCCGCCAGCGGAGAAAAACGCAGATCCTCGTGGCGGTCGCAGTCGAGTATTTCGCACCACTCCATCTGCCCACAGTCCAACGTAAAGGCTGTCAATGGGAGTATCAGAAACATTGCGAATGGTGTAGTTCAAAATCACGAAGTAGTCAGCAAAGGGATAATTCCACGCATAACTTTCCATATGCACAGCAATGCCCAGTGGATAACGATGTCCCGGTATCGGTTGCTGTGTCAATGGATCCCGTGTGTTCGTATCTACAAAATCAGCCAGAAAATCCTGATGACTGATAGCCTGCGGCGAATAAAACGGACTGGTTGGCAGGGAAGATCGCTCCTCCAGCCGTGCCGACGGATCGACCGTAAACTCGAATCCTTCTGCCAGATCTCGCACAGAACTCACATCAACAGCGCCAGTGGATACTGCATAGACCCGATTCCCTCCGATCGTCTTAATCCCTCCAACCCACAGTCCGCCCAGAAACAAATGTTCAATTTTGCTCCCACGCGGATACTCGCACGAAGGCTGCTGTGGCCATCCCACAAATCCACTGCCGATGGTTCCAAAGTTGCTGATGGTCAACAGAATATTGCCCACGTTGGTATAATGCGTTGCATCGTCACCCAGCAAAAACGTTCCCTTTGGTTGTGCTCCAAGTCCTCCAAAGGCAATGAACCACACTACACACCACAGAAATTTGCGCATAATTGCGTCGATCTTTCTAATAGAGTTGCCGATTCTGTGTTGTCCTTGTTGTTAAAATGCAAATTTACGCAGTTTCTCACAACCTCCGACTATTGCCGCTTCTGCCAATTGCTGGAGCAATACGTTCAGCAGCGGTGCGTTTACCTTAGTATCCAAACAAAAGCAGCATATAACGCGGCAATGAAGCGCCTTATTTTCATTTTGCTCAGCAGCTATATTCTTCCTATAGCAGCCCAGCACACATCTGATACTTCGGGGATTCCTTCTGAACTCTTCCCTCCGCCCGACTCTATGGTGCGCTATGCCCCTGATTCTTCGCGCCTCCTGTTCACTCCGGCTGATTCTTTTACCGTTTATCAACAGGAACCGGCTGCTGCCTTCTGGGGATTTTCGCTCCTGTTTTCCCCGTATGGGCTGGGCGTAGGAGTGCTCTACCATTATCGATTCTCCCCACTTCTTCGAGGATTTGTTAATCTGGATATTTCCGGTATCCGGAAAACCGATGAATTTGAGTATTACTATCCGGGTCAAAACCAGTTTTTGGTCCCTAACAAAATCAATCGACTTTATACACTGCCACTCACCATCGGCATTCAATACCGACTTTTTCAGGAAACCTTTGCCGAAACCTTCCAGCCATTCCTGCTCGCTGGCATAGGTCCCGGCATTATCGCTGCAACTCCCTACCGTGAAAACCGGCAACCGGATGGAGCATTTATCGATTTCTGGAGTGCCCTTGGAGATGTGGATCTTTACATCCGTCCTGCTATCGTTGGGGGAATAGGAATTCAATTTACTACCTTCACGGAATCCCTGGCGCAGTTCACCATTCGCTATTACTACGTTCCGTTCGGCGATCCTGGCTTAGAAAGCATCGCTGGAATCCCAATCACGAATTTTGGGGGATTGTTTCTGTCACTGACTTTTTTACTTGGTGTTTAGTTTTATGCAGATTGAGCGCTATATCGGCATTATGACTGGCACTTCCCTTGATGGGATCGACCTCGCTCTAGTCAGTTTCCATATTGATCCCGCGGCAACAGTTCCTGATCTGCTCGGCATCCAGCACCTTACGCTACCATATCCTCCAGCAATTGTCCAGTCCTTAGAACAACTCCTTACCACCCCGGTTAACGTACAAACCTTTGCTGATCTGCATATCGCGTACACTTATGCCGTTGCTGATGCTTGCAAACAATTTTGTGAACAAGAGGATATCGATTTACTGACAATCACTGCTATAGGTTTCCACGGGCAGACAGTATGGCACAACCCGTATCCCCATCAATTTGCTGGTTACAGTATCCGAACAACCTTGCAGTTAGGCTCCGGAAGTACACTTGCAAATCTTCTCCACCGCCCTGTTATCAGCGACTTCCGGTCGGCGGACGTAGCATTGGGAGGACAGGGTGCCCCATTAGTCGCACTCTTTGACGCTGCATACTTTCGTGATGCCCACTATCCGGTCGTTATGCTGAACATTGGCGGTATCGCTAACGTAACGATCCTTCCACCAGCATCTTTGCCCTCCGTTTACATCCGGGCATTCGATACCGGTCCCGGCAACGTATTGATCAATGCTGCAGCACAGCACTTTTTTCAACAGCCCTATGATGCTGACGGACAACTGGCGGCACAGGGCACCGTCCACCCCGAATTTTTGCACGCTTTGCAGCAACACCCATTTTTTATGCAACCTCCTCCGAAAAGTACGGGACGGGAAACTTTCCATTGGGGATGGGTCGAAAACATCCTGCGGAAATTCCCCGACATTTCCCCCTACGACGTTCTGGCAACGCTTACGTACTTAACAGCGTGGAGTATTGCCGATCACATCCAGCGTTTTGCGCCGGAAACAGCTCAGCAACTTTTCATCTCAGGAGGTGGACTTCACAACACCACACTTCTGGAATACCTCCGCCAGCTCCTGCCGAACTACCATCTATTTTCAACCGCAGACAAAGGCATTGACCCGGATGCCAAGGAAGCCGCTTGTTTCGCGTACCTTGCATATCGAACCTGGCACCATCTTGCTGGCAATCTTCCCCCTGTTACCGGCGCTTTATTGCCCACGATCTTAGGCACTATTGCCCTGCCTCCTGAATTTGTCAAAACTCCGTAACTGCTAAGCAGCCTTTGTCAGCCCTTTTTCCGAGGCAGCGATAACAACGGAGGCAGTTAGATCACCGGTTACATTGAGCGTTGTACGCAGCATATCCAGGATACGATCAACGCCTAGTATCAGCGCAATTCCTTCTTCTGGAATGCCCACAGATTGCAGCACGATAATCAACATAATAATCCCCACACCAGGTACCGGTGCTGTTCCAATTGATGCCATCGTGGCGATAAAAACAATCGTCAATTGCGCTGAAAGATCCAGCGGTATACCATATACCTGTGCAATGAACACTGCGGCTATGCCCTGATACAAAGCTGTTCCATCCATATTGATTGTTGCACCTAATGGCAGCACAAAAGAGTAAATCGATGACGGAATACCTAACTGTTCTGCAACTCGCATTGATACCGGCAAGGTGGCAGCAGAAGAACTGGTTGAAAACGCCAGAAGCTGTGCCCGTTCTACTTCTTTAAAAAACTTCCGAACTGGAAAGCGAGCCAGTGTCTTCAGCAACAACGGATAAAAAACAACAGCGTGCAGCAGCAATCCCAGTACAACTGCCAGCACGTACCAGATCAGCGTTTGCAGAATATCAAAACCAAAACTGGCAACCACCGCAGCGATTAAAGCAAAAACCCCAAAAGGTGCAATCAGCATTACTACTTCCACCATTTTGATCATCGCTGCCCCCAGAGAATCGAAAAAGTGGATCATCGGTTGTGCCTTCTCCTTCGGCAGTGCGGTCAGCACCAGTCCAAAAAAGACAGCGAAGAATACGATGTTGAGCATATCGCCAGAAGCTATAGCTTCAAAAGGATTGGTTGGAACGACATTCACAAAAAAATCCAGCACATTAAAATCTGCTTTTTGCTGCACTTTCGCAACCACATCTTCTCGGAAAGCTTCGCGAAGTTGTCGGGAAAGCTCTGGTGACAACGTCTTGCCCGGCTCCATCACATTGGCGACAACCAGGCCAATGGTAATCGCCACCGCAGTTGTAACCAGATAGAACCCAATCGTTTTCGTTCCAATGCGCGCTACTTTCCGCAAATCACCCAAAGAAGCAGCACCAACGATCAATGTTCCCAGTACTAACGGAATTGCAATCATCTTCAGGAGATTCAGAAACAGGGTCCCAATGGGTTTCAGATCGGCTGCAATGCTGGAAGGAACTTTGAGTGCAACGACGGGATGATATTCGCGTTGTCCATCTGTTGGCACTCGAAATCGAAGAACAATTTGTTGCCGCTGTTCAAATGAAAGTTTGCGAAAAAAACGAATAAGTTCTGATCGATTCGAGGTCCGAAATAAAACGGAATCCTGCGCTGGCATCCAGATCTCTGCTTCTTGCCACGCAGCAATTTCCGCTTCTTCCACCGGTGTTTTCACAATGACTACCTGTCGATTGACAGGGAATGCCAGTCCAAACAGCGCCCCCAGAATCATTGCCACCAGAATCTGGGTATGAATCGGGAGTTTCCATATCCGGAATCGCCGTTGCTTTCCCATCAACCTACTATCTGATCGGACAATACCAAAGCTGCAAAGGTACGGAAATTACGAAAATTGAGGATGGAATACCAAAGGGAGCTACTCGAGTAAAGCAAAGCTGTTTTTCTATCTCTTTCGCTCCCAGAAAATTTCCTTTTTAAGCTCTGCGATCCAACGCTGATAGACCTGCTGCTTTTTCCACTGGAGTGCCATCTGGCGAATAAAGTCGTAATCCTGGTTGAGATCTGGATAATGTGCGGGGATAAATTTCTTTTTCCACACAATGTGATAGGCTGCCTTATCTCCGCCAGCTTCATATTTTAACGGGGGTGTGATTCCTCCTTCTGGCAGGGTATCCAGAACAGCTCGCATCGGCTCTGGCAATTTCTCAACAGGAATTCTGCCCAGATACCCTCCATAAGGACGGGTTAGTTCATCCTGTGAGTATTGTTTTGCCAGTTCTTCAAAGGAAGCGCCACTCAGCGCTGCCTGCCGAAGGCTATCTAACAATCGAAGCGTCTGCTGTTCTTCCCGCTGCCCTTGCTCTACTTTCAGTAAAATGTGCCGTATGTGCCGTTGCTCTCCCTGTTCTTCCGTCACCTGGATGAGATGGTAGCCAAATGGCGTTTCTACTGGCTCGGAAACTTCCCCTATTTGCAACCGGAAGGCAACGTCTTCGAATTCCGGTACCAACTCTCCTCGACGAACCCATCCCAGATCCCCACCTTCCGGAGCAGATATCGCATCCTGGCTCCAGCGCCGTGCCATCGCAGTGAAATTCTGCTGCGCGATGATGGTGTCTCGAATTTTCCGCAGCAAGGCAACGATCGAATCGCGAACCGTTGAATCTGGCTGGACAAAGCGCACGATGTGGTACAGTTCATAAGCAGCCGACAAGAGCGGCAAAGAATCCTGATACCGACGGTAAAACGTTTCTACTTCGGAAGGGGTCACCTTGACTGTCGCTAACTTTTGCTGCAAAAGTTTTTCGCCCATCAACTGTTTGCGCATTTGCTCCTTAAATCGCCGCTTAATCTCGGCAATGGAAAGTCCATACACGTCTTCTACCCGCTTCTCAGAACCGAACTGTTGAACCAGCAGTGCAATCTGATAGTCCAGTCGTTGATCCACTTCATCTTCCGTCACTTCGATGCTATCCTCCTGCGCCTTTGCGATGATCAACTTGTTTTCCAGCACACTTTCAAAGGCACGCTCATACAGCGTAGAATCATCCATCTCCGGAAACTGCTGTTGTAGCATATACATCTGGGCACGAACATCCGAATCCAGAATAATTTCATCGCCCACGACAGCGACGATTTCATCCAGCACTTTCGATTGATCGGTATCCTGCCCCCGGAGTGTCCCTCCAGCAAACAGCCAGTTGATAAGCAACAAAATGATTATCCATCTCATTTTTTCCAGACCTTCCGAATCAGCTCTTCGTTAATCCACACAGGAAATTTTTTCCGCAATTTCGCAATCCACTGCTGCGTTAATTCCTGTTGCATCTGATCCTGCAATTGCGTTGCAAAGTCCGGAATAGCTTCTTCAAACGTCTTCTGTCTCGGCGGCAAAACGCGATGAATCAGGACAATACTGTACCCCCGCTCATAAGGGACCAGTAGGATCTCTCCCTGTTTGGGATTATGCTGTTTAATTTTCTGTGCTAACGGGTGCTGCTTACTATCAAGCTCGCCCCAATAGCCCTGCTTTTCTCGATAACCCCGCCGCTGCGTCCGAACTGCAGCTACGGAATCAAATTTATCCGGATGCGCTTTTAAAAACGCCAGCAATGAATCGGCTTCTTTTTTCGACAACACATAAATCTCTGAAATGTCGTACCGGTCGCCTGTCCAGTACCGATTTTTTGTCGAATCATAATACGCCCGGGCGCGGGCAGAGTCAAACCGCAATTTGCTCCACACCTCTTCATTTTCAACCCTGAACAACAAAATTCCATCGTGAAATTCCTGCATCAGGCGAGCAAATTCCGGATACTGCTTTTCCAGATCCTTCGTTAAATCTTCCAATAACACCAGTTCCATTGCTCGATTGATCGCGGAACGCATCTGCCGAGGTTTCAGCCCAACGCCCCGGTATTTTGGCAACGTTTTCAGCGAATCAATCCAGGCTCCCACGGTTAATCCTCCATACGGCGTCCGATAAAGCACTTCTTTCTTCAAAACGTCCGGGATGCCTGCATCCCACGCACTATCCAGGGTTGTTTGATTCGTATCCAGAGCAGCAATAAATTGCTGAAAGACAAATTCGTTCCAGCCGTAGTCCAGCACTTTCCGCATTGAATCCAGAAATCGCTTTCGATCCTGCTGGAAATACGTCGTTTTGTAATACCGCTTTACATCTTCCAGCACATCTTCAGCCCGAATCCGCTTGCTGCTATCCCGACGGATGATGTGGAAGCCATAGCTGGTCTGCACCACGTTTGAAATCTCGCCATCTTTCAGGGAAAACATCGCTTCCTCAAACTCTGGTACCAGGCGACGCGCGCCCAGCTTCATAAAACCCAGCGAACGACTATAGTATCCACCCAGATCTCCTCCTTTGGGAGCAGAATATTTATCGTCCGAAAACTTCTTTGCCAATTCGGCAAAATCGGCTCCATTTCGCAGCAATTGGAGCAAAGAATCAGCAAGCCGGCGAGCAGCAGCGGAATCCCGCTTTGCTGACGGAGCAATGAGAATATGTCGCGCTCGTACCACAATGTGAGGCTCTTTTTTAAGCAACTTCACAATAAAAAAGCCAAAGCGTGTTTTAATTGGCTCTGGATACACTTCCCCTTCCTTCAACTGGTATAGCGGATCTTCAATTTCTCGCAAAATCTGTCCCCCAGTCACCCACGGCAACTCTCCACCCTTCTGGGCGGTAAAGCGATCATCGGAATACTGCCGGGCAAAAGCCGCGAAATCGGCACCGTGCTGTAAAGAATCGATCAGGCGACGTGCCTTCGCATACGCTGCAGCACTATCCTCTTTGTCCTTGATCCCGATAAGAATCACTGCTGATTTCAATTCCCACTCGCGCCGTTTTGCAACCTTCTCCACATAAGGATCGATCAGAACGCGCTCGAAAAAGTACGGGACCGCTATGGAATTTCGATGTCGGCGGATTTCTGCTAAAACACTGCTATCTCGATCATATCCCCGACTTTTGGCTTCCAGCACCTTGAGCCGAAAATTGATGTACAAATCCAGAAAAGCCCGCAGGGAATCATAAGGAATGTCCACGATATCCACCTGTTCCTTTCTTGGCGTCTTCTGATAGGCGTACGCCAGTTCCTCCAGGGTAATCTCCTCACCATCAACTTTTGCCAGTACTGCATCCGGTGAAAGCTCCGTCGATTGTGCAAACAGCAAATTGAATCCTAAGAGGAAAAGAAAGGTCAGCCACCTCCAGCGATAAAGCAGCATTCCACCCTGCACCCTTTGTTGAACAAATCCCTGCATTGCCATCCCTTTAACACAAATTCCTGTTAACGTAGAGCTGTGCAATGTAGTTTGGCACCGCCACCACGGTATAATCCACTGACAGCCTAATCGTTAAAAGCCGCAACAAAGTAGGACAACAGGCTCAGATCGTTGAACTGGACGGACATCATCGGGATTTTTCTTTTGTTCCTTCTGCTCCATCCGTACACAACCTACCCGCTCAGCCTGTGGATTTTTGCTCGGTTACTCCGTTCTCACGCCGACGACCCTGCCACATCCCGGCAGCATACGGCGCAATATCCGAAGGTTTCCGTGCTCATCTCTGCTTTCAACGAAGAACTCTTTCTGGAAAAAAGCCTTCGCTCTATTGCTCGATCAACGTATCCCGAAAAACATCTGGAAATTCTGGTTGGATCTGATGCTTCAACTGATAACACCAATGCCATTTTGCAGCGTCTTCAAGGTGAAATCCCCAATTTAAAACCCTTTCTTTTCACCCACCGTCAGGGAAAGCCGGCGGTACTGAATCACTTGGTGGAACAAAGCACTGGCGAGATCCTCGTTTTTATGGATGCCGACACCGTGATTGCCCCGGATACCATTCCTGCATTAGTTCATTCCCTCTCCCCCGATTCAGTTGGTTGCGCAGATGCGGCACTGCAAATCGCAGAGCATCAGCATCTGGAACAAAAATATTATAACTTCGATCGCTGGCTTAAATCCCTGGAAAGTCAACTGGGCGTTGTGCCCTCCCTCTATGGTCCCTGCTATGCAATGAAACGTTTTTTATTTACTCCCTTCCCAACGAACCGGCTGGTAATGGACGATGTTTACCGATCGCTGATGACCTTAGCACAGGGAAAACAAATCTGCCATGCTTCAGAAGCGTATGCAACGGAATTAGTGCCCCGGAATCTTGCAGCAGAATTCCGGCGACGGATTCGCTATTCAGCAGGGGGACTTCAGGCAATTCGATCATTCCTTGAACATCGCCGTCCGCTTCCTTTCTTAGCCTGGTATGCCCTGCTATCACATAAATTCCTTCGATGGATCAACCTTGGCGTTTTTCTTCTGCTCTTTGCATTTACTCTTTCCTTGAGTGCCACTTCCACCTTCTATGCCGCTGTCGCATATACCCAACTGGCAACCGTGACGATAGCGGCAGTGGGTGGGTTAACGCACTGGTTATTACGTTTCAAAATCCCGATCTGCTACCACCTGTTTTACTTCCTCGCGATGGCAATGGGGCTTTTCATTGGTGTCTTCCAGGCTCTCCGCCCTACCCCACCGTTCTGGCGTCCCCCGCAAAGGGTTCAGGTGGAAAGCAACCGTTCAGCAACAGCGACAATGTGAGAAGCAGAAAAACCAAATTTCTCCATCAGAATCGATCCGGGAGCCGATGCTCCAAATCGGTCGATCCCTATGCTTGTAACCGATGGTCGAAGGTACGGAAGCCATCCTAAGGTTCGTCCCGCTTCTACCGTTAGCACCGGCGCTTGCGGAGGAATCACGGACTCTTGGTAATGCTTATCCTGCTGCTGAAAAAGTTGCCACGAGGGCATACTGACAACGCGGATACCAAATCCCTGCTTTGCCAGATGCTCTGCTGCTTCCAGCGACGGATGTACTTCCGAACCCGTTGCCACAATGGTCAGATCAAGACTCTGTGGATGTTCAGAGCGCAATACATAAGCTCCTTTTGCAACCCCCTCTTGTATTGCCGGAAAAGCATCCAGTGGCAAAACGGGCACGGATTGTCGCGTGAGGACTAATGCCACAGGTCCCGTTTGCTGCACAGCGACTTCCCAGGCAAACCGCGTTTCATTGGCATCGGCCGGGCGAAGAACGATCAGATTCGGAATAGCGCGTAACGACAGAAGATGTTCTATTGGTTGATGCGTGGGCCCATCCTCTCCCAGACCGATGCTGTCGTGCGTAAAGACAAAGATCACGGGTAATTGATCCATTGCCGCAATCCGGATAGGAGGACGCATATAATCGCTAAACACCAGGAAAGTTGCCACAAAAGGACGAGCACCACCGTGGAGAGCAATCCCATTCGCAATTGTACCCATCGCGTGTTCGCGGACGCCGAAATGGATACTTCTGCCTTCAGGCGTATTGCTGGAAAAAGGCAGGGAATTTTTGAGTCGAACGTTGTTACTGTCCATCAAATCGGCAGATCCCCCAATGAGTTCTGGTAAATGATCGGCTAAGGCATTCAGCACGATACCAGAAGCTTTACGCGTCGCCATAGATCCTTCGGTAAATGCTGGAAGTACTGCTTCCCATCCTGTCTTCAAAACCCCATCGATTCGGCGGCGCAATTCTGCCGCCAGCTCCGGATATTGTTGACGATAAGTTTCCAGAAGCTGTTCCCACTGCTGCTGGCTTTGTTGTCCCCGCTCTTGTATGACGGCATAGAAATCGCGCACTTCATCTGGAATCCAGAAAGCCTCCGATGGCCAGTGATACTTCTCTTTCATCAGTTGTACCTCTTCTGCTCCCAGTGGAGCACCGTGTGCCGCCGCCGTATCCTGCTTGTGTGGGCTACCATACCCAATGTGCGTGCGCACCGCGATCAACGAAGGCTTTTCCCGCTCTTCCTGCGCATGGTGCAGCGCCTGCTCGATTGCTTCCAGATCATTGCCATCTGCAACGCGCTGCACATCCCATCCATAAGCTGCAAAGCGACCCAGAACATCTTCAGTAAAGGCAAGATCCGTTGGGCCATCAATTGTGATGTGATTGTCATCGTACAAAACAATCAACTTCCCCAGCTTCCAGTGTCCCGCTAGGGAAGCTGCTTCAGCACTGACTCCTTCCATCAGATCGCCATCACTGGCAAGAACATACGTGTAATGATCAATGATCGGAAATCCGGGTCGGTTGAATACAGCAGCCAAATGCTTTTCTATCAGTGCCATTCCAACAGCGTTTCCAAATCCCTGTCCTAAGGGACCGGTCGTTGCCTCTACACCCGGAGTACAATGATGTTCAGGATGGCCAGGCGTTTGACTGTCCCACTGGCGAAATCGTTTCAGCTCTTCCAGCGGCAAATCATAACCCGCCAAATGGAGTAAAGCGTACAGCAGTGCTGATCCGTGTCCAGCAGACAAGACAAAACGATCCCGGTTAAACCACGACGGATCCTTAGGATTTACCTTGAGGAAACGATGCCACAAAATATGGGCCATTGGAGCTGCACCCAATGGCATTCCCGGATGCCCTGACCGTGCTGCTTCTACCATATCTACAGCTAAAAATCGAAGGGTCCATATTGCCTTTTCGTCCAAAGATAGAACGTCGTCACTCATTGCGTTCCCACCTTCCTATGTAACTTGTCGATGTAGAGACGCTCAGATCCTACGATTGCCCTTTCTGTTAAATTCATCTTATGCTACGTTGGCATTTGACAGTAATCTTTGTTTTACACGGACCGAACGCCCCAGTACTCTCTGGTAACTTTCGGCGGTTAATTGCGCCGTCTTTTCCCACGAGAATTTCGCTGCTTGCTGCAATCCTTTTTGCCGTAGTTGCTGCTGAAGTTGCTCTGATTCCACAACGGCTGCTATAGCTTCTGCTAATTCCGCCACGTTCGAAGGATCGACCAACACAGCAGCATCTCCCGCTACTTCCGGCAATGAAGTCAGATTGGAAGTGACAACCGGACAGCCACTCTGCATTGCCTCAAGCACCGGTAACCCAAAGCCTTCGACGAAGGGTGGATAGCAAAATACCGTTGCCGCTGCATAAAGATTAGCAATTTCTTCAGCAATTAAGCCCTCTAAAATGCGCACATTGGCTGTTAGCCTCAGATCAGCAAGTTGTTGAAATATCTTTCGCCGAACTTCTTGGGTACCCATTTGGCCAACTAAGACTAACTGTAACTCGGGGAATCTTGGTGAAATTCTGGCAAATGCTTGCAAGAGGCCCAGAACGTTCTTGCGTGGATACCGCATACTTCCAACATACAAAACAAAAGGACGATGAATACCATACTGGCGCAAATAAGCATCCGGCACCTCACGTGGAAAAAAGATCGGAGCCGCTGCCAATTGTGTTACCTGAAGTTTTGATTCAGCTTCGGGAAAATAGTGTAAAACTCTCTCGGCCGTGTAAAAGGAATTGACCAGAATACAGCTTGCATCTTCGATAATTTTTGGAATCTTGACTTGGTAAAATTGTATTGCTGAAGGTACCAAATGCAAATGAGGATACTCCAAAGGAATAAGATCATGAATAGTCACCACCACAGGAATCGAGATTCCAAATACATAGTGCAAAGGATTCGTAACATGCATAACATCCCATTGGCTTGCTATCCCGCGGGTCAGCCGATCATTTCGCCAGGTGATCCAACGCTGAAAAATTGGACCTAAAGCTAAGGGATGTAGTAGCTTAGGATGTAGCGAACAATTTGCTGCTTGCTGCATCCATCGCGGCGGTGGAAAGCGCTCCCGTAAGCGGGTCAACACGCTAAAGTGCCACTGAGGATAAAGGTACAACAAAGTGCGGAGCAGTTGGAGTGAATAAGTTGCGTTCCCACTATCGTTGCGAAAATCGAACCGCTCGAATCCAACAACAATATCAGCACAATTGCTATGCTCTCCCCGCCGCACTGCTTGCATCTGTTCCTCCTTTTGCCCTGGGAATTGTAAAGTATCGCTCTTCCTTGATCTGTTGACGCTCAAACCGCGCTCGCTGAAGAATCTCTTTCACGTTCTGAATCATTCCCGGATGTCCACAGGCGTAGGCAATAGTCTTATCAGCCGTAAAACCCAGTGTATCCGCCCACTTCCGCAATACATCCTCAACTCGCCCTATTTCTCCCTGCCAATCTGGATTTTCACTCGGACGACTAATTGTTGGAACGTAGGTAAACCAGTCATACTGTTGATCATACCTTTGCATTTCTTCTGCTAAAAATCCCAGCTCACGGGTGTAACTGGCTCCGTGAAGAATGCAAATCCTGGGCGGCGTCACTGACTCCCTACGTTGCAATTGATAGTGAAAGGTTCGGATGATGCTCAGGTATGGGGCAACACCTGTCACCGTTGCAACCATCAGATGATGATTTCGGTTGGAATCCTCCTGGAGCACCAATTTTCCTAAAATCCGAGGACGATACCACAGCCTGTCCCCCGGCTTTAAAGTCCACAAAAATGGGGTTAGTTGCCCTTGCGGCACCAGCTCAATCAGCAGCTCAACTTCAGGATCCAGCGGAGAGGACAAAATAGAATAGGGACGGAGAATCTTTTTTCCTTCTTTTTCGATTCCAATGGTCATATATTGCCCTGGGATAAATTCCACCGGCTGCTCTGGCCGAAATCGGAACACGGCAAGATCTTCCGTGAGATCCCGTCGTTCAATAAGCTCCATCTGCAAGAAATTCTTCATTGCGGCTCCCTCTGCTATTCACTTACCATCAGTAAAATTCCAAAAATTACAAAGATAACACCTGTAACGCGATGTACCATACGGTGAACTTGTTCCGGGTGATGCTGCAGGAAATGGGCTAATCCGTAGTAGCCCAGAAGTACCAGGGTCAATACCACGACGGACGTAATGAAAATGTACACCAGGGAAATCCCTATGATGGCATTCCATCCGTATGCAGCGGCTGGAATGTAGTAAGCTGTCAGCTCCAGACATGGAGAAAAGAGCATTGCGATGACCAGCGTGACAAGAATGGAGCGTGTCTGTCGAACCCGCTTTTTTCGACGATGATGGTGCTGTGGCGAGCGAAAAAGGAAGTAAATTCCCAAGAAGCCAAAAAGCATTGCCCCGATGATGTGAAGCCAATGGAGAAAGTAGGAGCGTAGCTGTAGACTGGTCCATCCGATAATGGTGCCGATGCTGGTGGTGCTAAGCAGGTGTGCAATAACAGCAATTGAAGCATTCCGGATTGTTTGCTGCACGGTCCACCCCTCGGTTTGTGCCAGCAAAACAAACGGGAGCCAGTGATTGGGGAGCAGAGCGTGGAGCAGACTCAGCGCAGCACTGCCCCAGAGTAATACCTGCATAAGACTGACACCTTCAATTTCGAACAAAGCCGTCAAACGTATGTTTGCGGGCAATTGTGTAAATTTGTAAGTTCCGTGGTACGTTTCACAAGTGTACAGCTCTATGTTAGTTCCAACGTCTAAACTTCGATTGGTAATGGTAATGATCGATCGACACGAGGAAGCAGTCCAGTTGATCCAGACGCTAATGAGCGAACAACTGATCTATTTTGGTGTCATTTCCCCACCGGTATACACCTTGCTGGGATGGCACGGTATGGCACGGGAAGCCAAGGAGCACACTATGTGGCTTCTAAGCAGCGCAGATCATTTGAACGCTTTGGAACGCCGAATCGACGAACTTCATCCGTCGGATAATCCTATTTTACTCATCCTTCCACTATCCGAAGTCTCTTCTCCAGTAGCAACAATTGTTACGGGTAGCTGGAAAGAAGATTAAAGAACCGAATGGGTGAACGGCAACGCACGCGGATTCGCGATCTTCCAGCTTCTGAACGTCCGCGTGAACGCCTCATCACGTATGGGCCACAGCATTTATCCAACGCAGAGCTGCTGGCCATCTTCCTACGGAGCGGCACTCGTGGCAAAAGTGCCTTAGAAGTTGCTCAGGAACTTCTTCGACGTTACCGTTCGCTTGGGGAATTAGTCAATCGGAGTTATGGAGAACTCAAAGCTATTCCAGGTATTGGTCCTGCTAAAGCGGTAACCCTCTTAGCTGCTTTTGAACTGTCGAAACGCATCAAACTCGACCTTTTGCAGCAACGAAAGAAAATTACCTCACCCAAAGATGTCGCCGAATACTTTGTTGAAAATTTTATTGGCGTTACTCAGGAAAGTTTTTATATTGTCCTCTTGACCACAGCACACCATATCATTGCCATTCGAGAAATCACGCGAGGAACGCTCAACAGCAGCCCTGTTCATCCACGTGAAGTGTTCCGCTTCGCTATCACCGAAAGTGCCGCAGCAATTATCGCCATCCATAATCACCCGTCGGGAAACACCACCCCATCGGCTGATGATCTGGCGATCACTCGCCGTCTCGTTGAAGCTGGCAATTTGATTGGCATTCCCGTGTTAGATCATCTGATTATTGCCGGTACAAATTACCTTAGCTTGCGAGAGCAACATCCGGAACTTTTTCACTCATAAACCAGACTTGCAGTCAATGTTGGATGAATACGCAACTGAGCTCAATCGAAAAGAACGGCGCCGCATTATCGAATACCTGAGTCTGACCGTTCTGTATTTTCTGCTTTTCGTCCTTGCTACCCCCCTTCTGGAACCAATTCTCTCCTTCAGCTTTACGCTGCTCGGAGGCACTCTTGGATGGGTATTGAGCCAGCACCGAGAACGTCGTCGCCTCCTCCCCCCTTACCATCGGCAGCGCCTGATCGCTGATATCCTGGAAAATCTCCTTTTTCTACTTGCTCTCACACTGATTTTCTTTGTCGCTCTTTTTACCCATTATCCTCTCCCTCAACTTCTGGGCTATTTATCTGCTGCCTTCTGGAGTTATTTTCTGACAACAGCCGTCGGAGAACGAACCTGGCAGCGCCGCTTCTTTCTTACTCTTCCCGAAGAACAGCAAAAAAACTATCTTGCAAATCTTAGTAGAACCATCTTTTTGCCACTGAACCTTTATCGACAACGGTAACACGTAACATACGAACACAATAGAGAAAAGTAGGCGGGCGTTTGTTGCCTTCACAATGAGCAATCTAAACTGAATACTCCAATGAAACTGCAACGCTCTGTAAACGATCAGGAACCCAAAGGGCAAACTGTACCCAAAACGCTTCCTATCTTCCTTCTCCTCCTGGCTTCCGTCATTGCTCTGATTGCCTACCTTCTCACTGCTTATCCGGACGTTGGACATACCGACAGCGGAGAACTAATCGCTGCCAGTTGGACCTTAGGAATTGCTCATGCCCCAGGATTCCCCACTTACGTTTTCTTAGGATGGCTATGGATGCATTTACTTTCTTCATCATCGGCAGTGGCAATGAATGCCTTCTCTGCCCTGGCAGCAACGTTAGCCGGAACTTGCCTTTTTCTGGCACTTGTTCAGTTCTACCGTCGCTCTAACTTTCCTCAATGGCTGGCGATAAGCTTAGCACTACTGGGAACTACTCTTCTCTGGCAATCAGATTTGCTCTGGCGCTGGGCAACCACTGCAGAAGTATATACCCTCAACACTTTGCTATTGGCTCTGACCCTCTGGCTCCTGCAGATTCGGCGACGATACACCTGGCTCTGGATCGGGATACTCTGGGGAATCAGCCTCCATACCCACCTGGTTTCTGCACTGTTTTTCTTCCCACTGATCGTAAGCACCTTCTGGAAAAGAAAGCGCAGAACGCGGTGGCAGTTCGCAGGTGGTGAGTTTCGGTACTTCGTCCTCGCTGCCGGCATAATGTACCTTATCGGCGCTGCTTTCCTCCTCCTCCGAGCACAAGCCAATCCTCCCATAAACTGGGGCGATCCCGCAACTCTGGAACGACTCTGGTACCATTTAACGGCAAAGCAATATCAGGTTAACTTATTTCAGGCATCGCTCCAGCGCCGATTAGAACTGTTCAAAGAAAATTTAGAACTCCTCAACGGAGCAGTGTCTTTCATCGCTTTACTTCTGGCAATAGGCGGCTTCAAAGTACTCTGGCAACGGCAGCATCGCCAGTGGGTTTATGGCATTCTTCTCAGCATTATGTTCGGGTTAATCTACACTGCTTCTTATGACATTGCGCAGGATCGAGATGCTTATCTACTCCCTATGTTACTTCTAATCTGTTTTTTAGCACCGATAGGATTGGGACAGTTCCTTGAAAAATGGAAAGTAATGGCTCACAAACCGCTGGCGTTTCTTTTCATTCTACCTCCGATCGTTGCTGGCATTTTCCGTTTTCCCACTCTGGATCGCTCTGAAATTCGCCTTACTCCAGCTTTTGTCCAGCAATCGCTTGCTCCGATCGATTCCTCCGCTCTGGTCCTCACTGGCAACTGGCAACTGTACTCTCCGTTTCTTTATTTCCAGATTGTTCAGCAGCGCTACCCCCACATTATAATGATTGACCTCCCGTTATGGCAGAACCGGGCGTGGTACGTCGAACAAATTCAGCAGCGCTATCCGCAACTTACCAGACAGTGGGAACCAGCTTTGAGTCATTTCCTCCGCTACCTTCGACAATTCGAGCGTGACGAGCTCCAATCTACAGTGGAAATTGAACGCTGGTACCAACGCCTTTTAGATATGATGCTGAACCGCACTACTATGCCCGTCTTTCTGGATCTCTCCGCAGTACGTCATCTGCAACAATATCGCGTTTTTCGCCATTTACCCATTCCCAACCAACTGCTTTTCCAATACCGTCCAATTCCTTCAGAGAACATCCCTTTTCAAACAGACATTCCACTTCCGCCGTCGAATGTGCATCTCGACCCTGTAGAAGAAGAAATCCTTCAGCTATATCAGGCAATGCAAAGTATTCACGAAACCTTCTTGAATCCCCGTCCTCGAACAGAGTAATGTTCTCTACGTTTACACGGACGGCTGCCACGGCTCATCCGCGACTCCTCCCTGGTAGTTCGCCCAGCGCGCCGCAACAAAAAAGAAATCTGATAGTCGATTGATGAAAGGCAAAATATTGGGACCGATATCCTCATTCTCTGCTAATGCTACGATCGCGCGTTCAGCTCGGCGGCAGACCGTCCGGGCAAGGTGTAAATAAGCGGCTGAAGGCAAGCCACCGGGCAAAATAAAGTGTTTCAACGGGGGCAATTGCTCTTCAAACTGATCAATCCATCGTTCCAACTGCTGCGTATACTGTGGTGATATCCGAGAAATTGCTAATGATGTACTCTGCGGCGTTGCTAAATCCGCTCCTAAAGTAAAGAGCCATTCGCTAATTACCCGCAATTGTTCCGAGAGCGGTTCAGGAGGCTTGCTACTCCGCACGATTCCTACCACAGCGTTGAGTTCGTCAACCTCACCATACGCTTGTACTCGAACATTTGACTTGGAAACTTTACCAGCACCGAACAAAGCTGTTGTTCCCTGATCGCCAGTACGCGTATAAATTTTTAATGCCATTGTCCCTATCCTTTGCCCTTTTCAACCTTTACTTCCACCACAACAGACTCCCAACCATACCCATTGATTCCACGCCTATCCCACTATATTTGAGGGAGTACACTACTATAAGCAGTGCGAGGCGTATTAGCTCTCGCACTACCTCTACCTATATTTGAGGGTTTACACTGCAATAAGCAGTGCCCCCTTACACGTTACCCAAAATTGGATGCCCGTGGATGATCATTACAACTTCTATTGAGATGAAGCTTGTGTTAAAGCTTTTGTCGGCTGACCGTTACCGGTTTCAATAGATGCAGATGATTCACCCACTCCCAATCGAAAATGAGACATTAGCTCAGCTAACTGCTCCGTAATTTGATTGAGTTTTGATACTTGTGCAGAAATTGACTGCATCATCGCCACACCCTGCTGCACAGCATTAGTCACGGACTGGAAGGAATGGGTAATTTCGCGAACCGTGGCTGATTGCTCTTCAGCAGCAGCAGCTACTTCCGAAGCGATCTGATCAAAATCCTGCACAGCAGCAGAAATTTTTTCCATATCCTCGCTGGCCTTAGCCGCAACCTGTTCACCCTCCTCCATTTTGACAGCTCCTTCCTGCACAACCTCTAAGACTCGATCAACTTCAGCATTCGTCGAAGCAACGGTTTGTCGAATCTGCTGTGTCGACTCCTGTGTCCGTTCTGCTAACTTCCGAACTTCATCCGCCACCACCGCAAATCCACGTCCAGCTTCGCCCGCCCGTGCTGCTTCAATTGCTGCATTCAATGCCAGTAGATTTGTCTGCTCTGCGACTTCTTCAATAATGTCAACAACCGTGGTAATCTCGTTGGACTTCTCTTTGAGCGATGTCGTCACCTCTTCCATAAGCTGTACGATCTGTGCAATGCTACGGAAAGAAGCGATCAAATTCTGTGCAGACTGCTGTGTGTGGAGAACCATCTGTGTCACTTCACCAACCAAGGACCGGAAATGCGTGATACGCCGTGCCACTTCATCGATGGCGGTGCTCATCTGCTCCAGCGATACGGCAACCTGGTTCAAGGCTGAGGCTTGCTCATTGTTCTGATGCTCAAAACTCTTAATTTCTTCTGTCACAACCTGCGCAATATTTTGGAGATCTACTCCCACCTGACGCAAGGTTCCTAGCATATGACGCAACTCATAAACCATTTGTTCAAAGCTTTGCTCCAACTGTCGCTGCGCCCCACTGGAAAGCTGTTGATCTTCAAAATGAAAGGCAAAATCCAAATGCCCCTGTGCAACTTTATGAAGATAATCGGCTATCTGTTGAATTCGCTGATCCATCAACTGCCGAAGCTGTTCCGCCTCTTCCTCCGCTTGTTGCAATTGTTCAACCATCACCTGAATATTGTTAGACAATACTCCTATCTCATCCTGTCGCTTCAACAGTCCTTCTTCAGGTCTTACTGAGTAGTCTTTCTTAGCAACTTTCTTCACAATTTCCGTAATTCGCTGAATCGGCTTTGCAATACCCATAACAACGCCTAACACCACCGCAACAAGTAGTAACAATCCTCCTCCGAAAACCCCCAGAAAGTTTTGAACGATATCTCCAATCTCTGCAAAAATCGGATTCAGCGGTACAATAATTTCAAATGCTCCGTGTACTTCTCCAACCTTCCATCCCTCCATTCGATACCCCGTGATGTCCTTTCCATCTGACCTGCCCCAATACTCCATCGACTTTGCTGGATCGCCGTGGCACATCATACACTCTTCAGTCAGTTTGACCGGGCGAAAATACCGCAAGGTATTGGTAGCCGAATCAATTGCCCAGTATTCGGGAACATCCCCTTTTTCCAAAATGCGTAAAACCTTCGCCTCAAAGGCATCGGGTTCGTTATCCGGATTACGTGGATAAAACTTAGGAACTCGGAATTGTACACCTAACTCCTTCGATTTCTCCTCCCCTACCTTCATTGCACTGAATACCGGAACAGCTAGAAGGATTTTCTCTTTGTCGGTTGTGTCCATCCGCAGCACACCAGCCCGCAGTTGCTGAGCAACGTATTCACGCGCCCCTTCAACTTGCAATAAAATTGCCCGTGCTTTTTCAACAGAATCATGGATTTTCGCATCAACGAACAGTTGACGAATTAGCCAGAATACTCCGGCGAAGACTATTACAGCTATGACTATGATAGGCACCAATATTTTCCATCGAATTGAACGCCGCATCAGCCCCCTCACTTTTTTATTTTTACTTCCCCTCCGGAAATACAAAGTTAACAAATATCCATCTAACAGTCAAGCTCTTTAAAATCTTTCCTGACGCATAACCCTCGCTCCATCCCAGCGCATACCTTCTATCCCCTCTTCCCTTGTTAAGCAGCTTTGTAATAGTTCCAATGACCATATACTCCGGACCGCTACTACTGCGGAAAATGGCGCAGAACAATTTACTACCTTCCACGCGCAAAGACCAGAGAAAAGCTCCTATCCCCCCCGCTACCGGGAAGCCTTACAGAGATAAGACCGTGTCGTTCAACTGGCATTACCCCATGAAACCGCCTCTTTCGATTCTTCCAAAAATGGATCCTGAGCTGGAATTAAGTTATACTTTGCAAAGCGCTGAGCAGTAATCCACAAGAAAATACCTCCCAATAGGGCAATAGCCGCAATTTCTTCATAACCAAACGTAAAGGTTTTATAATGGGCAGCGACCGCAACCCAATGCATTTCGAAATAATGAATTACCAAAATCATCGCGGATACAAACAGCAGCATTTTGGGATTCCGTTTGCTCTTTTGTGGCAGCAGTAAAACAAAGGGAATGATAAAATGCACAAAGAGTAACGCCCAGCTTACCACAATCCAACCAGGTTCATACCGACGCAAATAAAAGAGAATTTCCTCAGGAATGTTACCGTACCAGATCAGGAAATACTGGGAAAATGCGATATAAGTCCAAAACACCGTAAAGGCAAACAAATATTTACCCAAATTGTGATAATGCTCCACGGTTACTCCCGGTAAATATCCTCCTTCTTTCAAAAGAACGACGAAAATAGTAATCAGGGCAATTGTTGCGACAAAAGAGCCAGCGAAGAAGTAGACACCAAAAATAGTACTGTACCAATGCGGCTGTAAAGACATCAGATAATCAAAAGCAGCAAAGGTCAGCGTTAATCCATACAACACAACAAAAGGCCCGGAACGCTTAAAGTTTGTCAGCGTCGGGGCTATGTCAGTTGTCTCATCCTGTCGCAGAGAATTACCAATAATGACCCGATACATCCAGAACCACGCCAGCACGTAGAGCAGAGTTCGGATTGTAAAGAAAATCTCGTTCAAATATGGCGCTTTACTCTGTAAAACATGATCCTGCATCACAACCTCTTTATGCGTCCACTCAAAAATCGAATGGGTCACCCATGTATCGAAAAGTATTGGCAAGAAAGCAAAAATCAGGAAGGGAGTAAATGCTGCCAGAAATTCCGGCACGCGTCGAATTAGCACACTCCAGCCTGCTCGGGTGAGAAATTGAATCATCACAAAAAACAGTGCAGTAACGCTAATGCCACCTACTACCATAACTGCCACCAGATAGCTCAGCATAAAATGGGAATAGTTCAAGATAATGCCAGCAACACTCCCGATTGCTCCAATCACAATTAAAATCAACGCCAGGCGCTTTAGTTTCTGTACAAATGGAGCATTGTTTCCTAATACGTACCTTTCCATTTGCTTACTCTCCCGCCTCCATTGACGAACTTTCTGTTGTCTGTGCTGCCCGCTGCTGCAACCATCGGACATAATGCACAACTGCCCACCGGTCAGCTTCGGATAGTTTATTTGCATAACCGGGCATTACATTCTGTCCACGGCTGATAATATGAAAAATCTGGGCATCGGGATATCCCCGCGTGATATCCCGATTCAAATCGGGTGGCGCTGGAAATCCACGTTTCACCACCGGTCCATCTCCTTTCCCTTCAACTCCGTGACAGGGAGTACAAAAAGTCTCGAATCGATTCTTTCCGCGCGCTAGGACAAATTCTGTCACCGGCAGGGGATTTTCCGGATACTTTTCCAATGCTTCATCCACTGTCTCCGGTGTATATACCTGTGCATACCGCGGAACCGTATAAGGTAAAGGAGGACGATCTGAAGAACGATCCGGGAAAAATGGATACTCTTCTTGCGGTGCAATCCGCATCTGGTTATCCATATCGCGAATTACCTGCAAAGGTGGAGTATCTGATGTCCAGAGGATATTGCCCGACAATAGCAAAACCCAGAAAATGGCAAAGGCAATCCCTACAAGGCTCCAGAAAATGGTACGAAAGCGCACTGTCTTTTTCATCGATCCCATCACCTAATCTTCTACAACTCGAACATTCTTTGCCCCAACGTTTTCCAGCAATCGCTTAGCATCCTCTAAGATAAAACGAGGATCGCTGGCGGGAATCGCTACAACAAAAAGATCATCCACTGCCCGTTGAAACCCCTTATCGTGTTGATAGGGAGAATACCACTTCGGCAGTTTACTCAATACCAACATCACAGCAAACGTAGTTAGTGCGCAAAACAGTACTGTCAATTCAAAGGTGATCGGCACAGCAAACTGGAAAGCGAACAAAGGTTTCCCCCCAATGTTGAGTTTGTAATCTACTGCACCAGTCCACCAAATCATAAGCAATGCCGTAAAGAATCCTGCTAATCCTCCCAGTAATGAGAAAAACGAAAGTTTCGTTTTCGGTAATTTCATCGCCCGATCCAGACCATGCACAGGATACGGGGTATAGATATCAAATGCCGTATAACCAGCATTGGCAATTTTCTCTGCTGCTTTCAGCAAAGCATCTGGATCCTCGAAATCACCCATCACGGCAACCGGTGCTGTCTTCTTCGTCCCTGCCATCATTGCTGTATCCTTTTTTCCAACTTGCCTTACCAGATTTACCAGATCATCTTTAATGATGTTTCGGCTGCGATCCCGGCAGCACGGCTTTAACTTCAGAAATTGCGATAATCGGCACGTACTTGGCAAAGAGCATAAACAGCGTCAAGAAAAATCCAATTGTTCCAACATAAATGCCTACTTCCACCCACGTTGGCGCATAATATCCCCAACTGGCCGGTAGGAAATCCCGATGCAATGAGGTGGCGATAATAGTAAAGCGCTCAAACCACATTCCAACATTGACCAGAATCGAAGCGACAAACATCACTGGAATATTTCGCCGCATCTTCTTCGACCAGAAAATCTGCGGCACGACGACATTACAAAAAACCATCGTCCAATACGCCCACCAATAGGGACCGGTTGCCCGGTTGATGAACACAAACTGCTCATAAGGATTTGCTCCATACCAGGCAATAAAAAACTCCATCGAATACGCATACCCTACCATCATGCCGGTAGCAAGCAAAATTTTATTCATATTATCGAAGTGGTACAGAGTAATGTAGTTATGAAGTCCCAGCACTTCACGGGCAATGACCATCAGGGTAATGACCATTGCAAACCCGGAGAAAATCGCTCCAGCAACGAAATACGGCGGGAAAATGGTCGTATGCCAGCCGGGCAGAATTGCCATCGCAAAATCCATTGAAACGATGGAGTGCACTGATAACACCAGCGGCGTTGAGAGTCCTGCCAGAATCAGATATGCCATCTCATAGTGCCGCCACGCCCGTGTCGATCCTGTCCAGCCCAGACTAAAGAAGGTGTATACTGAACGCTTCACTTTGCTACGGAAGAAGTTTCGCAAAGCTGCAAAATCTGGAATCAAACCGGTATACCAGAATACCAGTGATACCGTAAAGTACGTTCCCACAGCAAAAACATCCCATTCCAGCGGGGATCGGAAGTTTACCCACATTTGCATTTGGTTGGGATACGGAAACAACCAGTACGCTGCCAACCACGGACGTCCAGTATGGATCAATGGGAACAAACCTGCCTGCATCACAGCAAAGATGGTCATCGCCTCAGCAGCGCGATTAATGGCTGTCCGCCATTTCTGCTGAAACAGGTACAGAATAGCAGAAATCAGCGTTCCTGCGTGACCAATCCCAATCCACCACACGAAGTTGGTAATCGCCCATCCCCAGCCGACGGGATTATTATTGCCCCAGACACCAATTCCCGTGGCAACCGTATAAGCGATACAGGCAAATCCAATTGCTGCTAAGGTTCCCGTAATCAGGATAGCAATCCAGAACTTGACCGTCGGCGGACGATCGATGATTTGCCCAATATCGGCCGTCACTTTATGGAGCGTGGGTTCACCTAAAACCAGCGGCTCCCGCAGTTTTCCCCAATCCCATCGCTTCTGCTTCACCTCAGCACCTGCGTATTCCTGCACTTCCATAGGCTTTCTTACATATTTTAATGGAACAACTTTCCACTCTATGCAACGGAATCATCATTGCGGACATTCGCCAGATAAGTCACCTGTGGACGGGTATTCCACTCTTCTAACACCCAGTATCCGCGCTCATTGGTCCACAGTTGATGGACTCGACTCTTCGGATCATTCCGATCGCCAAAAATAATGGCATCAGCAGGGCAGGCTTGTTGACACGCCGTCACGGCTTCCCCATCTTTCACTCGATCCCGCCCCTGTTGCCGGGCATGCCATTTTGCCTCGTTCAACCGCTGCACACAGAAAGTACATTTCTCCATAACCCCTCGCATCCGGACAGTCACATCTGGGTTAAAGACCATTTCAATCGGCGATCGAGTCTCCGTGTGATAGTCATAAAAGTTGAAACGCCGCACTTTATACGGACAGTTATTCAAGCAATACCGCGTTCCTACACACCGATTATACACCATCTCATTCAGTCCCTCAGGACTATGAACGGTAGCAGCCACTGGACAGACATTTTCACACGGAGCATTTTCACAATGCTGGCAAAGCATTGGCTGAACGGCAACTTCCGGATTCTCGGGATCACCAATATAGTACAGATCCAGCCGAATCCAGTGCATCTCCCGCCCTCGACGTACCTCATCTTTTCCTACAGTAGGAACATTATTTTCTGCTTGACAAGCAATGATACAAGCACTACATCCTGTACATTTTGACAAGTCAATCACCATCGCCCAGCGGTGTCCCTCATACTCATATTCTGCCATAATGCTGGGCGGCTCTGCAAATGGTTGATCTTCCGGTTTTCCGGGAACTTCGACTCGCTCAATTAACTCCTCATTGCCTGCCTGAATTCTTGACAAGGTGGTTTCCAGCACAATAGGTCTTCCCTCCATCAGGAAATGTTCCTGGGTCGTCACGATCGGATACCGATGTTTGGTTGTCTGAAGCTTTGCCTCATAATACCCGACTGTTTGCCCATCGACAATTCCGTCCACCAGCCGATACGCATTGGAACCTTTGCGTTCACTCACAATCCCTCCTGCGGTACGTCCCCATCCCAAGGTAATATGGATCACATCATCTGCCATCCCAGGCTGTAGATAGACAGCCGCTAACACTTTTCCCCGCGGCGTTTCCAATTCCACAACGTCCTCTTGCTTCAAATGCAGCTTCTTCGCCGTTTGATAACTCATCGCGGCAACATTATCCCATACCACTTTGGTAATGGGATCCGGAAGCTCTAACAGCCAGGCATTATTGGCATACTTGCCATCATAGATGGTGTAATCCGGCGTTACGTAACATACGAGATTCTGGGCAGCAGAAGCTGACTGTACTAATGCACCAACCTGCTCCGGAGTAGGTGTTGCCACCGACACCTCCCGCGTTTGGGCCGCCCACGGCACATAGGCTCCTTTTCGCAAAACATTAATCCAGTGATCTGAAAAATAATCCGCAATATCTTCCGCTTCCGAAGCTTCCCATTCGGCCTCCCAGCGCCCTTGCAAATAAGCAAAGAAATTTTCGTCCTCAACTTTTCCAAGTGCCTTCGCAACTTCAAAGACAAGCGTTGGAATGTCAATGCTGTTTTCGTTTAATGGGGCAATGACGGGTTGTTGCAATGTTAAAGTTCCGTCGAAAGCTTCTGCATCGTTCCAGTGCTCCAGAAAATGCGCCGCGGGAATAAAGCCTTTCGCTTTCCGGGCAGTCTCATCATAGTACAGAGCACAGCTATACTTCTCTTCTACTTTATCCAGCAACTCCTGTAACTGGGTAGTGCCGTAGTAGTAAGGATTGGTATTCAGAAAAACAATCGTTTGTACATTGCCAGCTGCCAAATCCTGAAGAAACTTTTGCAATCCCGGCTGCTTTTGATGACTGTTCGGCAGGACATATTGGGAATCGAAAACTTTGCCTTTCCCAAAGGCACCCAGTGCCTGATTCAATGCAGCTGCCAGTGCGTGAGCCGTGTGCGACAGGTGTGCCCCGACCAGCACGACCCCCTGCTGCCCCTGCTGTGTCAGTGCAACTGCCACCTGCTTGGCTTGCTCCTGGAGTTCAGGCTCCAGTGCTGAAGGATTAGCTTTCTGCGCCACTGCCTTCCACTGAGATTGTCCGGTCAATTCCGCAACGGAAAGCAGCACAGCAGCTAAGAAATTATTGTACTGCGCTGGATGGAGTTTAATTCGATGATCCGCTTTTGCACCCGTGAGACTGAGTGCTGCCTCAGCGACCAATAATTTTTTCATTTCGGGATGTTCCGGGGACGGACTGCGCCCATTGGCAAAGTGGCGTGTATGATACACCCACAACTTGTCAGTTCCCAGAAAATCGGCATCAACAGATAAAATGGTATCCGCTTTTTGCAACTGCGGCACAAATTCTCCATCGATTCCAAAGAGTTGCTGATTCACCGCTGCCGGCGTATCAGCAAAGATGCCAGGAAATTGAACAACCTCTATTCCTTCTTCCTGCAGCAATTGATAGAGCGACTCCAATGTCGGAGAGCAATGTTCCTCAACAAGAAAGTATGTTTTACCTCCGGAAATCGCAGCCACTCCAATTGCATCTATCAGCGATTTCAACACGGTTTTCGGAGGCGCACTTCTTCCGTTTAACCGTGCTGTTGTCATCCGATCGGGATCGTACAATGTCAACAACTGTGCCTGGAGTAGAGCGCTACTTTTTCCGCCGCTCACAGGATGATCCACATTCCCATCCAGATGCACCGGTCGCCCCTCACGAGTCTTTACTTCGACCCCGTAGGCAACATTGCCGTGCTGAAAAACGGTGGTATAGTAATTGGCAACTCCCGGCACCCGGTATTCCACGGATTTAACCGCTGGCACTAATTTATAGTCTGGACGGCGGCAAGCAGTAGCAGTCACCACCATAGATGCCGAAAGTAATGCTAAGAAGGTCCGCCGATCCATTGTGATCCCATCGTCTTCTGCTGGTGAGTGGAAACCTGCTGGAAATTCATTCTCCCGCCGCTCCTTCATCTTCGCAAGAGTTGCTGGATCTTTGAAAAACTCTTTGAGGGTCTTCCACCCTTTGCGGGTATGCAGTAAACGCTTCCCCTTCTGACTCATCTGATCTTCACCCACGTTAAGATACACTTCTCATTCTCAGAAAATCTCAATAATGACAGGCTGAGCACGTTTCCGGTCCCTTGCTGGGCTTCTTCGGTATGACAATGCCTGCAACGTCCGCTGCAACGAACTGATATTCTTGCTTGCCTATCGCCTCAATCTTCCCATCTTTGACTTTGAGCCATCGGCCGCTACCCCAGGTTGGTTTGCTCTGCCCCCACGCTGCCATCTCAGTTCCTGTAAAAATGCCAGAAATTGGACGCGCAGGAACAACATATTTTTCAGGATTTCGATGGCAATTCAAACACCACCCCATCGTAAGGGGCTGCATCTGGGTTACCACCCCCATCTTTTCAACCTCTCCGTGACACGATGCACAATCGATCTGCGCGAGGATATGCACACTGTGATTAAAGTGCACATACTCCGGCAACTTGTGCACTTGTCGCCACGCTATAGGCTTATTCTGCTCCCAGCTTTCTCGAACACCTGCCAGCTTCGGATTATCTATCCCCACCGCAATATGGCAATTCATACAGGTTTGTGTCTCGGGTACGGGAGAATGCTTTGAAACTTCAACGCCTGTATGGCAGTACATACACTTAATGCCTAAGGTATCAGCGTGTAACTTGTGGGAAAACGGAATTGGCTGGGTCGGTCGATATCCGACATCAGTCACTCGTGGATGCAAACCAAAATATGCACTGACAGCACTGGCTACTAACACAAACAAGGTCAGCCCAATACTACGTTTGATCTTGGCATCAATGTCTTTTGTAAACATTCACCCTTGCCCTCTTTTAAAACCCCACTTTCTTACTTGTCGACCGGCTCCACCGGTAGCAGAGTACTAAAACTTCTTTATACCAGCAACGTTTTGCTTCTAATCCCGACGCTCACTATTACGCACTTTACCAGACGCACAATTACTACCGTTTACTCATCCCACCATTTTCCCTTGCTTTCATCTTGCGAATCCGCTTCTACCATCGCCCGCACAACAGTATCAGCAGCAAGGGGCATTACAAAGAACGCAAAAATAACAAAATTCGCTCAGACAGTAAATACTGACAGCAAAATTTCCATTTTCAATTTAGAACCACACGTACAACATCAAGTAGACCAGAACGCCAGTAATAGAAACATATAACCACACTGGCAACGTCCACCGGGCAATTGCCCGGTGGCGCTTTACCTGCATTTTTAATCCTCGATAAAGGGTCACAACCGCCAGAAATGGGACAATTGCTGCCAGCACCGAGTGTGAAATCAGAATACCCAGATAAACTATCCGCCAGAATCCAGTTCCTCGAAAAGGAGTGATCACTCCAACGGCAAAGTGATAGGTAAGATATGATAGAAGAAACAACACAGAGGTCGTAAAAGCAGCAAGCATCATTTTCCGGTGACATCGGACATTTTTGCGCCGGATGCAGCGATAGCCGATGAGCAAAAAGATAAAACTTAGAAAATTCAGTGTAGCATTGAGCGTGGGGAGATCACGCAGGTTCATTTTCGTTCAGCAATAGCTTTACCATTGCTGCCAGCTTTTCGTACGCCTGCGTATCCGTTCCGGGATAATAGCCACGAATGCGTCCCCAGCGGTCTACCAGAATAAAATGCGTTGCATGCGCTGCAGGCTCAACTGGGGGAGCAACGCGAAATCCCTTTTCTGCTAAAGGAATCAATTTATCCAAGTCCATCCGTAAAAAATACCACTTATCCGGTTTTGCTCCATACTTTGCGGCATACTTTTTCAATACTTCAGGAGTATCAGTATCAGGATCCACAGTAAATGAGACTACTTTAAAATCGGTGACATCTGCAAATTCACTTTGCAACACTGATAATTGGGAACTCATAATAGGACACGGTCCCCCACAGGAAGTAAAAAAGAAATCCACTACCCAAACATTGCCTAAGAGATCCTGTTTGGTAATAACTCGTCCATCGTAATTCTCCGCCGTAAAATCCGGAACTTCTCCTACCACTTTTAAAGCTTTCTTTGCCTCTTCCATAACTGGATCCTGTCGCTGGCACCCACTCCATACAAATGCAATTCCCAAAAGGAAAGCACCAAGCGCTCTCACCTTGTTGTGCATCGCTTGACCTTCGATTTATTCAACTTTTACTCTGGCTACAAAAATCAAACGAAGGAGGCGCCGCTACTCCCAAACCGGCAACTGTCAAAGAGTAACCTTAATATGCTGCAAATCTTCCACCATAAGCAAAGGATCACAACATTACCATTTCCCAAGCAATAGAATAAGCAATATAGCCGGCAGATACAAATAACAAGCGATCAACAATTTCCGTGCTTGCTGATCACTTGGCTGACGCCAGAACCGAAGAGCGTGCCATACAAGATAAATGCCGAGTAATATACTGCCCACTACATATAACAGATTAAGATCAGCGGCAAAATACAACCACAAGGACACCGCTATCAAAGCAATCGTCGTCAACACCGTATGCACTCCAACCACTCTTCCAGAGGGATCAACAACAGACAGCATCCGGAAATTGCCTGCCTTGAAATCTTCTCGATACAACCATGCTAAAGAGAAAAAATGCGGGATTTGCCAGAGAAACAGGAGACCAAAAAGGAGCCATCCCGATAAGTCAAAACTATTCTGTACAGCTACCCAACCTCCCAATGGAGGCAAAGCTCCGGGAATTGCTCCAACGTAGGTATTCCACACCGTCCGCTTTTTGAGCGGCGTATACACCGCAATATAGCTAACCAGCGTTAAAACAGCAAGAATTAAAACAAAGAAATTGATCAGGGCCAGGATAAAAAAACCTGCCAATGCTAAAGCAATAGCAAATCTTAAGCTTTTTGCCGGAGTCACTCTACCGCTGGGTAACGGACGATTAGCCGTCCGACGCATTACTGCATCAACATCGCGCTCCACATAATGATTTAAGGTTCCACTGGCAGAAGCTACCAAAGCAACACCAACAAGAAATCCCAGAAAGTGCAGCACGTGACGCCAGTCTGCAAAATAGACAAGAAAATGATCCACAGCGAACAAATATCCTGCTGCTGCACTGAGCACAACCATCTGGGCAATGCCTGGCTTCGTTAATTCATAGTATGCTCGCATTTTCTCAGCACTCGATACGACTGCAACTTCTTCCTGTTGTGACCGCAATTCCGGCATCGAGCGGTTTTCCTCTCCCTATAATTCACTTTGCATTTGCAACCACCGTTTTATAGTCTGTTGCTGACACGGCCATTTCTGAGGCACTGTCAGGAGCGTAATAGAAACGAAACAGCAAATACTGCAAAAAACTCAATCCCAGCATTGCAGCGCCAACGCCTACATGCAGGGTAGTAATCAAAACATCCCGATACGACCAAACAATGCCACCGCCCAGGAGAATTTGCACTACCAACAGTACACTGAGCATTATGGCTGGCAGGCGAAGTCGAGGCAATTCTGCACGGTGTCGCCACAGTTTCCAGCTTGCAATGAGAATCAGAATACCAACGATGAGAGCACCGACTCGATGCATATAATGGATCGTGATATGGTAATCCGAAAACTCCGGTACTAACGCACCATACGCTAAGGGAAAATCAGGGATTGCCAACCCGCTGTGCGTATGGCGGGTTAAAGCGCCCAAAAAGATCTGGATAAACAATGCAGCAACGATTACCCCCAAAAACTTTCGCCATCGCCCTGAGATGCGGACGGGTTGCACTTCACGACGCGGAAAACGAGGATCGGTAACTACCGCCAGCAGAATTGTCAACAGAAACAGAAACTCTGCCAGCAAAGAATGGGAGATGGAAATCTCCGGCGGCAGTTGATACAGTACCGTCAATCCTCCCAAAATGCCCTGCACAATAACTGCTCCCACCGCCATCAGAGACAAATATCGCACCCATCGCCGCTCCGGCCGCCTTTCTACAATCCACACTCCCAAAAACTGGAGCACGATAAAGAATCCCACCAAACTGGCAAGGAGTCGATGTCCGTGCTCATATACAATCCCCCCTTTCCACTTATGGAGCGGGAATAAAAACATATTCTCGCCATAGGTTGTAGGCCAATCAGGAACGGAAAGTCCTGCTCCCGCACTATTAACAAGCCCCCCGACAGTAATGAGAAGCAATACACAGGATGCAACTCCAATACTAAACCAGTAAAGCCGATACTGTGTCTTTTGAATTTGGTTGCTATCTGGAGCTGTGCTATCTTGCATTATTCCCTACAACCTCATCTCTGCGTACTCTGTTTTTCTGCATTTACGAAAAGCGCTTTTCCGAATCTTCAATGAAAATCTCAAATTATCACCCAAAATGAAACACCACTCTGTTCAATGTATCCTCTTAATCCTCTGGAATTTTATCACAATTCACTGCGAAACTGGTTTCAGCTTTCTCAAATCCTCTTCTGTCATTGGCTGGGTGCGCCCTTTTGTCATTTCACGCACCTGTGCAACCATTTCCGGTGTGACCGGCTCAGCACTGTTTCCCCAACTGGAGCGTTCGTGGGTTAGAATCTGTGCAATTTCTTCATCTGATAATAAATTGCCGAATGGAGTCATCACACCGTTATATTCTTTGCCATTCCGTTGAATCTTACCCTGAAACCCGTGCAGAACAATTGCTATAGACTGAGCCGGGTCTCCCTGCAACAATTCTGACCCTGCCAACGGTGGATAAACGTTCGCTAACCCTTTCCCATTCGGCTGATGACAAGTAGCACAATGCTGAGCATAAAGAGTTGCACCTGGTCCACTTGCCACCTGTTGCTCCGCCTCAGCAGTCTGAGTTACCAGTTCACTACCCGGTGGTGGTGTCCATTCCGGATCATCCTCTGGACGAACAAAAAATCCCCGAAGATTGGAAACCAAAATGAGCAAGACTGCTGCAACAGCAACACCCGTCACAATCCGAGCATACGGGTAGAACTTCGACTCGTTTGCCATTCCCTACGACTCTACTATTTCTTGAACAACGTCCTCAATCGAAACCGGCGGTTGCAGTACTTTCGGAATTTCTCGAGTTTCCCCCTGTTCATCGATGATGATCGCGCGCTCACGATCAATTTTTTCCTGAATCATCATCAGAGCCTTCAATAGAGCCTCTGGACGCGGTGGACATCCTCCCACATAAACATCCACAGGCAAAAATTGATCGATACCCTGAACAACTGAATAACTCCGATACATCCCTCCCGTAGATGTACAGACTCCCATAGCAATAACCCACTTGGGGTCTGGCATCTGATCATAGATTTTGCGGACCACCCACGACATTTTATAGGTCACCGTACCAGCAACAATCAACAAATCAGATTGCCGGGGTGAAAATCGGAAAACCTCAGCGCCGAAGCGGGAAACATCAAACTTGGGACCAGCAAATGCCATCATTTCGATGGCACAACACGAAATCCCTAGGGGCATAGGCCAGAGGGCATTCTTACGCGCCCACTTTACCAGATCTTCGACTGTAGTAGTTAGAAATCCCTGCTGCTCAACAGTTTCTATCAATCCCATTCCAGTGCTCGCTTCTGTACAACATACAAGAATCCCACAAACAACAGAATCATAAACAATGCCATCGCAATGTACCCCTGAACTCCCAGATCTCGAAATTCGGCTGCCCAGGGATACATAAAGACGATTTCAATATCAAAAATGATGAAGAGCATTGCAACCAGATAGAACTTGATGGTAAAGCGCTGTCGCGCCGTGTGGAATGGAACCATCCCACTTTCATACGTCGTTAATTTCTCAGTGGTTGGGCGCTTCGGACCAAACCACTCGTGGAGCTTCAGCATAAACGCACCAAATAAAATCCCCGCAAAGGTTGCCCCAAAGATTGGTAGATAACTTTCGATCATTGCCAGTGTACCTTGATCGTGCCTTTGACGAAACACAAAACTACGAAATTCCCTGCTACTGCCAAAACTTCCTGACTTCTGACCGCATCGCTTTATTAACTGGTTTTTGCTTCCCAACAGATGCCCAAACTTACACGTTCTCCCGTACTCGAATCGTTATCCTTGTTTTTCGATAACTGGAGAATGCAGCTTTCAATGCCATTCCGTGAAGATTGCGAACGCTGGGGTAACTGGCTCTTTCGATATCGCAGCTACATCCCGTTGCTCTTTCTCCCTTTACTTGCAGCAACTTTTGCTTTCAGTAAAGATCTCCCTACCCCCTTAACTCACGCACCGACCTGGGAAATGCTTTGCTTTCTGGTTTCCTTGGTTGGCATTATTTTCCGAGTATGGGTCATTGGTCAGGTGCCGCCCAACACGTCCGGTCGGAATACTGAGAGGCAAATAGCAGAAGTTCTCAATACCACAGGACCATACTCAATCGTTCGGCATCCCCTGTATCTGGCAAACTTTCTGATTATGCTGGGAGTAGTCAGTTGGGCTGCCTTATGGTGGCTCGTTCTTCTCTTCATCGCTCTGTTTTGGCTGTACTACGAACGCATTATTTTTGCAGAAGAAGCATTCCTGCGGCGGAAATTCGGACAACAGTTTGAACGATGGGCAACATCTACCCCAGCTTTTATCCCCCGACTTCG
Source organism: Candidatus Kapaibacterium sp. (assembly GCA_015490805.1). Classification (GTDB taxonomy): domain Bacteria; phylum Bacteroidota; class Ignavibacteria; order Kapaibacteriales; family WFXC01; genus WFXC01. The sequence continues at coordinate 123,462 of WFXC01000034.1, forward strand.
GTCTTATCGTCCCTCCAATCGCCCCTTCTCCTGGCGCAAAGTTCTTCGACAGGAGTATCCGGGCTGGATCAATCTCTCCATTAGCTTCTTTGTTCTGGAGGTGCTCTATTCCCTTTTCCATCCTGCAGCCCCTCTCCATTGGGGCTGGGGATACTTCGCAGCCATTATGCTCCTTGGAGGAATGTTCCTGCGATGGCTGAAGTACCACACTTCTTTGCTTCAGGATACGATCACCGCACCTTAAAGGTTGCCATTGTAAGAATGGCTAAAATGACAGCAACGATATAAAAACGGATCACAATCTTGGGTTCTGGAATCCCTTTTCGCTCAAAGTGGTGATGCAGTGGCGCCATTAAAAAGACTCGCTTCCCTGTGCCGGTCCGCCATCGAGTATACTTATAGTAAACCACCTGAACAATGACTGAAAGAGCTTCTGCAAAGAAGATTCCACCTAAAATTGGCAGCAATAGTTCCTTTTTCACTAACACTGACAAAGCTCCCAGAGCACCGCCCAGGGCTAATGAGCCAGTATCTCCCATAAAGACCTGTGCTGGATAAGCGTTGTACCAGAGAAATCCCAGCGCGGCACCAAACAGGGCAGTACAGAAGATGCTCAGCTCACCGCTGCCCAGCAAAAAAGGAATATTCAGGTAGTTCGCAAAATTAGCGTGCCCGGACACATAACTAATCACTGCCATTGCTGCCGCTGCAATACCCACCGTTCCAATAGCAAGTCCATCCAGGCCGTCGGTCAGATTTACCGCATTGGAAGTAGCAGTAATAACCAGAATAGCTACCGGAATGTAGAAGATCCCAAAATCAAAGTTGAGATTTTTCTGGAATGGAACCGTTGTCATTGTCCGAAGCATTTCCATTGCACCGCCATACAGCTCTGGATAGAAGTAAATCGAACCACCTAACAACAATCCAACCAGAATTTGTCCCGCTAACTTGTAACGCGCAATCAGTCCTTTTTGCAATTTTTTTACCACTTTCAGGTAATCATCCAGCCACCCTACTATTCCCAGGAAAGCAGTTACGAAAAAAATAGCAATCACATAGGCGTTGGTCAGATCCGCCCACAGAAGAGTTGGCAAAAGAAGGGAAAGCAGCACGATAATTCCCCCCATTGTCGGTGTTCCCGCTTTTCGAGAATGATTGCCAACGCTCTGCAACTCCTGTTTTAACTGCTCTCCTATTTGCCGCTCCCGGAGTTTCCGGATGATCCACGGACCAACAATCCAGCTAATCAACAGTGCCGTAATAGCAGCCATTGCTGCTCGAAAAGTGATATACTGGAAGATCCCAAACCCCGGCGGGGCGAAGTGGGTTTCAATCCACATTGCCAGCCAATAAATCATCGGTCAGCAACCCTTCCCTGTTTCCATGCCTCCAGAATTTTTTCCATTGCCATTCCCCGAGATCCTTTAAACAACACTGCATCACCGGGACGAAGCTCCTTTTGTAAAAAACCGACACATTCAACGGAAGCACAGATGCTGCCACCGCGGGATTTCATCTCCGTAAAGGCACGGGCAAATTCTTCTCCGACGGCGAGGACATAAATCCCCTGCTGATGTGCAAAGTCCAGTATTGCTTTATGGGCGGCCAGCGAGGCTTCCCCCAGCTCCAGCATATCACCCAGCACAGCAAAGCGTCGTCCCGCTACTGGCAATTGCTGTAGAGTTTCCAGTGCAGCCTGCATTGACACAGGATTAGCGTTATACGTATCGTTAATCACCCAAATTCCCTGATACTGCTCCACAACCATTCTGCCTTGCCCATTAAGATTCAACGGCTGCACCTTCTGCAAGCCATTGACAATTTCTTCCAGAGAAAATCCGAGAGCAAAGACTACAGCAGCCGCTGCTACCGCATTGCGTGCCATTACGTGCCCAATTACCGGCAATCGTACTCTCCGGGATTCGCCGCCAATCTGAAGTTGCAACACAGCTCGCCCCTTCTCCCAACGAACGATGGTCGCTCGCACATCTGCATTTCTCCGCAAACTATAGTGCACCACCGAATCGACAGGATGTTTTTGCAGGAACGACGCTACGAAAGGATCATCCAGATTAGCGACCAGCGTTCCCCGATGCTCTACCAGATATTCAAACAACTGCAACTCTTCACGTGCCACGCCCTCCACGGTACCAAAGAATTCCAGGTGTTCTGGACCAATGAGCGTCACAATTCCAATTGTCGGTTCTGCCAACTGGCAGAGTGACGCGATTTCTCCCGGATGATTCGTTCCCAGCTCCAGTACTATGACCTCATCGCCTGGCTCCCATCGGAGTAATGTCAAAGCGATTCCCAGCTCATTGTTGTAATTGCCAAATGCCTTCAATACTGAAAACCGTTCTGCCAGCAGGGTCGCTATCATCTCTTTTGTGGTCGTTTTGCCCGCTGATCCCGCCACCGCTACTACCGGTCCTTGATGCTGGCGGCGATAATAGCGTGCTAACTGGCGCAGCGTTTCAAAAGTATCAGGCACACTGATCTGGGGAATGGGAATTTCACAGGGATGCTCTACGATAGCAGCGGCTGCTCCTTTCTGAGCCGCATGGTGAACAAAATGATGGCCATCAAAGCGATTGCCCCGCAGCGCGATGAAAACTTCACCTGTTTGCAGTGATCGACTATCGATGGAAAATCCTCTTGCGCTCCATCCTTCCGGAAGGATTTCAGCAGCGCTGCCCAGCGCCTTCACAATATCGCTTTTCTGCACCCTCATCTTCCCTGCGCCCTCATCTCATAGGAAACGGCAAAAATACAGATTTTTCGCTGGATCGCGCAGCTCTTTTCTTATCTCTTAATTTCCCATCCTCTGCTGCTCTCAGGTATCGCGAACTACTGCCGTGCGACTACCAGCTCAACAGCAGCAGTCAAACGCTACCGTTCGTATTGCTCCTTACTACTTCCGCCACAACAAATCCCTCTCCGGAGGCTGCTTTTTGCCACCGCCGACTGTCCAGAGGTGGTGCGTAAACTATGGTGCCAATGGTGAATGGGCATCGCTTTCCGGGGAATCGACTGCGCTGTATTTGTGGAGCATTCGCACAACGGCAGCAAAATCGCGGGGATAGGGAGCTTTGACCGTAAGGGACTCTCCTGTGACTGGATGCTGGAATTGCAACAGGTGCGCATGCAGAGTTAATCGATGGATCAGTGGATGCTCCTCGTCTTCCTCAGAGCGTTTAAATCCGTACTTAATGTCCGACAAAAAGAACGCTTCTCGCAATCCATACACTTCATCAACCAACAATGGAAAACCCAGCGTAGCCAGATGCACCCGAATCTGGTGATGCCGTCCGGTCAAAAGTTCACACTCCAGCAGAGTTGCTCGACGAAACTGTTGGAGTTGCCGCACGTGGGTCAGCGCTTCTTTTCCCAAGATAGAAGGATAGACCCGATCTCCTTTCTGGGTTTTCCGCAACGGAATATCAATCAACAGCTCTTCATACGGAAATTGCCCCTCCACCAGCGTATGGTAAACTTTCTTAACTGCCCGCTGCTCAAATTGCTCATTCAGGTGACGATGCGCTTCTGGCGTTAAAGCAAAAATCATAGCGCCACTGGTCCCCTTATCCAGCCGATGCACTGTAAAAACCTTCCGATGGAGCTTCCGTTGCAAATACGCTCGAACATTGGGCAACAGCGGATTCCACCGATCGGAGATGGAATGCATCCCTGCAGGTTTATTTACAATCACCAGATGCTCATCTTCATAAAGAAGTTGTGGTTGCAACTGTCCCTGTTTTTTCCGCTGATATCGTTGTTTACGACGCTCCTCTAACTCCCACTGTTTCAATCTTGTGATACTCATTGTGCTCCTGTTTTTACACCACTTAGGTTAGAGACGAAAGAGTGGCTTTTTTCTGAAACACTTTATGCACTCTCTTTTTAGAAGCACAGAATTTTGTAAATTTGTGGTTTGCCGTTGCGGGTGTCCGCTCGGACTTAATAGGGAAACAGGTGAAAATCCTGTGCGGTAGCGCCGCCGTGACGGGGGACGAGCCGCTTACGCCTACGGGCAGCCACTGTCCACAATCGGGTGGATGGGAAGGCAAGCGGTGAGGATGATCCCGGAGCCGGAAGACCTGCCCGCAACGCTCGTCGGTGGATACGCTTCAGGAGCGTGTCCAACATCCGCGCTTACGGATGCGACGAGGGAATGCTCGCCAGATGACCGTAGCATTTCCCTGTTGAGTCGCTCCGGAGAGCTCTGGAACGGGAGAAATTGTCAGTGTTATGGTAGTGTGTTTGTATCACAAAACAGGGGAATGCTCCGATGCGTTCATTGTCCTCCTTTGTTCTCGCTCTGCTTTGCATTACCTTTGCCTGGACACAACAACCCGTAAAAGTGCCGGTTGGCAAGCAACCCTTAGCTGTTTTTGCCGTTCAGGGAAAAATCCACGTATTCTGTGGACGAGTGGACCAGAATTTCAATGGTGAACAAGATGCAGAAGACACTCCCCCTTCGTGGTGGATTCTGAATCCCTCCAGCGAAACGGTGGAACAAAACATTGAACTGCCGTGGACTGCCCTGGGTTTTCCAGCACGCCTTGCTATTGACTCGATCAACAACAAAGTCTACCTGCCAGCAAGTGATTCCATCCTGATTTATGATCTTGCCTCACAGCAAAAAATAGGAGCAATTGGAACGGGAGAAGCAATCCGCAGTGTCAGCATCGATATTCCTTCCCAGACGCTCTTTTTCTGCGCTTCAGGATTTCAGACTACTTCGACTGTCTATATGCATAATCTGACCACGGGAGCCCGGCAAGCCGTATTCGCGACCGACACCATCGCCTATCTCCAAACGGCTCTCCCTGTCCGCCTCCGCAACGGTGACTCAGTTCTGGTTCTCTTATTTGAAGGCACCTTTGGTCAAACAGATTCCCGCTTAGTGCTGCTTTTCGAAGATCACGTCACGATTCTGCCCATTGGGGGGCTGGGAAACCACATCGCTGCCTTTGGAGATACAGTTATCGTTACAATGAACGGCTCTCACCAGATTCATCTGGTCGACCTGCGTACTGAAAGCATTGTGCAAACCATCGCCACGGGAACTGATGGATACAATGGTCCCCGTGAAAGTCTTTTGTGGGATCACTACATTGTAACGTCGACTTATAACAGCGATGTGCGCTTCTTTGATCTCAGTAGTGGCGAACTCCGCTACACACTTGACCCTCAGGGGAAACCCGAAGGCTTTGCCATTGCCAGTGGAAAACTGTGGATAGCAAATGCTTTTATTGCGGGTTCTTACGACCCGGATTCAACCATTTCCATTCTTCCTCTTCCGACCACCGGTATTTCCCCATCGCACGGTGAGACTTTGGCTTCTCTTCCCGTTCGGATCTCGTTCGATCCCACTACCAATCGCATTCGTTTCAGCGCTGACGCTCCTCTGCACATCCAGCAGATTCGCATCAATACACTGGAAGGCAGAACACTGCTGCTCCAGTCTGATGTAGCGCTTTCTCCGTCAGGACGGGAATTTACGCTTCCTCCGACAGCATCGACGACCGTATACTGCTCCGTCCAGATGAAAGGCCGCAGCTTCACACTGGTATTACCACTGATTCGGTAAGGCTTATGCACAGCTCCCCTCAAAGCGGGAGGGATCTTTTGTCCCTCCTGCTCTGCTTTACTCTTCTGTTTGCACCAGCACTGGCACAGGACTCCGTTCGTTATCGCCTTCCTCCTGTTACCGTAGAACGCCCGGCATTTCAGATTCCGGGCATTACCCCACAGTACACGATTTCAACGGTTGCTATCGCCCAATTAGCACCGACTCGATTACATGCGTTGCTGAGCTTCACTCCTGGCGTTTTTATTCGCGACTATGGAGGTTTTGGAGGACTAAAAACGATTTCGCTGCGAGGCAGTGGTGCGGCACAAACGAGCATCTATCTGGAAGGATTTCCACTCAATGCTCTGCAAAATGGGATCGTTGACCTTGGAACCCTTCCAGCCACAATTTTCCAGCGGGTTGCATTTTACAAATCTGCTGTTCTGCCCGAAGATATTGGAGCGAATATTGGGGGATCTGTCCATCTGTTTTTGCCATCTACCCAACCTCTTTCTGCCATCGTGGAAGTAGGCTCGTTTGGCTATCGACAAATGACACTGGCAGGGAACCTGAACACTCAGACCTTTCTTGTAAGCAACTTTCTTCAATCACGGGGCAATTATCCTTTTGTTTTCACGAACTTTGGCAAGCGCACCCTCATTCGGCGGCAAAACAGCGATATCCAGAGCTGGAACCTGCTACTCAGTCACCGGCACACCACATCGCACTTCTTCCTCAAAAATCTGAGTTTTTTCTCCTACACTCATCGAGGAGTGCCGGGAGCTGTCGTGCAAGGTGCGATTGAAAATCGCCGGGCTCGGCTACGACAAAGGGATTTCTGGACCGCTCTTGCTGTCGGTATTTCCACTAAAGCGGCTATGGTTGAAACGCTGGCGTTGTTTCGTGCTTTGCAGACAGGGTTCACCGACCCTGAAATGACCGTGTTCGGAAAAACAGGATTTCGGAGTCGATACTTAGAGACACAAACGCTACTCCAGACGCGATTCTGGTGGCGTTTTCATCTTGGCTGGCGACTGATCGGCAATCTTGCTCTTTCCAGTGCGCGATTGTATGGTCCAATGCTCCAGCCGGAGGTTGGTCGCAAGGTCTCTCAGCAACAAATATCCGCAACGGGGGGCATCAGCTTTGAAGCTTCCAATTGGAACATTTTGGGTGCAATCAAACTCCTTGCACTTCCTCCTGCTATCGTCTGGCTTCCTTCCCTGTCTTTCCAGTGGCAGTATCAATTTTTCCAGTGGTCGCTCCAAATTTCACGGAATCACCGCTTTCCGACTTTCAACGAGCGGTACTATTTGAATTACGGCAATGCCAACCTCCGCCCTGAGCAAAGCTGGAATCTCGATTTCAGCACGCGCCTTACTCTGTCCGAATACAGTGTTGCTCTCTCCACCTTTATGAGCCGGATCCACAACCTGATTCTCTCGGTTCCGAAATCACCGGTTGAATGGCAGGCTCAAAATATTGGGAAAGTCCTTCGTTACGGTGCTGAGCTCACTATAGAAGGAACCCTTGGCCATTCTTTTCACCAGGTTAACTTCACCTTTCAGCACAGTCGCAACCAGACACCGGGTAGTCCTCATTATGGCAAGCAGCTCAGCTACACCCCCCAATGGCTCTTCCGATACCTGCTGAGCGTAACCATCGATTCTTTTCAGGTGGGCAGTATTCTGGAAGGCACAGGAGCGCGTTACGCTCTTCCATCGAACCTCCAACAAAGCCGGCTTCCGCCTTACTGGATCTGGAACCTTTACCTCCGCTACTGGATTCCCTCTTTGGGCACCGAAGTTCGCTTTGAATGTCAGAACTGCTCTAACACCCGGTATGCTGTTATCTGGCATTATCCAATGCCGGGACGATGGTTTCGCTTACTGCTTCGCCAGCAGTGGTAGCCATTACAGGATAATAAGCCGGTTTGCTTATTCGTCGACTACAAGCCTTGCAAGCAAGTCGTAGGTATTCACAGTCTGGAGGAGTTCCCTGAATGGAAGCTTTGGGACGGCACATTCTCGTCGAACTGTACAACTGCTCTCCGAAACTTCTCAATGATGTCGCCTTCATTGAACGAGAAATGATCAAAGCCGCGGACTTAGCAAACGCCACCTTGATCAATTCCACATTTCACCATTTCTCTCCCTTTGGAGTTTCGGGCGTTGTGGTGATCCAGGAAAGCCACTTAGCCATTCACACCTGGCCCGAGTACGGCTACGCAGCTATCGATCTTTTTACTTGTGGCGACAGTGTGAATCCGTGGACCGCTTACAAACATCTGTTCAAAGTACTGGAAGCAGAGCACGGATCGGCAATGGAAATGCAACGTGGTCCCACGGAATTGCTGGAGAAAATGAGTATCGATCTGGAAACACTGCGTGATTCCACAGAGGAAGAAATTCTTCGACCGAAACTCACTCGAAATGTATGGTTTACCGATCGGAATGAAAACTTAGCTCTTTCTTTGCGTCACACCGGAAATGTTCTATTCCGGAAGCGTTCGCCATACCAGAAAGTGGAGGTTTATGAAACCTATGGCTTTGGTCGTATGCTGGCTATTGACAATATGGTGATGTGCACGGAAAAAGATGAGTTTGCCTACCACGAAATGATTGCCCACGTTCCTATGAACGTTCTGGACGATCCTAAGCATGTTCTGGTCATTGGTGGTGGTGACGGTGGTACTATTCGGGAAGTGCTTCGTCACAGCTCTGTCGAAAAATGCACAATGGTGGAAATTGATGAAACCGTTATTGAAGCCAGCAAAAAATATCTTCCCTCTCTTGCCTCTGCCTTTGGACACCCGAAATTAGACCTCAAAATTATGGATGGCGTGGAATTCGTGACCAACTGCCCGGATGAACATTTTGATCTTGTCATTGTGGATTCGACCGACCCGTATCAAGATGCGCCCTCCACGGGGTTATTCACCGAAGAGTTTTACCGGAATGTTTACCGCATTTTGAAACCTCACGGCGTAATGGTGACCCAATGCGAATCGCCGTACTTTAATGCTCACATTTTGCGCAAAGCCATTTTTGCTTTCCGCCGAATCTTCGGGCAAAACAATGTTCACCTGTACTTAGCTTTTATCCCCACGTATCCATCGGGTATGTGGAGTTTTTCCTTCTCATCTAAAGATGGACGCCATCCAGTTGAGGATGTTGACTGGCAAAAGGTTCAACACTTCGTTGACACCCATCAACTGCGGTACTATAACGCTGAGGTTCATCGCGCTGCTTTTGCCCTGCCAACGATGGTGCGGGAACTTATCACTAAAGAAGACATTGAGGTCGAAGTCTACACAGAAAGTCTGGTTGATCTGCCGTAAGGGACCACTGGCGCCGCAGCAATGGACACCCAGCAACACCCTTCTCTTTTTGGACTGGACATCTCTATCGAAGCAGCACAGTTGCTCGTTCTTCCCATTCCATGGGAGGGAACAGTTTCATTCCGAACCGGAACTTCCCGGGCACCACAGCAGGTCATCGAGCTGTCCCACCAGATTGACCACTACGACCCCCGGATCGCCAATGCGTGGACTCTGGGCGTTGCTGCTCTGCCATTGCCCCGGTTCGTTCAGGAACTGAACCAACGCGCTCTTCGCATTCGATCCGCCGAAGATCAACAGCGTAAAATTGCCTTTCTCAACCAAGCTTCGCTTGAACTGCTGCGCTGGATTGAACAGACAGCGACTTACTGGCTGGATCGAGGAAAGCTGATCGCACTCCTGGGCGGTGAACACAGTATTACACCGGGGCTCATCGCTGCGCTGCACAAACGCCATCCTCGATTTTCTATTCTCCACTTCGACGCCCACGCTGATTTACGGCAATCTTACGAAGAACTTACCTACTCCCACGCTACGGCTATGTATCACGCGCTGCGATATGAGGCTGTTGATCGCCTAATTTCCGTGGGAATCCGGGACCTGAGCAATGAAGAGATGCAATACGTTCAGCGGAACGCTGATCGTGTGCAATTATTCCATTCCTGGGATCTGCATACGCAGCTTTTCTCTGGAACACCGTGGGATACGCTTTGTGACACAATCATCGATAAACTTTCGGACCACGTGTACATTAGTTTTGACATTGATGTACTCAACCCCGGCGACTGTCCCCACACTGGCACACCCGTTCCCGGCGGATTGTCCTTTATGCAGGTACTCTACTTGATCCATAAGGTTTACCAATCAGGTCGACGCATCATTGGATTCGATTTAGTCGAGGTCGGCTACCATCCTCACAACAATCTTGACGCGATTATTGCGGCCCATCTGCTCTATCAACTGGCGAACATTGCCATTGCTTCCAATATGCCCCTTGACAACCATCAAGTGCAGGTGCCGCAGCCCTGAACGCCTGCTTCTACACGACAAAAAAACGTTGTTCGTCGCCCTCGTTGTTAGTGCAAGTGCAACCTTGTTGAGCAACGACTTATGCTGCCGGAGGAACTGGAAAAAGAAATGGAACGATATACGATCCGCGACTTTGCGGATATCGTCCGTGCTCTGCGCGATCACCCTGTATGGCGGGAGGAACTTCGGAAGTTGATCCTTGGAACGGAATGGGAAAACGTTCCGAAAAAGCTGGATGAGCTGGAACGACGGGTTGCTCACATTGAACAGGATGTTGCTGTTCTCAAACAGGACGTTGCCGTCCTCAAACAGGACGTTGCCGTCCTCAAACAGGACGTTGCTACCCTCAAACAAGATGTTGCCGTCTTGAAACAAGAGGTCGCCGTCCTTAAACAGGATGTCGCCACCCTCAAACAGGATGTCGCTGTCTTGAAACAGGAGGTCGCCGTCCTTAAACAGGATGTCGCTACCCTTAAACAAGAAGTTGCTGTCCTGAAACAGGATGTGGAGAAACTCAAAGGCGATGTCAACTATCTGAAAGGCGAATTTGGGCGGTTTAAGGGACGGGACTTTGAGCGATCAGTGAAAGACCGGTGTGCATCTATTTTTGGCAAATTCCTCCGCCGCACTCGCTGCCTCTATCCCGATGCACTGATCGATCTGATTGATGACGCCGTTGATGAAGGTCGGATTGACATCAAGGATCGAGAAAGGTTGCTTAACCTGGACTTAGTGGTTAAGGGCATAGACCACAACACCAATGAAAAAACTGCCTTCGCTGTTGAAATTTCTTATGCCCTCTATCCCACTGATGTTGAACGCGTGCTGGATCGCACCCCGCTACTACAGCGGATTTTTGATGAAACCGTTCACCCAGTCATTGTATCATCAGAAATCAGTGAAGAAGCCCGGCAACTGGCTATCGCGCGGGGTATTCGCATCATCCAGTACGAGTACTGATCCTTATGGAAGGAGCAAAACCTTTGTTCTCTGTACCAGCCGATCGTTCGCATCGTAAATTTCCACGATATAAACTCCGGGCTCGATAGCAAAATCGGTCAGATACCATCGAAGTGTTCCCGTCGAAGAGAGTGGTAATGACGGAACAATCAGCTCACCGGCTGCTGAGCGCACCACTCCATAACCATTGTCGGGCACATTGCTTACCGTCACCACAAAATCTCTGGACAGTGACACCGGATTGGGATATACAATGGGCACCCCTGTCCCATCAGTTGGGACCCATATAGCTACCTGATCCCCTTTTCCGGATTGCAGTGTATCCCCTGCCAGTGATTGCACAGACTCCGCTCGCACAAAGTAGGGCATTCCGATGGGTCGCAATGGTGTCGATGGATCTATCGATAGGCTTACAGTCGTATCATTCTGCAGCATCGCCGAAACGACTGTACGGTGTGGCGTAATGGTATAGCGTTCGGGGTTCTCCGCCGATTCCCTATGCACAGCGCTCGAAAACACCAGATCTATCTGTAACGCTGATCGATAATTTCCTCGCACGATCCAGAAACCCGCTGGACGTTCCTGCTCTGGTGGAAGCTGGACTGAAAACTGATAGAGACGCGTTTTTCCATAGTATCCATCAGCAAAGCTGGCAACGCTGCCCTCATAATATCCTGGTGCCAGCGAATCAAAGAGTGCAACAACTACATTGGATCCCATTACTGCCAGCGTCACCGGCGAAAAAGTCCTTCCCTGAACATTCCGCAGAGTCACCCACTGCGGCTTCAGCAGCGGTGGATCGATCGGAGCATCATATATGATCCGCAAAGCCGCCGTTCCCACAGGAGCAACTTCCCTGACACGCGGATCTGCCCGCAACTGCATCTGCAGCGTATCCGCTATGGCATCAGCCGCTGACACTCGAAATGTATAGAACGTTCCCACCTGCAGTGAATCCACAACAATCGCCGCCTGAGCAGTAACAATGGTATCCATCCCATCGGCTGATCGCACAATAACAGTATACTGTGCCACCGGCAACGGATCCCACCAGAGCTGCACTGTCGTTGAATCCACAATTGCCGCCTGCAATCCGGTAATCGCATAGCGTGCCATTGGCTGGCGTTGCTGAAGTACCGCAACAGAGCGAAATCGAGAAACAAACACTTTCAGTGAATCACTCCAGATGGTATTTGCTGCCACGCTATCCAGTACAAACCATGGTTGAAATTGATTTCCCTGCGGCTGCAATACATACAGGTATGGATAAAATGCCAGCAGCAATTCTGCCCTGCTATCACCATTAACATCCTGACATTGAATGCCGCTCCGAAAAGGCGTTTTGGGAAGTGCTCCCCAGAAATAATCTTCCCATTGCTGGCGATACTGATTCGGCGCAACAGCATCATAAAGGCGACAGATCCACAGTGGCGCCAGTGCTTCGCCAGTGCCTTCAGGGACCAGAAAAGTCGTATAACCAACCACCAGCTCATCCGTTCCATCACCATCCACATCGCCAGCCGCTAGGTATCCATCGCTATTCCAGAAACCAGTTCCAATCACCGTATCCAGCCTCCATCCTCCCGCTTCCTGTTGATAGATGAGCACATCACCATCGCTATCTGCAAAAGCAAGCTCCACCAATCCATCTCCATCAAAATCACCCGTTTGTACGCCGGGGACGCCCAGAAAATTCCTGCCGAAATAAGGATCTGGTTCAGACACATTCGGCAACCGGGCGTCAAATTGCAACGTGTTCTGGTGAAACTTTCCAATCAGATACGCCGTTTCGCTTCGCACAATCACCTCGTCCTTCCCATCGCTGTCGACATCGTCCAGCGCTGCTGCCCACAACGTATCGGATTCCCACAGCACTGTTCCAAAGACACGCGAAGTCTCTCGCATCAGCCGGGTCTGATTACCTCGATGGAGCAGTACTTCTTTGCGCCCATCCCCATCGACATCACCGATTGCTTTGGGAATCCAGACTTCCTCCAGCGAATCTATGGGATGCAATTGTCCACTGGAATCAACAGCAAAAGCAAGGGTTTGCTGAAACCGCAACGCAGGAGTTAACTGGACAGCTACGATAGTATCACTTCCCTTTCCCACATCGCTCATCCAGTACAGCGGATGCGCAAAAGCGCGACCGGTAATCTGGAAAGTATTCCGAGGAAAATGCTGTAATTGAAAAAATATTTGTCGACGCGTTACAACAGTATCTCGCTGTCCCGGATACCAGTACCGTAGCTCCAGTTGCAGTTCTCCTGTCCGTTGTGGGTGCAGTAGAAAAACGTGGGATCGCGTCGCTCGATCCGCAATAAACTGTTCGCTCCACGCTTCCTGGAGCGATTGGCGCCAGCGAACCGCCATCAGCGCTGGCAAATCCGTTACTGCTTCCACAACAATCGCCCGCCGCCCTCCATCCCAGACAGGTAGTACCTGTACAAATGACAACACAGGAGCTCCGCTCACAAGGGTAAAGCGAGCTTTTGCCCGAAGTTGCTGTCCGGTTACCAGCATTGCCCGAACCTCTATCAAGTACTCCCCATCAGTCAAAGAACGCAACACCAACGGCGGACACTGGCACGACAAGCATCGCTGGAAAACGCACAGGGTATCCAATGGCATAAATCCGCTTTCTGCTTCGCGACGATACAGAACGGCCTTTGCTGACACCAACTGAGAATCATCCGCGATGATCTGAACTGGAACCTCCGAAGAACGGAGTCGGTGGATCACCGATAAATGCTTCGGTGATAAAATCTGCACCGTTCCCACTGCTGGCAAAGCGGTTGCTGAAACCAGATCAATTCTTCCAGCACCGAAAAAAGGATCCCATCCCGGCTCTCCCAGATCCACAGCCGTCGCCGCCAGAGCCTGCGCAATCTGCTGCGGCGACCACCGGGGATGCAGTTCCCGGAGTAATGCTGCTGCTCCGGTGACGATTGCCGCCGCCACTGACGTACCACTGACCAGTGTTAGACCACCGCCACGCGCCGTTGTGGGAACTTCAACACCCGGAGCGGCAAGATCGATGTCCTGCCCATAGTTTGAAAAAATGGCTCTATGATCGTCAAAGGTGGTCGCAGCAACGGCAATCACCTCATTCAACGCCGACGGAAAATGAAAAGCGCTCTTTCCATCATTCCCTGCTGATGCCACCACGACAATACCACGACTTGTGGCAACCTGAATAGCCAACTGTACAACGGGAGAAAGGTAGTAATTGCCGTAGCTCAGATTGATGCAATCAGCCCCCATCAAAACAGCGTAGAGAATACCAGCGGCGACGCCCATATCTGACCCTGTTCCTTCAGCAGTAAATACTCTGATGGGTAGCAGGGTAGCGGATTTTGCAATACCGGTAATAAACTGACCGTTCCCGCCCACAATGACTCCTGCCATTGCTGTCCCGTGCCCGTGCTCGTCTTCTGGTATAGGATCCGGGTTGCGCCAATCACCCACCGAGGGAAGCACCGACTCTGCAAAGTCGTATCCCATCACGTCATCCACCACCCCATTGCCATCATCATCGACGCCATCCAGATCTCCCGGCAGTCCATCTCGCTCTTCCGTGAACCACCAGGGATCAAACCGTCCATTGCCATTACGATCTTCTGCAGGATTGATAAACAAATGGGATTGCAAGGCAGGATGCTCCCAGTCAATTCCGGTATCCACCAGCGCAACAATCACCCCCTTCCCCTGGGTTCTTTGCCACACAACGGGCAAATGAAAAAATTTCGACAATCGATCACTGGAAACCGGAGGTTCAGCAAGGATTTGCGCTGGATCCTGCAGCCGGTACATTGTAGCAGGGAGGGTCAAAACCGAAACCTGCCGCGCTTGCTCTGACAGCGTGCGTAACAAAGCCGTCAAATGAGCATCATTCGATTGTTGCTGCAACCTTTCAGCAAAGATCTGGACAAAATGGGCAGTTCCGCTGGTTGATAGCTGTTTCGCCGACGCTGCACCAGCCATTAGAACCAGACACAGCCATCCTGCGTGCAGCAAGCGCATAATGCAGCAAATATGGCTTACTGGAGCAACACCACTGGTACTATGAAGACCTGCTCAGGCGTGCGAACCCGGATAAAATACTGAGCATTGCTGACACCGGGCAGCGTCAAAAGCTGCTGAAGTTCGATCCGCTTAACCTGCTGGGGTGCCATTGTCATTACTGGAAGTTTACCCAACAACCGACCCAGCACAGAAACCAGTTCAACTTCCACTTGCTGCGAATCCAGTGCCTGCAACTCCAATACTGGTAACTGATCCGCCGTTGCTGGATTGGGATACAGCCGCACCAACAACTTTTGGGGCGACTTTTTCACTGGCATCTGCACATCAACACCTTTGTTCTGCAAATACTCCCGCATTCTGTCAATCGCAACTCGCACTTCCTGCCGAGACCATCCGGCAGCAATACCAAAAATAAACTTCTCCGATTCTCCGGGTGCCAGCGAAACGGGTCCGCCAGCAATCACCGCTGAAACATCTGTCACGTTAGACCGTTCACGACCAATACCACTGGTCATCGTTTGCCACTTCTCCGACCGGGTAAAACCATCGTACACTCCGGGATTTGCTCCACCGCTCCCGTCATTATCTATCGCGAAGAAATTGATCGGCTGCTTACTCAGCAACGCCAGTCCAATGTGCGGTAGACTATCGGTGCGGGTGTTATAGACATAGCCGAAATACCCTTCGTCATCCCATAGACATAGATCTCCCTGTCCGGACATCCCAATATCCCAATCAAAATACAATCCCGTAAACAGAGAATCCAAATTCTCCGCTGTTTCATTGGTCACTGTATACTCCAACAATACGACATTTGAGAGTTCAGGAACTAACGGCTCAATCAGACGATGAACAACGCGCACCCCCACTTCATCAATCCGTTGTTGATCCTGAAATTGTGTTACTGCCTGTACCTCTTGCTGCTCCACATTCTGGATCACCTGGACCGGTTGCAGAGGAACGAAAGATCGATCCTGGCGCATTTGATCAGCACCACGGGCAACATTGGATAGCCGGTCCGGCGAAATACCAACCATCAACGCACCTTCAAACAGTACACTTGGTCCCCCTTGGTATCGAAAACCATCACCCTGGACATTGTTCGGATAATCATTATATCCCAAGTTTCCCCGATCATTCAATGTCACGGCAATATCATTTTCTGCTACCGTTCGATACGTTGGATTGACAATTATGGAAAGAAAGGTTCTGCCAATCAACACATCTCCATCATAAAACACCACCCTGAAAGAGTACAGATAATTACTCGGCACTGCTTCAGGCAACTGAAGCACCAGCGGTGAGGGAGTACTCCAGGGTTGCAGCGTTTCCAGTGCTCCGATCGATAATGACACGGTAGGAGGATCTGCCGGATATCGAGTATCACTTTGCAATTCCACTCGCGCGTTCTGCACCGGCGCCAGCACATTCAATGCATCCAGGTTTAAGCGAATCTCCTCTCCTTTCTCCATTACCTGGTCACCATCGGCATCAGCAAATTGATACCCCTGCACGATCATTGCACGCGTAGACGGAGTACTCACTGCTCTCAACGCATTTACTCTCCCATATCCCAGCAATCCAGTGAAATTTGGCTGTAAATGGTCAATGCTATCACAGGTAATCTTCAGATGCTCGCCAATTTGCAGCGGTGAATACTCCGGATGCTGCACAGCGATCAAAGAAGCAACGCCTGCCGCAACAGGCGAGGCCATTGATGTCCCGCTCTGCCGCCGATACTGATTATTCGGTACTGTAGACAAAATATTCTCACCAGGCGCCATTACATCGATAAAGTAGCCGTAATTGGAAAAGTAGGAGCGGCGATTACCGGCATTCACTGAGCCAACCGCAATCACATTCTGATATCCTGCCGGATAAAACGTCTGGCGAATTCCTTCATTCCCCGCCGCAGCAACAACCAGCGTTCCGCTCTGCGTTACAGCATCAATGACTTCTTGCTCAGCGCGTGAGCGGGTAGGACCTCCCCAGCTACAGTTAATAATCCGTGCTCCCATCGCCGCCGCAT
The DNA here is from genome assembly GCA_015490805.1 of Candidatus Kapaibacterium sp. Classification (GTDB taxonomy): domain Bacteria; phylum Bacteroidota; class Ignavibacteria; order Kapaibacteriales; family WFXC01; genus WFXC01. The sequence goes on from WFXC01000034.1 coordinate 140,424, forward strand.
ATACCATTGCCTCATAGCCATAAGCGACAGTAACAGAAAACGGATCATCTGGACCCAGTTTGAGAATCAACAGCTTGACATACGGATTCACCCCAGCAATCCCTGTCCCATTATTGACCACCGCTCCGATAATCCCCGCTACGTGCGTCCCATGAGAATTACCCGGAACCGGTTCATTATCATCATAGAAAAAATCCCAGCCCTGCCAGTCATCCACATATCCATTGCCGTCATCATCAATACCATTGTTCCGTTTATCCCGACCATTGGCATCTGTCCCCATTTCGCCAGAATTCAAAAAGATATGTTCTTGCAAGTCCTCGTGATCCAGATCTGCTCCCGTATCCAGTACGGCAACGACTACCGTATCAGCATTTTCCGGTAGATAGTCCCACGCTTCCAGCACGTGAATTTGCTCTAAATACTTTTGATCTGCTAACAATGGATCATTCGAAGCCCCAGAAATCCAGCGTTTCGGTACCGGCTCAACATACTCCACAAAAGGCAGCGAAGCAACCAGTTTTTGCACATACGCTGGCGCATACGGCTGGGAAATTCTCAAACGGTAAATGCTCTGGAGTCGCTGGACAATTCCAACTGCTCGCTTCTGCAATCCCTGTCGTTGCACCAGTCGCTGCTGAAACTGGTGTAGCAGTGGGCGGCGAACCAGCGCACGAACCTCTCCGACAATGCCATACTGCTTCAACTTTTGCTTTAGCTGATCGCGCATCTCTTGCAATGTTTTAGTGCTTTTTGCTGGAGAGGTGAATTTGACAAAAAACTGATCCGGATACACCGTCGCTGATGCATTGCGCGCTACAAGAGTCGTTGCCATAAAACTCATCAATGTAATCACCACGCCCCACAGTCGCATCCGCACAATCCTTTCATTTTTTACCACTTTGCTCTTTTTTCATAACACAGTTAACGTGCTGCCCCGCAAAATCTTTCCTTCCCTTCCACAAACAATCCTCATCCTGTCCCTCCTGTTACATTTCTCCTCAAAACCCAACTCCACGGGAATATATACCACAACTCATCGCTATCTCCATCCGTAGGCGAGCAACTCTCACGGCAGATTTACACGCCTCAGAGACGCAATACCCTCCAGCAAGCATCCTCCGCTGGCCCCCCCTTCACCACAGTCCAGAGGATTCCCTCGCCGTTGCCAACTCTTGCTGGCGAAAGCTGGTACCCTCATCATTGCCGACTGAAGTTAGCGCTTCCAGGTTGGAGCGCACACTTCAACGTGCATTTACTGGGAACACATCCTTTAGGATGCATTTTTTTGCCGGCTAAAGCCGGCGCTCCCAGCAACTGCCGACCAAAGTCGGCGCTCCCAGTAATTGCTGGCTAACGCTGGCGCTTCCAGCAGGCACTCTCTGCTGCTGGGAGCACACGCTTCAGTGTGCACGCTATCCTCATCCTCTCGCCTCCTTCCTCACTTGACAATCACCACCGGTTCCACCCACCAGCCACGGTCGCTGCGGCAGTACAGCAGGTAAAATCCCGACGGCTGGTGTGAAAAGTCGATCGTCACCGTCTCCCACGCCTGTCGCCTCCCAAGCGACCGCTCCTCGATCCGCTCTCCTAACTGCCCGATCAACGCCACCGTCCATTCCCCGGACCACGGAACCCGAAACTGGATCGTTCCATCCCCCGGATTCGGTTTGACCAGTGTCCGTCACCATCGACCACCGATCTCTTTCTCCTCTCCAATCCCCGTATATCCGATCAGGACAGTAAATCTGGTCTCTCGCCAGTTGCTGACCACATCCTCATTGCCTGCACGGATGTAGGCAAAATACAGCGTCCCGTTCGGTAAATCCAGTACAATCGAGGTATCACTTAATACCGTATCAATCGGGATGTCTAATACCCTTATTCCTCCCTTCTGTACTTGCACCAATCGAAGCTGATACCACGTTGCCCCTTCCACCGGATGCCACCGCAATACATAGGGACGTTCTGTGATCATCTGATATGGATCCGCCGGATCTTCAAACGATGCCCATACGGGCATTGGCAGAATCCCCTGCCGGTTATACCGCAGCCACCGATATTGCGCCAGCGCCATCACCGTATCCCGTGCCTTACACACGCACTCATCAATCCGCCGCATAAATAGATTCACCGGCGGTTCCAGCAGGTCATTATCCTCCAGTTCCCAGTTTCTGCCTCCATCAGTGGTCTTCCAGATCTTCCCCTCAAACCCCATTGCAAATCCATACAACGTATCGGCAAAACAGATGCTTCGCAGTGGTGCCATAAACGGATGTTCATAACCCCGCGGATCAGTAGGTGGCATCGTATCCAGCACCGTCTCGAACGTCCGTCCACCATCGGTGGTCCGGACTACAAGATCGGATTTTTCAATGATAGTTTGCCCCCTTACCCGCAGACTCAAAAACCAGGTCGTCTTCGTTACAAACTCTACTTCCTGAAAAGAGCATCCCGGCTGCTGACACTTTGGAATCTGCTCTTTCCAGTTTATCCGCTCCCAGGTCTCTCCCCAGTCAGTGGTTTGCAACACAGAGTCCCACGTGAACACCACCCAATGCCCCGGCGCCAGTGCTTTGAGGTAATCGCTATCAGTCCACGCCGGGACATTGGTAGATTTAGCCATCAATAGAATACCGCGCACCGCATCAACCGTATCCCAGCTATCTCCCCCGTCCATTGTGTATAACAGCACTGGTCGCTCTCCTTCCTCCCGTCCACTACTATGAACCCCATAATCCCATTGAGCGAGTCGGCAAAGCTAATGTCAATAGGCACCAACTCCCATCCTGACTGCTGCGTCTGCGCCCGCGTCCATATCGGTATCGCCTCAAAACTCTCCCCTCCATCCCGACTCCGCAGCAATACCGTACTGGTTCGATCCCCAAAAACCTCCACACTATCAATCAAAATATACAGCACCTGCGGTGTCACCCATTCCACATCCACAACGTGCATCTCCACATTCCCCACTCGAGTGCTGCCCCCAAAATCAAAAATCCGTTGCCAGCTCTCCCCGTAGTCTGTCGTGATCACTACCGATGGACACTGATAAAACGCCATAATATACCGCCGGCTGTCCAGTGCCTCCAGATCGATCCCGATCTCTATCAGCCGATTGTTCACATACAGACTGTCCTGCTTGAAGGAGGTATCATAATAGCAATACCCCGGACTCCAGTTCACCGTATGGATTTCCCATTTCACCGGATACTGCGCCATCCCTGCCACTGCCCACAGACTGAGAACTCCCAGCACCCAATATCGCCATATCCGTTTCATCATTTCTTCTTTCCTACTTTTGTTGAACTTCGGGAATTTCCAGAAAGCGGTGCTGGCAACAGCCAGCACCGCTGGTTTAATAAGAAACTCCATCTTCCACTCAGTCACACACTGGTACACAATTGGGATTTTGAAGTGGTTCTGGCCCGCACTGCGCTGGTTCCGAATCATATTTGGTAGCTTCAAACCTTCCACCCACATTGCACAAACGATAGTAATCCAGACAGCAAATCCGATACTCGCAGGGCCACAACGATCCAGAGGTTGCCTGAGGGTCATACCACGGTGGTGTATCAGCAGGGGCGGGATTCGATGCTACATTTTCAAGTAAAGGAAAATCCGCTCGCCAACATGCTCCATACATCACTCGCCATCGGTCAATGCATTCACCTTCATTGGGGATTTCCCAGGGAGACGCATGGAAATTCTCTAATACTCCCTTCGTTGCTTCCTCCAGGATCTGTTTCAACGTCATCGTCAAACCACACCGGGTTGCTGCAGCATAGCCGCCGACAAACGTTATACCCTCCAGATACATATCATTCCAAACGCTACATGCTTTACGATAGCGGAATCTTACCAATACCCGCTCTCCACAGCTCAGTTGCACCACAAGAGTGTATGGGTCCTTAGGATAAGGCGGTATCCACTGATCATTATAACAATCAGGCAAACAGGGCTCTGTTGTCTGGGCAAACACCTGCTGTGTTCCCATCATCACTGCAAAACCGAAACTCATCAGGAACAAAAGTCTGAGAATGGAAGTGTTTCGTTTCATTGTATCACCTCTGTTTTTGTTCAACTTCTGTTGTTTGTCATTGTGTTTGTTTTGGTTTTAAGTTTAAATTGTTTTTGGTGTTTTTACGTGTTCTCATTGAAGTCTTCCTGACAAAGAAATCACCCCACCACGATGGTGGATCTCTGCTCCGCTTTCTATGCGTCACACAGTGTAAAGAATCTGGAGGATCTCGACCGGTTAGTCTTCGATGGGATGGTAGTATCGCACAGCCTTGCCGCACAGCCTTGCCGCCGCACGGCGGGTGAATTCCTTATCTCCTGTTACTCCTGCATGCATCACCGTTATGGTATCATCCGGCTTGCTATTCGGTGTGCAAACTACAAAAAATTTCGCAAACGACCAAACAATCGTTGCACCGGGAGCGCACACTTTAGTGTGCATCCTTTTATTCCTTTGCCGACCGAAGTCGGCGTCCCCAGCCGGAGCGCACGCTTCAGCGTGCATTCTTGCCGACTGAAGTTAGCGCTTCCAGTAGAAAATCGCCCACCGGGCGAAGCACCGCTTCGCCTCTACCATTGCACCGAGAGCGCCCCCTTTAGTATGCATCCTTTTACTCCTTTGCCGGCTAAAGCCGGCGCTCCCGGTAAGCGCTTCCCGGTACCGACACTCTTGTTTGCCTTCCCTCCTGCGGAAGATCGTGCGCTGGCTGCGGAAAATTTGATATTTTCGTGTTTTGTTCGGAAGAATGGTTGAACGAAAAGGAAAACGGCGATGGATGGATGCATCAAAGATCGACTGATCGCAGAATTGACGCAACTGAAAGAAGCAGGACTGTACAAAAATGAACGGGTAATTACCTCCCCACAGGGTCCGGAAATCACGGTTGCAGGCATCGATGGTCCCGTTCTGAATTTCTGTGCTAACAACTACCTGGGACTTTCCTCCGACCCTCGAATTATTGAAGCGGCTATCGAAACTCTGAAAAAGTACGGTTACGGAATGTCCAGCGTCCGGTTCATCTGCGGGACAACTGATCTGCACTTAGAGCTGGAAAAGAAAATCGCAGAGTTCTGTCATACCGATGCTGCCATTCTGTACAACAGTTGTTTTGATGCGAATGCTGGACTTTTTGAAACTCTGTTAGGTCCGGAGGATGCGATTATTTCTGACGAGCTCAATCACGCTTCGATCATCGATGGCATTCGGCTCTGCAAAGCAAAACGGTATCGATACAAAAATTGCGACCCGGTGGATCTGGAAGAAAAGCTCAAGCAGGCAGATGCCGATGGAGCACGCTGCAAGCTGATCGCTACTGACTCGGTTTTCTCGATGGATGGCAATATGGCGCCACTGGATAAGATTTGCGACTTAGCAGAAAAGTACAACGCACTGGTGATGATCGATGAAAGTCACGCGCTGGGTGTCGTGGGCAAGACAGGACGTGGTGTACCTGAAGAATTTGGCGTCTTCGGGCGTGTCGATATTATCACCGGCACGCTGGGCAAAGCCTTTGGCGGCGCTATTGGCGGCTTTACCACTGGCCGGAAGGAAATTATCGACACGCTCCGCCAGCGTTCCCGCCCCTATTTGTTCAGTAACTCCCTACCGCCGATGGTAGTCGGTGCTTCTATTGCTGTCTTCTCAATGCTTTCGGAAACCTCTGAACTGCGCAATCGCCTGGCAGAAAACACTGCATACTTCCGGCAGCAGATGGCAGCAGCCGGGTTCGACCTGAAACCGGGCAATCATCCCATTGTTCCTATTATGCTCTACGATGCACCGCTGGCACAGCGCTTTGCAGATCGACTGCTGGAAAAAGGCATTTACGTCATCGGCTTTTTCTACCCGGTTGTGCCGCGGGGACAGGCACGCATTCGGGTACAGATTTCGGCTGCCCATACACGAGAGCATCTGGATCGTGCCATTGAAGCATTTATCGATGTTGGCAAAGAATTTGGCGTCATCTAAATGCCGGAGCACTCTAAACGCACCCTTTTTCAAGAATTGCAACAACAACGTCCGCAGTATCCTGAAGAAAACATCCGATATGCCGGGTGGCTGCGCTGGCTAATTCTTGGCGTGACAATCCTTCTCTGCACCGCTTTTTTTCCCTCCACCGAACGGCAGCCATTGCAGTACAAGGTCGGGATGCAATGGACGCAGCCGACGCTTGTTGCGCAATACACTTTCCCCGTTTTCAAACCGAAATCGCAGTATGAAACAGAAATCCGGAAGATAAAGGAACAAACGCCGCCCGTTTTTTTGTTGAATGCTGCCGCTTTGATCGAATCAGAAAATATCGTCCGCAGCTTTCTGGAATCGCTGCTGTGGGAAACCATTGCCAAAGATACGCTCCAGACACTGACAGCATTCTCACCGCCAACCCGTCAGGCGCTCTACGCACTTCCCAGAGAACAGTACAACGCACTGATCAACCGCCTGACTCAGGTAGTGCTGGAGTTTCAGAAATCCATTTACTCCCGCGGCTACATTAACATTTTGAAGAAAAACATCCGCTCAGACAGTATTGTGGTGCGCCTGTCTGCTACCGAGGAGCTATGGTTACCCAAACATACCGTTCTGGATGTTAACGACTACATCACCGAGGCAACGTTCTTTGTGAAGCGACAGCCACGTACACTGGAATCTGAACTGATCGATACCCTCACCAAACTCCTCCATATTCCCAATCTGCTGTTCTCACACGAACTCACCCAGGAACTGCAGAATGCTTTAGCAGCTTCTGTCCCCCGAACAGTTGGCATCGTCCAGAAAGGAGAGATCATTGTTCGGGAAGGTGAACGGATCGACGAACTTACCGCTTTGAAACTGGCTGCGTACTATCACTACCGGCTAATGCAGCAACAACAAATTTCTCCGCTGCTCCGCTGGATTGGCAACCTGGGGCACGCCTTTCTAATTTGCACTATTCTGTTTTTGTATTTGTTCATCCTGCGCAAACGCATTTTTTATGACAACTGGAAACTCGCAGGCATTTGTGCTATCCTGGTCAGCATTGCAGCGATGACATGGATTACCACGATAGTCACCAAAGAGGTCCCGGCTCAATTTCTTATTCTACTACCGGCTGCTTCAATGTTGATCGCTATTCTCTTCGATTCCCGAACCGCTTTTTATTCCACTGTCGTGATGGCGATGCTGGTAGCAGGCATCCGATCCAGCGACTACTTAACGGCTTTAGCACTACTGGTCTCCGGTACATTAGCCGCGTATACCGTTCGGGATTTGCAAAGTCGGGGACAATTGTTCAAGGCAATTGGTTCCATCCTTGTTGGATCTGTCCTGGCAATTCTGGTCATTGCCGCAGAACAGTTACTTCCTTCCCGGCAACTGTTTCTGGCTTTCGGCTTCGCCTTTCTCAATGCGGTTTTCTCGCCGATTCTCACCTTTGGCATTGTCCTGCTGCTGGAACGAACAACCAATATCACAACTGATCTGCGCATCTTAGAATTCGACCGTCTGGACCATCCCCTGCTCCAGCAATTAGAAGAACGGGCTCCGGGGACTTATCAGCATACGCTCAATGTTGCCCATTTAGCAGAAAGTGCTGCGCGAGCTATTGGCGCCAATGCACTCCTCACACGGGTCGGAGCATACTACCACGACATCGGGAAAATTCCAAAGGCAGAGTACTTCATCGAAAACCAGATCGGCATTGAAAACAAGCACGAACACCTTTCCCCGTGGCAAAGTGCCTTGATTATCCGCAACCACATAAAAGAAGGCATTGAGCTGGGGAAACAGTATGGGCTGCCACAACGAATTCTGGATTTCATTCCCCAGCACCACGGCACTATGCTGATCACCTACTTTTACCAGAAAGCGCTGGAAATCGCCAAAGAAAAGGGACTGGAAGTGAACGAGGAAGACTTCCGCTATCCCGGCCCGAAACCCCAGACTAAAGAAACCACCATTTTGATGATCGTCGATGGCGTTGAAGCGCTCGCCCGCACTCTTTCCAACTACGACCAGCAAACAATCGAGAATGCAGTGGAAAAACTCATCGAAGACCGTTTCCTCAATGGACAGTTTGATGAATCTCCTCTTTCATTTCGGGAGCTGCGCATCATTCAGCGCACTCTTGTGCGCCATCTCTTGGGAATGGGACACCCTCGGGTTCGGTATCCCAACCAGCAGCAATTTGAGCAACTGTCAAGTGGAGCAACTGCCAGAGCGTCCAGCACTATTTCATCCACTTCACCGGAATCCTCAGAACAAAGCCAGGGGACATCAGATGGCGATGCAGCGCAACGGTAATGCTTTGCTCCATCTGGAACACCTTCCAGAAGCAATGGCACAGGAAATTGCCCGATTTCTCCAGTACATCCGGCTGGAAAAAGGGTTGAGTGCAAACACTGTCGCTGCATATCGAGCTGACCTTTTAAAACTGGCAGCATTTCTCCTGGATGAGCAGATTACTTCTTTCAGCGCCGCCAATCGGCATCATCTTAAAAAATTCTTTCAGACGCTGGACTCCCTGGGTATTGCCCTGCGTTCCAGAGCCCGGTATTTGAGTACCTTCCGCACCTTTTTCGCCTTCCTCCACTCCGAAGGAATCACCACTTCCAACGAGGCAGAATTTCTGGATGTGCCGCGCCTTCCCCCTCGACTGCCTCAGGTGCTTTCAGTGGAAGAGATCGATGCGCTGCTGGCGCAACCAGACACCAACACACCACTGGGCATCCGCGATCGCGCGCTGCTGGAAACACTGTACGGCTGCGGTTTGCGCGTCAGCGAACTGTGCAACCTGCTCCAGCGTGACATTGAACACGAGGCACAGCTACTGCGGGTTATGGGGAAAGGCAGCAAAGAGCGGCTGGTACCCATCGGACGTATGGCACTACAATGGATCCGAACCTATCAGCAGGAAGTTCGTCCCCTGCTGCTCCGCTCTGCGTCTCTGAGTAACGATGTGCTCTTTCTGAATCGCAGTGGTAAAAAAATGAGTCGGGTTTCTGTGTGGCAATTGATCAAGAAATACGCAGCAATGGCAAAAATCGACAAAGCTATCTCTCCCCACACATTTCGCCACTCCTTTGCCACGCACCTGCTGGAAGGTGGTGCCGATTTGCGCGCCGTGCAGGAAATGCTGGGACACGCCAGTATTGCGACGACGCAAATCTATACCCACCTCAACAATGCCTACTTGCAGGAAGTGTATAAAACTTACCATCCACGTGGCTGATGATGGTGCGTTACCTGAAAATCATCGCAGTATTCTGGTGTTGCACTGCCGCTCTCTTTGCCCAGTTTGTTTTTCGCTACGACACAAAATTAGGCATCGATGTTCTCCAGGAACAGCAATTTCGTCCTTTATGGCATAAACGGATTGCTCTGGTTGCCAATTACGCCAGCCGGGATCGTTTCCTGATCCCGACTGCTCAATCGCTGGCAGAGTGCGATTCCTGCGATCTCCGAATGATCCTGGCGCCAGAGCACGGCTATTTCTCACTGGCACAGAGAGCTGGCGAAAAAATCGATACGGTGGACACGCTGTACAATGTTCCCGTATACTCCCTGTACGGAACGCATCGCCGCCCACCGAAAGAATGGCTGGATTCCATTGATTGCGTCGTTTTCGACCTCCAGGATATTGGCATCCGTTCCTACACGTATTTAGCGACCCTGTACAACGTTATGGATGCATGTGCAGAATACCGCATTCCGCTGATCGTACTGGATCGCCCGAATCCTCTTGGTGGACTGCTGATTGATGGCAACCTGCCCGATTCGATGTACGCCTCGTTTGTGAACCCCATTCCCGTGCCGTACATCCACGGCTGCACGTTCGGCGAATTAGCTCGAATGATTAACGGCGAAGGGTGGTTACCCTTTGATTCCAACGCCATCCCGCGGCTATGTTCCCTTCAGGTCATTCCAATGCAGGGATGGGAACGCTGGATGACCTGGGAAGACACGGACCTGCGCTGGATACCCACTTCCCCTCATATTCCCACGGTCGATGCTATCCGGGGCGCTGCAACTGTCGGTATCCTTGGAGAACTGGGAATTATCGGCATTGGTATCGGTACGACCCTGCCTTTTCAGGCGCTCTATCACCCGCAATTTCCCCAATCACTCTTTGCGGAAGTCCTTGCCCGGCGTCCAGCTCCCGGCATCGTCTTCGTTCCTGCACAATTCACTCCCTTTTACGGATTATTTGCGCACCAACCTGTTCCGGGATTTTTACTGCAATTCCTCCCGAAATCGCAACGCTTTGCCCCGTATTCTGCTGGCATCCAGATTCTCCACATCCTGCGAATGCTGCTGCCTGACGCTTTTCGGAATCTAAACGAGGCAAAACTCAAACAACTCCAGAAGGTCACGGGGAGTCGGCAACTGGTTGAACGACTCCGGTCAGGTGAAAGCTTATTGCCGCTGCTCCAGACGATTCAGCAGGATGTCGAAAAATTCCGCCTTCTACGTCAACAGTATTTGCTGTACGAATAAAAGGTGGCACCAATCGATGGGAAACAAAACGTTTATCCTGATCGCCGGTCCCTGCGTTGTGGAATCCTTTGAATTGTTAGATACGGTCGCCGCAACGCTCCAGCGCATTTGCCAGCATTATCCCATTCGGCTCATTTTCAAATCTTCCTATCGCAAAGCCAACCGCTCCAGCGTTCGCTCCTTTACCGGCATTGGTGATCACACTGCCTTAGAAATGCTCCGGGAAATCCGCAATCGCTACCATCTTCCAGTGCTGACTGATATTCACTCCGCAGCGGAAGCAGCACAGGCAGCAGAATACGTCGATATTCTCCAGATCCCCGCTTTTCTCTGCCGCCAGACCGATATTTTGCTGGCAGCAGCAGAAACGGGAAAACCGATTAACATCAAAAAAGGACAATTTCTCTCACCACGGGAGATGCTCAACGCTTTAGAAAAAGTGCGGAGTAAGTCGGATGCTGAAGTTTTTCTGACCGAACGCGGCACATTCTTTGGCTACCACGACTTAGTGGTAGACTTTCGCTCCATCCCCATTATGCAATCTTTCGACAACTGTACGGTACTCTATGATGCCACGCACTCTGTTCAGCGTCCCGGCCTGGGCACTGAATCGGGTGGGCAACGAGAGTTCGTGCTCCCACTGGCGCGTGCAGCCGTTGCTGCCGGTGTCGATGGTATTTTCTTCGAAGTTCATCCCAACCCGGCTCAGGCAAAGAGTGATCGAGCAACGCAGTTACCGCTCCACGAGGCAGAGCAGTTCATTCACACCCTGCTGACCCTGCACCAGTTTGTCCACCAACACATCATCCCGGATGCCCAGTCGAATCAATAATCTCCTGCACATAGGATTCCTCCTGCCTGCTCTGCTGCTTTTGCGCTGCGGTAGTAGCAACGAAAAGATGCAGACGCTGCCAGCCGTTGTTGATCCCCCTGATCATCTCAGCATCCACCCCCGCATTGCGCTTTACGATTCCTCTTCGCTCAAGGCACTGATCACTGCTGGTAGAGCGCGGGCGTATTTCAAGCATCGCTACACGCTATTAGATCGGGGCGTCACAGTCGATTTCTTTGACCCTGCTGGACACCGACAAAGCCGATTATCGGCGGACAGCATCCTGATCGATGACAATTCTCAGCATATGATGGCAGCCGGCAATGTGACCGTCCACGCTGCTAATCCACCAACGCTGCTGCAAACTTCCCGCCTGTTCTGGGACAAGCGCTCTCGACAACTCTATACGCCTGACTCTGTCACCGTTGAAACGCCGACGGAAAAAATTTTTGCCATCGGCTTTGAATCAGACGAGCGGCTGCAGAATTATACATTCCGAAATGTGCGGATGGTGATCCAGAAACAAAAAGAGGAATGAGCGATGCGCCAAATCGTCCTTGCTGGTAACTGGAAAATGCACACAACCTTATCGGAAGCTGTCAGCTTAGCCCGTGCTGTTGATCACTGTATCCGTGAGCAATCCCTGCCGTCGCATTATTCCGTACTGCTCTGCCCTCCCTTTCCTTTCCTGGAGCCGGTACGACAGGTGATACAGCATCCATCCCTGTTCCTTGGCGCTCAGAATCTTTATCCCGGTGATGCTGGTGCCTTTACCGGCGAAGTTTCCGCTCCGATGCTGCGCTCAGTAGGCTGCACGTATGTGATCGTTGGACACTCGGAAAGAAGGAAAATTTTTGGCGAAACCAACGATCTGATCAACGCGAAAATTGCTTCGGCTCGCACCCACCAGCTTGTTCCGATTCTGTGCGTTGGGGAAACGTGGGAAGAACGAGCTGCTGGAAAGACAGAAGCGGTCATTGAAGAACAACTCCGCTCAGGATTGGCAGATATTTCACTGCACCATCCTGGTGAACTGCTCATTGCTTACGAGCCAGTCTGGGCAATCGGTACCGGTCACGCCGCAACACCGGAACAGGCACAGGTAGTTCACCGGTGGATCCGCCACTGGTTAGCCCAACACTACGGTGCAGATTTTGCTGATGGAACGCCGATCCTGTACGGTGGGAGCGTTAAACCGGCAAACGCAGCAGATCTGTTAGCGCAACCAGATATTGATGGCGCCCTGGTTGGCGGTGCTTCCCTGAAAGCCGAAAGTTTTTGTGCGATTATTCAGGCAGCGCTACCGTCGTAATGGTACTCAATCTTCCCAACTTGCTCAGCACGCTCCGGATTTTTCTCTCGCCGATCTTTATCTGGCTCATCCTCTCGGATTCGCCTGTCAACATCGGCATTGCCATCATCCTGTTTTTCATCGCCGCCATTACGGACTTTTTCGACGGCTGGATCGCTCGACGGTACAAGGATGTAACGGAATGGGGCGCTTTTTTTGATCCGCTGGCAGATAAAGTGCTGACCAATTCTGCTCTCATTGCCTTCGCAATGAAAGAGTGGATTCCCCTCTGGATGGTGTTTATCATCATCGCCCGCGACATCGCGGTTACGTTGCTACGCCTCTATGGCGAAAGTGTGGGACATCCTATTCAGACCCGGCGGTCAGCAAAGTGGAAAACCCTGCTGCAAATGCTCTTCATCCTCTACACCCTCATTCTCTACTTCCTCCTCTACCCGATGGGACTGCAATCACCGGTGCTGCAGCAATTGTTTCACCCGACGACACTCACCCTCCTGTTCGCCGTTGTGACGCTGTTGACTTTGTACACTGCCGCAGAATACGTGGTCACAAATCGCTCCCTGTTTCGCCATCTGTGGCAGCACCAGATTCTTCCCTCGCTCCGCAATCACATCATTGAAAAAATCTGGCTCAGTTGTTTTGGGATCGGCTACATTCCGGTGCTCCCTGGCACTATTGCCAGTGCTGTCACACTGGGACTCTGGTTCTTCCTCTTCCCCTCATCCCTATGGCAGCAAGCGGTGGTGGCTGGAACGGTGCTGCTGCTCAGTCTGATAGCAGTGGCGACGATGGATCTCCATACCGAAGATCCTTCCTGGGTCGTTACCGATGAAGTGGTCGGTATGCTCACTGCCCTTCTTTTCCTTCCGCCCTATCCTCCGCTGCTGTCACTGCTCTCCTCTTTTTTGCTGTTTCGCATCCTCGACATCTGGAAACCCCCGCCAATCAAAGCGGTAGAAAAACTTCCCTTACTCGGTATCTTTGCCGACGATCTGCTTGCCGGTATGCTCGCTGGCGTTGCAACGGTCATCCTGGGGCAGTTTTTGTGGTAGCGAGTCAGCCAACGCGCTCTGAAATCCTGCTTTTTCTCTTCGAGCTTCCCTTCTTGCATTTACCCAATTACACTGCACACAATATCCTCGCCGCCGACGCATCTTAGGAAATTCCGGAAAACAAGCATTGGGCTGACGATGTCATCGTTATTCGTTGGACGTAAATTCTTACAACTGACGCTGCTGATTTTTCTCCTCCACGCAACGATGAGTGCACTGCTCATCCTGAGTGATGGAATCAGCGCCTTTGCTTCGCTCGTCGGCATTGGCTTAGCAGTGGTACTACTGGCAGCGCGCAATCTGCTCAAAAAAGACCAACAACAGGGATTTTATTTCCTCTTTGCCTACATTGCCATTGTGCCCCTTGTGCTGCTGGGTGCTGCTTTCCGCATATTCGAAACCTCTGCTATCGCTTTGCTGGTTTACTTTAGCTGGCTGTTCTTCGCCTTTCTCCTTTCCATTCCCCTGCGGAGCACCTATCGGCAATTTACACAGCGCAAAAAAATACTGCAACGTTACCTTTTACCAGATCAGGATCGTTAATCGTCATTGCAAGGTCTTTCACAAAGTGAGCATTCCCGAATGACGCAGAGCAAGCAGCAATTCGATGGTACAACCGTCATCGGACTTCTCAAAGACGGTCACGCTGTCATTGGAGCAGATGGACAGGTCACTTTCAATGCAACAGTTCTCAAAAAAAATGCCCGCAAAGTGCGTAAACTTTTCAACAATTCTGTACTGGTGGGATTTGCTGGCGCAACGGCTGATGCCTTTACGTTGCTGCAAAAATTTGAAGAAAAGCTCCAGCAATACAATGGCAATCTTTCCCGTGCTGCTATCGAGTTAGCAAAAGAATGGCGAACGGACAAGTACCTGCGCCGCCTGGAAGCAATGCTCATTGCAATGAACAGAGAAAAAATGTTCCTGATTTCAGGTACTGGTGATGTTGTGGAACCCGACAGCAACGTCATCGCCATCGGCTCTGGTGGTCCTTATGCCTACGCGGCAGCGCAAGCCTTGCTCAAACATTCTTCGTTATCAGCCAGAGAAATTGTGGAACAATCGCTGCACATTGCAGCCGATCTGTGTATCTACACCAATACAGCTTTGACGATTGAAGAGTTGTGAAATCAAGTGAGAAACGGACAATGACAGCTCAAAACGGCGTAGAGAAAAAACTCTTTGAAAAAATTTCTCGCAAAATGGCTGTATTAACGCCGCAGCAAATTGTCAAAGAGCTCAACAAATACATCATCGGACAGGACGAAGCGAAAAAGGTGGTTGCTATCGCTCTCCGCAACCGCTGGCGCCGGCTGCTGGTGCCGGAACAGATGCGGGAAGAAATTATGCCCAACAACATTATTCTCATTGGTCCAACGGGTGTCGGCAAAACTGAAATCGCCCGTCGCCTTGCGCGCATTGCCAATGCTCCATTTCTCAAAGTGGAAGCTACAAAATTCACCGAAGTCGGCTATGTGGGACGGGACGTTGAATCGATGGTGCGCGATCTGGCGGATTTAGCTGTGAGTATGGTAAAGCAGCAAAAAACCGAGGAAGTTCGAAAGGCAGCCGAGAAAGTGGTGGAAGAACGCATTCTGGATCTTTTAGTCCCGCCACCACCCACAACGCTGAGCTTTGGTACGGTGGAAGATGAAACAACGCAAAATACGCGGGAAGTTTTCCGGCAAAAGCTCCGTGCCGGCGAACTGGATGATCGCACCATTGAAATTGAACTGACCAGAGAACAGGTTCCCACGATGCATATGATGGGTCCCATCGGTCTGGATGAGCTGGGTATTAACATTCAGGAAATTTTTTCCGGTGTATTTCCGAAGAAAAAGAAAAAGCGAAGAGTCACCATTGCTGAAGCTCGATCGCTTCTGCTCAACGAAGAATCGGAAAAGATGATCGATATGGACGCAGTTGTTCAGGAAGCGCTCTTTCTGGCGCAAACCAGCGGGATTATTTTCATCGACGAGATCGACAAAATTGCAACTACTGGCTCAACCGGCAGTGGTCCAGATGTCTCCCGCCAGGGCGTCCAGCGGGATCTCCTTCCAATTGTTGAAGGAACAACCGTTTCGACGAAATACGGTCCGGTGAAGACCGATCACATCCTCTTCATCGCCTCTGGTGCCTTTCACGTTGCCAAGCCCTCCGATCTCATCCCGGAGCTACAGGGGCGTTTCCCCATCCGCGTCGAGCTTCACAGCCTGACGGAAGAAGATTTCTACAAGATTCTCACCATTCCCGAAAATGCCCTGATCAAGCAATATCAGGAGCTTCTCAAGACAGAAGGAGTAACCCTGGAATTCGATGATGATGCAATTCGGGAAATCGCTCGCATTGCGGCATACGTAAACGAAGAAATTACCAATATCGGCGCTCGCCGGCTGCATACGGTGCTCAGCACGCTGCTGGAAGATATTCTTTTCAACGCTCCGGACAATCTGGAAGATTCTACGGTTCGCATTACGAAGGAGCAGGTTACCGAAAAACTCAGCAGCATTGCCCAGGATGAGGATTTGAGCAAGTACATTCTCTAAGCACGTGCTGTGTGCCGCAGCAAGCAAGCTATTCCGTCTCTCCAATTTCTTTTTTGTCGTACCTGTACCAGCAGGATTGCGGTATTTACACGTCCGGATATGCTCCTATTTTCTTGCTGCAATTCTCTTCCCCGCTTCAACTCACCGAAGATACTTCCCTGCTCCTTGCTTTGTGATCAGCACTGTTTCGAGTTTTCTGTTCACTCTGGCGATAGTTTAAAACCTGAGCAGTCTGGTTTTCCCGAACTGGCTGGCTTTCAAACCAGACGTACCGGTCGGTTCCCTGAGCAACTCTCAGAGGACACGGATTCGCTTACCAATTCGGAGATTGCGAGGATTCAGGGATGGATTGAGCCGACGGAGCTTCCGCACGGTTGTGCCAAACTTGCGAGCAATGGAATACAGCGTATCACCTCGACGAATCGTGTAGTACACTGGCTTGCGGCTGGAGGCAGTGCTACCGTACGACTTTTCCTTCCGAGGATAAATCTTCAGCAAGGAACCAGCGATGATTTTTGTCCCCCGAATTTTGCCCGGATTCCAGCGGCGAAGATCACTGATCGTCACACCGTATTGCTGCGCAATGCGGCTCAGGGTTTCGCCACGCTTTACCCGATGGTATCGGGGCGATTGCCCGGTACTGGAGACAACGCGAGTTGTTGGCACTTTCAAAATCTGTCCGGGGTAAATCCGATACGATCGATCCAGCCGGTTATATTTCCGAATTTGCTCAGGGGTCGTCCCATATTTCCGGGCAATACTGGCAACCGTTTCACCTCGCCGCACCTTATGCTTCACTACTTTCAGTGCAGCCGTTAAAGATGGGGCAGCAGTAGAACGTCGCCGTGATGATTTCGACCGCCACGCAACCTGAGAAGCGCCCGGCAAATAGATGATCAACTTCTTACCCGCAATAATTCGGTTGGACCGCAATCCATTCCACTGCCGCAATTGCCGAACCGTTACACCATACCGTCGGGCAATGGAAATCAGGGTTTCGCCACGCCGGATTCGATGATAAATCGCAACCGGGACGTTGCCCCGTTCTTCCTTGAGCAATGCTTCAAACAACGTTTTCGAGCGCGGAATCCGCAACTGCTGTCCGGGACGCAACCGATTGCCCTGCAAATACAAATCATTGGCAGCAATCAGGGTCCACGGCGTAATACCATACCGATTTGCCACCCGCGCCACAGTTTCACCCGGCTGCACCACGTGTACGATCCAGGAGCGGCGCACTGAATCCGGAATTTGCGCAAGCGCCATCCGCAGCGATTGCCGCATTCCCACCGGTACTCGCAGCACATACACGCCTTCGACCGGCGGCGTTGAGAGCCGACGCAATTCCGGATTGAGCATCCGCAAGGTGTCCAGTGAAATACCAGCAGCTTTCGCCAGTGGAAGCAGATCGATGGGTTCTCGAAGCTGGAGCGTATCAAACTGGAACGGCGGCAGCAATGAAATGTCAGTAAAACCATACCGTTCGGCATTCATTGCTATGGTTGCAGTAGCGATATAAAGCGGGACGTAGTTGCGCGTTTCTCGCGGCAACCATCGCCGGATTTCCCAGAAAGTGGGATTTTTCTTCCGACTTCGCAGAATAGCCCGCTGCACGCCACGCAACCCGTAATTGTACGCTGCCAGCGCCAGATGCCAGTCTCCTAACTCATTGTAGAGATCCCGCAGGTGGCGAAATGCTGCCCTTGTGCTTTTGATCGGATCCCGCCGTTCATCCACCCAGAAATCCACCTGTAGCCCGTACAATTTCCCGGTGCTCTTGACAAACTGCCACAATCCCACTGCCTGTGCTGGTGAAACGGCAAAAGGATCCAGTCCACTCTCTATCATCGACAAAAAGACCAGCTCTTCCGGGACACCTTCTTCCCGTGCAATCTGCCGCATCATCGGGAACCACCGTCCACTCCGCTGCAGCCACACCTGGAAGAAACGCCGCCCCTTCTTTCGAGTGAAAAAGTTGATCGCTCGCTTCACATAAACATTCTGATCCATCGGTACCTGCAGCGGCTGCGGCATCTGCCATAAAGTCAGCGTATCACCAGCACCAGCCGTAGCAGGTGGCTGCAACGGCGTCACAACAATAGTATCTGGCTGGGTCGACTCAATCGCCTCAAATACTTTTTTCCGCAGAATTGCTATGGGCGCAGATGGCGGTAAGCGATCGATGTCCTGGATATAGGTTTCATAATCCTCCAGCACGGAAACCATCAAATCCAAGAAAGCCTCATCATTTTCGACACCGGGATCATCAACCACCGTACTGAGTACGTGAATCGCCCGTTCAAACGACTGCACTGCCGCAGTGGTATCCCCATCGGCAATCGCCGCCAGAGCCCGCACATAATGGAAACGTGCCAGCTCATAGGTCATATTCAGAACATCCTGATACTGCGCTCCTCCCTCTTCCTGCTGATCCAGCTCCCAGAACTCATCAACGGGAGTAATCCGCCCCGACGACACCGGCGGCGTGGAACGCTGCTGTACCATCGGGGTGCGGCATCCAGCAAATAATGCAAGAAAAAGGATCGTGCCCAGACTATACTGCCACCATCTCATCTGGAAATCTCTGCTGCTGCAAAAACGGAAATTCCAATATACAAAAGTTGCCGGAAACAAGCCACCACTTCCCGGTATTTTACTCCTCACCACTCCTTTCCAGAAGAAGTACAAAAATCATACCGCCTGGTTACGCTGGCAATGAGAAACCTCCTCAGGGAGCACGGCACACTGTACCCTCCCAACATCGCACACCGTACGTGTTTATCAACAAACAGGCAACTCTGTCCTGATAAGCCGGACGGCACCCCCTACTTCACCACCCACACCGGTACCACCTGCTCATATCGACCGCTCCGCAAACGCACAAAATGTAACCCGCTGCTCAGCCCTTCCGTCCCAAGCCGCACTTCTCGCCACCCCGCTTCCTGCTGCCCTCTCGCTATCACCACCTCCTTCCGCCCATACCCGTCATACAGCACCACCTCCACCGCTCCACTCAACCCAATCCCGTACCGTATCACTACATCCTCCCCTTCCTGCTTCGCCTCCAATCCGTACTCCTTCCCCAGCCGAATCTCCCGCACGTCCCGCAGACAGTACTCCTCCAAGCGCACCGTGTCCGTTCCCGTTCCCGCTTCCACACACACCGCCCGATCCCCAACCTCTACATCCCTCACCTTTACCTCGACCGCTTCCCGATCCGTTCCACCATACACCCCATACCACAGCCGCACCACTTCGCCACTACCAAATCCTCCCGATTGCTGCCCTGCAAGCCGCACCGTCCCCATCCCTTCATCTATCACCTGCCACTCGCCTTCCACCGCTTCCAGCCTGCGATACCCCAGCACTCGCCCGTCCCATTCCAGTTCGATCTGCAATGCCTCCACCTTTGCTTCCCCGCTGCTATCCGCATACACCACCCGCACTTCCG
>WFXC01000035.1 GCA_015490805.1 Candidatus Kapaibacterium sp.
AAATGCTGCGCCCAGAGAATAGTTCCGCCAGATTGCCAGTTGGTGGTATCCGCCCGTGCGACAAACAGCAACGTATCGGTGGGACTTGCCACACCGACGCCAACGATCAAATACCCCTGACGATCCACGCTGCGGATCACTCCCCGACCTTCGGTCCACAGCACCGTGTCCCGAAAGCGAACATACTCTCGCAGTGGCATTGTCGTCGAATCAACTTCCCAGATTCCGATTTCATTCCATCCTCCGTACACTTTGTAATTGACGCCCACGATTGCTTCTCTGACCACTGCGGGTTTTTCCAGATCAAAGGTTCGGGTCACAGCGTTGGAAAGTCCGATGGTGCGTTCAAAGACGTGCAAGCCCTGGGCAAGTGCTGGAAGGGTCATCAGAAACAGGAGTGTACACACACACACACACACACACGATTTGTAGAAAATGTTTTCGCTGACATCATTTTCCAGATCCTGAAATTGTGAAACGAACTAACAGTGTGAGGCAAATATACAAAAAATTCCGGACACAGGCAAGACCATCGAAGAAGATCCGGAAGGATATGCTGCAGCCGGCATTGCCCTCACCCTACCCCTCTCTCGGAGGGAGAGGAGATTCTTGCACCAGTAGGGGCGACTCGGCTGGTCGTCCACCGGGCAAAGCAGCACTTCGCCCCTACACGTTCATTGGGAATGCACCGATTCGGTCCTTTCTGCATTTCCCTCTTTTCACCCTGGAGGAGAAGCTGGCAACGTAGTTTATTCTGCTTCTATGTCCTGTAAAATTTCCCTGATGACGATCTTCACTTCTGGAATTCTCTTCCTCACTGTTTCCCATCAGTGTTTCATAATCGACACCAAAATAGGCGTGGATAAGCTTATCTCTCATCCCCGCCATCCTGGACCACGGAACCTGAGGGTATCTCCTTTTCACCGTGTCAGGAATATTTTTAACTGCCTCCCCAATGACCTCGAAACAGCGAATAACTGCATAAACGGTTTTCTCATCCGCTATAAATCCAGCGTAATCAAGTCCTGCTGTGAAATTTTCAATTTTTTCTTTCAATTTTTTCAGCGTGTTCCAGAATGTCCCTGAGAAAATCAATGGGTCTCCTTTTAGACATAGATCACTTCCTTGAGAATGTTTTTCCCAATTTGGGGTTTTAATGCCTTTTTCATCACAAGGTCAACCTTGATCCCGGTCAATCTGGAAATTACCTCCTCCAGTTCCAGAAAAGTAAAAAAATCAACTGGCGTTTCAAACTCTACAAGGACGTCGAGATCGCTGTCTTCCCGCTGTTCGCCTCTCACATAAGAGCCAAAAACGCCGATCTCTTTTATCCCAAATCTTTTTTGTAATTCCTGTTTGTGGCTTCCCAGGGTTTTCAGGATCTCTTCAATGTTCATCTTCACATCTCTTCGATTCAACGACCCACGCTCATTCTCCAGTTAGCAGGTTCGCCATCAATTCCCATTTATACGGTGGTGATCCTCTGGATATTGCCCTGTTGCCTTAACGGTCTTTCTTCTTACTCGACGACACGAGGACAAGTTTTTGTACCTTTGCAATGCCGCAGGTAGCGCGAAATGTCGAGAACACGGAAGAGATAAGACCCAGCACAAAAGGAATAACCATCCGTATGGGAAATTCTGTACCCCGATTAACAAGGGATCTTATGTGGCTGTTTTGCCCCCGTGCCAGGGAAGAAAATGCTGGTGGTAACGACATATCACCGGGAGCGTATGCTTCAGTGGGCATCCCCTTGCTGACGAAAGCCGGCGCGCCCAGTCGGCGCTGCTACCACAGGGCAGGTACAAGGCTCCGCTCCTACCATCCCACATTGCACCAGCACCCGTGGGGCACAGCATTGCCATGTCCCCCTACCCATCGCACGCGGTCCGTGTCTATCGGCTGACACATCGGGCTTGTCTTTGCAACTCTGCACCGCTGCATCTGCCTTTCTTCCAGCGAAAGTTGCTGGATAAATCGTCTTTTGTTCTTTTGTTAATCTGTGACACCAATGAAACTCGAATCTCTGCTGGGACATACGGCGCAGCTCTATCGTCGGGTAAAGCGTAATCCACTCCAGGCTGATCAAACAGTGGAAAGTTTTTTGCGGGCTCGCAAGTACCTGGGCTCCAGAGATCGGCAATTCATCGCTGAACTCCTCTATTTCCTGCTGCGCAACTACCGCTGGATTACCACCGCTTTCTACACCGCTGTGGAAGATGAAGAGCTAAAATGGATGCTCCGGGACACGGTGGCGCTGACTGCAAAGGCAAAGGTCAGTGTTGAAGAGTTGCTGATTGTAGCTGCTGCCTATGGACTGAAAATGGACACACTCCCGGACTGGCTGCCTGCTTTTCTGGCACTCCACACCGCCCGGAGTGCTACTGAGATGGCAGCGTTTCTGGATCAGGTTCGCACTGTTGCAAAGGCAACACTGGATGGCGAGGAAGATCTGGAAACAATCGGTGTCCGCTACTCGATTGCTCCCTGGATCCTCTCTCGCTGGCTCGAGCACGGCTATTCGTTGGAAGAAATTCGCCAACTGGCAGCAGCGTTAACGCAGCCGGCGCCGGTATGCATTCGCGCGAATACGCTGAAAATCGATCGCTCGAAGCTTCAGGAGCATCTGGCAGCCGAACTGTGGGAATTCAGCCCGACTCGGTGGTCTCCGCACGGGTTGTGTACACCCCATCGATTGCAGCTTCTGGCACATCCCCTGTATCAGGAAGGCTACTTTGAGCTTCAGGATGAAGGAAGTCAACTGATCAGTTTTGCTGTCGCTCCACAGCCGCACTGGTCAATCTTGGATGCCTGCGCCGGCGCCGGTGGCAAATCGCTCCACTTAGCAGCCCTCCAGGAGGACCGTGGAAAAATTCTGGCAACTGACATTGAACCGAAACGGTTGAAGGCGTTGCGAAAGCGGACGCATCGGGCTGACATCCGTTCGATTCAAACGCTGACGCTACCGAATTCAACCAGCTTTCATCCCACCCTGCCTCATCCCCTGCGCCCTTTTGCTCAGAGCTTCGATGCGGTCCTGGTGGACGCTCCCTGCTCTGCGACCGGGCGGAGTCGCCGCTCGCCAGCGACCCGGTGGTACACGAAAGAAACGACAGTGGCGAAACTGGCGCGTCAACAGTTGCACATTCTTCAACTCTATGCCCAATGCGTGGCACCCGGCGGCATTCTGGTCTACGCAACCTGCTCGCTCCTGCCGCAGGAAAATGAACTTGTCGTCGAACAGTTTCTGCGCGAACATCCAGAATTCGAACCCGATCCACTCTTGCCGGCATTTGAAACACACCACATCCGTTTACCGTTATTACAGCCTGATCAGTGGCATTACACGATGCTTCCATCGGTAATGGGGACTGATGGCTTCTTTGTCGCACGAATGCGCCGGGTCCGATGAAACTGTTCTACCGCATAATGGCGGTTGTCTGGCTATCCTGCTGTCTTGTGCGCCCCGCCTCTGGACAATCAGCAGGCACGATCAGCGGTACAGTGTATGATTCTCTCTCGAAAGAGCCGCTGGTCTCCGCAACCGTGCTGGTGCAGGAACTCCAGAAAGGGCGATTCACCAATGCCGATGGATACTTTATTCTGCCCCAGATTCCTTTCGGCACCTACCACCTCCGAATCACCTACCTGGGCTATCGTCCAAAGATCATTCCCATCACAGTATCTCCCCAGAACCCACGGCGCGTGCTGAAAATCTTTTTAGTGCCGGATACGCTGGAACTGGGCGAAGTGGTTGTCGAAGCAGAACGGGAGATTGAAAAACGCGAAGTGATCATCAGCCGGGTACATATTCCACTGCAACAGCTTACCTCCGTTCGGATTGCCAGTGAACGGGACATTTTCCGGACACTCCAGTACCTTCCCGGCATTCTTTCTTCTTCGCAAGTTTCCAGTGGACTCTACATTCGTGGGGGATCACCGGATCAGAACCTTATTCTGCTGGACGGGGCGACCGTTTACAACCCCTCGCACGCTTTTGGCTTCTACTCCACGTTCAATGCGGATGCAATCAAAGATGTACAATTGTACAAAGGCGGCTTTCCCGCAGAATATGGGGACCGGATGTCTGCGGTGCTGGACATTACGCAGAAGGAGGGCAACAAAACAGCGTATCACGGAAAACTTATCATTGGAACGCTATCCTCCCAGGGGAGCGTCGAAGGTCCGATCCCGATGCTACCACGTTCCTCCTTTTTCCTCGCCGGTCGGCGAACGTACTTAGAAATTGTGAAACCCTTCCTCCCGGAAGATCCGGAAAACCCGATTCCGGATTTTTACTTCTACGATTTGAACGGCAAAATAACGATGCTGCCCGGCGACGATGATAAAGTCTCCCTTGGAGGATTTTTGACCCGCGATATTTTCCGCGTTCGGAATGCAGGCACTCACTTCACCTTCGGCATCCTCAACCGTGTTGCATCTCTACGGTGGGCTCACGTATTTACACCCCAATTCCTGCTAACTGCTCTGGGATCCACCAGCTACTATGAAAATCGGCTGGATGGATCGAATTTCGGCTTTGACTTCCAGATCAAAAATTTCATTCAGGATCTTGCTTTCAAGATCACCACGGAATACTATCCAACCGACCGACTGAGTCTCAAAGCAGGGGGTGAATACCACCATTACCGCTTCCAGTTTTACCAGAACTTCACTGGCAAGCGAGACACGGTTATTCAGGAAGGAAGTGGGCGGTTTGGGACCATCCACTTCGACGTTCCTGATGAAACGTTTTCCATTTTCCTTCAGGGATCTTATAAACTGACGGATCTGCTGTTGATCCAGGCTGGCATCCGTTCGCTCACAATGGGACTTCGAGATCTCACAGTCGTTATGCCCCGCCTGGCGCTTCGATACCAGTTCCATCCGGATTTTTCCGTTAAGCTGCTGTGGGGCGTTTACAAACAGTATTTTTACCTTGCTTACCAACCAAATTTTTCTTTCTTTGACACATGGCTCCCAACTGATCCGTTGACTAACCCGCCAACGGCTCAACATTACATTCTCAGCGTTGAAGGATATCCGCTGCCGAACATCAAGACCTCGGTCGATGTTTATTACAAACCGATGAAGCATATCGCGGAGTTCAATCGCTTCTCCATTTCTGGCAATTCCACTCGAGACATCTTTCTGTTTGGCGACGGCATAGCTTATGGTATCGAAATTTTCGCACAGAAAAAAACCGGAAAGCTGACCGGCTGGGTCGGCTATGCTTACGGATATGTGGAATGGCAAATCGATAGTTTGAACAACGGAAAGCCATTCAATCCTCGATACGATCGACGGCACGATTTTAAAGTAGTGCTCAATTATCAAATCTCCCGGCAGTGGGAAATGGCTGCTTCCTTCTTCTTTCAATCTGGACAGCCATATACGCCAGCAACTTCTCGCTTCCAATCCCGATTTCCGGGCGAAAATCCCGGTCGCGGTGTGGTTATTCCCGCTGATCTCTACAGCCGCCGCCTACCACCGTCGCACCAGTTGAACCTGAGCATCCGTTACCACACCACCATCTTCGACCTGCCAGCTATTTTCAGTCTGGACATTTACAACGTGTATTCCCGACGGGATATCTTTGCCCGGATTTACGACACAACGTCGGAAGTGACCACCGTTACCGATGTCAAATTGCTGCCCATCGTGCCCAGTTTTTCGGTGGAGGTAGAGTTATGAGATGGTTGCGGTTGCCATACGGGTTGTTGAGCCTGCTATTGCTCCTGCTGCTGAGCCACTGTGAAGATCCTCCCATTGTTGACTACCAGCCTCGTTACGTTGTTGAAGCCTTCCTGCTGGTCAACGAACCCATCCGGAATATCTTTGTTTATCGCTCTCTGCCGGTAACCGATACCTTTCGCTATGAAGCCTCGCTGGTATCCGATGCTGATGTCCGGCTGATCAGCGGCACTGATACGTTTTACCTCCAGTTCTCACCCGAATACGGCTACTTCTATCCCGACGCTGGCCAGCGGATTCAATCGCGGCGGGAATATCGGCTGGAAGTTCGATTCCCGGATGGGAAATTTGCAACCGGGACAACCACCACCCCTGACTCGATCGCCTGGATACAACCACCTAAACCAATATTGCAATACCCCCAGGACACAATCAACCTTCCTTCTCCCGATTCACTTCGCATTATCTGGTCCACACCGGATTCATTGCCAGAAGCGTTTCTGATTAGTGTCCGCTCTTTGGACACACTTGAATACGGGAAATACCTCACACCGCCGACCGACGAACCAAATGAGCGAATTCATCATCGCGTCAACGAGTTAGATCCCTACAAACAGGAAGTAACTCGATGGGGATTCCTAACAGCTAACTGGTCACCGACTGTGTGGTTCGTTTTCAAATGGTACGGTCTTCACGAAATTGCCGTGTTCAATCCCGATCCCAATATGATCAAGTGGTTCAAGCAGACGCATTTCTCCCGCTTCCCGCGATATACACCATTGCTCAATGCGATGGAAGGTGATGCCATTGGCGCTGTATGCTCCGCCTTTGTCATCCGGGATACGACTTTTGTGCTGAAACCATAAGGGTGTCGTTCCCGATCCCGATGGGGGAACACAATGGAAAAGATGAGCAATCGTTTATTGCTTCGCTCAAATCGGGGCGTAGCGTAGTCCGGTTAGCGCGCCTGCTTTGGGAGCAGGAGGTCGCAGGTTCGAATCCTGCCGCCCCGACTTCCTTTCCTTCAACGCTGCACGAAGTTCCTGAGGTATCTAAACGCGCAACTGCAAAATATCCTCGAACACATTGGTGAAATCGTAGCATCCGACTTTATCCAGAATCCACCGCCCGCCCAGCAACGCACCGATGGCAAATCCTTTGCGACTTCGTGCCCGATGGGTCAGCAGAATACTGTCAGCTTCCGAATCAAACACGACCGAGTGTTCTCCCGGCACGGCACCAACTCTGGCAGCAACGACCTGCAACTGCTCAGGGGCAATGCCGCCATCCGGATTGCCTGTAAACACCGCGGTTTTCCGATCGAAATGTTGCAAAATGATGTCTGCCAGTTGTTGCGCTGTTCCGCTGGGACTGTCCACCTTTCCCCGATGATGGGTCTCAGCAATCAGCACATCATACGCCTCCAGAGCATTGACGATACGGGCAGCCGTACGCACAAGCCGGAAAAAGACCTGCATCCCAACCGAGAAGTTCCGTCCGTACAGAATGCCAATTTCTGCCTCGCGGGCAAGGCGCTGCACATCCTCCAGCCGATCATACCAGCCGGTCGTACCAATGACCATTGGTTTCCGCAATGCTGCTATCTGCTGCACGTGTGTGCGCACCACGTCGGGGTGGGAGAAATCGAAAGCAACGTCAAAAGAGGGGGAATGCTCCGGATCGAACGGATGGTCAATGTCGTACCATCCCACAATCTGATAACCATAATCCGGGGCTAAGGCTTCTAACTGCTTCCCCATCCGACCGTGCCCCAGCAATATTGCTCGAATCTGTGCCATCGATCACCCTGCAAATTGTGGATCCAACTGCATCAATGCTCCCTGCTGAAGGTGGAAAATCCGCGCCTGCGGAAAAGCAGCGATCATTTCCGGATGATGGGTCGCTATGATCACCACTCGATCCCCACTGTACTGGCGAAGAACTCGAATCAGCCGATCCATCGTATAGAGATCCAGATGGGCAGTCGGCTCATCTGCCAGCAGAATTTCAGGATCGACGACTAAAGCGCGGGCAACGCCGACTAACTGCCGCTCACCACCGGAAAGCTCTGCTGGAAATTTTTCCCGGACGTGGCTGATTCGCAGTTGCGACAGCACTTCCAGTATCCGGTGCCGCATCGCTTCTTTTGATAGCCCGCGATGCTGAAGCACGAAGAGTAAATTTTCTTCCACTGTCCAGTCAGGCAGCAGTTGCACATCCTGAAAGGCAATGCCAATCTGCTGTCGCAACCGGCGCAACTGCGCGGAGGGTATCGTCTGAAGGTCTGCGGAACGAACCAGCACCGTTCCCTCTGTCGGCATCAGCGCCCCATAGATCAACTTTAAAAAGGTCGTTTTGCCCGCCCCCGTTTCACCCGTCAGCAAAATGAGGTCACCGGGATGAACCTGACACCGAATGTTGCGGAGCACCGGCAAATCGTCATAAAACACGCTCACATCCTGAAATTCTATCTCCATCCCGTCTCTGCTGCCGGCGTCTATCCCACTTGCTGCGCTGATTTTTGATCCAATGCCCACTGAAAGACCTCGATGTACCGCTGTGCGGACTTCTCCACAGAAAAATCTTCCTTCATCGCATTATGCATCAGCTTTTCCCACAGCGGCTTGATATAGTAGAGCTGAACAGCGCGCTGGATTGCCCAGCTCATCTCGCCCGCATCGTAGCGATGGAACACAAAGCCCGTTCCTTCCGCCGTTTCTGGCAAGAATTCCCGGACCGTATCGGCTAATCCTCCGGTAAATCGGACGACCGGCGGCGTTCCATACTTCAGGGCATACATCTGAGTCAACCCACACGGTTCATAGAGGGAAGGCATCAGGTAGATATCCGAAGCTGCAATGATTTTATGTGACAACTCCTCATTATAGCCGATATGCACCAGCACACGCGCTGGATACCGCCGCGCCATATAGCGGAAAAATTCTTCATACTGCCAGGCGCCACTGCCCAGTAAGGTAAAGCGGAGCGGCAGGCTGGTAATGAGCGACTCCAATGCCTCGCGCAGCAGCGGAATGCCCTTCTGATCGGTCAATCGCGTCACCATTCCCACCAGCGGAATATCTTCGATAACCTCTCGATCCGGCAAATGGTGGTCTTTGAGATATTGCAATTTGTTCTGCCGCTTCAAATGGAGCGTCTCCGGAGTATAGCGAAAGTAAATTTTTTCATCCGTTGCTGGATTCCATTCCGTGTAATCGACGCCGTTGAGAATACCAATCAGATCAGCTGCTCGCTGTTGCAATACCGACTGTAATCCCATTCCCAGCGAGGTTGTGCGGATTTCATACGCATAGCGTGGACTGACCGTGGTAATCTTATCGGCAAACAAAATCCCCGCTTTGAGCACATTGACTTTGCCGTAGAATTCAAAGGGGCTGGTGGGATAGAAAAACGACTTTGGAATTTGCGCCAGAAAGAGGAAGCGATCGGGATCATAGATCCCCTGAAAGGCAATATTGTGTATGCTCAAAACACCGGCGGTTCCCTGAAAATACGGCGACCGGCGGTAGTGGATTTTCAAAAATGGCATTGTCATCGCGGTATGAAAGTCATTGGCAAAGATCACCTCCGGCAGGAAGTTCAGTGCTCGTGCCACTTCAAATACCGCCCGACTCAGGAACAGAAACCGTCGATCGTTGTCCCCAAACTCTTCCGGTGCTCCATAGATACCGGGACGATCGTAATATTCCGCATTCTCCAGAAAGGTTACCGGAACCGACGAGCCGGGCAACACACCAGACCAGAGGCGTGCATATTCTGTCCAACTGCCCATCGGCACACCAATCACGTGGCGCGTGGGTTTCAATCCGTAGGCAGCAGCATTTATCATCTGGTACTTGGGAATGACGATGCGAACCCGGTGTCCCATCTTTGCCCACGCTTTTGCCAGCGCATAGGTAATATCTGCCAGTCCCCCTGCCTTGGCAAACGGATACAGCTCCGCCGCTGTGACTAAAATGTTCATACGTATGCCCTCTGCTCAGCTAACTGACGAGTTCGAATCACACGATACGGCTGCCCAAAGCGCTGGGCAACGGCTTCTGCGCACTCAGGATCTAAGGTACAGCCAAACACCGTCGCTCCTGTCCCGCTCAGTCCTGCATAGAGCATCAGCGAATGCTCCAGCAACTGCTCTTTGATGCTCCGCAGGATCGGAAACTGCTCAAACACCACTGTTTCAAAATCATTGACAATCTGCGACCGCAATTTCGATCCACAATCCCAGTATCCTCGCAGCAGGTGGAAAAAATCTCGCGGCTGCTGTGCATACGATCTCCGGCGCGCCAGCGCCTCATAGGCAGCATGCGTGGAAACGTGGACGGGCGGGATCACCAGAAGAAACTCATACGGAACATCCCACGAATACCACCGCAACTCCTCGCCAGTTCCTCCAACAACGGCAAGGGTTTCAGGTTGTACCTGCAGGAAAAACGGGACATCGCTGCCCAACTGGCGAGCAAGCGTCAACAGTTCCGTTTCGCTCAGTGGAAAATCCAACTGCCGATTGAGCCATCGCAACACCATCGCCGCATTGCTGCTCCCTCCACCCAGTCCACTACCCGGAGGGATCCGTTTCTCAACGCGAGCGTGCAGATGAAAGGTCAGACCGGTTGCGCGTGCAAACGCCTGCGCTGCGCGAAAAATCAGATTGTGCTCAACAGCAATATCCCAATCCGGATGCATAGCAATGGTGATCGAAAGATCCGCAGCCGTTTCCAGATGCAACTCCATCTGATCGCCGAACATCAGGGGAATGAATACCGAGTTGATCCGGTGGTATCCATTGGGCAAAGGTTCGAGGACTTGTAACCCAAAGTTCAACTTAGCCGGCGAGAGAATCGTCTCCGTCGTTTGCATTTATGCCCAGTTTGCTTCTATTTGCCTATCTTACGGCTTGGATTTTGACAAATTGCAATTTGCAAAAATATGACAGATGCTGGGAATATCGGTTTTCGCGAAGAAGTAATCCGCAAGCTCATTCACTTAACCTCCCTGTCCATCCCGACCATCTACACGCAGGTCAGCCGGGAATTTGCGCTCAGCGTCCTCATTCCCTTAGCCCTGATTGCCCTGTTCATCGACATCGGACAGCATTTTTTTGCGCCGATCCGAACCTTTATGCAGCGATACTTCGGTGCTCTGCTGCGACCACACGAGAAAGATGAAAAGAAAATTTTGCTAAATGGCGCTACCTACGTCCTGATCTCCGCCGTGCTCTGCGTCGCCATTTTTCCGAAAGTCATTATGGTGACCGCCTTTTCCATCCTGATTATTTCTGACATTTCCTCTGCCCTGATTGGCAGGGCTTTCGGCAGACATCGATTTCTGGATAAATCCCTGGAGGGAAGCGTGGCGTTTGCCATCTCTGCATTCCTGACGGTGTACGTCATCGGAACAATTTATGATGCGCCGCTGCCGTACTTTTACTTTGGAGCTCTTGCCGGAATCGTCGGCGCTGTTGCTGAAGCAGCTTCGATCCGACTTCGGATGGATGACAACCTCACCATTCCCCTGTCGATTGGCTTTACCCTCTGGGGCCTGCTCTTTTTGCTGGATCCTGCAACTCGCAATGCCATTTTGTCAATGATACCGGAGACGTGAACAATGAAAGGTGCCATTATTGCCATCGGTGACGAACTCTGCATCGGCGACGTCGTCAACAGTAATGCTGCCTATTTAGCCCGAAAGTGCACGGAAATCGGTATTCCTGTCGACCGACACGTCACTGTTGGGGATAACCTCGAACATATCGTGGCGGAACTCCAGCGTCTGGCGATTGAGCACGACTTGATTCTAACAACGGGAGGATTGGGTCCAACGCACGATGATCGCACGAAGGAGGCAATTGCCCAATTCTTCGGCGTTCCGCTCCAGCACAGTGAGCAGGCGGAACAGTGGATTCGACAGTACTTAACCCTGCAGCAGCGGGAGTACACTGAGCGTCAGGCAACACAGAGCACCGTTCCTGCCTGCTGCAAACCGCTCTACAATGCTTACGGCACCGCACCGGGACTCTGGTGTGAGAAATCCGGATTCCCTACGGTCATTGCTCTCCCCGGCGTTCCGGCGGAAATGCGGTTTATCGTTGCAAACAGCGTTCTTCCCGAACTACAACAGCGAGTACGCAATCAGCCGCGCATCCTTCTGCGAACCTACGGGATCATTGGCATCCCTGAAGCAGAACTGTTTGAGCAACTGAGCGAAGATGTCCGCCGATGGGAAAACGAAGGCATCACCGTCGCTTTTCTCCCTTCTGCAAAGCTGGTGCGACTGCGATTTCGCTGGACAGCACCACCATCGGTATCGGCTGAGGAGCGGATAGCGGACATTGAATCGGTGTTACGGCAGCGTTTCGGTCGCCGCGTGATTTCTTACGACGCTCCACTGGAAGCCACCATTGGAACGCTGCTGGCGGAGCGTGGCGAAACCTTAGCAGTTGCAGAATCCTGCACCGGCGGCTACTTAGGCAAACGCATCACCGATATTCCCGGCAGCTCCCGGTACTTCCTGGGCGGCATCATCGTATACAGCAATGAAGCAAAAAAACGTTTTCTGGACGTACCACAGGAAATTCTGGACACCGTCGGCGCAGTCAGCAGGGAAGTAGCGGAACTGCTGGCAGCAAACGTACGCACAGCCTTCAGCAGCACCTACGGCATTGGCATCACGGGCATCGCTGGTCCCGGCGGCGGCACTCCGCAGAAACCGGTCGGCACCGTGTGGATCGGCATCGCCACCCCGTCGGCAGTCACTCCGCATCTGTTCCACTTCAAAGGCGATCGAGAAACGATCCGCCGCGCTGCAACCACACACGCTCTACTGCTGCTGCTGGAGCAGCTCACGGCTACCACCCCAGCAACATAAGCCTTTCATCATCCCGCTTCGCTACCGGCGAAAGTCGGCGCTTCCAGTGTTGGCGCTTCCGGCTGACTGGGAGCGCACCCTCTTAGGGTGCAACGATGCCGACTAAAGTCGGCGCTCCCAGTGGGATATTTCCAGTTTGCCGGGAGCGCACACTTCAGTGTGCATTCTTTGCCGCTAAAGCCGGTGGTCCCGGTCATTGCCGACTGAAGTCGGCGCTCCCAGGTGGCTTCAGTGTGTGATTTCCCCATTATCCACCAGCATCGTAGGGGCGACCCGGCTGGTCGCCCACCGGGCGAAGCACCGCTTCACCCCCTGCACGTTTACTGGGAGCGCACCCTCTTAGGGTGCAACGATGCCGACTAAAGTCGGCACTCCCAGTGTTGGCGCTCCGGCTAACTGGGAGCGCACACTTCAGTGTGCACTTCCTTTGCCGGCTAAAGCCGGCGCTCCCAGTGCATGCCAGCGAAAACCGGCGCTCCCGCTCAGTGCATCGCAACCAGCGATGCTCTATCGCCGTACAAGTATCGTCCCCTGCTCGACTATCCCGCCACGACCATAGGCTCGATACCCGTATACCCCCAAACTCAACAACTCCATCGGAATCCACCGATCCCGCACCTGTCCACGCCATACCACTCGCCCCATCAGGTCCACTATCTCGATCCGCTCGATCTTCTCGTCTCGAATCTGGATCCCGTTCCCATACCACGCAATTGCAGTATTTCGCTCCATCATTTGCCCTTCCGCCACCGCTGTCACCTCTACCGGTGGCTTCCACCGGATTAACCCATACGCTATCGCAAAGTAGTCCCCCGGCACCGCAAAAAACCGCGACTCCCCGCCAATCCATAGTTCATCTCCTACCCACCGCATCACCTCTACTGTCCCCCCACCGTACGGCGGGATCGCGTTGGCGTGCCGGGTTGCCATCAATCCGATCCGTGTCTCTTTTCCCTCTCGAACATACCGCAGCGACGTGAATAAGTTATTGGTCATCGCAACGATCCACGCATCCCCATCTGGCTGATATGCAAGCGCCGTGATCCCGGAACTCTTCACTCCCGGTATCCGCTCCCACCGCTGTCCCGTCCACAATGCCACGTTCTCAATCACTTCTCCCCGCTGCGTCTCTATCTGAAAATCTCCCACGGCTACCAATCCCACCGGCGTCGAAAACAACTGCTTCACCGTCCCTTCCAGCCGATCTCCCACCTCCCCTACCGAATGCCACTGCTGCCCATCCCATCGTACCAGCCCCGCAACCGTATCCCCATCTGCCGTCACTGCCCGAATCGATCCACCCAGCACCAGTTGCCCATCCACAAAAGCAAAACGCCACACCTTCGATCCCGCTACCAGCTTCCCCCCTGCCTGCTCCCACCGCTTCCTCCGCTCATTCCAGATCCGCACCCGCGACGTGCCACTGCTCCCCACTGAAAGCTGCCGCAGCACGTAAACGCTGTCTCCTTTCACCGCCACCTGTAGCAACTGCTCCTTCTCCCCCAGCGCTGAATCCTCAATGCTTTCCCACTGCTGCCGCCTCTTGTCATACCGTGCCAGCTTCACCACCCTGCCATTGAGCACCAGCCGACCAATCACATACACAGCATCCTCACCGACGGCGATATCCTCAACCTGCACCCCTTCCAGATCCTGTCCGCATCCCGGTGTCAGGGATTCCCATCGTTGCAGCCACCGATCCCATCGGACAATCCCCTGTGCTCCTATATGCCCTGCCCGCAGGAACCGCCCGCCGACATAGACATACCGGCCGTCCACTTCCATCGCTGCCACTCTTGGTGCACTCCACCAATCGCCACTGCCTTTCACCACTCCCTCACCAATTGCTTCCCATTCCCCGGTCTGCGGATCCACCCGGATCAATCCCGTGTGTCCATTCGGCATCACAAAGCCGCCGCCTATGTACCACCACCGCCCATCGCTCACCACCCGCTCAATATACCCACTCTTAATGCACGCAAACGGCTGATGCACCTGCCACACCGTATCCTCCAGCGATGCAACAATAAATGCCGGCTGGTCCGCCCCAACACCACCAAACACCGCATACAATCGCCCCTGATGCTCGAACCAGCTATACAAATACCCCGTGTGCTCCGGCAGCGGAATCTTCTGCCACTGCCGCGTCGCCGGATCAATCCGATAACAGTGCCGCTGTCCATCCAGGCTATACCCCAGCGTATACACCTGCCCCTGATGGACAATCGCCTGAATCCCAAGGGTCGGAAAGCTATCCCGATCCACCTGCAAGCCATACCATCGATGCTGAGCGGCGTTGTAAATCGCTGCATTCGGTGTCCGCACCGTATCTCGCTCGCTCTGCACTTCGTCAAAGTATCCAAATACCCACACTTCCTTCCCCACCGTCACCGCATCCAGCAGCGTCGGAGCGGTATTTCTCCGATAGACTTCGCCAACGACCGGACCGAAAGTCATCGTCCGGAGCTCACAAGAACGAAAGTTGGAGAAAAAAATTCCGCCTGGTCCGCTAAAAGTCTTTCCTTCCATATACAGCGTATCTTCCAGGATGGCGGCGGCAAAGCGGGTTCCCTCACCCCGCATCGGGATGATCTGTAACGTGCCCGTACTATCCCAGTACGCCGCAGAGCGGGCATAGCGACCGTCAACGGACAGGAACGTCCCGATTCCAACTACCCCGCCACGGTATGGCAGCAAACGCTGGATATAGCCGGTGAGGTCGTAGAAAAACTCCATTCTACGCGACAGCACTTCGACCTGCCCCGTTTTCCGATGGAACCGAACCAGGCTATAGAGCGTATCGCCATCACCACTCAATCCCAGACCAGCGGCATACAGCCAGTCGCCGACCACAGCAATATCAAAAATCACCGGATTATCCAGTCCCTTCTCCAGCGGAAAAGGCTTCCAGGTCCCGATTAACTCATATCCCTGCCCATAAAGCTGCGACTCCACCCCGGCTGCGCCATCGTCAACTCCCGCCGACAACGCCACCGCCATCGGCTCCACCACAGGACCCTTCCCGATCTCATCCAGCAAATGCCACGGCTGCGCTTGCAGCACGGCAAACCCCACCACACCTATGAGTATCCCGATCACCTTACGGTGCATCTTCTCCCTCCACGATTGTTTTGACTCTATGCTCGAAGCGTCGTGGGAAATGGTGGTGTCAGCAGGAGCGAAGCGGCGATAAGGAAAGCAAAGGCAAACTTAAATACGTGTGTGTGTGTAGAAAAAAGTTCTGCTAACAGGGCGTGAAAAGGAAAGCGTTTCATCATCCGATCCCTTTAATTGTGAAACAACCTTTTTCTTCCCGCCTTCGCGGGTACCACAAGTTTACAAAATTTTCTGCAAAAATGCAAACGATGCTACAAAAGGGGCGTAACCAGCAGGGAAGGAATTTTTTCTGCCACATCGTGTTCCCAATTTGCCGAGATCGTACCCTCTTAGGCGTGCATCTACCGGGAGCGCACGCTTCGGTGTGCATAAATATGCCGGCTAAAGCCGGCGCTCCCAGTTGGCTTCAGCGAGCATTTTCCCTGTTATCACCGACACCTGTAGGGGCGACCCATTGGGTCGCCCATCGGGCGAAGCAGTGCTTCGCCCCTACACATTTGCAACGGTGCCAGCTAAAGCCGGCGCTCCCAGCCGGCGCTGTCGGTAAGGAGAAACCGGTGTAAAATACCACTGCGCTGGCTCCCGTTGTTGCTGGTGGGAAACCAAAGGACGGGAAGTAATGCGGAAACTGCAACATTCGGAAATTGCCAGCCGGCGGTATTCAGTGGAAGAACTTCAGCACCTGGGTCGTTTTCCTATCGTTCTCGTGCTCCACAACATTCGGAGCGCCTATAACGTTGGCTCTATTTTCCGCACCGCCGATGCCGCCCGCATTGAAAAACTGCTGCTGTGTGGACTCACGCCCCATCCACCGCATCCCCGAATTGAAAAAACGGCGCTGGATGCCACGCAGACCGTTCCGTGGCAGTACGAACGTTCGATCTTCACGGCGCTGGAGCAGTTGCGTCAGGCACAATACACCATTGCTGCACTGGAAATCACTTCGGAATCCCGCCTCTACAGCTCGCTGACACCGGATCTCTTTCCGCTCGCCTTGATCATCGGCAATGAAATTACCGGCGTTGATGATGAAATCCTGCACCACGTAGACTATGCACTGGAGATCCCGATGTTCGGACTCAAACACTCCCTCAACGTGAGCGTTGCCACCGGCATTATGGTCTATGAAGCGCTGCGCGTATACACTCGCAACTTTACGGAGAATTTCCCCGAAGAGCAGCTCAAAACCTTCTACGGCGCTGCTTTCACCGATCGATAGAACCATCCGGCTACTGCCAGCAGGAGAATCGCACCAGACCACGGCGGTAGTGTAATGGGTAACCACTGGAAGAAGGCGGGATCACCTGTTGCTGCAATTGGCAATGCCAGGACAATGCCGATGAGTGCTTCGCCAGTAATCAAACCAGAAGCCACGAGCAATCCCCGCTGCAACCACTGCTCCCGTTGCGCTTTTGCTGAACGCTCCACGATGGCAGCCAGTACCCCACCCAGGAAGATGGTCATATCCAGTTCCAGGGGCAAATACGTGCCGACGGCAACTGCCAGCACCGGTATTCGCCAGGACGATCCCCGCCGCTGCAACCATTGATCCCAGAGGATGATCGCCACTCCCAGCGCCACGCCCCAGCCAATCATATTCCAGGGCAAATTCGCACCAAAAACGCCGGTTGCTACGCTACTCATCAGCACTGCCTGTGGAGCAGCCAGCGGATGTGGATGCACTGGCGTTGGCTCGCCAAAGCCGTAGGCAACCAGAAGCAGGTTGAGTACCGGGGCAATAACAACTGCTGCAGCTCCAACCCCCACTACCTGAGCAATTTGCTGCTTCCACGGCGTTGCTCCCAGGACATATCCTGCTTTCAGATCCTGCATATTATCGCCACCAATAGCCGCAGCCGTACAGACGACAGCACCAACCAGAATCGCCGTTGCTGCTCCAGAATCCCCCGATGTTCCGCCGAGCAGCAGGAGCAGCAGAGCAGTGGTCAGGACGGTCGCAATCGTAATGCCGGAAATGGGATTATTGGAGCTTCCCACCAACCCCGCCATATAGCCCGCAACGGTTGAGAAAAGAAAACCAGCAATCAGCAGCAGAATTGTCATCGCAAAGGTCAGCGGCAACTGCTGCAAGTAGAAGTAGTAGAGCACAAAAATCGGCACGGTCAGAATCCCAATACCCAGCAACACCCACGACAGGGGCGTGTCCAGCTCGGTCCGCACCGCGGATTCCATTTTGTGCCCCAATTGCCGAAACGTTTGAATCCCACGGCGTACTGCCTGGACGATCGCCCGCCGCAACTGCCAGATCGACCAGACGCCACCCACCAGCATTGCCCCAACGCCCAGATACCGAATCTGCGAGCTCCACAACTGATAGGCAACAGCCACATCTGCCGTCGGGACATCCAGCAGCAGCACTGGAATAACAATCCACCAGCTCAGGACGCCACCGAGGAAGACCAGCAGGGCGATCCGCAGCCGAACGATAAATCCAACAGCCAGCAATGCCGGTGAAACATTCGCACCAAAATAGAAAAACCATTTACCAAACAGTGTGGTAGCAAATTCCACCACTTCTGCCAGCACCTTCATTCCGCTGATGACGAACTTCAGTATAGCGCCAACAACAGCGCCGCGCAGCAAAAATCGGATTGAACGTCCTCCCCGTTCTCCCACTTTCAGCACCTCTGCCGTAGCAATGCCTTCAGGGAAGACCAACTGTTGCTCAACGATCAACATTCGGCGCAGCGGGATGGTAAACAGGACGCCCAGGATGCCGCCGCTGAGGACAATTGCCAGCACTTCCCAGTAATCAAAGGTCTGCCACACGCCCATCAGGACCAGCGCTGGCAGGGTAAAAATAGCGCCGGCTGCCAGCGCTTCACCCGCCGAAGCGGCAGTCTGGACAATGTTGTTCTCCAGTATGTTACTGGAACGCAGCAGGCGAAAAATGCCCATCGAAATGACGGCTGCCGGAATCGACGCCGAAACGGTCATCCCGGCAAAAAGTCCCAGATAGGCGTTGGCTGCCGCCAGAATGACTGACAAAGCAACGCCAAGCACAATCGATCGAACGGTGAGCTCTGGTAGTTGCTTCTCAGCAGGAATATACGGCTGCATACAGCCTGCCCCTTACGACTTCGAACGGAACAAAAACTGAAGGAAGACCTTGACTGCCTTTACTGCCGCGTTCAATACAATCCCCACCTCCCGAACCGGGGCAATAATGTTCTTTTGCAAAACCCCGTTGAGCTCCTGAAGCGATTGCTGAATCTTTGCACCTTCCTGCAGCACCTGTTCAACGCGCTGCACATCCTGCTCAATGCGATCAATCAACTGATCACTGCGGTGAAAGAACCGCTGTGCCTGCGTCAGGGTTTCTTCGAGACGTGGTTGCAACTGCTCAGTGGCTGTCTGTAATTTTTCCGCCAACTGCTTCGTTGTGCCGAGAAATTCTCGCACATCTCGCAGCACGAACAAAAAATAGATCAAAAAAACAGTCGCTGTCAGCAACGCAACGAGAATTGCTGCATCAATCACCTGTGCCATTTTTCCCTTTCCTTTTACCCGTCGCAAATTTACAAAAAACCAGAAGAACCCCGCTCCTCACGTCCTGCTACCCGCTTGCAATGCGCAGCAGATACTCAGCGGCGGCAGCAACGGCACCGCTCAGGAAGTAGCCGGAAGATCACCGGACGACACCAGCTCTGGTAATTCACCGACGATACGTCGGAAGTTCGCCGGATCAGTGATCCCTTCGGTATTGAAGGTCAGAAACGCTGCCGTTTCGGCGCCAAGGAATTCCCGAACTTCTGCAAAGTGCGGCTCTCGGTTCATTACCAGCAATGCCGCCAGCCCTGCGGCACCGGATTCTCCCGCAATGATCCGGGGATCGCCGGGTTGCGGAAAGTAATACTGGCGCATTGCTTCCGCTGCATACTCATCGCTCACGGTCATAAACACATCGACCCAGTTCTTTAAGATGGGCCACGCCAGCATCGAGGGAACGCCACAATTGAGTCCTGCCATAATGGAGTCAATACTGCCGCTGGAGGCAGTGGCTTTCCCCGCTCGAATGGAAGCCAGGAAACAATCCGCTTCTGTCGGCTCAACCAGTACGAATTTTGGTCGGTTCTCTCCATAGCGGGTCACATAGTACCACACTG
Source organism: Candidatus Kapaibacterium sp. (assembly GCA_015490805.1). Lineage (GTDB taxonomy): Bacteria > Bacteroidota > Ignavibacteria > Kapaibacteriales > WFXC01 > WFXC01. The sequence goes on from WFXC01000035.1 coordinate 19,824, forward strand.
CCGCCGCTGCCCAGCTTCCAACGCCTGCCTGCAATATCACCACATCCACGGCTGGCTTTTCCAGTAGATGGAGGGAATCCTCCAGCTCACGAAACATCATCAGATAGCCCGCCATAATCCACGCCGGAACCTCCGTATATCCTTCCCAGGCGGTATCCTGCACCACAATCCATCCGTGCTTTTTCGCCTGCTCGGCGGCATACTGCACCACTTCGTCATACACCGCATCCACGACAAAAACCGTCGCTCCTTCCTTTTCGATATTCCGAATCCGATCGGGCGTCACAGTTTTGGGCACAAAGATCACTGCCTTTTTGCCAAACAACCGCGCTGCCCACGCCAGCGCTCGCCCGTGATTGCCATCGGTAGCCGTAGTAAACGTAATATCCGCTCCCTCCGGATACTGTTGCAGCACTTTGTAAACAGCGTATGCAACACCCAGTCCTTTGAAAGCCTGCAAGCCAAAACGCTCCGATTCATCTTTCACCCAGAGATCGCCAATACCCAGCTTTCGTGCCAGCCCCGCCAACCGATACACCGGCGTTGGACGATACCCCGGCAATTGTTCGATAACCTCCTCAATATCTTCTGCAGTCAGATAGTCGCGCACCAGCGCATCCCAGTGGGGATTGGTTCCCACATACGGATTAGGTGCCCACTCGCACAGTTTTCCCATTATGCCCATTCCTCCATTTTTTGTCCAACGTTCTCTCATTTTTAAAACCTTCAGTGACGATTTGTCCGGCTTTCTAATACCCGGACGCAGAAACAAGATCATCTTTGCGGAGAGCCTGCCGTTTCATTCAGCCGCCTTGCTACTTTGCAATGCTTCCCGAATGCAATTTCCCCGCTGCTGACCATTGCACCATCAGGAACGTCCGAATTGTCCGACCGCTCATTGCCCGACACCGCAAAGGATCACAGGCATCAACCGGCTGACGGCGCAGCCAGCAACTGATAAGTGTGACGGCGAATTTCTTCCAGCAACTCCGGAACCTTAGCAGGAACAGTGATCGGTAAAACAACCGCTGTGCCATCCAGAGCGTTCAGCCAGTGAGTGACGATACGGATTTCTTCCGACAGCATCGACAGATTGGCACCGGGTGGAGGAAACGAGTGTGGCGTGGCGTACAGTTGCTCCAGGTGTCGGGACAGTTCCTTTTCCGGAAATCGTTTTCCTATCAATCGCTGATATGCCAGAGCACCGTACTGGATGAAGAACAGCTCGATCTTGTGCCGATAGCTGGGCGATGGCTGGAGAACAACCAGATTGCGGTCGTGAATGGCGGTGGAATGTTTGAGCGATGTAGCAAAAATCTGCTGGACTTCTCGCAACTGCTCCAGCACTTGCTGCGCTGCTTCGTAGTCCCGCTCCCGGCTGTGTTGCTCCAGAAGACATTGGAAGAGCTGAATCAGTTGTTCCGTTTTGCCACCGAGAAAATCCTGGATCTGCTTTACCACAGCTCGATATGCTTCGGTCACCGTAAGATTGGCGCAGGGCGCCAGGCACCGCTTGAGATGGAAATCCAGACAACCGCGAGGTATCTCACCACGTACCAACTGCCCATTGCACCGTCGGATCGGGAAGTGCGCTTCCAGCAGACTTTTCAAATTTTCTGCTGTACGTCGGGAACGAAAGGGACCGTAATAGCGAGCACCATCGTCCTGAATGGTTGCTACACATTCCAGATATGGAAATTCCACCTCGGTGTGCAGCTTGAGATAGGTATAACGCCGATAGCGCTTTGCTACTGTGTTGTACGGCGGCTGATGCTCCTTAATTTTCCGGGCTTCCAGTAACAACGCCGCCAGCTCTGTCTCCGTGATATGCCACTGAATGTCAGCCACATTGCTGAGCATTTCCGCAATCTTCTTTGGTAATCGGGACTGGGTAAAGTAGCTATTGACGCGATCGCGCAAACTCTTTGCTTTACCCACATACAGCACTGCGCCTTCCCGATCGCGAAATTCGTAAACGCCCGGCAACTCCGGTAACTGCTGCAACAACGGCTGCAACCGCTCTTTTTTGGTCTTGCTCACACGAAACACTTTGAACGGCTTAAACTGGAGCGAAAGAAGCTCCCCCAGCAATTCAATGTCGTACCGTTCCCGCACCAGGTCGATCAAATGCCGCAGAATGTGTGCTGTTGCAGTGGCATCAGCCAGCGCCCGATGGAATTGCGTCGCAGGAATCTGGAAATATTCTGCCAGCGCAGCAACGTTGAACTTTTTGTTGCGCGTCAGCAACCGCCGTGCCAATCGATAGGTACACAGGCGCGGAATATCCGGCACATCGTATCCAGCCCGCTGTAGCGCCGCTTCTAAAAATTTCCAGTCGAACTGCACATTGTGTCCCACAAACACTGCATTCGGCGTTGACAGCAGCCGATGAATCGTCGGCAGGTAATCTTCGAGCAAAGGAGCAGATAACACGTGAATGTTCGAGATGCCCGTTACCGCACTGATCGGTCGAGGAATGTACTGTCGTGGATTGAAAAGCTGAGCAAATCGGGGCGTGATCTCGTTGTGGCGTAATTCCACAATTGCCAGCTCAAAAATCCGATGCCGCCGGGCATCGCTGCCCGTTGCCTCAATGTCGCAGACCAGAAAAGGGGTTTCCGAAATGGGTAGTGACCACCGTGGATCCGTTTTCTTCATTTCACTCGCTGCTTACCAGACGAAGATATATCTCCGTTTCTAACTGCTCCGGATCTGTCAACCATAACGTCTGGAATCCCTGCGCAGCCGCTGCCTGAATATTGTCCTGCACATCATCGACAAAAAGAATGTGTTCTGGGGGTGCATTCAGCAGGTGCGTTGCCAGTTGAAAAATTGCCGGTTCCGGTTTGCGAAAGCCTACCTGATACGAAAGAATCACCTCTTCGAACAGACGCGGCAAATCTGGATACCGGGCAAAAATAGCTTCTGCGTGAATCGGGTTGGTATTGCTCAGCAATGCTATGTGCCACTGCTTCCGCACCTCCTGTAACAATTCCAATCGGCGTGGAAAAAGTCCGATTAACAACTGATTCCACGCAGCATCAATTTCCTGATCAGAAGCTTCTATCTGCATTGCGGAACGCAGCGCGTCGCGAAAACCTGCTGCTGACAATTTGCCGGTATCGAAACGGTGAAAAATTTCCGGTTGCTGGTGGTAGAGTTCCTGCAACCCAATAGCGGGGCGCAACTGTGCAAAAGCTTGCTCGCATCGTTGCGAGTCAATATGGTAAAGCACGCCTCCCAGGTCGAACAAGATCCACCGAAGCGTATGGCTCATTTTCGCTGCTTACCTGCTCGAACCGTCTTCGCAGAATCTTCTGGCTGGTAATCCTGCACTTTGAGAATCGTGCCATTAGAAAACCAAATTTTCCGCTGTAGGGTCCCATCGGGAGCATAGAAGAGGGAAACACTATCGGCGACGCCATTGCGAAAAATTTCTTCGCTTTGAATTCGCCCGTTGGAATAGAAAGTGCGAACTAATCCATGCATTTTGCCATTGCGGTAGGGGACAATCATATCCAAGCGACCGTTGCTATAATAATACTTCGCCGTATCCTGCAACTTTCCATTTTCATAGTACTCTTCACGCTCCAATTGTCCATTGGGAAAGTAATACCGAAGGACACCATGTCTGACACCATTACGGTAATGTTCCAGTTGCTTGAGCGTCCCATCTGGATAAAAAACACGAACCCGTCCATCTTTTTTCCCATCAACATAGTAAGCATCAATGAAGAGTCGCCCCGTTGGATAGTACCACCGCCAGTATCCGTGGCGTTTTCCATTGCGGAACGCTCCTTCGGAACGGAGCGAATCCAGCACCAGATATTTCATCTGCTGGCTGGTGTCGCGATGCACCGTGGAGTCTGGCGATGCTTCTGCAAGACACGCATTACCCCACAAACTCAACACCAGATATAGGATCGCAATTCGCTGAATCATTGCAGTGCCGATTGTACAACTAACAGCATTTGACGAAACTGCTGATCGGAGATTAAGCGATAATGCCGAGCCGTATGCAGTACACATCCAGCCAGATGGGCATAGGCGTGCTGGAGCGAAGGGATATCCTGAAGGGCAGCCAGATGTCGCCGCAGCGTTTCCAGATCCCCACGAACGATCGGTCCAGTCAACTGTTCAAGGATCGGGTTTTGCACTGCTACCTGTTCCAGCGCGGTATCCACTGCCGTGCGGACAATAGGTGGCAACATTTGCTCGGCTGGCAGCTGGCAATCGCTTAGCAACTGCTGTGCCAATCCAATGCTGGTCATCACTGCGTTGGCAGCCGCTACCGCCGCAGCGTGATAGATCGGTTTCTGCCGCCGCTGCTGTTCGTTCAGAAAGACCGGGTTTCCACCCAGATCGCTCACCAGCCGCTCTAAGGCGGGACGCAGCGACGGATGGCTTTCAATGCTCCAGGAAATCCCGCGTAAAAACTTCGGATCGGGAAAAGGAAACATCTGGTACGGATGGAGCACTGCCGGGAAATTGCCGAGATCGGCTATCGGCGCAAGCAAAGAAAGATCGAAAGCTCCCGAACAGTGGATAAAGATTTTTCCCTTTACCTTCGGATGATGCTGACCAATTTCCTGAACACAGGCTGCAATCCTGCTATCCTGCACCGTCAGAAACCAGCAATCTGGATATTGCTCGATAGCGGCAATGGTTGCATAAGTCGGCAACGACTGGAGTACCGCAGGAAGCGGCGTATGGGTGACCAGCCAGAGCAGCCGGTGCTGTCGGGCAAAGTGCAGCGCCAGCGTTCCTCCCAGTCTTCCGACACCAATAATGCCCACGGTATAGTTTGCGGGCAATGGCTTTACCGAATGGGCTTCCATTCCTGCGATACCGCTCGTTTCCGCAGCCAGATACTCAGCGTATTGACCGTCCACAGCCACAGGGTTGCAGCATATCCATATCGTCGATACCGGCGTGGATCTTCATAGACCACCAGCCGGGGCTCGAAACGAATTTTCCCCACCTGCGCCAGCCGTCGATACAGATCGAAATCTTCACCGGCAGCCAAATCCGGATTGTATCCCCCCACCTGCCAGAAAGCCTCCGATCGCACGATTTGCGCTTCGCCCCGGCACGCTCCAATACCAACGGCATTGAGGAAAGCGATATAGGCATTCAAAACCCAATGGATCACTACATCGTACCATCGAGCCACCTGTGGATCCACAAAAACTCTGGGCACTAAAGCAACCGTGGACGGATCCGATTCTGCCCATTGCATAATGATCTGGAAAAAGCGATCGGGATCCTGCAGGATTGTGTCACTGTTTAAAAACACAAAAATGGCGCCCTGAGCAGCCTGAGCACCAGCGTTGCGTCCTTCCGCAATGGTCTGGCGATGAGTGCCCGTGTGCACGATAGTACGAATCGGCAGAGAATGAGCAAAAGATTCCACGATAGACAGCGTGGCATCCGTACTGCCAGCATCGGACACGATAATCTCCAGCGCATATCGCTCGCACAATGCAGGAGAAAACCGGGAAAGCAGTCGCCCAATGGTTTTCTCCTCCAGATACGTCGGTATGATAACGCTCAACCGGGGTGTCATCAATGCTTTGCTGCTACTTCGACCAGACTACAAAGTTATGGAATTTTGCTGGAATTTACCTATTTTTGTAGCCGGCGCAATGAGGGGACGATCCCATCACAGGATCGAGCGAGATGATGGATGCAATGTAATGGCAGGGAACAGGAACGGTCAGTCGTGACAGTGGGAGGCACAGCAGGCAGTGGAACAACACAGCAAAGGCGTGACGGCAACGCACCAGATATCAGAGCAGCAATTGCAGCAATGGGCAGAGCAACCGGTCATTGCGCCCGTTGCCACCTGTGATGTTTCTGTGATCATTGTCCACTACAACGTTGCTGATTACCTGGAGCACTGCTTGCGCTCTTTGCAGAAAGCGCTGCAATCCCTGGAAGCGGAAATCCTGGTCATCGACAATGCATCGCCGGATCCCGGCTGGCAGCGACTGCGTGCAAAATTTCCAGAGGTCAGGTGGATTGCACTGTCGAAGAATCTGGGATTTGGTAAAGCAAACAACATTGGATTTTCGCTGGCGACAGGCAAATATCTGCTGTGCCTCAATCCCGACTCCATTGTTGAGGAACACACCATCCAGCAACTGGTCGAATATATGGAAACCCATCCCGATGTAGGAGTTGCCGGTTGTCGCGTGCTGAATCCTGATGGGACACTGCAACTGGCGTGTCGCCGGAGCTTTCCAACACCGTTTGTTGCCCTCACCCGACTGGTGGGATTGCAGAAACTCTTTCCTCGCTCCCGGCTGTTTGCCCGCTACAACCTGACCTATCTGGATGAGAACCGGGATGCCGAAGTTGACGTCCTCTCCGGATCGTGTATGCTGTTCCGGCGCGAGGCACTGCGCGACATTGGTGGATTTGATCCCCAGTTTTTCCTCTACGGAGAAGACATCGACATTTGCTACCGCATCAAGCAGCGGGGGTGGAAAGTGATGTACGTTGCTTCTGCAACGATTGTTCACTTCAAAGGAATGAGCGCCCGCCGCAGCCCGCTGGATCATACCCGCTTGTTTTATGAAGCAATGGAAATCTTTGCCAGGAAGCACTTTTCCCGACACCAGTGGTTCTACCGGGTTCTCCAGTGGGGCATTCGAGTCCGCGAATGGATCGACCGGCTCTGGCGTTATCGCAAACCTATCGGTTTTCTGATGGCAGATCTGCTGATTGTCAATGGTGCCCTGATCGCCAGCACAGCGCTCCGATTTGGACATCCATTTGGCTTTCCTGCTTATGCGTATCCAACGGTTTTTCTGATACTCTCTGCGGTAATGGTCACCGTATTGTTTTTTATGGGCGAATACTCACCGCTGGAACGTCCTTCGGCATACCGGAGTTTTGCAGGGGTGATGATCGTGTTCTTTTTCCTGGCTTCTCTGACCTACTTTTTCAAAGACTACGCTTTCAGCCGCGGCGTGCTGCTGATGACAACCGGCATTTCCGCTCTCTGTATCAGCGGTGTGCGCCTGATCTACACCCTGCGGCAATCGGTGACCGGCACGCAACGTCGTCGCCGCATTGCGATTGTGGGAACCGGTGATCCAGCCCAGCAATTAGCCCGCCGGCTGGTGGAGCAAGAAGGACAGCAAGCAGTAGTGGTCGGATTTATCGGGGAACATTCAACACCTCCAGCTAACCACTTACCTCTGTTGGGAACGCTCTCACAGTTAGAAACAATCCTGCAGCGGTATCAGATCACAGAGCTGGTGATTACAGTGGAAATGCCCTACACGCAGATGATCCGTCTGATGCAAATCTTAGCCCGACAGGAGGTGAATTTTTATTTCGCTCACGATTACGATGAAGTGACCGTCGATCGCATTCTGGAGGAAGTGACCGGGCGTCGGGCGGATGTGTGGCGCATCTTTTTACCACGCTACCGCGTGCTCAAACGCCTGATGGATCTCTGTCTTGCCGCTATGCTTTTGACAATTGGTCAACCTGTTGTAAATTTGCTGTTTGGTAAAGGACGGCAGGTGCGTCGAAAACTCTTTGCAGTCTTCAAAGGAACGTTGTCCCTGGTTGGGGCGTACCGGGCGCACTCGGAACAGGTGGTGCCTTTTAAGGAAGGCATTATCAGTCTGGCGCATTTGCAACGGCAGGAAATTTTAACAGAACGGGCAATTCAGGCGCTCAATGCCTTCTATGGGCGGGAATACAGCATTGCCCTCGATATGGAAATTATGGTACACTTTGTGTTGAGTCGGTTGCTATGGAAAAAGGAAACAAAAACGTAATTCTGGACTTTGAAAAACCGATCGTTGAGCTGGAGCGCAAACTGGAAGAATTACGTGCTGTCGCGGATGAGCTGGGGATTCACAGCGAAATTGCCGCATTAGAGGAAAAGCTCCAGAAATTGCAGCAGGATATTTATCAGCGACTTACCCGCTGGCAACGGGTACAAATTGCCCGCCATCCCCTTCGCCCAACAACGCTGGATTATCTGGAAAACTGCTTCGAGGATTTTATCGAGCTGCACGGTGATCGATGTTACGGCGATGATCCCGCAATCGTCGGCGGCTTCGCCCGATTTGAAGGAACGCCGGTCGTGGTCGTGGGACATCAAAAAGGCAAGGACACCAAAAGCAATCTGTATCGGAATTTTGGTATGCCCCATCCTGAAGGATATCGCAAAGCACACCGGCTTTTTCAGTTAGCAGAAAAGTTTCGCAAGCCGATCATTACCTTTCTGGACACGCCGGGTGCTTATCCCGGCATTGAAGCAGAAGAGCGGGGGCAGGCAGAGGCAATTGCCCGGAATCTCTTTTTAATGGCACAACTTCGAGTGCCAATTATCGTCATTGTGATCGGCGAAGGTGCTTCGGGCGGCGCCATTGGAATTGGAGTAGGAGACCGTTTGCTGATGCTGGAAAATGCGTGGTATTCCGTGATTGCTCCCGAATCCTGTTCCAGTATTCTGTGGCGAAGCTGGGACTACAAAGAGCAGGCAGCAGAAGCACTTCGGTTGACCGCTGCCGATTTGCTGGAATTGGGTGTCATTGATGCCATTATCCCGGAACCGCTGGGCGGCGCCCATCGTAATCCGGAAGCAATGTTTGCAACAATGCGGTCGGTGTTGCGCGAAGAATTGCATCGCTTTCGGCAGTACGATCCTGAAACACTGGTCAACCAGCGGCGGCAAAAGTACTATCAGATGGGTGTATGGCAAGAAGTTCCCCGTGAGGAAGATTCATCAACGTAGATGAGAGCATTGCAAGCAAGATTGCAGGCAGCAAAGGGGTGGATGGAAGCATTCGCCGATAAACCGGCGGCATTGCGGGCACTCTTTGGCTTTGCCTTCGTGGAAGCTTCGGTGTTTCCACTTCCGCCCGATATTCTCCTGATCGCCATTGCACTGGCACAACCTCGTCAGGCATTCCGTGCTGCCTGGTGGTGCACCCTCGGATCGGTGCTGGGTGGACTTCTGGGTTACCTCATTGGCTACGGCTTTATGCAATCAGTTGGTTCCCATATCATTGCGTTCTACCAGGCGCAGGCGGCGTGGGATCAGGTGGTTCGAGTTTACACCAGTGCAATCGGCATATGGTTTTTAGCCGCTGCCGCGTTCTCTCCTATCCCGTATAAAGTTGCAACGATCGCAGCCGGCGCTACGCAAATGCCGCTGCTGCCTTTTCTCCTCGTCTCAGCTATCGGGCGCGCCGGCCGATTTTTCCTGGTTGGTGCTCTGCTCTACTGGTTCGGACCGCCGGTTAAAGCGTTTTTAGATCGATACTTTAACCAATTGTCCCTGTTGTTTGTTCTTTTACTGTTGGTTGGCTTCGTTGCAATTCGATGGTTTTTCTGAAATAGAACGAAGAAGAAGGAAGGAGTTTCACAGCAAAGGGGGAGTTCCTATGTCAGAGCGCACGGATTTGTACAATCAAGATGCTTTCAGTTCCGGGCTGCCATCGGACGAGGATAGCCGATGGAACCGTGAAGGGGCAAATCTTCAGCGGGATTTTCAACACATCACCGTTGTCGGCAGTACGCCGCAACGTCCGGGTATCGGGCGAACATTCCGAAAAAGGCGGAAGAAGCAGAGTGAAGGCGCAACGACCGAAACGCACCAGAATCGGAGTAGTAGCACCACCGTCCGACCAGCCGTCGACAAAGGGAAAAAGAAGAAAAAGAAGGTTCCTCTGGATGATCCGCAATTTCTTTTTCAGGCGCTGCGGTATTTCCAGTTTGCATCCCGGCGCTTTGCTATTGACCTGATCCGGAACTCGCGAGTGTTGGTGAACAACAAAGTGCAGCGCAATCCGAATACTCTGGTGACTCCCGGCATCGACCGCATTATGGTCGATCAACTGACGTTGCACTACCGTCCACAGCGGGCGTACATTCTGTACTACAAGCCGCCGCACGAAGCAGGCTCAAAAGAACCGGGGGAACGCAGCGTGCACGACCGGATTCCCCGCACCGAACGGTGGTATTTCCCGGTTGGTCGAATGACTCGATTTGCTCAGGGACTGGTGATTCTGACCAATGATCCGGTCCACCGTAATACCCTGGTGACACCAATGAACTACCTGCCCAAAGAGTATCACATCAAAGTGCATCGAGAGCCATCCCGCATTGAACTGGAACAACTGGAAGCAGCGGTGCGAGCACTCCACGTCGCTAATGAAGAGGCAACTGTTGCAATCCTGCGAACAACGAGGCGGCACTGCTGGCTTTCCATTGTAACCTACCGCGGAATGGTCGACGATCTGACCCCCATCCTGAAACGATACCAACTGGAACCGCTCTCGATCCATCGGGTACGCGTTGGTGGATTGACCCTGGATGGACTGCATCCCGGCGAATGGCGCCGAATGAATGAAATAGACCTGGCAAAACTGTGGGGCATCAATCTCCAGGAAGCCTCTTTCTTCTACCGCCGAACGCAACTTCCTTTCTTCCGGCGCCGACAGGGGAATGGAAGTGCCGAGACTTCCGAGTCTACAGCGGAGCTAACCACAGAAAGCAGCATCTCTGACGAAACACTATCGTAGAACGCCCTGCCCCCTGGGACCATAATTCCGTCAGCGCGACGATCCCGGACCACAGGGGGCAGTTTTTCACTGCTTTAATTGCTGCATTTCTCCCTTCGCCAGACTAAACCCGCTGCTCCAGTTGCCCCACTCTATCCAGTCGGGTGGCAACGCTACCAGCTCCCCCTACTTCACCACCCACACCGGCACTACCTGCTCATATCGACCGCTCCGCAAACGCACAAAATGTAACCCGCTGCTCAATCCCTCCGTCCCAAGCCGCACTTCTTTCCATCCCGCTTCCTGCTGCCCTCTCGCTATCACCACCTCCTTCCGCCCATACCCGTCGTACAGCACCACCTCCACCGCTCCACTGA
>WFXC01000036.1 GCA_015490805.1 Candidatus Kapaibacterium sp.
GGAAGTGAGGATAGGGTTATATGATGCGATGGGGATGAAGGTGAGGGATATCGTGAAGGGGTATAGGAAGGCGGGGTTATATCAGGTTGCGGTACGGGCAACGGAGATCAGCAGCGGGGTGTATTATGTGCGGATGAGCAGTGGTCGGTTTACCAAAACACTCAAAGTGAATGTGGTGAAGTAAAAGGGATTGCCCATCTCTTAACATCGAGTAAACAGCGCTGCCGTGTTCCGGTGGGTTATCCACCAGCACGGCAGTTTTTATTTGTGACAATTGGAGATGTACGCAGCAGCTTTTGCATTGTGCATTACCCGTCAAGTACAAAGTTCGCCTGATCCATCAAGTCAGCAGGTAAAGCAAAACAGGATGCGGAATGTTTACAGGATTAGTTGAGGCAGTTGGGCAGGTAGTGGCAGTTGAGCACCGTGCTACTGCACGGCAACTGGAGATTGAGGTACCAACGCTGACTTCTACTCTGGAAGAGGGCGAATCGCTTGCGGTCAATGGTGTTTGCCTGACGGTCGTGGCGATTGAACCACCTCAATTGCGCGTTGAGGTGGTTCCGGAAACCCTGACGAAAACAACGCTGAAGCATCTCACTGTCGGGTCACCGGTGAACCTGGAGCGGGCATTACAGGTAACCGACCGGTTGGGCGGGCATTTCGTCCAGGGACACGTCGATGCTATCGGGATTGTGGAGTCGATTTCCTTACAATCGGCGCGAGAGTACTGGATTCGTTTTCCTGAAATATGGCAGGCAATGCTTGTTCCACACGGTTCTATCGCCGTGGATGGCGTCAGTCTAACTATTGCCGATTTGCAGGATCATCGATTTAAGGTTGCTATTATTCCCCATACCTTCCACCACACCATTTTTCCCACCTACAAAGAGGGATCGGAAGTGAACCTGGAGTTCGATATCATCGGGAAATATGTTGCCCGGTGGCTGGAGCTTTACGGGCAGCGCTCGGAATAATGGAATAATCAGGGTTATTTGTCGATCGGAATAACGTGGCGGAGAAGCTTGGCTAAGGTTTCTGTTTGAAGTCGGCGATCGAATTGCTTGACAAATGCTTCATTGGGTGACGGAAGTGCTCGCTTTTGCCATTGCTGGATCAATTCTTTCAACGCCGTTGCAATTGCTGGCACATCGGTAGGAGGTACCAGCCGTGCTGCTTCGTACTGTTGCAGGAGTTCCTGGAGGGCGGGGTGATCAAGCATTGCTAAAATAGGTTTGCGGGCACCAAAGTATTCAAAGAGTTTTTCCGGCGTTCGGGTCTGATCCCGAAGCATGAGCCAGAGGACCGTGGATTCTGCCAGGTGTTGGATCAGCTCAGCGTGTGGGACATAGCCCGTAATGCGGACGAGATCCCGAAGTCGGTATTTGTCAATCAGTCGCTCATCGCGTTTGCGAAGCAAACCCACGAAGCGGAGTTCTAATTGTTCTTTCAATGCCGGTTCCTGTTTGCATAGGTGTGCCACGGCAGCCAGCAGGTATCGCGGCGTTCGGTTGTCCTGGAAAAGGCCACTGTAGGTGAGGATAAACTTTTCCGACGGCGAGGAACTCTGTCCATAGAGAATAAAATCTTCTGGATCGTAGCCGTGTGGAATGATTGCTATGTCACTGTGTGCCAGAAATCGATATTGCTGCAACAAATGCTCTTTCATCGAACGGGTAAGTACGATTACAGCGCTGGCGCGACGGAGTACCTGTTCTTCCAGTTGACGATTGCGGAATCGATGGTATGGGGTAGGGTAGATATGGAAGGAATTGTCGACCCACGGATCCCGGTAGTCTAACACGAGCGGGAGATTGAACTCTTCAGCCAGGGTCGCACCGATTAAAAAATTGGTAAAAGGAGGAGCGGTAGCAAAAATGACATCGACCGGCGTATGGCGGAGCAAAGAGCGAGCTGCTTTTAGGGCACGTTTCTTCCACCGATATTTCGTGTCAGGGATTGCATAGAAACTGGCAATAAAATGATAGAGCCGCTGGAGCAGTCGGGGAGGGTAGTACGAGGCGCTTTTGGCAACTCTGGAGGATTCCAGCGGATGGTCCGTTCGAATCACCTGAATTTCCAATTGCTGTACTTCTGCCAGCAGCGAGGGATCATAGGCATAATAAGAAGCCGCACCTGGAGTTAACACAATGGGGCGCCAGCCAAATTGAGGCAGATACTTAACAAATTTTGTGATGCGCTGAACGCCGCTGAGTCCCATTGGCGGAAAGTAGTAAGCAATAACCAGCACGGTTTCAATGCTGCTGTGCATAGGGTATGCGTAAAGCACTGATTTTACACAATCAGGAGTTCGTGAGCAGCCCGGGTAAAGGGTTTCGCAGCATTGCTACGTACCCAGACGTCATCTTCGATTCGTATGCCGAATTGATTCGGCAGGTAAATTCCCGGTTCAATGGTAACCACCGCATTTTCCGGGATCATGGCAGTCTTTCCTTGCGGAGAGAGCGTTGGATATTCGTGGACGGAGATACCGACACCGTGTCCCAAGCTGTGGTTGAAAAAGGGTCCATAGCCTGCTTTGTCGATAATCGAGCGTGCTACTGCGTCGATTTCAGCACCTGTTTTACCGCTTTGCAACTGCTCGATTGCTGCTGTGTAAGCGGTATGGATCAGGGCATAGAGTTCACGTGCTTTCTTCGACGCTTTGCCCAGCGCAAATGTCCGGGTGATGTCGGAGCAAAAGCCATTGACAATGCATCCGAAATCTAAGGTAATGATTTCCCCCGATCGAATTTTTTTGCGCGTCGCCCGACCGTGCGGTAGAGCGCTCCGCTTCCCGGAAGCAACGATGATATCGAAAGCATCACCTTCGGAGCCGTACTGGCGCGCTCGGTAGGAAATTTCAGCAGCAACCTCAATTTCTCGCATACCGGGCTGGATAAACGTTAAGATGTCCTGATACACTCGCTCGGCAATTTGCGCTGCTTTCCGAATCGAGCGCAGTTCCGACTCTGTTTTGGCAGCGATCAGGGGTTCCAGTACATTCGTATAACCTTTCAGCGGAACCTTCGGAAGCGCCTGCTGCAGGTGTTCGTAGAAAGCGTAAGAAACATAAGACGATTCAAAGCCCAGCGGTCGTCCCGATGCGAACAGTTTGCGGTGTTGCTGGAAAAACTGGACGACATTCCGGGTAATGTGAATCTTGAGTGTGGGAATGTGTCCCACTTCATTCTGAACCTGCGTTGCATAGCGACCGTCGGTGAAGAAGTGAAGCGATCGAGGAAGTACCAGCAGCGAGGCGCTGGAACCCGAAAATCCTGTGAGGTAGCGGATATGGGGGACAAAGCTGACAAGAAAGCCTCCCAGCTTTTCTGAGCGGATAAATCGCTGGAGTTGTTGAATTCGGTGTTGCATTCAAAATCCGTTACTTTTTGTACGTAAAGTAGTTTGGAGATTCCTGGGTGACAATCACATCGTGCGGATGTGATTCCCGTAGTCCGGCTAAGGTCATCCGGATAAACTGTGTTTGTGTTTGCAATTCCTCGATGGTCGCACAGCCACAGTATCCCATAGCGGCGCGGAGGCCCCCAGTGATCTGGTACAACGTATCGCTCACGTGTCCTTTGAAAGGGATGCGTGCTTCAACCCCTTCGGGGACGTATTTGGCAATTTCTTCCTCCAGATCCTGAAAATATCGATCTGCTGCACCCTGCCGCATTGCCGACAGTGACCCCATCCCGCGGTACACTTTATATGCTCGTCCTTCCAGCAAGATTTTTTCGCCGGGACTTTCTTCGTGTCCGGCTAACAAATTGCCCAGCATCACAGAATTAGCGCCGGCAGCCAGTGCTTTCGCAATATCGCCAGTCTGCCGAATACCGCCATCAGCGATGACAGGGATCCCCTGTCGGTGAGCGACAGCAGCAACGTTCATAATTGCCGTAATTTGCGGAACGCCAACCCCCGCAATGACACGGGTTGTGCAGATAGAGCCCGGACCGATTCCTACTTTGACAGCATCAGCACCGGCGTCAATGAGTGCCTCCGCTGCTTCGCCCGTGGCGATGTTCCCGGCAATGAGGGGAAGATCGGGAAATTGACGTTTGATGGAGCGGATCATCTCGATCACCCCTCTGGAATGGCCGTGCGCCGTATCGACAACAACGACATCAACGGCGGCACGAACCAGAGCTGCTACCCGCTCCAGCGTGTCCGGAGTGATTCCTACCGCCGCTCCAACGCGGAGACGTCCCTGAGCATCTTTACAGGCGTTGGGATATTGCTTTTTTTTCTGGATGTCTTTGTACGTAATCAGCCCCTTCAAATACCCGTGCTGGTCCACGACGGGAAGTTTCTCAATGCGGTATTGCTGAAGAATTTTTTCTGCTTCTTCTAAATTTGTTCCCTCAGGAGCCGTGATCAGATGATCCTTTGTCATAAACTCCGAAACTGGTGCATCAAGTTTGGGCTGAAAACGGAGATCACGGTTGGTGACAATGCCGATGAGTTTGCCACTTTCATCCACGATCGGAATGCCAGAGATGCGATATTGTGCCATCAACTCCAGCGCTTCCCGTACCGGTCGATCGGGGGTGAGGGTGATGGGATTGGTGATCATTCCACTTTCCGAGCGTTTCACCCGATCCACCTGCCGCGCTTGTTCTTCAATGGACATATTCTTGTGAATGATCCCGATGCCACCTTCCCGGGCAACGGCAATCGCCATTGCTGCTTCGGTGACCGTATCCATCGCCGCACTGACGATGGGGATATTCAGCGTAATGGTGCGCGTTAACCGCGTCCGCAGATCCGCCTGCCGGGGCAGAATGGTGGAGTAGCGCGGGACTAACAGCACATCGTCAAACGTTAAGCCTTCACCGATGATTTTTGCGTCCATCGCTTTCAGTTGTTTGTGTGATGGCTATATAAAAAAGCGAAACTCACCCGGAGTTCCGCTTGTACTACGACAATCTGTGTTTACTGGCATTTAGCCATGGTAGCGTCCTACCAACTGAGCGGCTTTGAGACGATTGAGTGCTTTCAG
Source organism: Candidatus Kapaibacterium sp. (assembly GCA_015490805.1). Taxonomy (GTDB): domain Bacteria; phylum Bacteroidota; class Ignavibacteria; order Kapaibacteriales; family WFXC01; genus WFXC01. The sequence continues at coordinate 5,006 of WFXC01000036.1, forward strand.
GAGCGAAATTTGGGCACGGTGGAAGTCAATTTCCTCTTTCTTTGCCAGCAATGCCTCAGCCCGCCGCTTTGCGGCTAACGCCCGTTGAATGTCGATTGTCGTGGCATCTTCTGCCGTTTCAACAACCAGCGTCATTTTGTTGTGGAAAAATTGTGCAAATCCACTGCTGGTTGCCCAAATTGATTCATTGTCTTCGGAATCATTGAACCGCGTAATACCAATGTCCAGCTCGGAAATAATCGGTGCGTGTCCGTACAGTACCTGAAAAGGACCTAAGGTACCAGGAACTTGCACCATTTCCACCATTCCTTCAAATGCGATTCCTTCCGGCGTGACAATTTCCAGCGCAAAAGGTTTGCCCGTTAACATTGCCGTTTTCTACACTCTTATGCTAACATTTCTTCTTTGGGTGCTTTCATCTTCTTCGCTTTGTCAATTGCTTCATCGATGGTGCCCACATAAGCGAAAGCAGCTTCCGGGAGATCGTCGACCTCGCCTTCGATAATTGCTTTGAATCCTGCGATAGTGTCTTCAATTTTTACATACCGTCCCGGAAGCCCGGTAAACTGCTCGGCAACGTGGAACGGCTGAGAGAAGAAGCGCTCGATGCGCCGAGCCCGGTGCACAATGAGCTTGTCTTCATCAGACAACTCTTCCATCCCCAGAATGTTGATGATGTCCTGCAATTCCTTGTAGGTTTGCAGAATCCGCTTCACTTCGGTGGCAACGCGATAGTGTTCTTCCCCGATGACGTTGGGGTCCATAATGCGTGAAGTAGACTCCAGCGGATCAACTGCAGGATAGAGACCCAGTTCAGCAATGCGGCGCGACAGCACGGTCGTAGCATCCAAGTGAGCAAAGGTTGTTGCCGGTGCCGGGTCCGTTAAGTCGTCCGCTGGCACATAGACTGCCTGAACGGAGGTAATGGAGCCCCGGACCGTCGAAGCAATCCGTTCCTGCAATGCTCCCATTTCAGTCCCCAAGGTTGGCTGATACCCCACGGCAGATGGGATTCGCCCTAAGAGAGCGGAGACCTCCGATCCTGCCTGAACGAAACGGAAGATGTTATCGATAAACAATAGCACATCACGCCCTTCTTCATCCCGGAAGTACTCTGCAACGCTCAGCGCTGTCAAAGCAACACGTGCCCGTGCGCCCGGCGGCTCGTTCATCTGACCAAAGACCAGAACAGTTTTGTCAATGACGCCAGATTCGGTCATTTCCAGCAGCAGATCGTTCCCTTCGCGGGTACGCTCGCCAACGCCAGCAAAAACCGAATATCCACCGTGCTGCTTTGCAATGTTGTGAATCAGTTCCTGAATAATAACGGTTTTGCCAACCCCGGCGCCACCGAATAATCCTGTTTTTCCCCCTTTGGTGAACGGCTCGATCAGGTCGATTACCTTGATACCGGTTTCGAACATCTCTTTTTTCGTGGTAAAGTCTACGAAAGCAGGGGCGGGGCGGTGAATGGGATACCGTTTCTTTGCATGAATTTCCCCTTTCCCATCAATGGGCCGTCCAGTGACTTCTAACAGACGACCTAACACCTCTGGACCAACAGGAACAGTAATGGGCTCACCCATATCGTACACCTTCATTCCCCGAACCAGCCCGTCGGTACTGTCCATTGCGATGCTGCGGACTCTGGATTCGCCAATGTGCTGCTGAACCTCACAAACCAGAATGTTTTCTTCGCCCGTTTCCGGTAATTTTCGCGGAATTTGTAGCTCATTCAAAATGTTCGGCAGATTGCCATTTGGAAATTCGACGTCGACAACAGGACCAATGACCTGGACAATATAGCCTTCGTTTACGTGCTGCCGATTCTCCATCGATTGCCCCCAGTTTCTTCTTTGTACTGCAATTAAAAGACTACAAAGTTACGAAAAGTGTGGCAAATACCGAATACAACTTACAGGAGCGGAATAGCAAAGAACAAAAAAAGGGACAGCCACTTTGCGGCTGCCCCTACGGTGCGATCAAAAAAGGAGGAGGGATTTTCTAAGGCTCAGATCAACGTCTCAGCGTTAACCTGATACCTTTGCAAGATTTCTCTCAGTTCCACTGGCAGACGATGCTGCTCCGGAGGCAATTGTATGTAGTAGCGTTTGGCGCGATATGCTCCCGTTTTCTGAATGTACAGCTTTTCTTTTATCTTTTCTGGAAGTTCCTCAGTGCGTCGGATGGCAGCGTTGATTTCCGAGACCAGTTTGTAAATCTTATTGCTCAGGTCGGACCAGCACGCAGGATATGATTTCTTGGACTCGACACGCAAGACAAATTTCACGTAATGAGCACTGCGCTGAGAAAAGTATGCATACAGATCCTTGAACAGGTTCCAAGATTCTGGAAGCGTTTCTTTCCCCAGCCGTACCGGATCCGGAGCATAGCTCAGAATCAGAGTATACAGCGCTGCGTTTAATGGCTTGAGTGGGAGTATAACAAGGTTGCCTTTAGCAAGAACGAAAGTTGCACGATCTAAAATGTAAAGTAATCCATGCTTTTGCGGCGGCCGCAACGGGCCCCTCATACAGGGGGAAATAGCGAACAATCTCCCGCAGCATTTGATTTCATCCAGTTCCTTTTTTATCTGGTCCTCGAGTGCTCTCCGCCGCTCCTCAAGAACTGCGCGCACTGCATCGATCACATCCTTATTAACGCTACTCCACTGTTCCACCAGAGCCCGAAGCAATGCGTCCAGAGAACGGAGCTCCTTGCGGTCTTGTGCCGAACGTTTTGTGCTTTCCAGCTCTTCGATGATCTTCCGAAGGGTATGATGCATAGCGTCTTGTGCTTCGAGAACACGTTGGATTGTTTCCTGGGAAAGCGTGTGGCTGGACTGCAATTGCTGAATGAGCTGTTCTAAGGCTTGCATAATTGCGCGGAAGGAAGAGTCGTGGGCATTCAGAGAAAGAGGAGTGTTTTTCATACTCTGTTCCTTTTTGTTGTTAAACAACAACGGACAATTTCCGATACAAACAACAAAAAGAAAATGATTTCCTCCGCTGATTTGTTCGACATACCCACTTGCATCAGAAAGAGATTCAACCACGGAAATGTTCCATATATGCCCTCTTTTTTGTTTTACGGACTTTTTCGTATTACGACTATCAGCGTTCTTTATTTTGCGTAAAATTCTTATATCGAAAAAACCGTGCCAGAAGGAAAAATATCGATGAAAGTGTGTCCTTTCTGGACATTTTCACGTTTTTTTCTGCACAGCGATGTCAGGAAATCCTGACACTGTCGGGGCAGACGCACAGAACAGGGGGTATCAGCTTGAATGGTGGGTCTGGAAACATTGTTGAAAAAAGGGAATGATGCGATCGATGGTATTCACAAATTGCATTCGTGGCGGCACGGTGGCGATGATTCCCTGATCCTGCAAAAGTTGCAGCCAGGGACGCCAGGAATCAGAGAAAAATACGATGGGACGCTCCTTATCCAGAAAGCGGCGTTCTACCAGTGTAAGCAGTGCCGCAATTTCCAGCATTGTTCCGCTTCCGCCGGGAAAGACGACAGCCGCATCGGCAGAAAGAACCAATCGTTCCAGCCGTTGCAGATAGGTGGGAGCAGTAATTTCCCGTGAGAGGTACGGATTCGGTTGTCGTTTCTTCAGCCACGGTGTCGTTACGCCAATGACTGTACCGTCAGCGGCTGTTGCCCCTTTACTCACCGCTTCCATAATGCCGCCATAGCCGCCGTTCAGCACAACCCATCCTGCCTCTGCAATGGCTTTGCCCAGAAGTTCCGCCTGTTCATAGAGTGGATCTTCCGGTGTTACTGTCCCACTGCCGAAGACGCCGATCCAGAACATCAGAACTGCTTCCCCACTATGAGACCGGCAACCAGAAGGATGGTATGCACCCACAGCAGGATAGCGGTTTTCTCCAGAAGTTGATTCAGCGCTCGCCCCTGCAATTGCCGGACAAGGCGGGCAAGGCGAACGGTGGTCGGCAGGGTAAAGAAATCCAGCAGCAGCGTCCACGGAAGCCCCAGCCCGATCAAGAGCAACGTCGTTGGAAAAGGAAGGAACAGCAGCAACTGGTAGAGTTTTTCCGATTTCCGGCGTCCCAGCCGCACACTGAGCGTTCGCTTCTGCGAAGCCCGGTCGGTCGGGATGTCGCGGAGGTTGTTGACCAGGAGCAGGGCAGTAGAAAGAGCACCGGGAATGAAAGAGAGCAGCAGTGCATCGAGTGAATAAGAAAGGGTGTGCAGATAGAATGTGCCACCAACTGCCACAATACCGAAGAATACAAAGACAAAAACTTCTCCGAGTCCCCGATAGGCTAACGGGAAGGGACCACCGGTATACGCCCAGGCTAAGAGCAGGGAAACTCCTCCAATCAATACGATCGGTAGTCCGCCACGCAGAATCAAGGGGATGCCAGCAAGAAGCGCCAGAGCAGACAGTGACAGGGCGGCACGCATCATCGCTTGCGGCGCAATAACACCCTGAGCGACCAGCCGGGGCGGACCCAGCCGTTCGCCAGTATCAGCTCCTTTCCAGTAATCATAAACCTCATTGAAAAAATTCGTTGCAATTTGAATCGCTACGGCTGCAACAAGGGTAAGGGTAAAGACAAGCGGATCAAAAGCGCCTTTGTACCACGCTAATGCAGAGCCTAAAAACACAGGAGCAAATGCAGCCACTAAGGTTTTGGGCCGTGCTGCCTGCCACCACACCCGCCAAGAAACGCTGGCTGTCACAGTGCTCATACAGGCACCGTGCTCAATTGTGAAACCGATGGATTAAGGAAATGGCGGAGTTGCAGCAGTTCCACGGTTTCGCCGTCGAAGCGGGCAAAGGAATCGTGTTCCAGCCAATCACCCAGATTGATGTACACGCCCTGCTGGTACACCTTTTTTTGCGGCAGGTGTTGGTGTCCTAAGATGACGAAATCGAATCCTTCCTCAATTTTTTGTTTGGCAAAGTGGAATAGATAGTCCATTCGACGAGGATTGTTCCGTTCTGTATGTTTCCGGCTGGCGCGGGATGAAAGAGAGGCTAACCAGATGCCAATGTCAGGATGAATCCAGCGATAAAGGCGTTGCGCCAGCGGGTTGCGAAGAATTTTTCGCAGTAGCAAATAGCCTCGATCGCCTTCGAGTTTCCCGTCCCCGTGGGCAATATAAAACTTTTTCCCGTGAATCTCTGTTTGTACATCCTCCCAATGCAATACGGCACCAATTTCGTGCTGGAAGAATCGCCAGTGACCAAAATCGTGGTTGCCAATGATATAGTGAATGTGAACCCCACTTTCGACTAAATCAGCAAAAGCTGCTAAAACGCGATAAAACGGGGCAGGAATAACCGTGCGGTATTCAAACCAGTAATCAAACAGATCACCAACAATGTACAGCGCTGTTGCATCCCGGGCGATAAGCTTGAGCCACTGCCGGAAAAGCTGTTCTCGCCGCACATCACCGGCATCCCCTAAACCCAGGTGTAGATCAGAGATGAAGTAAATCATCCACACATTTGCATTTGTTGAAACTGGCAACAAAGGAAGGACAATGCTTTGGCTTATTGCAATGGACGATCCGAAGATTTTTTCGCTCGATATGGCGATCGATGATGGGCGAAAACCAGGGAATCGCGAAGCTCCATCAGTGCTTTGCTGATGCCGACCTTATAAACATACGGCTCTTCAAATCGCTGGTATTCTGGCTCCAGATGAGCAAGCCGCTGCTGTGCATAAGCAGCACTTTCCTGCACCGACGGTAGAGGGCTGACGATCTTACCGTTCACCATTACCTGTCTCAGTAGCGGTTCTTTGTCGAGGTGTGCAACGTCGACGTGCTGATGGGGAAAGAAGGGATGGAACAGGGTTGTTGGGGCTGATTCCGCCGCCAGTGCAATACCATCCGCGTAGAAGTATCCATTGCTGTTCCAGTAGCGCCACACCTGTTTCCGATCAGGAAGTGACACTTTGGTGATGTCTTCAGAAATTTTGAGCCGGGGCGTTCCATCGAACCAGCAGAGTTTGTAGACTCCATCCAGCGCAGCAGAGGGGCGTCCCACCGCCAATCGAGTTCCCACTCCAAAGCCGTCGATCGGAGCATTCTGTTCGTTCAGACTCCGAATTGCGTATTCATCCAGTTGGTTCGAGGCAAAAATTTTTACGTAATGCAGTCCTGCTGCATCCAGCATTTTGCGAGCCTGCTTGCTCAGATAGGCTAAATCCCCACTATCCAGGCGAATGCCCAAAAGGCGGTGTCCCTGTGCTTCCAGTTCTTTCGCGACGGTAATAGCGTTTGGAACGCCACTTTTGAGCGTATCGTATGTATCCACCAGCAGGATGCAGCGATCTGGATACAATTGCGCAAAGGCACGAAAAGCGGTGAGTTCATCGGGGAAACTCTGGATCCACGAATGGGCTTGTGTACCGGAAACCGGGATGTCATACTGCCATCCGGCTAAGACGTTGGAAGTCCCGCTGGCGCCGCCAATAATCGCCGCTCGAGTTGCCTGCATCCCTCCCAGTCCCTGAGCGCGGCGCAACCCAAAGTCCAGGAAGATTCGATCGCCAGCGACCCGGCGAATCCGGGCAGCTTTGGTTGCGATGAGCGATTGAAAGTTGAGGAAGTTAAGAACTAAGGTTTCGATGAGCTGCACCTCGAACATTCGCCCTTCTACGCGCACCACTGGTTCATAGGGGAACACCACTTCGCCCTCTGGAGGTGCATACACTGTTCCCTGGAAGCGGAAATTCCGGAGGAAGGTTAAAAATTCATCCCGGAAGCCCTGGCTACGGAGATACTCCAGGTCATCGGCTTCAAACTGGAGTTGTTCCAGCATCGGCAGTAGATCGCCCAGTCCTGCAAAGATCACAAAGCCACCGTCGAAGGGGTTTTTCCGAAAAAAGTAGTCAAAAGCCGCTGGCTTTTCCGCCATTCCCTGAAAGAAATACCCCTGTGCCATCGTGAGTTCGTAGAAATCGGTGTAGAGTCCGATATGGCGTTCGAGAATCATTGTAGCAATTCAGTCGATTGGCACTTCGATGACATCATCCCGCAATCCCATTTGCCTGCGATACTGCCAGGCGCGATGTACCATCCAGCAGATGCCGATGGTAAACAGCACCATTAGTCCTCTTGCAGCCCAGCGATACGGAATAGCATCAGGGGATACTCCATCCAGCAGCAGGACACGCCAGGCATCCGTTATTGCCCAGTAGCCCAGAATGATGATAAGAAACAGCGGTGTGATGTACTTGAACACGAACTTGAACCATTCGGGAATGTGAATATCCGCTCCACGCATTAACTCCTGGTAGCCTTTATCTACACCCAGCACAAAGGCAAACAGGATAGTTTCAATCAGGGCAAAGACGACCAGCATAAAGGTGCCACCCCAGTAGTCCAGCTCATCCAGAAATCCGTGCCCCAGCAGGAAAACCACCGGCTGGATACAGATGAATGTTAAAACAGCGATAATCGCCACCGCTTTGCCACGGGAAAAGCGAAATTCATCTTCCAGAAAACTAATAACCGGTTGTGCCATTGCAACCGATGAGGTGATGCCAGCAAAGAAGAGTAAGCCGAACCACAGAAACCCGAAGAATTCGCCAAAGGGAATCTGGCTGAAGATCACAGACATTGATACGAAGCCCAGATTGAACGCTCCTCCCTGGGCAATTTCCTGCGTTGCCTGGACTCCAAAGAACACGACCGCAATCGGAATGGCAATGGAACTACCGAGCACAACCTCTGCGAATTCGTTAATCGATGCGGTGGTCAGTCCCGAAAGAGCGATGTCATCTTTTGGTCGAAGGTAACTGGCGTAAGCGTGGATGGTTCCCATTCCCAGGCTCAGTGTAAAGAAAATTTGCCCGGCAGCCGCTAGCCAGACCTTTGGATCCGACAGCGCAGAGAGATCCGGATTCCAGAGAAATCCGAGTCCTTCCCATACTGTTGCTTTGTGAATCGCCGGATCTGTCTGGATGGTCAGAACCCGGATTGCTAACAGAAGTGCGAAGATAAACAGAGTTGGCATTGCAATCCGCGCCAGTTTTTCAATGCCGCCGGAAATTCCCTTACTCAACACGTAGAAATTGATGCCCAGAGTCAGGAGGAGAAAGAAATAAGCGACCAAAACAGAGGAAAAAGGACCATCGGGGCTCAACCCCTGGTAACTCAAAAGAAACTCCCTCGCACTTTCAAAAGTGGTGTTGTCAAAGTACAATCCAAGCAGGGAAAAAATGCTATAACCTAACGTCCAGGACTCGATGTAGGTATAGTACACCATAATGGTGAGTGAGATGAACAACCCGAGGGCGCCCAGATACTTTGCAATTGGATGGCGCCAGATAACTGCGAACATTCCGGGGGCACTGTGGTGGCCATATCGACCGCCATAGCGACCGATCGTCCACTCCATCCACATCAAAGGGATACCCAGCAGAATGAAGGAGATGAAGTAAGGAATCATAAACGCTCCACCACCGTTACTGGCAGCTTGCACAGGAAATCGGAGAAAATTTCCCAGCCCAACAGCATTACCTGCTACCGCTAAAATCAAGCCAATGCGGGTTGCCCACGCTTCACGCACCCGTGCCATTCATTTCTTTGTCCTTGTGAAACCCCATTTTTAAAACCCGAAAATTACGAAAAAACAGACTTTCACTGAACAGATAGCAGTATCCAGTGCGTGGTAATGAACATCCATTTTATGGAAGTACATCCTTTGCCGGGAAAGCTGGTGCTTCTGGCAACCGGCAGCGCACGCTTCAATGAGGCTGGGAACGCACACTTCAGTATGCATTTTCTTTGCCGGCGAAAGCCGGCGCTCCCAGTGGGGTGTTCCCAGTGTTTGCCGACTGAAGTCGGCGCTCCCAGCTTTTGCTGACGGAAGCCGGGGCTGCCTGTTTACTGGGAGCGCACACTTCAGTGTGCATCTTCTTTGCCGGCTAAAGCCGGCGCTTTCAGTCGACGCTTGTTAGCGCTGGCGTTCCCAATTACTGGGAGCGCACACTTTAGTGTGCACTTTTTGCCGGCTAAAGCCGGCGCTCCCCGTACATTGCGTGCGAAAGTGGCGCTCCAGAAAGCTTGCTGTTCGTTGCTGCTGCTTTCGTGGCAGGAGAATCTCAGATGTTAACGACGGCGTCTCACCACCGATTGGAGGGACAAGAGTAGCTTTATGAAGCCATACGCTTCGCTTCTGCCAGTCGCTCCTGGCGATCCAGCAACTGAAGCTGAGTAATCAGCGGGTCTAAATTGCCAGCCAGAATTTCCTTAAGAGGGTAATTTTTTACCTCTCCCTGAAGCCGATGGTCGGTAACCCGGTTTTGCGGAAAGTTATATGTACGAATTTTTTCCGATCGATCGCCGCTGCGGATCATCGATCGACGCTGAGAGGATATTTCTGCCTGCTGCTGCTGTTGCTGGAGTTCGTACAGCCGTGCCCGAAGAATTTTCATAGCTTTCTCCTTGTTGCGATGCTGGGATCGTTCGTCCTGACATTGGACAGTGATCCCCGTCGGAATGTGAACGATCCGGACAGCGGTTTCAACTTTATTCACGTGTTGTCCTCCCTTTCCACTGGCGCGGTAGACATCGATGCGGAGATCCTCGTCGCTGATTTCCACCTCAATATCCTCCAGTTCCGGTAACACCACAACCGAGGCGGCGGAAGTATGAATGCGCCCCTGCGACTCCGTTTCCGGTACCCGCTGGACGCGATGAACCCCGCTTTCGTACTTCAACGTTCCGTATGCCCGTTCCCCTTTGACTAAAAAAATGATCTCTTTGAAACCTCCCTTATCACTTTCGTGGAAGTCCAGCACCTCAATTTGCCATCCTTTGCGATCAGCGTATCGCTGATACATTTTAAACAGGTCGGCGGCAAACAGGGCGGCTTCTTCACCGCCAGTGCCTGCTCGAATCTCAACGATGCAGTTTCGCTGATCTTTCGGATCTTCTGGTAACAACAACCCTTGCAGCTCTTCCTCGATAGCCGGAAGTGTTTCTTCCAGTGTTCGAAGTTCTTCCTTTGCAATCTCCGCTAATTCTTTATCCTCAGCACTGTCCAGTAATTCCTCCAGTTCCTGGTGCTCTCGCAGCAACTGCAAATACCGGCGGGCGACTGCAACAATGGGAGCTAATCGTTTCTCTTCCTGTGCTAACTGCTTATATCGCTCCAGATCCGCCACAACTTCTGGATCTTGCAGTTGCTCCTGAATGTGTTCATATTGTCCAATGACTTTCTCAGCACTTTCGCGGATCATTTCTAAAAATTTTTTTGACTTTTGCCTTGTTCCTTAAGCAAAGAACGGCTGGAAATGCGGAATCGTGTATAGGGATCGGTACGGGGTTAATGCTTTCTGGACGGAACGCTGATGCTACGCTGGTACTACACCTTTGCCGTTTTCTGGCATAGGGGCAAAGCGCAGCGGACAACCTGCTATCCATTTTTCCTGCTGCTGTTTTGCGCCGGAAGACTTTCGCCGAGTTAAGGGGGATTGCCCGTAGTTGAACGGAACATTACACCCTTGCAGGACATTGCGCATCCGCATCTGTTCCTACCGCTTTTGCTTTCCATTTCGTCAGAAAGTTGTAATTTTAAAGAATCTTTGGGGCAAGGCAGCAGAGGAATGATCAAGGATACTTTTAAACCGGTCAAGCTCAAGCTCACAGAGCTCAAGCGGTACATAGCGGCGTTTCTGGAGACGTTGCAGGAGCGCTCACCGGAAACGCGAGGAACGTATGAGCGTTCGCTAAAGGCTTTTGTCAACTTTTTTGTCCAGGATCGCCACTTTTTCTTCCGCGTGCGCGATGTCGAACGGTATCGAGAATTTCTCAAGACGCAGCGGAAGCTCAAAGAAGCAACGGTTGCTACGTATCTGACCGCTCTGCGGCGATTCTGCCAGTTTCTGGTAGCTGAGGGAGTGTTAGAGAAAAATCCGGCAGCTCGAGTGGCTGGCGGTCGGCGTCCACAACACCATCATCGAATGTATCTGCAATTATCGGAGATTCAGCAGTTGCTGGAGTCCATTGATCAGACGACCGAGATCGGACTGCGGGATCGAGCGATTATTCAGTTGATGTTGGGGTGTGCCTGTTCGGAGCGAGAAATAATGTATGCCAACATTGGTGATTTGCAACGCCGGGGTCGGAAGTGGATCCTCTATGTGCAGGGGAAGGGGCGAACGGTAAAAGATGAGGTTGTGCCTGTGCCACCAGCGGCAGTGGAAGCGGTGCAACGGTATCTGGAGAAACGGCGACAGTACGAAGAGCTGGACGAGGATTCACCAATGTTTGTGAGCTATAGCAATCGATCACAGCGGCAGCGAATGACGATTCGTGGCATCCGCGAAGCAATTTCTGAACGACTGCGACAGAGTGGCATCAAGCAGGATCGCAAGCGTCTGGTAACGCCCTTTTCCATTCGGCACACCGCAGGAATCTTACTGGCAGAATCCGGCATTCCCGTTGAAGAATTTATGCAGCGGATGCGCATAAAGTGGCGTCCGACCGCGATGCAATATTATCGATTAGCGGGCGTGCTGCGAAGTGAGCAGTATCCGGAATTGCAAACGATGGTCAAAGTAGAGCAATGAACAAGAAACGGCGTGTGCTGCCATTTGCCAGCTTGTTACTCCTTGTACCGGTGCTCCTGACAGCACAGCAGTTTCACCGCTATACGGTGGTGCGACCGGGATACAAATCAGTGCGAGTAACAGTTCTTCAACTGGGACCGCACCGGTATATTTCACCTGCGGATGCTGCTCGGATTCTTCCAGGGGGACAGTGGCGTCATCACTGGATCTGGAGCGATCGGCTTCAGTTCCGTCTCCGCTTTGCGCCGTTGAGCCTGATTTTATATCTGGAGAAAGGCGAAAATCGCTACGAATACCAGATGCCTTATCCGGTGATTCAATGGGAGGATAAGCCGTTTCTACCGCTGTTCGGCTATCTGGAAGCCCTTCGATCACTGGGCGTTCTTCGCTACGAACACCGAAGGAAGAAGCTGCGCCTTCAATTTCAGGAAGCGCTGACAGAGCTATTGCCTTTTGTTGCTAAACCGAAACGCACCATCCAGCCCGTCGTGGTGACCGGTGCAATGCCGCCGCTGGAAGAAGGCGTGGAGGCAGTGCGTCAGCGCTTGAGCTGGATTGCGGAAACCGGTTTGCCCCGGTATTTGGGGGAAAGTCGAAAGTGGCAACTGGAGGTTGCGGGACAACGGGAGATTCCCCGGTACAAAGCCAAACCGCTGTTTCTCCCCCCGCTGTTTTACCAGATTCCACCCGGATTGCGGCGACCATTACCGAAGTTACCACCTCGCAAGACACAGTCCTTCCAGTTTGGTGTGCCACTGCGGTCATCGCCACTTTTAGCTTCGCTTATGCCGCTGGAGTGGTTAGCGCCACCAGAGCGCAGCAGACCGCCGTTGCTGATCCAGAGAGTACGGCTGGTGCCTTCGGGTAATACCTACGAGCTCTACCTGTATGCAAATCGTTCCATTGGCGCTTATCAGAAGCCAGAGTTTTTCGGTAATACCGTTATTATTCGCATCCCGGACGCACTCCATCGAGCAGGCTCTCTGTCGGCGCTGGGGAAGCAGCATCGGTGTCGCATCAAAGTAGAAAAGATCCGGAACATTCTCCGGTATACGTTCCAGTTCCCTACGGAAATTGCGGACGTGGACTATCGCCGCATTGCAAACAGCACGGCGCTGAAGTTTCGGATTTATTTCAAGCAGCAGGTGGAAAGCGTTGCCGAGAAGCTGCAGAAGGAACAGCAGAAATGGAAACTGGATGTGATTGTGTTAGATCCGGGACACGGTGGCAAGGATGCGGGGGCGATTGGGGTAACAGGAGTTCGGGAAAAAGATATTACGCTGGCAATTGCGCTGGAAGTTGGACGGCTGCTCAAAAAGGAGTTCCCGCAGATTAAAGTCGTATATACCCGAACAACGGACCGGTTTGTTGAGCTCTATCGGCGAGGGCAAATTGCCAATCAAAGCGGTGGAAAATTGTTCGTTAGCATTCATTGCAATTCCAAACCACGCAAACCTGATCCTGCCCGTGGGTGCGAAACCTACATCCTTCGACCGGGACGGAACGCTGATGCGCTGGAAGTAGCCCGGCGGGAAAATGCCGTTATTCGGCTGGAAGCAGATCAGCAGCGGTATGTAAAGCTGACAGAGGAGCAGTTGATCATTGCTACAATGGCGCAGCGGGCTTTTGTGAAATTCAGCGAATTGTTTGCTTCGCTGCTCCAGAAGCATGTTTCGCAGGTCACCGGTCTGCCAGATCGAGGCGTTCATCAAGCGGGATTTCTGGTGTTGGTTGGAGCCTCAATGCCCAATGTTCTGTTTGAAGCTGGCTTTTTGTCCAATCCTCGTGATGAAAAATTCCTGGCGTCGAAGCAGGGACAGCGAAAGATAGCGCGGGGCATTGTGAACGCTATCAAGGAATATATGCAGCAGTATGAGCGGATGTTAGCTGTCGAACGCTGAGTTTTTCAGCGATATTAGATGGAGAATATGCCGTTTTTGGCGCTTCTGCAGGGGTGATTGGCATCTTTGGTTGTCGCTGGCAAATTCTCTAAATTTGCAGTGCGCATAAAGAGGAAGAGAAGTACCAGAAAAGACACGTGCGGATGAAGCCAAAGCAGTTACTGGAAGAACTCAAGTCCTTAGCGGCAACATTGAACATTACCGTACGATTTGAACAGGGGAATTTTCGGGGTGGCTCGTGTATTCTGGAGCAGCAGCGGCTGATCGTTATCAATCGTTCCCTGCCGGTCGAAAGCAAAATTTCCCTGCTGGCACAAGCCTTAAGCAGCTTTCCGCTGGACGGTGTTTACATCAAGCCAGCCGTGCGGGAATATCTGGAGCAGGAGCGGTTGGCATTACAGCAACAGGCAGGAGAACCAATCCAGAACGGGTTTGAAATGCTCATCTTCGATCCCCTGCATCCTTTACAGGTGCGTGCTTCACTGGCTGATACGGCAGAGGATGACTCCAAAACGCAATGAAGCAACGCTTCTGCATCGTTGGAGCCGGGATCGTTGGTCTGGCAACCGCTCGTGCTCTGGCACAAACCTTTCCCGATAGCCGCATTACCGTCATTGAAAAAGAAGCAGAAGTTGCTCAGCATCAGAGTGGACACAATTCGGGAGTTCTGCACTCCGGCGTTTACTACCCTCCCAATTCCCTGAAAGCGCAGCTTACCCGGCGAGGATATCGTTTATTGCTGGAATTCTGCGATCAGCAGCAGATTCCCTATCGGCTCAGTGGCAAATTGATCGTTGCGCAGGATGCCTCGGACTTGCCGCAACTGGAGAAACTGTATGCTCAGGGGAAACAGAATGGGTTGCAGTGTGAACTGTGGGAACCTGATCGATTTCAGGAAAAAGAGCCGTATTGCCGGGGAATCCGGGCACTGTGGGTGCCCGAAGCTGGCGTGGTGGATTTTCGTCGCGTGGCACGCGCCCTCCAGCAATGGCTGCTGGATCGCGGACACCGGATTCTAACCAGTACCACGTTCCTTCGTGCAAAGGAGTATCCTGACGCGGTGGAGATTATGACTTCTCAGGGCGAGATGACCGCAGATGGCTTCATTGCTTGCGCCGGTTTGTACGCCGATGTTGTCGCTCAGCGTTCGGGAATTGCGGTCCCTGCCCGCATTGTCCCTTTTCGTGGTGAGTACTACACCCTTGTTCCAGAGAAGCGCTATTTGTGTCGCGGATTGATTTATCCTGTCCCTGATCCCCGATTTCCCTTTCTGGGGGTACATATTACTTGCGGCATTGACGGAGAAGTCCATTGTGGACCCAATGCTGTTCTGGCATTTGCTCGTGAAGGCTACCGGTGGAGCATTGTCCGCCTTTCAGAGCTCTGGCAAACACTCCGCTATAGCGGTACGATGCATTTGATTCGGCGGTACTGGAGGACAGGCGTTGCGGAAGTTGTGCGCTCCTTGTCGAAGCGGTGGTTCTATCACTCGGTTGCGCGGCTGCTTCGCGAGGTAGCCCCGGAAGATCTCCAGCGCAATGGTAGTGGTGTCCGGGCGCAGCTTTTGTTACCCAACGGGCAATTGTATCACGACTTTTTCTTTCAACATCGTCGGCGAATGCTCCACGTTTTAAATGCCCCATCGCCGGCGGCGACAGCATCGCTGGCAATTGGAGAACACATTGTGCAGTTTTTCCAGAAAGTGCTGGCGGGATAAAGAAGGTTATTGAGTTGCCGTCAAGATTTCAGATCGCAGGACCTGATACGGCAATTCCCCCTGGAGGAGAAATTGGTGATTGATCACCAGTGCTGGAACGCCGAAGATACCCCAGCGATGAGCTTCCTGCTGATCCTGAAGGACAGCTTCACGCACGGCTCGGCTACCCATTGCGTGTTCCCACGCTCGGATATCCAGCCCACACCGTCGGGCATATTTTCGCAGCACTCGAAGGGAGGCGATGTTTTCAGCGTGCACAAACAGTGCTTTCTGGAGAAGGTCGAACATTTGCCAGTGACCATCGGCTCCTTTCTGCCACTCTGCAATCTTGCAGCTCCACAGAGCTGGCGATGAATGGGGGAAGCGGAACGATCGGCGTGCCATCCGATCCGGGCGAACATCAGCACACTCCGGTAGCTGAGCGATCTCCCGCCACATTGCTAAGAACTCCCGTTTTGCCGCAGCAAAGCTTCCGAAGAGATGCCGCAGGTCTTCTGGTTCGGGAACCAGCGAATAGCATCGATGTTCGACGACTAACTGACGTCCCAGTTCCTGCTGGAGCCGGTGGAGCCGGCGAGACATTGGGAGGCACCAGGGGCACAGGACATCGTGATAAAAAACAAGGTGAATGGTGGCATCGTGCTTACCCATGGGCTTCTGCCCAATTTTTCCCAATGCCGACGTCGACAACAATTGGTACTTCGCCCAGCGATACAACGTTTTCCATAATGTTTTTCACTTCGTTGGGCAAATGGTGACGATCTGCATCGGAAATGTCCAGTACTAACTCATCGTGAACCTGGAGGCACAACAGGGAGTTGGAGTATTGTTCCTGCAGGCGATGCTGAACCCGGATCATTGCAAGTTTGATCATATCGGCTGCCGTTCCCTGAAGCGGCATATTGATAGCTGCCCGTTCCTCCGCTTTACGGACGGTCGCATTGTGGCTGTTGATGTTGGGAAAGTAGCGCCGCCGACCGAACAGCGTTTCTGCATATCCCTGCTTTCGGACTTTTTCCAGGGTCTCCTCGATATATCGACGGATGCCGGGATATGTCTGGAAGTACTGTTCAATGATCTGCCGGGCTTCCGTACGGGATATTCGAAGTTGTTGCGCCAGTCCGTATGGTCCCAGTCCGTACATAATGCCGAAATTCACCGTCTTTGCCTTTCGCCGCATATCGGGCGTTGCCTGATCCATTGGCACGCCGAACAGCCGGGCTGCCGTTGCCGTGTGAATGTCCAATCCCTCACGAAAGGCGGCGATCAAATGTTCATCGCCGCTGAAATACGCCATCAATCGCAGCTCGATCTGAGAGTAATCAGCGGAGAGCAACCATCGATCGGAAGATCGGGGTACAAATGCCTGTCGGATTTCCATTCCAAGCTCCCCACGTGCCGGGATGTTCTGTAAATTCGGGTTGCTGGATGATAGCCGCCCTGTGCTGGTAACCGTCTGATTGAACGTGGTATGAATGCAGCCAGTTTCGGGATGGATGTAACGCGGCAAGGCGTCGACATACGTTGATTTCAACTTGGTAAGCTGTCGATACTCCAGGATGTATTGCGCGATGGGATAGGATCGAGCTAATTCTTCCAGCACCGAAGCATCGGTGCTATAGCCGGTTTTCGTTTTTTTGATTGGTGGGATCATCAACTTTTCAAAAAGGACGTGTGCTAACTGTTTGGGCGAGTCGATGTTGAAGCTCATACCAGCTTCTTCAAAGATTTTCTTCTTGAGTTCCTGAATCCGTTGTTCCAGTACAACGGAGATTTCCTGCAGCACCTGCTGGTCGATAGCAATACCGTTGTATTCCATCGTGGTCAGGACTTCGATCAGAGGAAACTCGATCGTTTCTGCCAGGTGTAGTAAATTTTCCTTTTCGAGCTCTTCACGAAGACGATAGGTGAGCTGCAACGTGATGTCCGCATCTTCGCAGGCGTATGGATACACGTCGCTGACAGAAACTTCTGTCATAGAAATTTGCCCTTTGCGTCGTTCTCCGATCAGCGTTGCAATCGAAATCGGCTTGTAGTGCAACCATCGTTCTGCCAGTGCTTCTAAATTATGGGAGGCATCCGGATTTAATACATAGCTTGCGACCATTGTATCAAATTTGACCGGTTGCACCTGGATGCCATAGCGGCGGAGCACCAGCAGATCAAACTTGATATTTTGTCCCGTTTTCGGGATGTGTGCATTTTCCAGAATGGGCTGCAATTGTTGGAGAATCGTGCGCTGGATCGACCCATTCGTCGTTCTCCCGGTGTCCGCAAAGAGATGTCCCTGTCGCTCCTTCATTCGCCATCGGTCGTCCACGAAATGGTCTTCAGCGCCGAAAATGGGAATGTACCACGCTCGACCCACTTTGTTGCTCAGGGAAATACCAACCAGTTTCGTGCGCATTGGTTCCAGCGAAGAAGTCTCCGTATCGACTGCTAACCATTCTGCCTGTTGCAATTCTGTCAGCATTTCTTGCAGCAGAGAGAAAGAGTTCACTAAGGTGTATTGATGGGGGCGATCGGCAATCGTCTGGAAGTCTGTTTCTTGAGTTACTGTTTCAGCGTCCGGCAAGCCAAATCGTTCTCGCAAGCGATGGAATCCCAGTTGATCGAAGAGAGTATGAAGTTGCACATAGTCGGGTTTCTGGAGACGAAATCGCTCCAGATCCAGCGGAATATCCAGGTTGGTGTGGATCGTTACCAGCTCGCGAGATAAAAATGCTTCATCCCGATGCTGCTCCAGCTTTTTGCGGATGGAAGGGGAAAGTTCCTCTAAATGCTGATAGACTGCCTCTAAGGAACCGTAAGTCGCAATCAACGTTCGTGCCGTTTTTTCGCCGATGCCTTTGACACCGGGAACATTATCAACAGGATCACCGACCAGGGCTAAGAAATCCACAAACTGGGAGGGTTCAATTCCGTATCGTTGCCGTACCTTGGCACCATCGATGATTTCATACTCTCCGGAGCGGACGCCGGGACGAAAGATTTTGATGTGGGCATTCACAAGCTGGAAGAAGTCTTTGTCAGAAGTGACGCAATAGACATCCAGCCCTTGCGTTGCCGCTTTTTTCGCCAGACTACCGATAATGTCGTCCGCCTCGTAGCCGGGCATTTCGAGGATGGGGATCCGTAAAGCTGTCAGCAGCTCTTTGATTCGCAAAAGCTGTGGCACCAGATCCTCAGGGAACTCCGGGCGATTGGCTTTGTAAGCTTCGTACTGTTCGTGCCGCACCGTTGGTTCTGCAGTGTCGAAAGCGGCGACGATGTAGTGGGGTTGAATCTTTTCCAGCAAAGTTGCCAGCATATTGGCAAACCCAAAAACAGCGTATGTTGGCTCGCCCGTTACCGGCGATTGAAGATTAGCACGGGAAAGGGCGTGATAAGCACGAAACACCAGGGACATTCCATCCAGCAAGACAAATTTCTCTCTCGATCCCATATTTCGCTTCACCAATCGTTTGTTGCGGAACAGCAAAAATACGGAACAATTGGGTCAAGGGATATGGGGACACTCACAACGCAGGAGCAGCGGCTCTATCGATATGCCTATTGGCTCAGTCTTGTCACGATTGGCTACAATGTCCTGGAGGGGATTCTGTCCATTTTTCTGGGCTATCAGGATGAAGCGCTGACTTTGCTGGGATTTGGAATCGATAGTTTTATCGAGGTACTGTCCGGTATTGGCATTGCCCATATGGTATGGCGCATTGGGCGATTTGGTACCGAGCAGTTGGATCGCTTTGAGCAAACAGCGCTGCGCATTACCGGAATGGCTTTTTATCTGCTGACGGCTGGATTGATTCTCTCGGCGGGAATCTCAATTGCTACTGATCATCGCCCGGATACTACTTTCTGGGGAATTGTTATTTCCTTGATTTCCCTGGCAACGATGGGTTTTCTTATCTGGGCAAAGCTATCGGTTGGAAAAAAGCTCCGATCGGAGCCAATTATTGCGGATGCTCGCTGTACGCTGACCTGCCTGTGGATGTCTGTTGTGCTGTTCGCCAGTAGTGGATTGTATGAGCTGTTTCAGATCGGGTGGCTGGACTCCCTTGGACTGCTTGGGCTGGCGTTCTTCTCTTTCCGCGAAGGACGGGAGTGTTTTGAAAAAGCGCGGGCACGGACGTTGACCTGCTGCGGGGATTCTTGCGAGCTTCCAACTTCGGTGCAAGATGAAGTACAGCATACTACCACACAGGTGCCGACGGCAGAAGAGTAAGGTACTTCTCCCTATGTTGCTCATCACGGTATGTTAAGTCCTTGAAAGTAGCTTGACTCTGCCCATTGCTCCAGCAATTGGAGTGATCGAAAAGCGGAGACTGCGTCATTCAGCTCTGGGAAAGTACAGTGGAACGAGGTGCAAATGATCGTACAGAGGGAAGCTCAATGCTCTGGATAACTTGGTCTAATTGCTGGATCATAGAATGGAGCTGTTGATTTTCCTTTTGTAGCATCTGAAATTCCTGAGTTTCCTGGTCGATCAAGTCCACAATCTGACGTAACTGCTCTTCCATCTGGTGGAAGTACTGGAGAGATTGCTGAGCCAGCGTTCTATTGTTTTGAGCCTGTTGCTGGATCTGTTGTAAAGCCTGAGAAAATACTGCTAACAGTTGCTGGATATCTTGGTGTCGTTGCTCTACCTGTTGCAAGACAGAGTAGAATGATGAAACTCCTTCGCCGAGTTGTTGCGTCAAGTGCTGCAATTGATCGATTACTTGCGTAATCTGCTCTGTTGATTGCCGAGTCCGTTCCGCTAAGCTCTGTACCTGTTCAGCAACAACGGCGAAACCTCGTCCAGCTTCCCCGGCGCGAGCTGCTTCGATTGCCGCATTCAGGGAGAGAAGGTTAATGTGCTCGGCGATATCCCGAATCATCAAGGCTACCTTCCGGACTTCTTCCATTTGGATTTCTAATTGTTGCACCTGAGCACTGATATTTCCACCTTCCGTAACGATGTTTTCAACTTCCTGCTGAAATTTTGAGAACTGCTGGACAAAGTGTGTACACTGCTGATGCATCTCGTCTACAGTTTCGCTGCCTACTTCCGCGTTCTCTGCCGAGTGTTGTAAAGACTGCCGAACCCCATCATTGGCTTGCAGAATCTGATGGATCTGCTGCTGAAGACTTTCAAATGTGTGGAGCAGTTCGTGGACTTTGTTGTCGACTGCTCCGTACGTTTCTCCTACGGAGCGTTTTACTTCATTCAGCGTCGATACAAAGCGCGTCCAAAATTCCAGCATTTGCTGTATGGACTTCTGGAGAAAGATTTCCTCATTACCGTATTGTTGTCCGACCGCTCCTTGAAGCTGGTGGTATAATTCCATTGCCTGACGGAAACGCCCTTTCCCTAAGGTCTGCAACATTTCTCCGAAGACTTCCATCAGCTTCCGTGCCGATTCCAACGCTTCCTCAATCTCACGCTGCATTTCTTCCAGCCGCCGATTCGTTTCTTCCAGGTGGGCAACGGTATTTTCGACTACCTGCTGTTTTTTCCCAACAATGGCGAAAACAATTCCTAAGATAATGGGAGCAGTGCAAATGATCCACAGTAACGGATCACTTGCAAAGCTCCGGGCGACAAAATCCCAGTTTCCTTCTAAGTACCGGAGGAGAACAGCGAGCAGTGGAAACGCTGTCCCGAA
The DNA here is from genome assembly GCA_015490805.1 of Candidatus Kapaibacterium sp. Classification (GTDB taxonomy): domain Bacteria; phylum Bacteroidota; class Ignavibacteria; order Kapaibacteriales; family WFXC01; genus WFXC01. Next base: position 25,836 of record WFXC01000036.1, read on the forward strand.
AGCGACACCAAAAATGGTATACTTTACAATGGTTGCATTGTCCTGCATCTTCTTCTGGCTTTTGTTTGACGCTTCAAGATTCAGTACTACGTTGTTACAATTTAACGATCAATTATTAGGGCTCTTGCATCCCAACGAAGGAATTCTGGGTATGTAGTGATCAGATTGTTTCCTGTTTAGGCTATCAGTGATATGCAGAGAATATACTGGTTTGCGAGCTGAATACTCTTTACTCTACGGCTGCTGGGGCTTGTAAAGATGCCGTCACCGCTGGATCTACGTAGTTTTCATATTGTTTGAAGTTTTCCCTGAACATCATCGCCAGTTTCTTTGCCTGCCGATCATAAGCCTCGGGATCATCCCAGGTGTTTTTCGGATTCAAAATCTCAGCAGGGACGCCCGGACACTCGGTCGGAATTGCCAGGTGGAAGTAAGGCTCTGTCTGGAATGAAACGGTATCCAGTGCACCGCTGAGAGCCGCACGCAGGAGTGCCCGCGTATGAGCAATGCTAATGCGGTGGCCAACCCCATAAGGACCACCCGTCCATCCAGTGTTCACTAACCACACTCGAGCATTGTGTTTCAACATCTTTTGTCGGAGCAGATTTGCATAGACATTGGGGTGGTGGACCATAAAAGGGGCGCCAAAGCAGGTACTGAAGGTTGCTACCGGTTCGACGATACCAACCTCTGTTCCTGCCACTTTGGCAGTATAACCGGAGAGGAAATGAAACATTGCCTGTTCCGGTGTAAGCCGGGCAATCGGAGGCAAGACGCCGAAAGCATCAGCAGTGAGAAAGAAAATATTGCGAGGATGCCCTGCCCGATTCTCTGGTACAATGTTATCCATACGCTCCCGAGAATAGCTGGCGCGAGTGTTTTCAGTTTTTGATGCGTCTGCATAATCGACCGTTCGGGTGATGGGATCCAGCACAACATTTTCCAGAATCGTACCGAACGTTTTGGTCATCTTGTAAATGATCGGCTCTGCATCCGGTGAGAGATTGATGACCTTGGCATAGCAGCCACCTTCGATGTTGAACACGCCGTTTTCGCTCCAGCCGTGCTCGTCATCGCCGATCAGGGGACGCTCTGGGTCGGTCGAGAGCGTGGTTTTACCTGTGCCTGAAAGTCCGAAGAAGAGGGCAACGTCTCCTTCCTGTCCCACATTAGCAGAGCAATGCATCGAAAAGACATTTTGCAAGGGCAGCAGGTAGTTCATTACTGTGAAAATGGATTTTTTAATTTCGCCGCCGTAATGGGTGCCGCCAATTAAAATCAGTCGCTGGGAAAAATCCATAATGATGAATACTTCGGATCGAGTTCCATCCAATTCAGGATTGGCTTTGAAGTCCGGGACGTGGACAATCGTAAACTCTGGCTGGAAATTCTCTGTTTCTGCCGGCTTCAGGTTGATGAACATATTGTACGCAAACAGGTTATGCCACGCATACTGGGTAATCACCCGCACTCCCAAGCGGTATTGAGGATCAGCCCCAGCATAGCAATCCTGTACGTATACCGATTGTCCCTGCAAATAAGCAAACACTTTTTCCTTGAGCGTGTTGAATTTGTTCTGCGGGAAAGGTCGATTGACATCCCCCCACCATACTTTGTCTTTGCTGGAAGGCTCTTCAACAATGAACTTATCCTTTGCTGAGCGCCCGGTCAAAGGGGTGGTGTCTACGACCAGTGCACCATCTGCTGACAGCAACCCTTCTTCCATCTGTACAGCGTGCTCATACAGTTCTGCCGGGGTCAGATTGTAAAAAATCTCTCCCAGGTGCTTCAATCCCAACTGCGACAATTCTTGTTCCAATTGTTCCAGCGATTTCATTTAAGGATCCCCTGACTGTACAACAATGAAGACCGACGCCTTAGCAAAATACAAATATCCAAATTTCGGGGCGAACAGTTGATAGGTGGCTGAATGAAGACACTCAGCACTTTTTTAGGGGAACAGCGATGTAAGCGCACCCCACATCCTGAGCATTCTTGCAGCACAGTTCAACCGCTTTTCCCATTCATACTCGGACACTCCCTCAGTCTTCTGCAATGTCAAAATGCCAAAAACCACGGGTGAATAAGCAGAAAACAGATAGAGCGCTATTCGTCCGCTGAAGCATCAGAAATCAGATTTCTTACGCAGGAAAAACGAAAACGTGTTGCTACCAATTTGCCCGCCACTGCCGTTGTTGCTAGTTCTGGATGCCGGTAGAGTGTCATTCCAGATCTTCCAGCAATTGCCGGGCTTTGCGTTTGTAGCTGGGATCTTCGGGCATTCGGCTGGGGAGCTGGAGAATGCGTTGTAACTGTTTGCGCGCTGCTTCTTCTTGATCATCTTCCAGAAGGGCACGGGCGTAATCGAGGCGAAATCGAATGTACGTGCTGTCCAGTTGCACGGCCATTCGGAGATGAGATAAAGCGTCATCGATATTTCCCCATCCCAGACCCAGGGGGAGGCGCAAGAGCTTCGGCTTTTCTGCTAACTTCAAGTGTGTTCGCCCCAGAATGTAATGGGCAAGCGCCAGCATAAAGGGGGAGCTGTTATTTAAAGCAATTGCTTTTTCTGCATCGTCCCGTATGGCTGCAACAACATCACCGACAGAGAAAACACCTCGAAAAAGGGCGATTTTGCCGTTTGTTGCTGCCCGGTAGATGTATCCTTCCATTCCCTTCGGATTGCGCCGGATTGCCCGATCAGCGTACTGCTTCGCCTGGTTATAAGCCCGCTCCTGCTGCTCTTCCGTTGGGAGCGTTTCTCCATAGACAATCCAGGCGCGGGCAGCCCGCCACAGTAGTGGATAGGAATTCGGGTGAAGGGGTAGCAAAGAATCGATGAGCTGCTTGGCTGCCTGAATTTTTCCGCGATCCATTAGTCGATCAAATCGTTCCAGGTGATTTGACAGAGGCTGAGCGCTCGCGATACTGAGAAACGCCAGCACACAAAACGCCATTATCGTTCGTTGTTGTGCCATTGTTTGTCGGGCTTTGTTTCCGAAACTGTCTTTACGAAAAGCAATCTACGCATTTTACACAAAAAAGAGGTTCAACGACAAAGGCAAATCGAATGGATGGAATCGAATGGGAGCGATTCCAGCAACTCCGGAAGCAGTGGGGTGCAAAGTCGGTTGCTGTCATTGGCGATGTGATGCTGGATCATTACTACTGGGGCGTGGTAAACCGGTTGTCACCTGAAGCGCCTGTTCCAATTGTCGATTTGCAGGAAGAAAGTTTTCACCTTGGTGGCGCTTCCAATGTGGCGAATAACCTTGCCTGCCTGGGATTGCATCCTGTTATTTTCGGTGTTGTAGGCAATGACGAGGCGGGGAGGACACTGCGGGAATTGTTAGAGCAAAACGGGATGGAATCTGCTGGCATCATTGTGGATGAGCAGCGACCGACAACGGTGAAAACCCGGATCATTGGCAACAATCAACACATCGCACGATTGGATCGTGAAAACCGTGCCGTGCTGTCGCCACAACTTACGGCACAACTGGTGGGATTGATTGAAAGTTTTGCCTCACAACTGGATGCAGTTATTTTTCAGGACTATGACAAAGGTGTCATTACACCCCAGCTCATTGAGACTGTCAAACAGATCGCTCATCGCTTTGATCTTCCCATTTTTGTTGATCCCAAGTATCGCAATTTCTTTCACTACACCGATGTGACCTTTTTCAAGCCGAACAAGAAAGAGACGCAAGATGCGCTGCATTTGCCATTGCAGACGTTCGAGGATGTTGAAAAAGCGGGAAATCAGCTTCGCCACCGCCTCAATGCCGATTTGGTATTGATTACCCTGGGTGCAGACGGGATGGTGTTGTTCGATTCGAGTGATACAGCAACCCATATTTCCACGCGGGCGCGTCACGTAGCGGATGTTTCCGGTGCTGGAGATACGGTCATTGCGACCTTTGTCGCCGCATCTCTGGGAGGAGCAACGCCGGGTGAAGCGGCAGCATTGTCGAACATCGCTGCGGGCGCCGTGTGCGAGGAACCCGGCATTATCCCCATTACAATGGCAATGCTGGAACGTGCAATACAGCAAGCTGAAGAGCTTTATGATTCTTCCGCGTGAACAGATTCCTTCAGTTCTTGCGCCGCATCGCCAGCGCGGTGAGCGGATTGTGTTCACCAACGGCTGCTTCGATCTGGTTCACTCAGGACACTTGTTGTACCTTCAGGCGGCGCGCTCCCTGGGAGATTGCCTGATCGTTGGCTTAAATTCTGACCGATCAGTGCAGCGGATTAAAGGACCAACCCGTCCGGTACTGCCGCAGCAAGACCGGACATTGCTGCTGGATTCACTCCGGTTTGTGGATTACGTCGTTCTGTTCGATGAAGATACGCCGGAGCAATTGATCCGGGAAATTCGACCGGATATTCTGGTCAAAGGGGGGGACTATCGCCCCCATCAAATTGCAGGTGCATCCTTTGTCACGAGTTATGGAGGTTCTGTTGTTCTACTTCCTTACATCGAAGGGAAGTCGACGACTGCTATTATTGCCAGAATCTGTGAGACTATCTGTCAAACAACGGCAACGGAATAATGGCACAGTCGCTGAATGGAAAAATCGTGCTGATCACCGGGGCATCATCGGGTATTGGGGCTGCGTGCGCCGAGGTTTTTGCTGAGGCTGGCGCTCGCCTGCTACTACTGGCACGTCGTCAGGACCGACTGGAGAAACTTGCTGCATCACTGCGATCGCAGCATCATACCGAAGTACTTCCTCTCCAGTGCGATGTGCGTTCGCTGGATCAGGTTCGCCGGGTTTTTGAGACGCTGCCAGCAGAATGGCAGGCAATTGATGTGCTGATCAATAATGCAGGACTTGCCCGGGGATTGAATCCAATCGATCAGGGCAATATCCAGGATTGGGAAGAGATGATTGACACCAATGTGAAGGGGTTGCTGTATGTAACCCGCCAGGTACTTCCCGGAATGATTCAGCGGCAGCGGGGCACCATCGTTAACATTGGTTCTATTGCTGGACGGGAAGTCTACCCGCAGGGGAATGTGTATTGTGCAACCAAACACGCCGTTCGGGCACTGTCGCAGGCAATTCGTATCGATACCAATGGGAAAAACATTCGAGTGTGTAATGTTGATCCGGGATTGGTAGAAACCGAGTTTTCCCTGGTGCGGTTCCGTGGCGATATAGAGCAGGCAAAAAAGGTATACGAGGGTTATACCCCACTTTCACCGCGAGATGTTGCCGAAGTGGTGCTCTTTTGTGTCCAGCGACCCCCACACGTTACCATCGCTGATGTTCTGGTACTGCCCACCGATCAGGCAACAACAACCATTGTGCACAAAACGGACTCTTCCGGTCAATGACCACCGTAGAATTTGTGGCGTTGACCCACTTTTTTCAACCGGAACATCGCATTCTGGATAACCTCTCCTTTACCGTCCGTCCCGGAGAGTTTCTGGTTATTCTGGGACCATCAGGGAGTGGCAAGTCAACTTTACTGCGGCTGATAGCTGGTCTGGACACACCGAAAAGTGGCGACATTCGCTTTGATGGACATTCGATTCTCCCGCTTGCACCGGCTGAGCGAGATGTTGGGATGGTTTTCCAGAACTATGCACTATATCCTCACTTAACGGTGTGGGAAAACCTAGCTTTTCCTCTGTTGATTCGGAAGGAAGCCCGGCACATCATTGAGCAGCAGGTACGCCGTATTGCTGAACTGTTGCAGTTAGAATCACTCCTCGATCGCAAACCTCGAGCGCTTTCTGGCGGTCAGCAACAGCGGGTTGCGCTGGGCAGGGCGTTGATTCGGCAACCTCGCGTGTTCCTGCTGGACGAACCGCTCTCCAATCTGGACGCTCAACTGCGGCAGCAGATGCGTAAGGAACTGGTGCGCCTGCAAAAGGAGCTTTTTCTGACCACCACACTGTACGTCACGCACGATCAGACAGAAGCGATGACAATGGGAGATCGAATCGCTTTGCTGTATGATGGACAATTGCAGCAAATTGGCACGCCGCAGGAAATTTATCACCGTCCTGCCAATCAGTTCGTTGCGGGCTTTATTGGATCTCCACCGATGAATTTTTTTCCGGGAAGACTGGAGATCCACCATACCGAGCTGCGGTTTGTAGCAACTGCTGGTTTTCACATTCCGTTGCAGAGCTGGCGCCCGGAAGGACAGCCACGGTCGCAGGAAGGAGTACTGGGAATTCGCCCTGAACATTTACAACCAATGGCAACATCTGAATTGTTTGCCGCTGTTGTGGAATTTGTGGAAAACATTGGACACGAGGCTATCGCCTACTTTTCACTGGCAGGCAGCTCTTACTGCTTCCGTTCTCAGCAGTTGCTCACTCCACAAACAACCATTTCCATAGGCTTGCATCCTGCTGCACAGCTTCATTGGTTCGAACCTTCCGGGAAGCGGAGTGTGACGTGGTCAAGGGAATAAAAAAATGCCTTACCATCGGGGGGGCTTGATGGTAAGGCATGCAGCATAAAGAGGAAGAGAATAGCGAGACGGGTCGGATTTCAAAGATCAATTTTTCAGATCTTTCCTTCCCGACTTCTATCTCCAATCGCAAAGATACAAATTTCTCTGCAAATACGCAAGATGTCCAGAAGAAAAACACTTCGCAGAGCAGGTGGAGAGCAGGGACAGGTAGATGCTGCCCCTGCGGTCATCGGCGCTAAGCGACAGTCGACGCCGAAGGGATAACCTGCTCTGTCAGCGTTCGAAGTAGAGCCACAACCTCGGTGACGGTTTGCTGGACAACCTGGGAATCGAAGGGTGAGGAGAGCCCAACGGTTTGCAGGGTTTGCACGAAGGAGAGGCGTCCACCTAACTGACACAGCCTTTGATACTTCTGGAAGGTTTCTGCATACGATCGACGGGATTGCAACCAGATCTGGAAGGCACAAAGCTGTGCCAGGGCGTAATCGATGTAATAAAACGGTGCGCGATAAATGTGAAGTTGCCGCTGCCAGAATCGCCCTTGCTCCAGCGCTGGAATGCCGGTGTTGTCCCGCCACGGCAGGTATTGCTTTTCCATTTCCTGCCATACAGCTAACCGCTGCTGCGGGGACATTTCTGGTTGCTCGTAAATGCGATGCTGAAACTCATCCACGGCGGCAGCATAGCACAGGAAGCTGACTGCTGCAAAGAGGTGCTGAGTATAAAATTTTTCGACCTCATCTCCGAAGAACAGATCCATCCACGGATAGGTGAGAAATTCCATCCCCATCGAGTGGATTTCGGCGGTTTCTAAGGTTGGGGACATATATGCCAGGAAAGGCTGGGTACTGCTCTGATCTTGTTGGAAAGCGTGGCCAAATTCATGTGTGAGCACACGGACGTCATCGATGGTCCCGTTAAAGTTGGCAAAAATGAAGGGAGATCGGTAGTCGGGAAGATAGGCACAGTATCCGCCGCTGGCTTTGCCGGGACGACTGAGGACGTCCAGAAATTCATCTTCGACCAGATGCGTCATCAGCCGGGCTGTCTCATCAGAGAGCTGAGTGTACATTGTTTTTGCCTGTTGCAGTATCCATTCGGGATCGCCTTTGGGCTGTGGATTACCGGAAGGGAAAAGCAGCGCTTCGTCGTAAATCCGCAGATGATCCAGATTCAACCATTGTTGCTGTTCTTGACGCAGCTGCTGCACGATTGGAACCACCGTCTCCCGGATGACCTTTCGAAGTTGTGCGACATCTTCCGGCGTGTAGTCGGTGCGGAACATTTCCAGGTAGCGAAGCTGGATGTAATTGTCAAATCCCAGCTTCCGGGCTTTCTGATGCCGCAGTTTAACCAGTTGGTCATAAATAGTGTCCAGTTCCGCTGCCAGATTGCCCAGTGCATTCCACAACGCTTCAGCAGCCGCTTTCCGGGTTTCTCGGTCCGGATCCTGTAGAAATGGCTGGATTTGAGACATCGTGTACTGATTACCCCGAAACGTGATGAGCAGGGATCCCGTCAGCTCCGTGTAACGCCGTTCCAGTGCCACGATCTGCAGCAGGAGGGGTTTAATCGAAGGATCAAAGGTTTGTAGACTGATTTCGTAGCCCTGAAATAGCCGCTCCCCCACCTGTTGCTCTACTACTGGTCGTTGTGGATGTTCGACCAATGCAGCAAGCAGTTGCCGCTGTTTTTCAGCTAATTCAGGAAGGAGTTGTTCCCAGAAAATTTTTTCGTTTTTCCAGAATTCGCTGCGAACATCCTGCGTGAAACGGATATGAACAAGTGCCTGAAGAGTGCGAATGTGCCGCTGCAGTTGATCCACTTCCTTGAGAATAGTCAGCAATGCGTCAGCACTGTCTGTGGATCGAGCCTGTTGCTCCAGGCGCTGAATCTGTTGTAGCAATTCCTGCTGATCCGGACGCTCATAAGGAATTTCCGAAAATCGCATTTCCGTCCCCTTTCTGTTCCTTCTTGCTAGTTGCAGCCAGTTCTTCCCCTGGAAAAGGCAGCAAGACGTTTTCTGCGCTGGTTTCGTGAAATGTCGCTTTCCAGCAAGCAGAATGCAGAAGGAAGAGATGTTGTTAGCGGTGTTGGGTTGCCAGTGGAATGTCGTAGTAGGCAGCAAACTTTTGGGCAAATGCTTCCAGCGCGCGCCGGCGATGGCTGATGCGATTTTTGATCGCTGCGGGCAGTTCTGCGAACGTGTGGTGATGCCCTTCCGGGATGAAAATCGGATCATAACCGAACCCGCCCGTTCCTCGTTCCTGTTCGGCGATTTTGCCCGGACATATTCCTTCTGCAAAGAAAATGCGGAGGGAGTCGACAAAGCAGATCATGGTGCGGAATCGAGCGTTGCGCTTCTCTGGTGCAACCGCTGAAAGTTCTTTCAGCAACTTCTGCCGATTTTTCCGGTCATCTTGATCTTCGCCTGCATACCGTGCAGTGTGAATGCCCGGTGCACCATTGAGCGCCTCGACTTCCAGTCCGGTATCGTCTGCAATAGCGGGGAGTCCGCTGGCGCGGTGGAACGCGATGGCTTTCAGGTAAGCATTCTCTTCCAGTGTCATACCCGTTTCTTCTACCTCCACGTGGAGATCCAGAGAAGCGGGGGAGAGGATCTGAACGGCACCGTGAAGTAGCTCATCAAGGATGTGCTGGACTTCCTCAATCTTATGCGGATTGTTGGAGGCAATGAGCAGTTGATACCGACCGCTCATCTATTGGCTCCTTCGCTCATCCACGCTTTCTGAAAGGTTGCAATGCCCGCACCGAATTCAAAATGATAATGTTGGTGCTGAAGTAATTGTTCCATCGCACTGATCAGGTACAGGTGGCGTTCGTACGGTAACCATCCCATATGGGAAACCCGGAAAATTTTGCCTTTGAGTTGCTCCTGTCCACCGGCAACCACGATACCGAACTGTTCATAGAGTTGCTGGCGGAATGATTCTCCACCGGGAGGAAGATAAACAGGCGTAACCGCGTGAGAAGAGCTCTGTCCGAAAACTCGCAGTTGCAATGCTTCCAGCGCAGCACGGAAGGCGTGGGCGCGACGCTGATGAAAATGCCATATCGCTTCCAGTCCTGCGTTCTGGAAATACTGCAACACAGCATCGGCTCCCTGGAGCAGAGGAATTGCCGGTGTCCAGGGTGTTAAGCCTTTCTCAGCCGATCGACGCGCTTGCAGTAGGTCGAAATACCAGCTAACCGCAGAGCGGTGCTGCACTCTGTCCCACGCCCGCTGGCTCAGGGCAACGAAAGCCAGTCCCGGAGGGAGCATCAGCGATTTTTGTGAGCCAGTAAACACCACATCCAGTCCCCATTGATCCATCGGTAGCGGGTGAACACCCAGGGAACTGACCGCATCGACACAGATCAGGGCGTCGCTGTATGTGCGAACGATGCGGGCAATGGCTTTGACATCACTCAAGGCGCCAGTTGAAGTTTCGCTGTGTACGACCCAGAAGGAGACCAGATTGGGCATTGATTGTACCACTGACTCGACTTCTTCCAGCAGTGGCGCTTCTCCCCAGGGGACGGACAATCGGTGCACCTGAGCACCGAAGCGCTCCAGCATCTGTGCCCAGCGCTCTGCAAATTTTCCGTTGACAACGACGCAGTGGGGAGCAGTGCTGGCAAATAACTGCTGGATAACCGCTTCGGCTGCTCCGGTTGCTGAGCAGGTAAGGGCGAGAACCGGCTGCTCGGTTTGAAAGAGCCATTGCAGCCGCTGGTGCAATTGCTGCCAGAGCTGGCGAAATGCGTCGCTGCGATGGTACAACGGCTGCTGCATTGCCTCGTAGACAAACGGAGGAACAGCCGTGGGACCGGGAGTAAAGAGCACAATGTTGCGCTGCCTGTTCATCGTCGCTGCTCCGTTTCTTTTGTTGGCTCTCTTACGGTTAGCTTCGGGTTGTATTGGAGTTGCGTAGAGATCGCAAAGTGTCGGGATGATTTGCTATCTACGAACGCTCTGGGAGCGCCGGCTGGGAGTACCGACTTCAGTCGGCAAGGGATCAACGATGCACACTAAAGTGTGCGCTCCCAGTAAATGCATTCTAAAGGATGCGTCCCCAGTAAATGCACACTGAAGCGTACGCTTCACTGGGAGCGCCGACTTTCGTCGGCAAAAATGCACACTGGGAGCGCCGACTTTCGTCGGCAAACATTCCTGTTCCTGCGGAGCGATAGTGGGGGCAAAAATTTGTATATATAGGTGGACGCTGCCAGAAGTATGCGCTGAAACAGGTGTTCTCGATTGGCAACTTTGGAGCTGTAAAATCCGGTGCTGCAATGATTGTACGGATCAACAGGAACCTTCTCAAAATGCTGCATTTGCCACTGGAAAAGGGGCAAAAGAGTCTGTTGCCATAATCAGTTTGTACATCCAGAGGAGTTGACCGATGAAGCAATGGTACGCTTTCTTCTTTGCACTGTGGCTGAGCCTGCCGCTGGGCGCACAGCAGTGGGGAAACTGGAACTGGAATTGGAACGGATCGCAGCAGCAGGATCCGTTCGCCGCGTCTTCGTTGCGAATCGTTGGTAACTTTAAAGGCTGGCAGGGAAACACCGTTGTTGAGCTCTCCGATGGCACCTTCTGGATCCAGCGTGAGTATACCTATGATTACTGCCACCGGGTTAATCCCCGCGTTATTCTCCGAAATGGGAAAATGTGGGTTGAAGGGTGTAATGAGGATCAAGGGGTTGAGGTGGAGCAACTGATCGGAGCGGAAAAACTGTCTGTCGTCAATATTGTGGATGACAATGGTACCAAAGTGCTGGTGCTCAGTGATGGTTCGGCGTGGACTTCACCGTGGGCGCCGATCTGGGATTTCTGGATTGGGGAAGAGTGCATCCTGTTTCAAAATGGAGGATGGAAATGTCTGATCGATGATGAGGTCGTAGATCTTGTGCCAGCGCAACTACCCCAGCACTCAATGCAGCAAAGCGGCGGGTACATTCAGTATGGGATACCACCGTCATCGTTCTTTCCTCGCGTTCCTTCCGCTCCTGCTGAAACGATCCTGCAATTGGTCAATGACACCGATTGGCTGCTGTATGCCTGCGTGATTTCGTTCTCTGCGGCAGAAGGGTGGGTGTCGAGAGGGTGGTACAAACTGGATCCCCATCAGTCCATCCAGCTTTCCTTAGGATGGTATAACGGCACCGTCTATCTGTACGCTGAGGACAGTCAGCATCAGTATTTCTGGTACGACGCCAACCTGCCCTATCGTTTCTGCGTTCATCGCGTCAATGCCTTTACCATTCCTCACTCAGACGTTCTCCCGTGTACGGGTTCAGACTACAAGAAGGTACAGGAGTCAGCATTTCAGGTGCAGCCGGGGATCAACACCTGGTGGTTTCAACCGTAAGCTGTCCGTTGCCGGGGTCGTAGGTGCAAAGTAATGCGGGATTCAACCCGCAGTATTCAGAAACATAGAAACCATATAGCAAAGTCGCAAGTGCAAAGTGGTGCAGGGTTCAAGAGTGTTGAACGTCTATTAAAAGGTGTGCAGCGGTGCAGAAGCAATGAACAGACGGAGCAATGCCCCGGCGTTTCTACATCGGCATTCCAACCGGTCGGATGAATACGGTCTATGCCGCACAGCGGAATACGCAGTGGTGCTGGGCAGCCGCTATTGAAATGATTCTGCGGTACTATGGGATCGAGATTTCACAGGAAGCTATTGTGTACCGTGCTTATGGTCTGGATTGGCGGGGACAGCCGCCGAATCGGGAGGCAACATACGAAGCGATGGCGAAAAATCTGAATGATTGGGGGATCGACTTCAAAGGACAATTTTTTGTTGTTCGGGCTTCGTTCCACTGGGGACCGCCGCCGCTGGAAACGCTGATCCGGGAATTGTCCGCGCAGCGTCCCGTCCTGCTATCCTACATCAGCCGAACCTTTCCCCGGTTAGCCGGTCACGCCGTTGTGGCAACGGCGCTGCAAATTGAGCAGCTTCCGGGTCATCCTCCTCGTGCGCTTACTGTCGTCGTCCGGGATCCCTGGCCCTCCCGAAGGGTGTTGCGCCATCGTGGACGTCTGGAATACCCGGCGCGGCAGTTTCTGTCCAAAATTACTTCGTACTGGATCGTTACTGCTCAACGAAAGCCAAAAGTTGCGGCGTAAGGACAAAAGCAAAGGGATGAAAATGACAGGTGCGGCAGCGTTCCAGTCCATAGCCTCTGCGTATGATCAATGGTTCACAACACCGCTGGGACAGTATGTGGCGGAGCAGGAAACGCGGCAATTGCGGCAGTTGTTGAACCGGTTGCACCCGAAAACGGCACTGGATATTGGAGCGGGTACTGGGTTTGCAACCCGGATTTTACTTGATGCTGGATGGGATGTGACGGCGGTGGAACCCTCAGAGGCAATGCAGGCTATCGGCCGGCAGAAGCTCCCGACAGTGCGCTGGGTTACGGCAGTTGCGGAAAACCTGCCTTTCCCAGATGAGGCTTTTGCCTGCGCACTGTTTTTTGCAACCCTGGAGTTTGTGGATAATCCACAGCAGGCGATCGGTGAAGCGCTGCGAGTTTTACAGCCCGGCGGTCACCTGATCATCGGATTTTTGGAAGTCGAAAGCAGTTGGGTTGCGGTCTATCGTCATCAGGCTGACCTGGGCGAACTGCCGTGGCGGGTTGCCCGTTTCTACGATCAGCAGCAACTGGAGATAATGGTTGGACAACCGGCGCAGGAGAAACGCTCAGCGTTATGGCTCGCACCATATGCTCATCCGCCATATGAGGAGGCAGATCGCGCAGGACAGCGTGCTGGAAATGTTCCAGGATTCAGTCTCATAATATGGGAGAAGCACTGATGCGAATTGCTGCAACGGTGGCAGTGTATCCGCTGGGACAGCAGGATTTTCGAGCGATCAATCGAGCGATTGAAGTTCTCCGGTCATTTTCCCTTACCATCGATGTCCAGCCGATGCATACGGAAATTGAAGGAGAAGCGACGGTGGTTTTTGAAGCTTTGCAGGCTGCCTTTAATGCGGCTGCGGAATACGGGATGACCATCCTGGTAACGACGCTGACGAATGTGTGTGGTGTCGAAGACAGTGCCGAAAGTCCAACGACTTCATAGGGCGTACTGGCGTTCGTATCCATTACGGAATGGATATCGCAGGGGGCATTTCCTGTTGTAAACCGATGCTTCTGGACTGCGCTTCCGCAGCATAGCTTGCTATGGGCAGTTTCCTGCCAAAACACTAAGGGTGATGGTGCGTCACCACAGCAGCAACAAAGAGCAATAGCGGTCAATGGAGCAATATGGCAAAAATTTTCATTTCCGTTGGCGACCCTTCAGCAGATGCTCACGCAGCCCGTTTAATGCGAGTGCTCAAAGCGCGGCGTCCGGATCTTGAGTTCATCGGACTGGGAGGACCGGCAATGCAGGCGCAGGGATTGCAGTCGCTGGTCCCCTTTGAATCCCTCAGTGTCGTGGGATTCTGGGAGGTTGTGAAAAAATACGCATTTTTCCGGAGCGTATTGCGGCGTTGTAAAAAAGTGCTTCAGGAGCAGCAGCCGGATCTGTTTCTCCCCATTGATTTTCCTGGTTTCAACCTGCGCCTTGCGGCATTTGCCAAAAAGCTTCGGATTCCAACAATTTACTATATCGCTCCGCAATTGTGGGCGTGGGGTAAGCAGCGGGCGCAGACGCTGGCAAACAGTGTTGATTTACTTCTGGTGGTTTTCCCATTCGAAGAGACTTTTTTTACGCAACTGGGCGTTCCAGCCCTCTATGTCGGGCATCCTTTGCTGGATGATCCGCAGTTTGCAGCGCTGCCACGCCGATTTGAGTACCGGGATGATACGATTGTGTTAATGCCCGGTAGTCGACCTCAGGAGCTTGAGCATCATTTACCTCTGATGTTACAAACGGCAGCGATTCTGGCATCCTATTTGCCAGAGTTGAGTTTTACGATTGTCAAACCTGAAACGCTTCCTTTGGAAAGTTACATACCCTATTTCCGCTCTTACGATCATCTGGAGTTGGAGTTCGCTTCTACGGCATCGCAGGCACTGCAATGGGCGAAGGCGGCAATTATCAAAGCCGGCACCTCGACGCTGGAAGCAGCCGTCCTTTTGACCCCTTTTGTTACCGTGTACAAAACGTCTGCGCTTTCCTACCGAATTGGTAAATGGCTGGTCAACGTTCCGCATATTACGCTGGTCAACATTTTGTTGCAGCAGGCGGTTGTTCCAGAGTTTATCCAGGATGAGGCACAGCCGAAGGCAATTGCAGAATCCGTGCTCTCCATTCTCACGAATTCGGAATACCGTTCGTTATTCCTGTCCCAATTCCAGCAGCTTCGTGCGACACTGGGTGGCTCTGGAGCAACGGAAACAGTTGCAGGTGTGATTCTCGGGCGGCTTGCGCAATGAACCTTGCATTGTCCGTACTGGATTGGTGGTGCCGATCGTGGCGCCTTTGCTCCCATTCTTCCGGTTCTCTTCCGCATCCTGCCGTTGTGGCGATGTGGCACGATGAAATGCTGCCGGTATGGCGATTTTTTGCCTCCGTCACTGCTGCAGCATTGATTAGCTACAGTCGGGATGGGGAGTGGCTGGCGCGACTGCTGCGGCGCTGGCAGTATACCGTTGTTCGAGGATCGCGGCATCGGGGCGGAAAAGAAGCGCTTCGCCAGTTGGCTGCTTTAGCCCGGCAGTATACGGTGTTGATAACGCCTGATGGATCAAGGGGACCACGTCATCGGTTTAAACCCGGAGCCGTCGTACTGGCACATCGCACCCAGCGCCCGCTGTTGTTATGCAGGATTCGAGCTCGGGGGATTCGATTCTCTCGCAGTTGGGATCGCTTCCTGCTGCCCTATCCCTTTGCCCACATCGAGCTTTTCTTTTCGCCACCACTTCGTATTCCGCAGGACGCATCGGCAGATGAAATTGATCGATGGATCCAGCGGTGTGAACAGTGGTTGAATCTTCCACCAGAGCGTTTGCCCGAATGCGCCACTTCTTGAAAGCTGGAAGCTGGCTCTATGGAGGGATCCTGCGCTGCCGACGATGGCTCTATCGCACAGGACTTCGAAAATCCGTATATCCGCCGCTGCCCACAATCAGCGTTGGTAATCTGCTGGTCGGTGGTACAGGCAAGACGCCCTTTGTACACTGGCTTGCTCGTTTTTTGCTCCAGCAGAGCAGAAAACCGGCGATTCTTTCCCGTGGCTACCGACGCCGGTCTTCGGGGCTTCTCGTCGTTTCTGATGGGCAGCAGATAATGGCTTCGGTAACGGCAGCCGGCGATGAACCCTACTGGTACGCGTGGAAACTTCCTTCGGTACCGGTTGTAGTCGATAGCAATCGGACTCGAGCTGCTGTGTATGTTGCCCGCTCCTTTGCGGTTGATACCTTAATTTTAGATGACGCTTTCCAGCACTGGCAGTTCCATCGCCACTGTGATCTGGTGATTGTAACCTCGGAAACGCTGAAGGAGCATTCTTTGCTGCCAGCAGGGAGATTGCGCGAGCCCCTCGATGCTTTGCATCGTGCAGATCTGTTGCTGGCACGTGCACCGCTGTCGTGTGATGCGCTGCGTTCGATAGTGCCAGAGCGCCCGTGCCTTCCCTTTACCGTGGCGTTTGGCGAATTGCAACCGTTTCTGGGCAGTGGATCACCACCAGAACATTTCGTTGCTTTTGCTGGCATTGCCAATCCTCAGCAATTCTTCCAGCAACTGCTCCGTGATGGCGTCCCGGTCGTGCAAACGCTGGCTTTTCCAGATCACCACTGGTATACGCCGGAAGATCTTCGTACATTGCAGCGCCTTCTGCGTCAGCAAAAAGCAGCCGCACTGGTCACGACGGAAAAGGATGCAGTTCGCCTTCTGCCATACCGACAGCAGATAGAACAATCTGGCATTGCGGTGTACGTGCTTCCAATGTGGGTGGAACTGAGTGATTCAGCAGCAGAGCAGTTGAAAAATCTTCTGGAACAATGTCTGAGCCGATCCATACCCAACCGATTCGCATAGCCATTGCGGCTGCGTCGGAAGAGAAGGCAGTGCCATACCAGCAGTGGTTGCACCGAGCAGCTTCGGTTGCTTCGATTGCTACACTGGAACTGGTAGTGCTGACTCCAGCGATGCCTGTTTCGGAAGCCGTGGAGCAGATAAATCGCTGTTCCGGACTGCTGCTAACCGGCGGCAAAGACATTCATCCGCAGCGATATGGTCTTGGACATCGGGCGGCGGAGTGCCGGCTGGAGCCGCAGCGTGATGAGCTGGAGTTTGCTGTGTTTGATGCTGCACAGAAAGCGAAAAAGCCTATTCTGGGCATCTGCCGCGGTTGCCAGTTGATCAACGTTGCCCTGGGTGGTTCACTGTATGTGGATATTCCCACGGATCTGCGAACGTCCATCGAACACCGGAAGCAGAATCAGCGGGATTCGGAGCATCCTATCGCTGTTGTTGGCGGATCGTTACTGTTCAAGATAACCGGGGAAGTGGAGGGGATTGTAAACAGCGCTCACCATCAGGCAATTCATCAGCCGGGACGTGGCCTGACCGTCACAGCGTATAGTCCGGACAATGTTGCAGAAGCGGTGGAATGGGAATCGCTCTATGGCAGTAGTTTTCTGCTGGGTGTTCAGTGGCATCCGGAACGAATGGCATTCGATAATCCGTTTTCGGGGAAGATTGCCACTCACTTTCTCTTTGAAGTAGAAAGTTTTGCGTTACTGCTGGGCGCAACCTGAGAGCTATCCGTACGGCTGTAGGATCCTGTTTCTCACTCCGTTCCAGAATTCTCGCTGTGTTGAACGTGTCGTGGCTGCTGGCTGACTTTGGGCAGCAGCTAAGGAGTTTTTTGATTGCCTATTGGTGCGTCTGGACTTTCACCGCTTCGGGAAATTGCCGTATCCGGACAGAGGATCTTGTACCACAAATGCATTATCGCTCTGTGTCACGGAGAATGCCTTCCTGTTTTGCTGCGGCTGCGATCAGGTCGGCTATCTGCTGTGGCGATTTGCCCGCTATCTCAATCCGAATATTTGCCCATTGCTGATACAGCGGACGGCGGCGATCCCAGAGCAGCCGCAGTTCTTCCTGCGGCGGCAAAGACGTCAGTGGTGGTCGGTTCTGTGGATCATAGCGTTCCAGAAGCTGTTCCCAGGGAAGGTCCAGCCAGACGCGCCAGGTGCAGTGTTCAATTAGTGGGAGCAAGTCTGCATGCTCTACAATACCGGCACCGGTGTCAATAACGTGCGGTGGTTGTGCTAAGAGCATGCGCAACATCTGTCCTTCCCACTCCCGGAAGTATTCCCAGCCGTACCGGGCTACCATCTCTGGTATGGATAGCCGGGTGATCCGTTCGACGATGGTATCCAGCGATGACCACGGCGCTCCGCAGCGTCGGGCGAGTAGCGGTGCAACCGTCGTTTTGCCAACGGAGCGGAAGCCAATGAGCAGGATAGAACGCTGTAACTTCATCCAGTTGTTCAGAGATCTCGCCAGTTTCCCTTCGCTCAAAAATACGCAATTTGTGCGGATCAGCTTGATGTTTCTGAGACGTTCGCTGAGGATGTAAGCAATTCCCAATGTTCCCAGAATTCCGGATATGATTTTTGCACACACGCAGGGTTGTCCACTTGGATATGCGGATTGCGGAGTTGCAGCAATCCGAACGCCATTGCAATGCGGTGGTCATTGTAGGTTCGAATGGTGGCAGGATGAATGGTATTTGCTGGCGTGATGATGATTTCGTTTGGCCGGGATGTTACCTGAGCGCCGATGCGTTGTAGATTTTCCAGAACTGCCTTGACACGGTCCGATTCCTTCCACTGGAGATGCTGGAAATCCCGAAAGCGGGAGGACGTATGGGCGCAGGCGGCGTAGACTGCCAGTGCGGGGAACAGATCAGGGATATTGCGGAGTGAGATGTCGATTTCTTGTTGACAGGAGCCATCGATCAGAAGCTCGTTTCCGCTCCACTGGAGTGAGACGCCAGCGTTTCGCAGGAGCTCCACGATGGTGGAATCACTTTGTAAGCTGTTTTGCTGGAGTTGCGGCAGGATGACGGGGCGTTCAGCGATCAGTGCACCAACGATCCAGAATGCGGCTGCGGACCAGTCGCGTTCAACCCTCCACGTTTGCGCAGGAAAAGGTGCTCCATAACCTGTTACCATCACCCGGTGTCCGGATTGCCACGAGACTTCGATACCGGATTGTTCTAAGAACCACTGGGTCATCCGGATATATCCTGCTGATACCAGGGGGGTGCTCAACTCGATGAGCGTTGTGCCAGGCAGTCTGGCTGCAACGAACATCAGGGCAGAGAGGAATTGAGAAGAAATATGTCCCGGTATAGTTACCCGTCCGGGACGAAGCGATCCGCCAACTACCGAAATTGGCAGAAATCCATTGGCCGATCGGATTTGTGCTCCCATTTGTTCCAGCGCACTGAGCAGCGGCTGCATCGGACGCTGCCGCATCCGTGGCGTTCCGTCGATTCGGACTTCGTGTGCGCTCAGGAGGGCGGCAAGGGCGGTGAGGAACCGGGCAGTTGTTCCGGAATTTCCAGCGAGCAGGCGGACCGGCCGGGATGGAGGAATGACGTTCTGAACCCGCAGTCCGGTTGACTCGTATGCCCATTGTACCCCCAGCGCTTCCAATCCTTTCGCAGTCAGTTGGGTATCTTCTGCCCAGAGCGGTGAGTGAATGACCGTCCCTGGAGCGGCTAATGCGCCAATGACCATTGCCCGATGGGTGAAGCTTTTGGAAGGGGGAACCAGAATGCGGATTGGTGTAGCCATCAGCGTGCTTTTCCCTTTGCTTGTTGTTCCTCCAGCTTGCTTCCCTGCACTGTGAGCCGGCACTGGTACTTTCGGTTGGAGGTTGTCCAGTCAGGAATCAACCTGTCAGTCCGGATGAACATAGTGCCCCGCTTGATCATTGGAGCTGTTTCCATATCTGCCACATTTGCTGGATGGAAGGGCAAACGTTCGTGAAAAGCTGGAATTGATAGCGTGCCTGATGAAGAAATAGCTCAATCCCGGTGATAATTGCAGCAACGCCCTGCTGTCGTGCAGTCTGGACCAGCAGCGTTTCGGCAGGGTTGTGCACCACTTCTACCAGTACTATCTGAGGTTGGAGATAAGGAGTCAATGGCAGCATCTGCTCCGTATTGGGAACCATCCCAACAGGAGTGGCGTGAATGAGGATGTCAACCGGTGCTGGTAGTGGCGCACCCAGAGGGAGGGAAGAGCAGTGGAAGTGCGTCGCCAGCGCTTTGCGTTTTGCAGCCGATCGCCCCATCACCCAGATCTGAGAAACGCCCATTTGCTGGAGTACGCCGATGGCAGTTCGGGCAGTGGCGCCCGTGCCAACGACCAATGCCCGGCGGAGTTGGGATTGGAAGGGAAGCAGCAGCTCGCGCAGCGCCAGAAAATCGGTATTGAAGGCTGCCCAGTGGTCTTCCCGTCGAAGAATGGTATTGCAAACCCCTGTCATCTGGACTTCAGGTGACCGTTCTTCACACATTGCCACCGCTGTTTGTTTGTGCGGAATCGTGATGCTGGCACCATCCAGCCACGACTGCCAGGCGGCGAATGCAGCAGAAAAGTCAGGATCGGGGAAATTGAGGTAGAGCCAGCGATCTGCATAGCCGAAAAGTGCCAGCAGGGCGTTGTGGAGTTGCCATCCCCGACTTTGGTGCAGGGGATAGCCGAAAAGTCCCAGCAGCCGGGTCTCTGGCGTTTTTTGATCCAGCCGATACCATCGAAGTTCCTCCATAGTTGGTTGTCCGGCCGCCGTTCGTTCAGTTCCGGCAGCGATGTATGTCCACGCATTTCCCAGGATCGCAGCCCAGAGGCGGGTGCTGGTCGCATTTTCGCCGGAGCAGTGAACGATAAATTTTTTATTCTGCGATTTCCAGAAATCAATGAGGGCAGTGACCGTACGCATACAGCGGGCGAATCCATCGGGCAGAACACACTTGTACACCGCAGCAGGAATTGCTGCCATTGCGCGTACTGTGGTATCGACAGACTGTGCGGTTGTAAAATGGGCTGAAAGCACGCCGCGGCGGGCGAAAACCGTGTTGAGAAAATCCTGATCAAAGGCGGCAATCCCCTGGATATCCACATCGATCCACTGGCATCCTGCTTCAATAGCTGCTTGGTAGAGCTGCACCCATTGGCGCATTGAGCCCTCCCATTCACCACCTTCTTCTCTGCGTCGAATTGTGGCAATGATTGGCTGGGGGATTTGCTGCCGGGCTGCCTGCCAGTCGGGCGTTTGCCAGCGATCCGCACGGAGTTCCACCAGATCTGCCGACTGGCTAATCTCTGCTAAGGTCGGCAGATTGTGGATCGAACTGATCCAGAACGAGAGGCAGGTTTTGAAGGGATTCCCACGCATAGAGAAATTCCGATTGCGAAACAGGCTCATAGAGACACGGATCGCCAATGGTGTGGAGGAGGCTACAGCGCACCTCGTCATCCGATTTCTTGTCGTGCTGCATCCATCGCCACAGCTCGTCTGGATCAGCGTTCAGCAATTGGAGCACGCTGGGTTCTGGATAGCGTTCCAGAAGTGTTTGTAGTTCTTTTAAGAGGTATCCCGGACAGGAGCAGAGGCGTTGCGACAGCAGTAATTCCACTGCCATTCCAACCAAGATCGCCGCTCCGTGGGAGATCGTGTAGTCGAAATACCGTTCCAGGGCGTGTCCAACAGTATGCCCAAAATTCAGCGAGGAGCGATACCAGCGTTCATCAGGATCGTGTTCAACGACCCATTTCTTCCAGTGCAAAGATCGACGGATGATACGCTGGACCCAGACAGAGTCTCGTGCTCGAATTTCCCGGTAATATTTCTTCAAAACGGTCAACAACTGGACGTCGAACAGAAGAGCATACTTAATCACCTCGGCTAAACCATTGACCCATTCAGCCCACGGCAGCGTTCGGAGGAAACGGGTGCGGATGAAAACAGCGGTGGGATAATGAAATGCACCGAGCAGATTTTTACCCTGTGGATGGTTGATACCTACCTTCCCGCCCAGACAGCTATCCACCTGTGCCAGTAACGTGGTGGGGAAGAACACATAGCGGATACCCCGGTGAATAGTCGCTGCTACGAAACCGGCAAGATCGCCCAGCGTTCCACCCCCGACGATAACGATCAGCACATGCCGATTGATTCTGGCGTTTAATAAAACATCTTCCAGAATGTCCCGGAAACGTCGCGATTTATATGGTTCTCCCGCCGGGAATAAGACTACCAGGTCAGTCTTTTCCGTGTTCTCCTGGTAATACTCTAGGATTTTTGAATGCAGTTGGTTAACGGTTGCATCCACGATCCAGAAAATCCGGTCAATGCGAAAAGGGTATACCTGCAACCACCACTGCCACTGATCGTGTAGGGCGGGTGCAATAACAAATGGTATGGGATCGAGCTTCCGATCACGGATGTTCAAGGTAAGAGTGTCCATAGCTGCGGCGCCACTCCAAGAATGAGCGAATTTTTTTCATCATTTCCTGGAATTGGGTAAGGGTCAGTGCCTGATCTGCATCAGAGAGTGCTCGATGGGGGCGCGGGTGTACTTCTACCATAATGCCGTCGGCACCTGCGGCTAAAGCTGCCAGGCTCATTGGCTCAATGTACTCCGGTCGACCAGTTCCGTGGCTGGGGTCGACAATGATGGGCAAATGGGAATACTGTTTGATCGCCGGAACAATACTGAGGTCCAGAGTATTTCGGGTGAAGTCCGAAAAACCGCGAATGCCGCGCTCGCACAGAACAACGTTCGGATTCCCTTCTGCTAAGATGTACTCGGCACTCATCAGGAACTCATACAGGGTAGCAGACATCCCGCGTTTCAGAAGCACGGGTTTATCCTGCCGTCCGACGGCTCGCAGCAGGGGGTAGTTGTACATATTCCGACTGCCAATTTGAAGCATATCTGCATACTCAGCAACAAGCGGTACATCGGCAGGATCCAGGACTTCGGTAACAATTCCCAGTCCCGTTATTTCCCGTGCCTGTGCCAGAAGTTCCAGTCCTTTTGCACCCAATCCCTGAAAGTCATATGGGCTGGTGCGCGGTTTGAATGCGCCGCCCCGAAGTAAATGCGCGCCAGCTTCTTTGACCGCCAGCGCCGTTTCCACAATCTGTTCCGCACTTTCTACCGCACAGGGACCAGCAATCACAACCGGCTCACCACTTCCAATAAAAACCGATCCAATGCTCACGACCGTATCTTCGGGCTGGTACTGTCGTGAAGCATACTTCCACGATTCTTTCATCCGCCCCTCTTTCCCTTTGCAACTTTGTACCGAGATTCAGCAGACGGTGATCGAAAAACTTCATTGAGAAGAGGAAAAAACGTTCACTCTGAAAAGAGCCAGCTACCTCACAGACCATGGCTCTCCACTGAGCACGACTGCCAGCCGTCTAAGGCGGGCACAGAAAAACAACCGGGGAGTAGATGAATGATGATTGTTGCAGCAGTCTTGCCCGAAATACGGGAACTTTTGCAACAGCGGGATTTTATGACCATTCGGTCTGTTCTGGAGGAATGGCATCCGGTCGAAATTGCAGAGTTGATTGAACATCTGGAGCCGCACGAACAGGCACTGCTGTTCCGCATCCTGCCTACGGAATTAGCTGCCGATGTTTTTGAGTATCTGGAACTGGAGCAGCAGAAGGCATTGTTGCAGACCTTAGCACAGCGAGAAATTGCTTCGATACTCAATGAAATGGATCCGGATGACCGGACAGCGCTGCTGGAGGAATTGCCGGGCAATGTGGTGCAACAACTGCTCAATCTGTTGTCTCCAGAGGAACGGGAAATTGCTCAGGCGCTCCTTGCCTATCCGGAGGAAAGCGTTGGACGCTTAATGACAACGGACTTTGTGGCAGTCCGGGCACACTGGACCGTGCAGAAAGTGCTGGACTATATCCGAACTTATGGC
Organism: Candidatus Kapaibacterium sp.; assembly: GCA_015490805.1. Classification (GTDB taxonomy): domain Bacteria; phylum Bacteroidota; class Ignavibacteria; order Kapaibacteriales; family WFXC01; genus WFXC01. The sequence goes on from WFXC01000036.1 coordinate 49,215, forward strand.
AAGGATAGCGAGACGTTGAACATTTTGTATGTCACCGATGACCAGGGAAAACTGATTGGAGAGTTGCCGATTCGGAAATTGCTGCTGGCAGAACCTGAAAGCTATGTCTTCGACATTATGAACGAACATTTTCCCTTCCTGTACGCCACCGATCCTCAGGAGAAAGCGATTGAAGTGTTTAAAGAGTACGATCGCGTGGCATTGCCGGTGATTGATACCCGTGGATATTTGCTGGGAATCGTCACCGTTGATGACATTCTGGATGTGGTGGAAGAAGAAGACACGGAGGATATTCAAAAGTTTGGGGGAATGGAGGCGCTGGAAACCAGCTATACTGCAACGCCACTACTGGAAATGGTACGGAAGCGAGGAATGTGGCTGATTCTTCTTTTTGTCGGTGAAATGTTTACCGCCACCGCCCTGGGATATTTCGAGCATCAAATTGCCCAAGCGGTCATCTTAGCATTGTTTATTCCCCTGCTGATTTCCAGTGGTGGCAATTCTGGATCACAGACCGCAACCCTTGTGATTCGGGCAATGGCATTGGGGGAATTGCAGCTGGGAGACTGGAAAAAAGTTTTGCGTCGGGAACTCCTGACTGGACTCCTGTTGGGTGCAATGCTGGGCATTCTGGGCTTTATGCGGGCAGCTTTTACCGCTGCCACGGATCCGCGATACCATAGCTTCTGGCATCTTATTGGATTCACCGTGTTTCTGGCACTGGTTGGCATTGTACTCTGGGGAACCATCGTTGGCTCGATGCTGCCTTTCTTGCTGCGCCGCCTGGGACTGGATCCTGCCACTTCTTCTGCCCCTTTCGTTGCAACCCTGGTGGATGTGACCGGGATTATCATCTACTTCACTGTTGCCAACCTGATTTTGTATGGTATTTTGTTGTAAGCGGTCGCTGCCGCAGTGATTGCGGTTTGAAAAGCGGAGAAAACAGCTTTGTGAGTCCATTGGGACTTTCTCACATTGCCCTTCTTTGCTTCTTCCGTAAATTTGTACTTTTCGGGCATTTGTTAGAATGGTAGAGGATCAAAAGAAGTGGATCGGAGCACAATGCAACAACACAACGGGTATTACCGATTCCCGACAATCTGGAAGGACAAAATTGCTTTTGTTGCCGAAGATGATCTCTGGATCACGACAACAGCGGCAGGGGTAGCGCAGCGACTCACCAAAAGCAAAGGTAAAATTGCCCATCCCCGTTTCTCACCCGATGGCAGGTGGATTGCCTACATCGCAACGGAAGAAGGTGTTCCTGATGTCTACGTAATGCCGGCAGAGGGAGGAGAGCCGCGTCGACTTACCTTCTGGGGAGCTGCCTGGGTATTCTTGGGATGGTCGCCGGATAGTTCTCAGGTGATTTTTGCCAGCAATGCCTGGCAACCGTTTCGCCAGATGGTGAAACTGTATGCTATTGGACTTGAGGGAGGCGATCCTGTTGAGTTACCATATGGATTGGCGTTTAGCATTGCGTATGAGCCGGGAGGTAAAGGAGTGCTGATCGGACGCAATACCACAGACTATGCACGATGGAAACGATATCGAGGAGGAACGGTTGGCGTTCTGTGGATCGACCGCAAGGGATCGGGGCAGTTTACTCGGTTGTTGCCCGATCTGACAGGGAATCTGACGGCGCCAATGTGGATTGGAAAACGAATTTATTTTCTCTCTGATCACGAAGGGATCGGGAATTTGTATTCGTGTACGCCGCAGGGAGAGGATCTGCGGCGCCACACTCACCATACTGAATTTTATGCCCGTAATGCAAGTACCGATGGGCACCGAATTGTGTATCACGCCGGGGGGGATCTGTACGTTTTTGATCCTGAAACTGATACAACGCAACAGGTGCCAGTTGAGATTCGCAGTCCTCGGGAAGCGCGCCAGCGAAAGTTTGTTTCCCCAACGAAATTTTTTGAACGCTTTACGCCTCATCCTGAAGGACATTCTCTCTGCGTGACGATTCGTGGGAAAACATTCCTTTTTCCTAATTGGGAGGGAGCCGTACTGCAATTGGGAAAAACGCAGGGAGTACGCTACCGGTTGTGTAGCTGGATGCCTGACAAACAGCATTTGCTGACGGTATCCGATGAGACCGGTGAAGAAATGCTGGAGCTTTATCATCTGGATGATTTGACAACACCGAAAAAGCGATACCCGAAGCTGGATATCGGTCATCCGCTTGAGATGGCAATTTCACCCCGGCGTAATTTTGCTGCTATCACTAATCACCGAAATGAGCTCTTGCTGATCAATCTGGATACTGGACGTTCGAAGGTGATCGATCGGAGCGAGTATGCTGTGTTACAGGGAATCGATTGGTCCCCCGATGGGCAGTGGCTGACCTACAGCATTGCTGAAACGCCCCATACGTTTTCCATCAAACTGTATAATGTCAAAACTCGCAAGAAACATCTGGTTACCCAGCCTCGTTTTCGTGATATCCAGCCAACTTTCGATCCGCAAGGGCGGTATTTGTATTTCCTCTCGTATCGGGAGTTCAACCCGGTATATGACAGCCTCTACTTCGACCTGGGATTTCCGAAAGGAGCACGCCCCTATTTGATTATGTTGCAAAAAGATGCACCTTCGCCATTCGATAAAGAACCGCGATTGGTGACGGCTGCCAGACCGCAGCCTCAATCAAAGGCGAAAGGAAAACAGTCGAAGGATACGGCAAAGCAGGATACGGTCCCATCGGTACACATCGACTTTGAGGGTATTGAGCAACGCATTCGGCAATTTCCCGTGCCGGAAAACCGGTATGTGGATATTCAAGGGACGGCTGAGGCAGTCTTTCTGCTTTCCGTTTCGCCAACCGGCAGCCTGGAGCAGCAGGCAACCGGCGGTGAATTGGGAATGTACCATTTTCAAAAGCGACGCTATATCACGTTGGCACAGGATGTACAGGTGTTTAGTCTCTCAGCCGATCGCCAGCATTTGGCGTATCAGACGAAAGACAACCGACTGCGGGTTGTCAAAGTTGCCACAGCGGTCAATACTGAAAAACTGCCGGATAGCACTGCCTATACGGAAGAAGGAGGATGGATCAACCTTGGACGAATTCGAGTTGAAGTGGATCCTGCTGCTGAATATCGGCAAATTTTGCGAGAAGTGTGGCGTTTGCAGCGTGAACATTTCTGGACTGCTGATATGGGTGGTATTGATTGGGAGGCAATTTATCAGCGTTATGCGCCTTTGCTGGATCGGATTACCACCCGCGATGAGCTGTCGGATCTGATCTGGGAACTGCAGGGCGAGCTGGGAACCTCGCACGCCTACGAATTTGGTGGCGATTATCCGGTGCCGCCGCAGTATCTGCCGGGCTTTCTGGGGGCAGACATCCAGTTTGACCCAAAGGTACAGGCGTACCGGATCACGAAGGTTTATCAGGGGGATCCGTGGAAGGAAGACAGCAGCTCGCCACTGGCACGCTTTGGATCCCAGATTCGAGAAGGGGATTTGTTATTGGCAATCAACGGGCGAAAACTGAGCAAGCAGCATCCGCCGTGTGAAGCATTGATCAATCACGCTCACGATGAAATTGCTATTACCGTTGCCCGGTCGAAGCGACACAAAAAACGCACGTTTGTCATTCGAACGCTGCGGTCTGAACGGCTGGCTCGCTATCGCGACTGGGTCGAGCATAATCGTGCTTATGTGCGAGCAAAAACGAAGGGACGGGTAGGCTATGTGCACATTCCGGATATGGGACCACACGGATTTGCGGAATTTCACCGGTACTTTTTGCAGGAATCTGCTGCAGAGGCATTGATCGTGGATGTGCGGTATAACGGTGGGGGGCATGTGTCGCAACTGATTCTGGAAAAACTGCTGCGTCGTCCGCTGGCTTTTATATTCCGCCGCTGGGGAAGCCCGGAGCCATATCCTTCGTATGCACTCAGTGGGCCGATCGTTGCCATTACCAATGAGTATGCTGGATCCGACGGCGATATTTTTAGCCATAGCTTTAAAATGCTGCGGCTGGGCAAATTGATCGGGAAGCGAACGTGGGGCGGTGTCGTTGGCATTTCACCGCGCTATCGGCTGGTCGATGGGACGCTAACTACTCAGCCGGAATTTTCTTTCTGGTTTACGGATGTGGAATGGCAGATTGAGAACCACGGAACTGAGCCAGATATTGAAGTTGAAATTACACCGCAGGATTGGGCGCGGGGAAAAGATCCGCAACTGGATAAAGCCATTGCTGTAGTATTGCAGGAGCTCAAGCACTTCCCAGTTGCCAGGCCCCGCTTTACTTATCGTCCGCAGTTAGCAGCGCCGCAGACATTGCGGAAACCACGTTCGACAGCATAAATGGACGATGCGGTTAGGGTTGACAAAGCGGCAGAGCGAAGTACTGCATTTTTTGCGTGAGTACATTCAGCAAAACGGTTTTCCCCCAACGATTCAAGAAATCCAACAACATTTTGGTTTTTCCTCATCCAACGCTGCCAGCTCCGTTCTTCGCGCGCTGGAACGGAAAGGATACATTATCCGAACCCGAAAGCATTGTGCTCGGTCGATCCAGTTGGTGGATGAAGATTCGCCGTCTTCTGCCCGGCATACGGGCAATGGCAAGCAGATTACAATCATTGGGGAGGGATCGGCGGATAATCCGCTTTCTGTGTTCTTAAATCCTCGGGGACAAATTGTGATTGACCCTGCTTTTTATGCTTCCGAGCAGCCCCTCTTCGCTGCTGTTGTGCCAGATGATGCGCTGGCGCGCGATGGGATTACCGCTGGTGACCTGGTCGTGGTGGAGCAAACAACGCTTTTTCCCCATCGCTCCCTGGTGATTGGCTTGCTCCATACAACCCTGTTTGTTCGCCACTATCTGGTACAGTCGGATGACCGTATTGAGCTGCGAGCATCGATGAAAGGATTTCCACCGATTAAGTTTACCACCGGAGATCCACATATTGCGCTCTTAGGACGCGTCATTGGCATTATGAAACGGCTGTGACACCCTGAATGCGGCATATTCACGTAGCAACGGTTTCCTCAACAAACGATCTCTGCAAAGCGTTGCTCGAAACGGCGGATGCCATTGTTGTTACCGCTGACCAGCAGACGGCAGGCAGAGGGCAACGAGGACGCCGCTGGGAAAGCCCGCCGGAAGGGAACCTTTATTGTTCCCTGGGTTTTCGGCATCATCCACCCATAACGCCTGAGCAGACTTTTTCCTTCCTCTTTCTCGCTGCGCTGAGTCTCAAAGCCGTTGCCGAGTATTTTCTGCCGCGATTTTCCCTTCTGCTGAAGTATCCCAACGATCTGTATGTACGCGAGCAACAGTGCTGGAAAAAACTTGCTGGTATTCTCATCGAGCATACTTTTGCAGGAGATCGGTGTGCTGCTACGGTGGTCGGTATTGGGGTTAATGTTGAGCAAACAACCTTTCCGGCCGCACTCAGGGAAAAAGCCACATCTTTTGCCTTACTGGGAGCTGCAGTGCCCCGATCGCGCGTTCTTGCTGCTTTGCTCTTCGTCTTCGAGCAATTGCAAACACAGCCATCACAACAGTTGTTCCAGTGGTGGAAGGAAGAATTGGCGCTGGAGCATCTTTCTCTATCACTGGAAGCTGGAACGGCAACCGTGGTGGAAATATTACCTGATGCGACAATATGCCTTGAGCAACAGGGCAAGATCCTTGAACACCACTTTCACAGTGCTTCGCTGGTGTACGACCTCGATGCGGCGTTGCAGCAACGATTGAAAAGCGCCAGCCTTACAGAAAAACTGATAGCGAGGGGAGTCCTACCGGCGTCAGGGATTGAAATGCTTCTGCATACTGGACACCAATGAGCGTGCCAAAGTAGCGGGCACGACTTTCCAGCATTTCCAGAAAATCCGCTGACGAAATGAAAGTTTGTGGACCATACTTTTGCTCCGCACCCGGCGTGTACACCTGAGAGCGGTAGGCTCGCACTAATGCCATTTTGCGCTCGAATACGGGGGAAATATCAACAAAAAAGTCCGGCTGAAATTCGTAGACTTGCATATAAGAAAATGCCTTCTTAATGATCCAGCGAGACTGGACGTAGCCCTGCCACGTTGTCTCGAATCGGGCTAAACCGCTGAGGAACAGTGCTCGCCGCACCAATCGGTGCACCGCCTCGTGATCCGGATGCCGTTCAAAGGCAGGAGGGAACAACACGATGGTTGGCTGGAAGTATCGCAATACCTGAACGATCTTTGTCGCATTTGATAGGGAAGGCTCAATCATTCCGTCTGGCATTTCCAGATTGACCCGCTCGACGACATTGAGCATTTCGGCTGCCTGCTGTGCCTCTTGATCCCGAATGTCTGCATTGCCGCGACTGCCCATTTCGCCACGGGTGCAATCTACAATGGCGACTTTTTTCCCTTCAGCCGCCAGACGAAGCAGCGTCCCACCACAGGTGAATTCCACATCGTCTGGATGAGCTCCAATAGCTAAAACATCAACCGGTTGTACTGGCGCTTGCACTTCTGACATATTACGACCCTTTCATTCTGTTGCCTTCCCTGAGCTTGCCATTGTGTTTGTATCTGTAGCATTTCAGCGTCCTGTCAGCCGGTGGATTTTTTCTACCCGGCGTTGATGGCGTCCTCCTTCAAAAGGCGTTGTGAGAAAAATTTCAACCATTTTTTTTGCTAACTCCAGTGATACCAGACGCCCGCCGAAGGTGAGGATATTCGCATTGTTGTGCTCGCGCGCCAGGCGTGCCATCTCCTCGGAGCAGCAGTTCGCTGCTCTCACCCCGCTCACTTTGTTCGCCGTAATGGCAACGCCGATGCCAGTGCCACAAATAAGGATGCCGCGGTCAGCACGTTTGGTGGAAACTGCCCACGCAACTTCGACAGCGTAATCCGGGTAATCGGTAGACTCTTCAGAAAATGTGCCGTAATCGTGCACTTCGTATCCTTGATCTTCCAGCCAGGGGATTAAAGCGGCCTTGTGCTGGAAGCCAGCGTGATCCGAACCAATCGCAATGCGCATCAACTGCCCTTTATTGTTGTTCCCGGCATTATTTGACGACTAACGACGGTCCATCACTCAATTCCAGCAGACGTTCAATTGCCTGTTGAACTGAGACAACAGAGAGATCGCGCATACAACGGAAGTGACGACGGGGACATCGGGGGCGTCCGTAGTGGGTGCAGGGACGACAGCCAAGTTGTTCCACTTCGCAGAGCTGGAAAGGAACTCGATAGGGAACGAAACCAAAAGCAGGGATCGTAGACCCATAAAGCGCGACTACCGGCTTGCGCCGCGCCGCTGCGATATGGACGACCGCAGAATCGTTGCTGACCACCAGCGACACCTGGTCCAGAACACGCGCGGTCGCATAAATTGAGCGATGACATTCGATACCGGCAACAGCAGTCGCTGGCAGGTTGCGGGCAATGTGTTCACACAGTGGGCGATCTTCTGCACCACCAACGAGCACAGTGGGAATGCGAAAATCTGCATAGAGCATTGCAATCAGCCTTATGAAGGACTCAGGTAACCACCGCTTGGTGAAGTGCCGCGCACCGGGAGCGCAGGCAATAAGTGGGTGGGAAGATCCTGTGTGATAAGCTGGCGGATACTGTTGCAATGAACGTTCCTCCGGTAGCCATAGTTCCAGACCCTCCAGATCCGGCTGTTCGATCCAGTCGGCAATCGTTTGTCGATAACGCTCAGGAATGGGGACAATCCCATCATAGGGGTTAATGGGAGTGTAAACTGCCAGCAGTTTTCGCAGGCGATCTTTGTGCACTTTCCGCACGACTGTCCCTGTGCGCCAGCGGATCAACAGGGAGTGCAGGTTTTTCTGCAGATCGATGACCACATCATAGGTCGGCAATTGTTGTTTCCACCGCAGCCGCTGCTGCCAGCGCCATTGTCGATCATACTGCCAGAGGTGGTCGATGTAGGGATTAGCAGCATAAACTTCGGCAAAGTGGGTATCAAGGACAAAATCGATACGTGCAGACGGCAATGCTTTTCGCAATTGCCGCACGATGGGCGTGCTGAGCAGTACATCTCCCAGGGAACTCAACCGGATGATGAGGATAGCGTTCGGCCTGGTGCTCAAGACTTTGTCTCAGTTGCTTTTGGATACTTCTCCGGCATTGGCAACGATCCGGGGACACCCATCAGCGGAAAATCTTTCCGAAGCGGATGCAGGGGTTCTCCCGTTACCGGATCGACAAAGTCTTCGGGCATATAGAAGCGGCGCAGGTCGGGATGGTTGTCAAAAATGATCCCGAACATATCATACGTTTCTCGCTCATACCAGTTTGCACTTTCCCATACTTCCGTAACGCTCGGACAATGGGGGTGGTCTTCATCAATACCAACCTTCAGTCGAATTCGCATCCGGTGCTGGAGCGAAAGCAGAAAATAGACAACCTCAAACCGGGGTTTGCGACGATTGTACCAGTCGACAGCCGTAATGTCTGTAAGCATTGCAAACTGGAGTTCCGGATGATCCCGCAGCAGCGTTGCGGCTTCCACCAGACAGTCCTTTGGAATTCGGAACGTATAGTCACCCCGATGCTCTTCAACCTCGACAGAGGAGCAGCAACTGGAAAGGATGCGAACAATGCGTTCAGGGTCAATTGCCATTTGCTTCTGTCCTGCTGTGCAACCTTACACCTTAGGCTGTCTGCGATGACCGATTTTCTCGCTTTGGCATTGTACCGAAGACATAATCCCACAAGGGAGAGCTGACTCCAAAATACTGTTGATCATCCTGGAAATGGTGGCGCATATGGTGTTTTTTCAACCACCGCCCGATCTTCCCTTCCATCCGCCAGTGATGTGTTGCATAATGAATGGTGTCGTAAGCGATATATCCGGCAACGAAACCAGCAAAGAGCGGAAGATGGTAAGGAGCGAAGATCCAGGCGAAAAGGTAGTAGAACAACACTGCCAGGGGAGCGCTGACCAGTAAGGGCATTACCAGTCGAGTGCTGTCATTGGGATAGTCGTGATGGACGCCGTGGATCAGAAAATGAATTTTTTGTCCCCATTCGCTTTTTGGCTCGTAATGAAACACCCAGCGATGCAGAGAATATTCTGTGAAGGTCCACAACACGACACCTGCAACAAAAGCGGCAACAATGGTAGAGATCGAAAATTGCTGAGCGCTCAAATACAACAGAATGGCAACGACTGGCGTGTACACCACCACCGGCGTTGCTGGATGAACGTGCGAAAGAGCTTCTAAGACAGGATTTTTGAAGAGCCGGACGCTCTCGTCCTTACGCGATACAAACATTCGTTTCCGCTGAGCCATTTGTTCGCCTCCTCTTTATGAAACTTCTGAACAATCTTTGAGATCGCTGCCCGTTCATTGGGCATTTCTTCTATCAAATTGGAACTTCCAATGCCCTCTGAGGTTGTCAAAAATAACGAATTTGGCTCAAATAACCACATTCCTGAACCCACCGCCATTGTGTGTGCCAATGGTGACATTCCACCGAAGGATTTTTTTCGATTTTTTCCTCATCTTCCCATTATCGCGACCGATGGGGCGGGTTTGCGACTCCTGCAGGAGTACCACATTCTGCCCAGCGTTGTGATTGGCGATTTTGATTCCTCCGATCCGGCGGCATATCCGGTGCCGACTGTGTATGATCCTTCGCAGGAAGAACCGGATTTTGAGAAAGCACTGCGCTATGCCCTGCAGCAGGGGCATCGAAGTATACTGATCACTGGCATTCACGGACAGGATTTTGACCACACGTTGAACAACTGGAGCATCTACATTCGGTATTCACGTCGACACTTTCTCTGGATTTATGATCATCAGCAAATTGCCATCGGGGTTACCCGGTCAGTGCGGTGTTCAGTACAGCCCGGGGATACTATTTCGCTTATTCCGCAACCAGCGGCTTTGCTCACGACACACGGTTTGCAATGGGCGCTGCGGCGGGAATGGTTGCGGCTGGGCAGGCGGGAAGGTGCCCGGAATCGGGCAGTTGCTTCAGAAATTATCATCGAGGTTCACAAAGGGAGCTGTTTGTTGTTCTTCCCGGCACGCTTTCCGTCTTTTCCAAAAATTGTGTACATTGGTAATTCGACAAGTCAACCAATAGAGGGAGCACAGCAGTGAAGCGGGAAATTCATCGATGGTGGAGCCCGGCGCTGGAGCGAGAAATGCCTATCGTTGCTTACGGGCATTATGGATTTGCCCTGTTGTTGTTTCCGACGGCAGCAGCGGATTTTCTGGAATACGAACGGTTTTATATGATCGATGCGCTCCGTCCTTACATCGAGCGGGGGGTTGTGAAGGTGTATTCCATCAACAGTATCAACAATGAAAGCTGGCTCAATCCCCGAATTCCACCACGGCAGAAATCCCGGCGGCATTACCAGTACACACTGTATGTGGAAAACGAAGTTGTGCCTTTTATTTTTACCCATTGCAATGGTCGGGTGCCGATCATCACTTCAGGTGCTTCTTTCGGTGCCCTCCACGGTGCTAATTTCCTGTTCCGCCGTCCGGATCTGTTTGAAGGAACGATTGCAATGAGCGGTATTTACGACCTCAAAGTGTATACCGATGGCTACTTCGATGAGAATTGCTACTTCAATTCACCGATCGATTACTTGCCGAATTTGAATGATCACCGTATTCTTTCCTTGCTTCAGCAAAAACAGCATATCCACTTGTTTACTGCTCAGGGACCTTACGAGCATCCCCAGGCAACATACGATCTGTCGAATATCCTCAAGGTGAAGGGCATCCCCCATACCCTGGATGTGTGGGGAACGGATATGCCGCACGATTGGCCCACGTGGCGCGCGATGCTACCGTATGCAATTGAAAAGTACTTCTTGTGACCGGTGATAGAGTTGTTTCATTGAAAGTGGGAGTGGTAAGATGAACTTGCAAAACGTTCTGGTCGTTGGCGCTGGCACAATGGGCAATGGCATCGCTCATGTGTTTGCTCAATCGGGATTTGCCGTGACGCTGGTGGATGTGAACGAGAATGTGCTCTCAAAGGCGGTAGCGACGATTTCGAAGAATCTGGATCGGCAGATCAAAAAAGGCATTGTGGCAGCCGAAGACAAAGAAGCCATTTTACAGCGGATTCAAACCAGCACGGATCTGACAGCAGCAGCGGCGAATGCCCACTTTGCAATTGAAGCGGTGGTGGAATCCTTCGATGTCAAGAAGCAAATTTTCCAGACCCTGGATCATCATCTGGCACCGGAGGTGATCATTGCAACCAATACCTCTTCGATTTCCATTACGGAGCTGGCAGCGACGACGCAGCGGCCAGATAAGGTCATCGGAATGCACTTCTTCAATCCTGTGCCGGTGATGAAATTGTGCGAAATTGTGCGAGGGCTGGCAACCAGCGATGCGACCTACAATACGACCTTCCAGTTAGCACAACAGGTGGGAAAAACCCCGGTCACTGTGCAGGATTATCCGGGCTTTGTCTCCAATCGGATTTTGATGCCAATGATCAATGAAGCGATTTATTGCGTGATGGAGGGCGTTGCTTCTGTCGAAGATATCGATACCGTGATGAAGCTGGGAATGAACCATCCGATGGGTCCGTTGACCTTAGCCGATTTTATAGGCCTGGATGTTTGCCTCAGCATTATGGAGGTTCTGCACAAAGGGCTGGGAGATGATAAATACCGACCCTGCCCGCTGCTTCGCAAAATGGTGGCGGCAGGACATCTGGGGCGAAAAACTGGCAAAGGATTTTATACCTACGAATGAGCGATTCGTGGGCTGAACCCTGTTTCTACCGGAAAGCAATAAAAAAGGCAGGAGCCGTTGCTGACTCCTGCCTTTGTGTTCTGTAAAGCTGATTTGCTTATCCGTTGGATACCAGTGCTTCGTACAATTTCCCCAGGCGCTTGCGCAGATGTAAAACCGCATACCGCTTACGCGCCAGCAGGGTGTTGATATTCACTCCCGTTTCCTCCGCAATCTGGCGGAATGGAATGCCTTCAAATTCGTTTTTGATGAACACTTCACGCTGTTCCGGTGGCAATTCTGCCAGCACTTCCTGAATGGCTTCCCAGATGGTTTGCCGCATCAAATCTCGCTCTGGATCTGCCGAGGTATCGACAATGGTTGCTTCAAATCCTTCGGAACCTTCCTCAATTTGTGAAGGCAACTGCATATCCGAAAAACTTTCTGCCTTTTTCTTTCGATACGAGTCGATGATCCGGTTCCGAACAGCAGTAAAGACCCACGATGCGATATTCTCAATTGGCTTGGTGACGTGGGCAGCCGCTGCTAAGACGTTGGTAAACACATCCTGTAAAATGTCCTCCGCATCTTCCGGCGTCCGTACGCGTTGCCGAATGAAGCCTAAAAACTTCTTCCGATCGCGCCGGAACAGTTCTTCAATTTGCTGAACCAGCGATTCATAGATTTCCGGGTTTGCAATTTCCTGTGTCGTCTTCCGCTTCCTCATTGCCTCTTTTTACACCATTTTTCCACAACTCACGTTAATAACAAATTTTAACCGTCAAAAGTTCCCATATTTTGGCTAAAAGCAGTGCAAAAATACAAAATTTTGCCCGAATAAACACTATCTGCAACTACTCTGAAGAACTTACAATGACTCTTTATCCCTGCAAACCGTTACAGAAAGAAGCTCGCTATTTGCCGCCGTTGATGGTTGAACTGTGAGCAGCCTTGTTATACAGGTTTCAATGCCGTAATTCTCCAACGCTGTTTCATAGTTTTGGACCTCGTTCTATGAAGCATTGCTTCAGCAATGCATTTTCATTAGGGGCTGCCATAATGGCGGCATCGGAAGTGGTTCAGGGATGTGGGAATTGTGGCTCTACGACGTCTGATGACAGCATCCTGAGAAAAATTGCTGGGTATCAGATGCTGGACAATGCTTGATGCTGTCGTTAGATCCGTTCCATTGTTCGTAACTGTTTGTGACGCGAAGAGTGAGTCTGTTCTGATAGTACGCAAGCCTGAAACTGGATGCAAATGATGTGTGGCGGTGGGGTATGATTGCTGTAAAACCCCTTTGGGATGTCTGTGGAAGCGATGGCGGTTCTTGGGATATTATGCTTAAACACTATGTAAAGGTAAAGGTTGGTGTTGGCTGAACGTTTTTCGACGGTACGGACGCTATAATTTCGGTAGCAGAAGGCCCAAAGGGAAAACTGTGTATTTATGATGAGGGTTGCTGCCCGGAACGGTGCTGTTGGAATTGGGCGATAAGGTTCTTTACTTCTGTGTCTTCAACCTGGTGAAAGTCCAGATAATAAGCCCCGACTGCTCCTAAAAACCGGTAGGGAGCAATTACAGCAACAAAGACGTCAGTCATAGAGGCTAAACGGACGAGGGTATCTCGGGGAAGGACGGGCACTGCACCAATCAGCCGCCGTGGCTGTTGTTTGCGCAGTAGGCGCAACCCAGCAAGAAAGGTGCTACCAGTGGCGACTCCGTCGTCGGTGAGAATCACATCCCGCCCTTCTATGGATTGTTCCGGGATCCATTGTCGAAGCAGCGCTGCTTTTTGCTGAATTTTTTGCAGTTCCTGCTCTTTCATTTCCTCAATGTAAAGCTCCGGAATGTGCAGCGAGCGTACCAGCTCTTTGTTCAGAACGACATCTCCGTCCTGGGAAACTGCACCGATCGCTAACTCTGGGTTCCCAGGGGCGCCCAGCTTGCGAGGCAGGACGAAATCCAGATCGGCGTTCAATCGCGTTGCAATTTCAATGGCAACCGGAATGCCGCCCCGGGGAATGGCGATGACAACCGGACGGTGGAACATTTCCTGCTGCAGCGCCTCTGCAAGGAGGCGACCGGCGTGCGTACGGTTCTGAAAAATCAAGCTTTCGTCTTCCGATAAAATGGTTACCCGTCCCACGTTTCTCCCCGCAGGTAGTGTTCAAACCACAAAGCCGCTTGCTCTGCTACTTGTTCTAAGGTGCCTGGCTCTTCGAACAAATGGGAAGCGCCGGGAATAACGACCAGCTTCTTAACCGGCGCTGCAAGATCATTCAATGCTAAGCGATTGATGTCCAGCACCACTTTATCAAGCTCGCCCACGATCAACAGCACCGGGCATAAAACCCGGAATAAAGCTGCCCCTGCTAAGTCCACTCGCCCACCACGAGACACAACGGCTGCCACTTCTTCTGGCCGCTCGGCTGCTGCGATCAAGGCTGCCGCTGCTCCCGTACTGGCGCCAAAACATCCAAGAGGAACATCAGCAAAATCCTGTTTCGCCCGGATCCAGTCGATACTGGTAATTACACGCTGGCTCAGCAGGGAGAGGTTAAAACGATACTCCCGCGTTTGTACATCCACTGCTTCTTCCTCCGGCGTCAGTAAATCGATCAGCAGGGTTGCAAAACCTCGCTGATTCAGATGCTGTGCAACAAATTGGTTCCGCGGACTGTGCCGACTACTCCCGCTGCCGTGGGCAAATAGAATCAGTCCATCCATTGGATCTGGCTGATGTAGATCCGCAGTGATGAATCCACCAGCTACGGGAATCTGTACTTCAACGGCTTGCATATTGCCACCTTCATTCCATTGCAGAATTACAAAATTACCAAAAATTGCGGTTTTCGGGGGATCAGGCAAACTGATGGAAACTGTGTACCGAATGAAACTTTTTACATCGCAGTGCGCCGGTCTTTTGCAAACACTCAATTGAAAGCAGTGGAGCTTGATCTGGTGTTGGGACTGCCAGAAGATGATTCCGGTGAGAATGCCTTCGGAATAGCCTGGGAAATCTCAGTAGCGTTTCAAAATCGCCAATCTGGATGCCCAAAGCGCTGCTTTGAAGCAGAAGTCATCGCAAAAGAGCGTAAGTCCTGAATTGGTGCATTGTTGCCATAAGATCTGGTAGATAGTCGTTGGGTATTGGAACGCCGCCCAACACGGATGCATTATTGCCGCAAGACAGCGGCGTTATCGAAAGCAGCAGCTATGGCGCTTCTTCCGCTGTCCGTTCCAGCGATTCCTATTGGAGGAATCGATCCAGACTACGGTAAAAAAGCCGGGCACCCGTATCAACTCCCTGAGCAAAAGCCTGTTGGTCTGCAATAGTTGCGGCAAGTGTTTCAGCGACGGCAACGTGTCGTTCTTCATTGAAGTGTGCTTCAAAGTATCGAAGTTGCTCCGGATTGAAGCCGTAGTGGTCGATCAATCCTTGATATTTTGTCCGAGATACTTCGGGTTGTTGGACTTCAAAAGCATAGAGCGCACCCAGAAGTGTTGAGGGAGACATTTGTTCTATGGCAGTGACGGTATCGTCCAAATGACAGGGAATTTCTGGGGGCTCTAATTGTGCCATCCACTGCTTCCAGAGAGTAATATGATGTTGTTCCTCATCTACGATCCACGCTTCGTCGCATTGGAGAGCTGCTTGTACCTTTGCCCACCAATAGGGAATTTGCCGTATAAGATCAAGGTACGCATAAGCATATTGGGCTAATTGGTTTCTATTGATTTTGCCAGCGCTCCATTGCTGGTAAAAAGGATGGTCTAATAACCGGCAGGGCAATGATACTTTCAGCATTGCGCGTACTCCCAATAGTTCAACAAAAAAGACATCAAAATCCAAATTCAAAGATACGATCTCAGGTGCAAATAACAATGCTATAGCAGGTCGAAACAGAACATAGTGGGTCTGGGAGACGGAACGTGCGTGTCAGAGATGCCCGTTTCCGAGTCTGAAACAGAACATAGTGGATCTGGGAGGCATCAGAGTTCAACCGTAGATGTTTCCCTGTGTAGCAACTTTACTTCGGAGATGAGGATTTTGAACATTGGATATGTGCCAGGAAATTCGTAGTTTGGAGTGTTAGGAAGAACGAGGGTAGGGATAGGCTTATGGATCGTCGAGCTTTTTTAACTGCGTTCCTCCGCTCGGGGCGGGCACGGCAGCAGACCCTTTCGCTATCAGTGTTTTCTCCTGTGCAGTCGCTGGATCCGTATCCCCAGCCGCTGACCCTGACAGATGCCTATCACTTATTGCGGCGGCTGAGTTTTGGTCCGACGCACGCGACGGCGCAGCAGTTGGTGGGTAAGACGGCGCAGGAAGCGGTGGATGTTGTTTTGGGCGTTGGACAATCGGATCCGGCAGTTGATCCGCCTGGCCCGTGGGTTGACCAATCGACTGAGAATCCTTCAGGGGCGGATCCAGATACTCGCCGGTCGATCGAAGCGTGGTGGCGCTCCATCTTCCGCGAGCTTCAGCAGTGGTGGGTTGATCGAATGCGAACTGAAGCACTTCCAGTGGCTGAGAAACTTATTCTCTTCTGGCACGGGCATTTTACGACGGAGTTCACGTATGAAAATGGATACATTCCACCGCAACTGTTGTACCGGCAGTATCTGATGTTCCGACGTAATCGGCTGGGCAGTTTTCCAGCATTTGTGGAGGATTTTACCCTTGATGGTGCAGAATTGATGTATCTGGGTGGAGAGCTGAATACCAAAGGAGTTCCGAATGAAAACTATGCGCGGGAGATGATGGAGCTATTCACGATGGGGGTCGGATGGTATACCGAGGGGGATGTCAAAGAAGCTGCGCGAGTGTTGACCGGCTGGCGTGTTGCAAAGTTCAACGATGAGCCGGCTCCGAAAGGGATTTACGAGGTATATTTTGACCCTGCCGCGCACGATACTGGTGCCAAACAAGTGCTGGGTGTTACGATCCCAGCCCGTGATCCCAATGAAAACACGGAGTATCTAGTGCGTCGGGATGAAGTTCGGCGCTTGGTACATATCTTGATGGAAGTCCGTCCGCAGCAGGTGTCCCAGTTCATTACGCGCAAGATTTATCGGTTTTTTGTGTACAGCAATCCAGACTACGATGCCCCGGTCTTGACGGCACTGGCAGAGACGTTTCGCAATGCTGATTTTGAGCTCCTGCCAGTGTTTCGCACCCTTTTTGCCAGTAAACACTTTTTTGATCCTGCCGTTCGGGGCATTCAGATCAAGACGCCTCCAGAATTCGTGGTTGGATTGCTACGCCAACTGGAGGTTCCGTGGACTAATGCTGCCAGCATTGTGACCTCTCTTGGACAGGAGCTATATGATCCCCCGACCGTTGGTGGCTGGGATGGCTATCGAACGTGGATCAATACGGTATCGTACCCTGCTCGGGTGGAGTTTGCCCGACAGGTTATTGAGTCGTTGACTGATGCCCATCTGTATCAGTGGGCGAAAAAATTCTCCTCCTTTACTTCCGATGTCGACAACTTTGCGACCGAAATTGAGCTGTTTTTTCTCCCACAACCCGTCAGTGAGCAGCGCCACCAATATTACGTGTCAATCCTTCTGCAAGGAGCGCCATGGTACGAGTGGCCTCAGATCGCTCAGGATCAACAGGCGGTTGCTTTGCGGCTGCGGAATCTTTTGATTGCGCTAGCGAAAGCACCCGATTTTCAACTATGTTAACGATGTGAAACAGCAGGATACAGGATGGATGAAACGTCGACAGTTCCTTCAAATATCAAGTGGCACCATTGCTGGTGCTGCTGCCACACACTGGATTGGCAAATTGCCACTCTATGCTTCATCACCTTTGCATAAGTTGACCCGTAAAGCGCTCGAACTGGATACAACGCTGGTCGTTATCCAGCTCTTTGGCGGTAACGATGGGTTGAATACAGTCATCCCAGCGGAAGATCCGCGATATTATCAGTTGCGACCGAACCTGGCAGTTCCCAAGGAAGAAGCGGTGCGCTTCGGAAGTTCCGATGTCTTTTTACATCCTGCTCTGGTGAATGGGGTCTACAAAAATGGGCTGTATCGTTTGATCGATAATGGGTGGTTAGCCGTGGTGCAGGGGATTGGCTACGACCACCCCAATTTGTCACACTTCCGTTCCACTGACATCTGGCTCAGTGGGATTAACTCTTCGGATCCCAATGTTCGCCTAAATAGCGGGTGGCTAGGGCGTTTTTTTACGCATATCTATCCGGATTTTCCAGCGCTGTTGCCTGAACATCCTCTTTGCATTCAGGTTGGGGGCACCCCCTCGCTGCTGTTCCGCAGCCCCAAAGGAGATGTAGCGATTACCCTGACAGATCCGGAAACCTTTCTGACGTCGGGTAATCTTTCTCCAGATGTAGAGCCGCTTGATGAGGATTCTCTCTTCGCCCAGGAGTACAATTACGTTCTGAGTGTTGCCCAGGAAGCCAATCGATATGCGGAAGTGATTCAGCAGGCTTTTGACAACGGGCGCAATGTGGTCGAGTACGATGGCGGATTCCCGCAGCAACTCCGATTGGTTGCGCGCCTGATATCAGGTGGACTCAAAACCAAGGTGTATATGGTATATCTGAGTAGCTTTGACACCCACGTGCAGCAGCAGGATGAGCCCGGCTCTGGGGCGCATCCAGCATTGCTGCGGGCGCTGAGCACTGGCATTTCGCAGTTTATGGATGATCTGGTGCAGCAGGGCATTGCAGACAACGTCATTGGAATGACCATTTCCGAGTTTGGTCGGCGTCCGTATGAGAACAACAGTCGAGGTACGGATCACGGTGCTGCTTCAGTACAACTGGTCTTTGGAACCAGCGTTCGAGGTGGCGTCTATGGAAACAACCCTGATCTGGAGAATCTCAACGAGAACGGGGACCTGGTGTACCAGTACGATTATCGGCGCGTCTATGCGGAAATTCTTCAGACGTGGTTTGGAGGCACACCGGAAGATGTGGAGGCAGTGCTGCAGCAACGCATTCTTCCTTTGAGCATTCTCAATCCGCCAACGTCTTTGCAGTTGGATACAACGCCTGCATTTGTACAGCACTTCCGGGTATTACCACAGCCATCCAATGGTCCATTTACCGTTGAATTACACCTACGCCATCCTGCGACGGTCGATATTGCTATCTACTCTGTGCTGGGCAGGTACATTACGACGATCGCACGCACAGCCCTGCCAGCCGGGGTACACCGATTTCAGGGGTTCTTGCAACACTCAGGAGAATATATTTGCGTTTGCAGACTTAACAACCGGCGAAATTTGACGAAAACATTCATAATTCAGCGGTAAACAAAATTTCTGGTAAAATGCCCCCAGAGGACCGCAGAAAAGCTGAGAAGTGGCAGCAACTGGAGGGTTTAACCTTTTTTGATGAATTGGCATCGGAAGGTATGCTGGAGGATTTTGTGCTGGAATACTTTCCAGATCGGTTAGAAAAGGAAGCGGAATTTCAAGAACGGATGGCAACAACACTCTTTCGCTCAGCGGCGTCCGATGCACTCCTTGTCCATTTCTACCTCCTCCGGCAATTGTCCGATGCTTTTCGTACGTTTCTCCAGGGAGTTGGCGCATGCTCTCGAAAGAAAATCTCATAGAGCAGGTTTCTCACCTGTATGAGACTATTCAGCAGCAGGTGCACCAGTATTGCACGGTTTTGGATCAATTGCAACAATTATCCACAGAGCTCCAGCAACAGCAGCAGCAGGTTCGGGTGGCGCTGTCCGAGCTGGAAGACACCGTGCGCCGCCACTTGGAGGAGTTCCACCGCGCTGCTAAGGCGACCGAAGCGGAGCTAAAGGAGAAGTCCAAGGCGATTCTGCATCTCTACAATGAGCTCAGCGACATTGTCCATCTGAAGCACGATCTGAAGCAGCTTCAGAAGGAGATCGAAAAGCAATTGCAGGATTTTCAAAAGCTGACCCAGTCTCTGGATATTTTTGTAGCAGAGCGCACGACGGCATTGCTGGAAAGTTTCGAGCGCCGAATGAATTTTCAATTCGACAAGCTGGAAAAATCGCTTTCGGCCATAGAAGATCGGTTTTTGTCACTGTACGACCGACTTCGGCGAGAAAACGAGGCGTTGCGGAATGATTTAGACGATTTTCGCCACCGGATTCCAGAGACAAAATTTTTAGTTGATGAGGCGATGCAGATCATCAACTCGATTTTGTCTGATACTGAAAAATCGTTGGAAAACCGGGTGCAACAGGCTCGGGCTGATATCCAGCGGTTGATCGAAGCAGCAACACCGCCCGACGTTGCTTCCATCGAGCAATTGCAGCAGCAGGTTTCGGAAGTGGAAGCAACGCTGGCGCAAATACGCAAGGATTACAAAGCGCTGCAGCGCAACCAGCAATTCCTCCGAACGCTTCTCTGGGTTTTTGCTGCCGGAACTTTTGCGGCGCTGGGGCTTTCCGTCTTTTTGATTTTAGCAGCGCAATAAAACAGCCGCTTTTCCATCCTTTACCCTTTGTTTTGTTGCCGCTTTGCGGTCGGGGAAGTTTCAAAGATGGGGTTTGTGGATGGAGCAGAAAGCGACCAGTATTCACACGCAGCAGGCACCGAAACCAGTGGGATTATACCCGCACGCTCGCCGGGTGGGAAATTTGTTATTTCTTTCTGGCATTGGGCCGCGAGATCCGGAGACCAACGAAATTCCCGGAGGAGTAACGCTTGACGAGCAGGGGAATATCATCGACTACGACATTGAAGCGCAAACACACAGCGTCTTCCGCAACGTTCGCACCATTCTGGAAGCAGCCGGATCCCGGTGGGAAAATCTTATTGACGTCACGGTGTTTTTGATCAACATTCGCCGGGATTTCGAGACTTTTAACCGGATCTATGCTGAGTATTTTCGAGATGTGCCGCATCCTCCTGCCCGTACCACGGTGGAGATTTCGCGCCTTCCAACGCCCATTGCCATTGAATTGAAGTGCATCGCGATTGCTGGAGGAGAACAATGAGCATTCGTTCACGCTATCAGAGCTATGTGTGGGTGGAACATCTGTCCCGGTATGTTGGCGAAACCGTAACGCTTCGAGGATGGGTGTATCACCGAACCCGCAAGGGGAAACTGGTATTCCTGCGGTTCCGGGATGGAACAGGCATTTGCCAGTGTGTGGTTTTTAAACCAAACGTTTCGGAAGAAGTGTTCGAGCGTGCACGATCGGTGACCCAGGAAAGTTCCGCTGTAGTAACGGGAACCGTTCGGGAGGAGTCCCGAGCACCCGGTGGCTATGAGATTGATGTTCAGGAACTCGAGATTCTGCACCTTGCTGTCGATTATCCGATTACGCCAAAAGAGCACGGACCGGACTTTTTGCTGAAGCATCGTCACCTTTGGATCCGTTCGCCGCGGCAGGCAGCAATTCTCCGGGTTCGAGCCGGCGTGGAGCGTGCTATCCGGGACTTTCTGGATGGGAATGGCTTCATCGAAGCAGATGCCCCGATTCTGACGCCTTCTGCGTGTGAAGGGACATCCACCCTGTTCGAACTGGAGTATTTCGACTTGGGAAATGCGTATCTTTCTCAATCCGGCCAGCTCTATGCCGAAGCCTTAGCAATGGCATTGGGGAAAGTGTACACGTTTGGTCCCACGTTCCGCGCCGAACGTTCCAAGACGCGTCGCCATTTGACAGAGTTCTGGATGGTTGAACCGGAAGCAGCGTTTTTTACGCTCGATGATATTATGGATATGGCGGAGGATATGGTCGAGTACATTGTGCAGTATGTGCTGCGCCATCACCGGCGGGAGCTGGAATTCTTAGGACGTGATCTGGGAAAGCTGGAAAAAGTTCGGCGTCCGTTTTACCGAATGAGCTATACAGAAGCGGTGGAATGGCTGCAACAACACGATGTAAAACTCCATCGCAAGACGCCGGATGGCAAAGAAATTCTTGTCGATTTTCCGTGGGGAGAAGACTTTGGCGCACCGCAGGAAGAAGCGCTGATGGAGCAGTTTGATAAGCCGTGCATTGTCCACCGCTATCCGGCAGAAGTCAAAGCGTTTTATATGAAACGCGACCCTGAGGATCCGCGGGTCGTGCTGGCAATGGATATGTTAGCACCGGAAAAAGGGGGAGAAATCATCGGTGGCAGCCAGCGCGAGGATGACTATGAGGCGCTGAAGCAGCGTATTCTTGAGCATAACCTGCCACTGGAGGATTTCCAGTGGTACCTGGATCTGCGAAAGTACGGCAGCGTCCCCCATAGTGGTTTCGGTTTGGGAATAGAGCGAACCGTTCGCTGGATCACGGGTGTGGAGCATATCCGGGAAACGATACCGTTCCCGCGGATGCTCTATCGGATTGAACCGTAAACAAAAGGGCAGGATGCAGATGAGATGGTGGATTGGCTGGATTCTCTGCTGTTTACTTGCATTTTCAGTGCAGGCGCAGGAAGCACTTCCTACATTCCCGATCAACGGGATTACCGATAGTCGCCCATCAGTATACGTATTGACCAATGCCCGTATCGTAATTGCGTCGGGGAAAGTGCTGGAACGTGGGTCATTGCTGATTGCAAAGGGAAAGATCGTCGCTGTTGGTCCATCGGTGACAATTCCACCCGAAGCACACGTCATCGATGTAAGCGGCAAGACCATTTATCCCTCTTTTATCGATCTGGACTCCGATTACGGCGTTCCCAAACCACCGAAGTCGAGTCGGCGGTGGAGTGATGGACCACAAATGGAATCGAAGCGAAAAGAAGCGTTTGGCTGGAACGATGCGCTCCATCCGGAGCGGCGGGCTGCGGAGCAGTTTGTTGTAGATCCCGACCGGGCACGACGCTACTGCCAGATGGGCTTTGGCGCAGTGCTCACCTTCCAGCACGATGGGATTGCTCGCGGCATATCGGCGCTGGTGGCAACCGGTATCGGTAAAGCGAACAAGATGGTGTTAGTGCCGGAAGCGGCAGCGCATTTTTCGTTTGACAAAGGCAGTTCGCAACAAGATTATCCCGGTTCCCTTATGGGAGCAATTGCCCTGTTGCGGCAAACGTACTATGATGCTGAGTGGTACCGCTCTGGTGGCTGGAAAGCCGCCTACAACATTACGCTGGATGCCTGGAACCATCTGCTTAAGCTGCCGCAGATTTTTGAAGTTCGGGACAAACTGGATATCCTGCGGGCGGATAAAATCGGTGATGAATTCGGTATTCAGTACATCATCCGATCAGCCGGCGATGCGTATCAACGACTGGACGAAGTCAAAGCAACGCAGGCACCATTGATTGTTCCGCTGAACTTTCCCCTCCCCTACGATGTGGAAGATCCTTTCGATGCTGCGAAGGCGTCGTTTGTGCAACTGAAACACTGGGAATTAGCACCCCGCAATCCTGCGCTGCTGCACCAGGCAGGAATTCCTTTTGCATTGACCAGTTCGGGCATTCGGTCGCCGGAGACTTTCTGGCAGAATCTCCGCAAAGCAGTCCGATATGGATTGCCCAAAGAGGCAGCCCTGGCAGCGTTGACAACAGTGCCGGCTAAGCTCATCGGTGTTGATCATTTGCTGGGTACGCTGGAGCCGGGCAAGCTGGCAAACTTTTTTATCACCGATGGCGATGTGTTCACCGAGGATGCAACGATTTATGAACATTGGGTGCTGGGGCAGCCGCTTTCCTTTTATCCGCTGAACCAGCCTTCGTTGCTGGGAATATATGCCTTCCAGATAGACACCTTGCACTGGCAGCTTCGCATTGACGGTTCCATTGCGCATCCGAAAGCCACGGTGATCATTGATTCTGCAACACAAATTCGGGGGAAAGTTCGCCGCAAGCAGCAACTGCTCACGTTCCGCTTCCGCTTCGACACGGTGTGGAACGGCGTAGTGCGCCTCAGTGGATGGTGGCAGGATTCCGTCCTGATCGGTAAAGCGGAACTTCCATCGGGCAAATGGGTATCGTGGCAGGCGCGCTGGCAGGCGCCGATTGAGAAAAAGCCGCCAGAGGTTGATACGGTAGACCTTTCACAACTCGGTCCCATTCTCTACCCCTTTGCGCCGTATGGCTGGGATACGCTGCCGAAGCCGCACGCGTATTTAATTCGGAATGCAACGGTTTGGACAAACGAGCCGGAAGGTGTGCTGCCCAATACAGATGTGCTGATCCGGGATGGCAAGATCGCAGCCGTTGGGCAAAATCTCTCAGCTCCACAGGATGCGATCATCATCGATGCCACAGGGAAGCACGTCACGCCCGGCATTGTCGATGAGCACTCTCACATTGCAATCAGCCGCGGTGTCAATGAAGCGACACAGGCAGTAACCGCTGAAGTTCGGATTGGCGATGTGATCAATTCGGAAGATGTCAACATCTACCGGGCGTTAGCAGGCGGAGTGACGACCGTGCATTTGCTCCACGGTTCTGCCAATCCCATCGGTGGACAGACAGCGCTGATTAAGACGCGCTGGGGATTTCCGCCAGAGCAATTGAAATTCACCGGAGCACCGCCCTTTATTAAGTTTGCCCTGGGCGAAAATGTAAAGCAGTCGAACTGGGGCGATAAGTACACGGTTCGGTATCCGCAGACCCGGATGGGCGTTGAGCAGGTGTTCCGGGATGCTTTTACCCGCGCGCTGGAATACGAACAGCGGTGGAAACGGTGGAGAGCGAATGGGAACAGCAATGGAGGGATTCCGCCGCGACGGGATCTGGAGCTGGAAGCACTGCTGGAGATTCTGCACGGCAAGCGGTTTATCACCTGCCATAGTTATGTGCAGTCGGAAATTCTTGCACTGATGCGTGTTGCGGAGGATTTCGGTTTTCGCGTCAACACTTTTACCCACGTGCTGGAAGGCTACAAAGTGGCGAAGGAGCTGAAAGCGCACGGCGCTGCTGCTTCGACCTTTTCCGATTGGTGGGCATACAAATACGAAGTGATCGAGGCAATTCCCTATAATGCCGCGATTCTGGATCGCGTTGGGGTGCTGACCGGGATCAATTCTGATAGTCCGGAGACCGGACGCCGGTTAAATCAGGAAGCGGCAAAAGCGGTGAAGTATGGAGGACTCTCTGAAGAGGAAGCATTGAAACTGGTGACGCTCAATCCTGCCCGGATGCTCCACATTGATGATCGAGTCGGTAGCATTCGGGTCGGCAAGGATGCGGATATTGTCATCTGGAGCGACCGTCCTCTGTCTATTTATGCCAGGGCAGAAAAAACCTTTGTGGATGGGATCCTTTTTTATGATCTGGAGCGAGATCAGCAGCTCCGACAGGAAATCGCTGCAGAACGCCAGCGGATTATTCGCAAAATGCTGGAAGAGAAAAAGAAGGGACGTCCGACACAGAAAGTTCAACCGGCAAAAGAACGATGGTATCACTGTCTGGATCGGGAGCCGTGATGATGATCCGAAATGCAACGATTCTAGCAAGCTGGAAAGGGAGAACAGCAATGAAGTGTGTTCGCTGGATTGTAACGTTCTGGAGTTTCGTTGTGCTGACGGTAGCGCTCTGTGCACAGATCCCGGCGCCGCCGCAGTTTCAGCCGATTTACCTGGTTGGTGGCACGATTCACACCGGCGATGGCAGGGTGATTCCCAATGGAGTGATCGGTTTTCGAGATGGCAAAATTACCGTTGTCACAACCCGTGATGCGTTTCGGGAAGACACGGTACAGGGAAAAATCATCAATGTTGAGGGCAAACATCTGTATCCCGGTCTGATTGCCTTGAACACTACCTTGGGACTGCGGGAGATTGATGCAGTTCGGGCAACGCGGGATGAACGGGAAGTTGGGGAGCTCAATCCCAATGTCCGGGCGATTATTGCGTACAACGTGGACTCGAAAATTATTCCAACCGTTCGTTCCAATGGTATTTTGCTGGCACAGATCGTTCCGCAGGGACCGGTCGTACCGGGATTATCTTCCGTTGTCCAACTGGATGGCTGGACCTGGGAAGAAGCGGCGTATGCAGTGGACAATGGACTACACGTCGTTTGGCCCCTCGCCAGCCGGATTCAGCGGCGGGATCACAATCGATCGCCGCATACAAAACAGCGAAAGGATTGGGCACAGGAACGCTTTCGGAAAATCAAGAAATTGTTCGACGATGCACGACTCTATTGCCAGGCGTCGAAACCTCGACAAATCAATTTGAAGCTGGCAGCAGTCTGTGAGGTGCTGCGCGGCAAACGGCGATTGTTTGTGCATACCAACGATGCGAAAGGCATTTTATCAGCCGTCGAATTTTTCAAAGCCTATGGCGTTCGTCCCATTATCGTTGGTGGTGCTCAGGCTGATCGCGTGATCGATGTACTTGAGCGAGATTCCATCCCGGTTGTTGTGACTGGCACCCATCGAATGCCGCCGCAGGCAGATGCGCCGATCGATCATCCTTACACATTACCTGCAACGTTGTATCGCCACCACATTCTGTTTGCAATCGCTGCAGGCGGTACGTGGATGCAGCGGAATTTGCCATTCCACGTTGGAACTGCCATTGCGTATGGATTGCCCTATGAGGAGGGAGTTAAAGCGGTGACCGCCAGTGCGGCAAAAATCCTGGGCATTGATGATCGCTGCGGAGTGCTGGCACCGGGCTACGATGCGACGCTGATCGTGTGTTCCGGTGATCTGTTTAATCCGCCGACCAGCATTGTGGAAATGGCGTTTTTGCAGGGACGGCAGGTGGATTTGACCGATATGCATAAGCAACTGTACCAGAAGTACCTGATCCGATACGGGCTTCAGCGGCGGTGAGCCTGACGATCCGACCATATCGTACGGTGGCGGCGTTAGCAGCAGCGATTCAGCAGGGTGATCGGCGGGCGCTTGCAAAAGCCTTGTCGCTGGTTGAAAGCAAGCGCAAACAGGATATTGCCCTGACGGTGGAATTGCTGGAGCGGCTCTATCCTCGAACCGGCACTGCTTATCGCATTGGCATCAGTGGTATGCCGGGCGTTGGAAAAAGTACTTTTGTGAATGCCTTTGGAATGTATCTCATCGAGCGACATCGCTACACGATTGCAGTGCTGGCAATTGACCCCAGCAGCGTTCGATCCGGTGGCAGTATCCTGGGGGATAAGACCAGAATGTGGGATCTGGCGCGCCATCCCGGCGCTTTTATTCGACCATCGCCCAGCTCCGGAATGCTGGGCGGAATTGCACCAGCAACACGCGAGGCGGTGCTGCTATGCGAAGCTGCTGGTTTCGATGTGATTTTTGTAGAAACCGTTGGCGTTGGGCAAACCGATACCGCTATTGCCGATATTGTGGATTTTGTCCTGCTGTTTCTGCTGGCAAATGCCGGAGATGAGCTTCAGGGGATCAAGCGCGGCATTATGGAAATTGCGGATGCGATTATCATTAACAAAGCGGACGGAAAGCTGCGGTCCCTGGCGGAGCAGGCACGTCGCCATCTGGTCTCTGCTCTCCGTCTTTTAGTTCCGCCCACGGCTCCGTGGAAACCACCAGTGTTGCTCTGTAGCGCCGTTGAACACACCGGTTTTGATGAAATCTGGGCAACGATCCATCGCTACTTTACCGATGATGCAACGGCACCATTGCGACAACAGCGGCGCCGGGAACAGCAGCTTCGCTGGTTTCATCAGGCGATTCAGCAGTCGCTCACACACCTGTTCTATTCTCATCCTGACATTCAGCCACTGTTGCCAGAATATGAGGAAAAAATCCGATCGCAGCAACTTTTGCCACTGAAAGGAGCGTACGAACTGCTCCAGCGTTTTCAAACTTCCCTGTGAAATTGCAACATCGAAGGATGCTCATTACACAACAGTCTGGATCTGGAAATGCAGAGCAGGAAAGCAGGAATTTGCTGGGAGTGCTGGCAGTTCGTTCCACACGGAATGTTGTCAGTTCTGTTAACATCGTAGTTGACGAGGTGTTCACCGAGGAAAATTGTTCTGCACCGGATGTTGCCAGTTCTATGCATACACCCGCTTTATTTCCTATTTTTGCACTTTGCAGCGCGCAGCTATCGGGATGTTGGTTCAATGATGGATGATCGATGCAGCAGAGATTTTTGATAGGCATCGTGGCACTTCTGTGCTGGCAGGTGATGGCAGCGTATGCTCAGGAATTGCCGCAACTGGTGTCTCCCATCGATGGAGAGTATGGCAAAGATTTCTTTTTGATTCATTACATCGATCAGGATACCAGCGACGGGATTCGGGATCCGTTTTGTGGTACCAAGACATACGATGGACATCTGGGACACGATTTCCCAATCCGAAGTTTTCGTGAAATGGATTCTGGTGTGACCGTATTGGCAGCACACGATGGAGTGGTGGTCAAAGTGGTGGATGGACTCTTTGATCGGAATAAAGAAGATACGGTGTTTGGTTATGGAAACTATGTGGTAATCCAGCACGAATCTGGGCTGGCGACGGTGTATGCGCATCTCAAGAAACATTCGATCCGGGTGAAATTTGGAGACTATGTCTATGCTGGTGAACCCATTGCCCAGGTAGGGAGCTCAGGACGTTCCAGCGATCCGCATCTCCACTTTGAGCTCTGGTACAACGATATGCTGTGGTGGCAATATTCGCTGGTCAATCCCTTTGCTGGACCGTGCTCGCAGGGCGAGAATTTGTGGGCAGATCCTTTTCCGTATGATACCAGCCTGATCATTATCGGCACGGGACTGCTGGATCATATCCCGACCTTAGCAGAGTTGAAGGAGCATCCGGAGACCCAGACCATTTTCCGGCATACAGATACCGCCATCTGTTTCTGGATTCATCTGCACGGGGTCCGTCAGGGAGATTCGCTGCGGGTGGTGTGGATTGCGCCGTACGACATCACCTGGTTTACCTATACCACGTATGTGGATTCCGACAAGTGGTACTACTATTGGTGGAGCCATATGCCCGTTCCGTCTTCGGGAACGGAGGGGATCTGGACAGTCCGCTTCTACCGCAATGATGCATTGGTGTACGAACGACCTTTCCGGATTGCAAAAACTGTAAGTGGCATAACGCCAGAAGCGTCTTCACCCCGTCTGAGCGCAGTGCGAATTACTCCGGCGCACACGATTTTGCAACTGGATGGCTGCGCGCCAGCGACGACGTATCAGATTTACGATGTCGGTGGCAGAGTCGTTGCGCAGGGCACCTGTTCTGCTGATGGAGTGATTACGATTGCGCCGCTGGCGTCGGGCAGATACTGGCTGGCTTTGCCAGAGGGCACTTTCTCGTTCGTTGTCCAGAGGTAATGGTACAGGGCAGATGCGAGCAGTGTTGCAGCGAGTTTCAACCGCCGCCGTTGAAGTTGAGGGACAAATGGTCGCCCAGATTGGTGCCGGCTTGCTGGCACTGGTTGCTTTTACTGCAACCGATACCGAGCGGGAATTGCTCTGGATGGCGGATAAAATTCGGACGATCCGGATCTTTCCAGATGCAGCGGGGAAAATGAATCGGTCGGTGGAAGACATCAACGGTGGCATTCTGGTGGTTTCCCAGTTTACCCTCTACGGAGAGCTGCGCAAAGGCACCCGTCCGAACTTTATCCGCGCAGCGCCAGCAGAGCAGGCAGAACGGCTGTATCAGCGTTTCCTCCAGCTCCTCCGGGAACGCACCCATTGCACCGTCGCATCCGGTGTCTTTGGGGCACTGATGAATGTTTCCCTGACCAATGCTGGACCGGTGACAATCCTGTTGGAACGAGAAGCGCCGAATAATGCAGCGAACCTTTGAACGGCAGTATTTTTATTTTCTGGATCGTGAAGGTGTCCTCTACCACGACAACACAGCACTAACCGATTCCCGCTTTCTGAATTTCTTTTTCAAGCGTCTTCGTCCTAATACAACGGGACTGTTCGAGGAAGAATATCCTTTCATCTCTCCGTGTGGTCGGGAGATGAATTTTCTCAAACCGGAAGACACGCCGATAGTATTCCAGCGATTGGAGGATGGCAAACTCTTCTATGCACCGGGACTTTCAGTGCCTTTTATTCCTGAGGATCTCCGGTTTTCCCGGCAGGGAATACTGTACCATCCGGCGCCTGTTGGGCAATGGGGACGCATTGCGGCGCGGATTGTGCAGCAGTGGATGGAGGATCTTACCGAATGGGGTCCCTGGTATGCACTGCGCTGGCAGCATCGGTGGGTGGTGATCCAGCCACGAGAAGCCGACGAACGGTTTCAGTTTATCCCGCCGCGCCCGCAGAGTGTCTGCGCTGCGTGTGGACCGCAGAATCCGGCGAATCTTGGAATGCACTTTCTGTGGGATCGCCAGTTGCAGGCAGTGCGTAGCTGGTTTACGCCCGATGAACGGTTGCAGGGACATCCCGGCTGGGTGCACGGCGGCTATATTGCGCTGTTACACGATGAAGTGATGGGAAAACTGCTGAGCTTCCGCTACGGTCCAGCAGCGACTGTTACGCTCCAGATCCACTTTTACAGGCCCCTGAAAATCGGCGTACAATATGAAATTCAGGCACAGCAGCTTCGCCGCGAAGGCAAAACCTTCTTCCTGCAGAGTGTGATCCGGGCTGCAAATGCTCCAGATCCAACTCTCTCCACCGCCGAAGGGCAATTCCAGTTGCTCCGGACTCCCGGTGAAGAGAAGCCGCAAGGTTAGCCGCCAACAATGCGGATAGGGAAAGCGGGACTCGCGCGCCGAAAGCGCCAGCCAGGAGCGCCGGCTGTAGTCGGCAGAGAAAGTGTACCCTAAGGGGGTGCGTTCCCGGTAAATGCCCGCTGCAGCATACTCTCCCGAACCCTCTTCGATGGTCTTGCCTGTGTCCGGAATTTTTTGTAATTTGCTTTTCCTGTTTAGAGAGTTTGTTCTACAAAATCTCAGGAGCTTGCCGATGAGATTATGGAGAGAGGGGGCGTGTAATATGGATCCATTGCTGGCAGGACCGATGGATGATCGTGGGATGTATGTGGATCGCTTCCGATGGGAGCCAGCACTGGTGATTCCCAAACGGGTGGATGTGGAGGTGAAAATACCGGATAATTCCCAAAATCCTTGTCAGGATCGCTGGCTGGATTGAGATCTTTTAATTGGGCAAGCAGGCACCGGAAGCGAAATGATGCGAGAGGAGGTGAGGATAGCGGTCATTGCGGGGATGTTGTGCATGATGTCGATGGCTATGGCGCAGGTCTGCGACCTGCGCCTGGCAAACGCCTACCTGGGTCGAGAATTCTATTTTGTCCTGGGGAACTTCCGGGGGAACATTGGATCTATCCACGACCTTTCGGAAATAGTTGTACTGGCACCTTATGGTGCAGAAGTTCGGCTGACAGTTCCAGGGGAAGGTTATCAACATATGCCAGTTCGGCTTCAGGCAGGGGAAGCATACATTTACTCAACGGGGCTGGGCAACATTCCGGATTTTGTACTGCGCCCTGCTGACCAGGGGCGAAAGATCGATCGAGTGATCCGGATTGTTGCCACACAACCGGTGGCAGTGTGGGCGTTTGTATCGGGGGGCGGCGGAGTAGAACAAACCAGATATCAGGTGTATCCGACAGCAGTGTGGGGAGAACGATATCGATATGTGCTGCGGTACAATAACCACACGTGGAAATATGATCCACCAATGACACAGATTCTGAACCCCAAGGGTGCAGTGATTATTGCCAGGGAAGATGGGACGAAGATAACCATTCGGTTACAGGGGCAGGGAGCAGGATGGATTCGGATTAATGGGCGGGATGAGTACGTGGAATTTCCCCGGGATCGAGGGAAGGTCTACACAGCGACGCTCAATGCGGGGGAAGGGTACGGGATTTGTGTCACTGGATGGGTAGAAAGAAAAGGCGAAGATATTGACCTGACCGGGACAGAGATCATCGGATCAGCACCCATTGCTATAGTGCAATACCATCCAACTGCACCGGTACCATATGACAGGAAGACTCATGGTGCAGCAACGGCAGAGATGTTTCCACCGGTAGGAGCGTGGGGCAAGCATTACGTGGTGCGATCGTTTCGCCCACGGGGCGATGACTTCCGGGTGATCGCTGCCGAGGATAGCACCTATTTTGAGGTGCGGTGGTGTGATGAGCAGACCGGACAGCTTCGAGGGCAGTGGTCGGGGTTTTTACGCCGGGCAGGGGATTATCAGGACTATGCCGTTACTGGCGATCAGATTGACTGGATTAGCGGATACGCTGTGTGGGAAGCGACC
>WFXC01000037.1 GCA_015490805.1 Candidatus Kapaibacterium sp.
AATGCTTGGAAATGCTTGGAAATGCTTGGAAATGCTTGGAAATGCTTGGAAATGCTTGGAAATGCTTGGAAATGCTTGGAAATGCTTGGAAATGCTTGGAAATGCTTGGAAATGCTCGATGAGCTAACAGGCGAGCGCAAGAGTGAAGGAGAGTGCATCATCAATCTGCCCTCTTTGATTGTGACACATACATTTTCTTTGCGTTCCTTAACGGAACGCTCTAATATACAAAAAACGTATCAAACAAACAAAAGTTCAGCGCATTTTAGTCTTGATCTCCCGAAAAGCATTTTCCACTCTATCTACCAACTGGTATTTATGTAGTGTTGAGCAGCAAACTACTAAAACTGCTGCGATGCGAGACGGCTAATCCCGTCCTGCTTGATGCTGCGCCTTTATGCTTCTCCCCTCTTTACTCCTTACGACTTTCCCGACGATTCTCCCAATTCGACTGACACCACGCCAAAGGTCAGGGGTGCGACCAGTCGACCGTTTTGAAATTGTGCATCCTTGATCAGATCTGCCAGTGTGACGTGTTCGATGATGTAAAAAATTTGTGTTTTGATTTTTTGCCAATCGTAGTGTAAGGGACACGGCGTCTCTGGCGTACACTCAGGATATCCAATGACACAGCGAGACAAATACTGCGTGGAATCAACGGCGGCAATAATATCTAAAATTCGGATCTCCTCTGGTGAGCGTGCTAATGCAATGCCTCCCTGCGGACCTTTAGCAGAAGTCAGGAGTTCAAAACGCGTGAGATCCTGAACAATTTTCGCAAGGAAATAATAAGGAATCTCCTGTGCCTCTGCTATCTCCCGTGTCTGCAAATATCGCTCTTCGGGATGCGTCTCGTGCCACTTTGCAAGATATAACATTGCCTGAATGGCGTACTCCGCTGCTCGTGAAAAAATCATCTTCCAGCTCCAATTTGTTTTTCAAAGTTGCAATTTACGAAAAACGGGAAAAATTACGGTTTATGATAAATTTGTCCGAAAATTGTGTCGGATCTGAAAAGATTGCGTATTTTTGTAATTGGTGCAGTTTGTGAGAACAAATGCAGGAGTACAACGATGAAACTGGAACGCCTCCTTAGCAGGATGGAAACGCTCACCGAACAGGTTCGGCAAGAGCGGAAAGAATTAGCGCAACATCGGGAATTAGCCATAGGCAATGTTACGGTAGGGCACGTGCTGGGCGGGATGCGAGGACTGGTCAGCCTGCTCTGTGACACTTCCAGCGTGCTGCCCAACGAAGGATTGCGAATCCGGAACATTCCCATTCTGGAATTGGTTGACTCCTATCCCGAAGATGTGTTTTTCCTGTTGCTGACCGGGAGTATGCCGTCAGAAGAAGAAAAGGCGGAAATTCGTGCAGCCTTTGCCAAATACTCCAATGTTCCCTACTACGTGTGGAACACACTCGAAGCGCTGCCACCCGATACTCATCCAATGGTAATGCTCAGCATTGGGCTACTGGCAATGGAACGGGAATCTCGATTCCGGCAGGCATACGAAGCGGGAACGCCGCGTCAGGATCTCTGGCGCTTTATGCTGGAAGACGCCATTATTCTGCTGTCGCGCATTACGACCTTGGCAGCCGGCATTTACCGAATGCGGTTTGCAAAAGGAGATCGCATTCCGCCGCATCCGGATCTGGATTGGGGTGCGAATTACGCGGCAATGTTAGGGCTGCCCGATCCCAATGGGGAATTTACCAGACTGATCCGGATGTATCTGGTTCTCCACTCTGACCACGGCGGCGGCAACGTCAGCGCCTTTAGTGCTAATACGGTAGGATCTGCCCTGTCGGATATTTACTACGCCCTCAGCGCCGGATTTAATGGGTTGGCAGGGC
The DNA here is from genome assembly GCA_015490805.1 of Candidatus Kapaibacterium sp. Classification (GTDB taxonomy): domain Bacteria; phylum Bacteroidota; class Ignavibacteria; order Kapaibacteriales; family WFXC01; genus WFXC01. The sequence goes on from WFXC01000037.1 coordinate 1,858, forward strand.
CGCTGCACGGCTTAGCCAATCAAGAAGTGCTTCGCTTTGTGATGAGCATTTACGATCGGTTCAATGGCATTCCCTCGGAAGCGCAATTGCGGGACCTTCTGTGGGAGCGATTGCACGCTGGGCAGGTGATCCCCGGATTTGGACACGCCGTGCTCCGCGTTACTGATCCCCGCTTCATCGCCTTCCACCGGTTCGGGAAAGAACATTGCAGCGATGATCCCATCTTCCAGATCGTCGACTTGCTGTACCAGGTCGCTCCCAAAGTGCTGCAAGAGCACGGCAAAGCAAAGAATCCCTGGCCCAACGTCGACGCCGCTTCGGGTTCTCTGCTCTATCACTACGGAATGACGGAATATCAATTCTACACCGTGATGTTCGCTGTTTCTCGCGCCTTAGGCATTTCGGCGCAACTGGTGTTGAATCGCGCTGCGCTGGCACCTATCATTCGTCCCAAGGCAATCACAACGGAAAAGCTCAAAGAATTGATCGCACAAGCGCAAAGCTAAAACGGCCAGCCACCGCTTGCTTCTTCGCTCATCGAAAAAAGAAGTCGATTTCTTACGTCTTCCTCCCGGAGGGACAGGATCCAAACCTGTCCTTTTTGTACGTTGTCGAAATCAGGCGCTCCCAGTAAAATACTGAGAGCGTATGCTTCAGCAGGAAAGTTGTTTCCTCGCCTTCTCCCAGAGAGCAAAGAGATTTCTCCACCGACGAAAGTTGGTGTTCCAGTTACTGGGAACACATACTTCGGTGTACCTGGGAGCGCACGCTTCAGCGTGCATTTTCTCTTGCCGGCTAAAATCGGCACTCCCAGTAATATGCCGGCTAAAGCCGGCGCTCCCAGTGTGGCACTTCCGGGTGGCAATCCCAATTACTGGGAGCGCACACTTCAGTGTGCATTGTCTTTGCCGACTAAAGTCGGCGCTCCCAGTAATATGCCGGCTAAAGCCAGCGCTCCCAGTGCCAGTATCCCGGTCGGCGCCAGTAGCACTTGACGTTCCCAGCAAATTCCAGCGCCGAAGAAATTCCGCTTTTTTTCCCTGCCGCTATTTTGAGAACCTTCCCAAAATCGCAAAACACTTGCGTTTTCCTTGCGCAATCCGTTATTTTTGCCGTTGTTGGCAAGTTGAACGAATGTGCAACGGAATATGACCCATTCACTCCCCACGACCCTGATCAGCATCGTGGGCTTGACGCCTCAGGTTGTGACCGAAACGCTCTATCATTTGGTGGTTGAGCGGAAACAGAACGTCACCGATGTGATCGTCATCACCACGCCCGAAGGTCGAGAGAACCTCTCAGGGAACAACGGACTGCCAGCACTCCCGGATCAAATCGCCGCTTTAGCAGAACACTATCAATTTACTCCGCCCCACTTCGACCCTGAAGAATCAGTGTTTGTTGGCAATGAGCCAATTGATGATCCGAAATTCTGGCGTACAGCGCATTCCCATCCGACACTGCCTGATATACTGATCAAAATTTTCAAGGAACAGAGCAAAGATGACGATCGCCGCCTGCATCTGTCGCTGGCGGGAGGGCGTAAGACAATGAGTTCCCTGGCGACGTTGCTTTTTAGCCTGTGGGCACGTCCGCAGGATGAACTTTCCCACGTTTTAGTAACCTCGGAATTCATTCAATGGCGAAAATTTTTCCCGCAATCTCCAGAAGAAGCGGAACATATCGCCGTTGTATCCCTTCCGATGCCAAAACTGCGGATCCTGCTGGACGTACAGAAGTTGAACCAATTCTCTACATACCACAAACTGGTCCAATACTTAGAGCAGGAGTTCACTTTCGACATTGCTCCTCCCAAAACGATCCTGGACTACCACCGCCAGATCATCACGCCGGTAGGCTACGATATCGAAGTCAGGCTCAAGCCTTTGCAAACAGCAATTTACACGTTGATTTTTGAATCTCGCGAACCGGTGCGACTGGGACTGGAGACGATCAACCAGATCCGACCGCGCCTTTTCGAGCTGTACCAAATGCTCGCTTCAAAACGACGATTTCAGCGATTCGTGGAAACCATTGAGCAGGCAAAAATTCCGAATCAGGAGTTGCTGGAGCGGATCAAAAAGCAGATTTGCGAAATTAATCTTCTGTTGCGCCGCCAGCTATCGTCAGAGTCGCTCTACCGCCTTTTGAAAATTTCCGCAACGGGCGGATACGGAAATACCCATCATTACATCAAACTGCCATTTACGCAACGAACGCTGCTGATTCATACAAAATGACGGGACATAGAATGAGCCAACAACTGCGACTCTCGGAACGTAATTTGTTGTTCTATGCAGCCCTGTTGCACGACATTGGGAAGCTGCCGCAACGCGCCACGGGATTTCAGCAAGTGCACGAGCTACTTTCTGCCCGATTAGCCCACCGCATTTTTGCTCCCTTTCTTTCCGAAGAGCAATTGCAGCAGCTACTGACACTCATCGAATCCCATCATCAACGAACGCAGGAAATTCTGGCGTTGCGTCCTGGGATGGGTGTTGCTGGAACGGATGGGACACGATTAAATGCTCATTAACCTTTCGAATCATCCATTTACAGAGTGGAGCGAGACGCAGCGCACCGCTGCACTGGAGCAGTTTGGCGAAGTTGTTGATCTCCCTTTTCCGTCGATCGATCCCCACTGGAGTACGGAGCAGGTTGTCGAACTGGCAAAGGAGTATCTGCAGCAATGTCGCGATCTCCAGCGCACCAGCAAGGGCGCTGTCACTGTACATCTTGCCGGCGAACCGACGTTCTGCTTTGCCCTTGCCGCCCTGCTCCAGCAGGCTGGAATTGCAGTTGTCACTTCCACAACACACCGAAAAATCCTTCGCAATTCCGATGGTAGCATCTCCCGCCTCTTCGAATTCATCCAGTTCCGGCCTTATCCCCGGTGTCAGGATCTCTGCAAAGAAGACACGCGACGGTAAAGGCTGCGGAATGGCACTGTTTTACCGGGAACATCCTCGAGAAGCACCGACTTTCGTCGGCACCACACTGGGAATGCCGGCTTTCGCCAGCACCATTGCACACTGAGAAGTGTACGCTCCCGGTATTTTGGAAGTGCTGAACAAGGAGCGCTGGTTCTCGTCGGCAAAGAAATGCCCCCTAAAGGGGGCGTTCCCAGCAAATGCGCGCTGAAGCTCGCGTTTCAGACTCGATACGTAGGGGCGCAGCGCTGCTCACCCATGGGTGACCAACGAGTCGTCCCCACAGGTGCAAAAATGTTTCTTAATGATGCCTGGATTGCAGCGTATCGACCACTGACCCGCAACTGAGCATCTGCTCGCCGAAATACGGATTTTTCACCACCGGCTCCGGACTGAGCCAGTACCCTTCTCTGTTGTCAAACGCCATCGGGCATTGCAGCACATACACGGGTTTTGGCAACGATTGATGTTTCAGAAGCTGCTGCAACTGCCGTGACAGCGGATCCAGCGCTGCTCGAAAATCTTTCAGCGTCTGTGCCTGTTCCAGTTTTTTCAATGTTTGCTGCAACGATGGCAGTGCTTTTTGCACCTGTGAATGCTGCTGCACAACTGCGATCAACTGCTGTGCTGCTTTTTGTGCTGCCGGCAATGAGGAAGCGATGAGCGCTTCCACAAATTGATTATAGCTCTGCAGCAAAGCAGTAATCTGATCGGCAGGCAGCTTGGGCATTCTCTGATGACTACCTTGTGCCTTCTGCGAGTGCTTTGCATCTGATTGCTGCGGCATTGCGTGACCACCGTGATGGTGCGGCACAGCAGATTGCCCACCAGTCGGATTCATCATACTCACAAACCCTGCCAGTTGTGCTGAGGCATCGACAATAAATGTTCCATTCGCCACCACCTCTTCTCCTTCCTGCAATCCACTGATCACTTCCACTACATCTTCCAGATCAGCACCCAGCCGGACCATTCGTGGTACCACCACCACTCTATCTTCTTGCTGCTCAGCTTTAACATAAACCAGCGACCGCTCTCCTGTCCAAAGTACTGCTGTTTTTGGAATGGTCATTACAGAATGTCGACGTGCATAAACTGTTGCAACCCCATACATTCCAGGACGCAATTGCAAGCCTGGATTTGGAATTTCGACCTGTACGGGCACTGACCGCGTTGCTTCGTTCACAGTTGGCTCAATATATGCTACGCGCCCCTCAAAGGTTTTGCCCGGTAAAGCATCAAACTGAAAAGATACCGGCATACCAACCCGGACAAACGGAAGATCTTGTTCATACACATCCAACCACACCCATACTGTGCTCAGATTCGCAATTTCCATAATGACATCCCCTTCCTTTGGATGGTCTCCCTCCCGCACGTTGAGTTTCAGCACGTGTCCTGAAACGGGCGACAAAATCTCGACGGTACTTTGCAACTCTTGCGATTGCTCCAATTCAGCAATCTGCTGTTCGGTAAATTTCCAGTTCCGGAACTTCTGTCGAATCGTTTCCAGCAGCAGTGGCTGATTCTCCCGTAGTGCTACTAACAACTCTCGGTGGGCAGCGATGATTTCCGGCGAATAAATCTTTGCCACCGGCTGCCCCGCTTGCACAAATGCCCCTTCAAAATTCACATACAGCTCTTCAATTCGAGCTGATGGGACGTGAGAAGTCAACCGTAACAATTTCCGCTCGTCTGGCGCCACCACTGCTGGTAGCCGCAGCGTCTTCGTTCCCTTTCGCCGCTGGACGACAGCAAATTGAATATTGGCAACTTCCATAGTATTCCGGGTCAGGGTAATACCTTCGACTTGCTCTTTAGATTCTTCCACTTCCAACGGGATAAGATCCATCCCGCAGATCGGACACTTCCCCGGCTCATTTTGCCGAATCTGTGGATGCATCGAGCAGGTCCACACTTGTCCCTCGCTTACTGCTGCCGTATCACTGTCCGCAGTACTACCTTCTTGCGTCGAGGGTGATGGTGATAAAAGCCATCCGATAAAAATCCCCACAAGAAAAATCACACCGAGAATGATCCATTGCTGCTTGTTCATCATTGTTCCTACTCCTCTATTTGGTTCAACAATCTGGATTATCAATCAATTCCCAACAAGAAATCTTTTTGCGCTAACAGGCTAAACAACTCTGCCTCCAGCATCTTCTCTTGCTCGTTATATCGAAGCAACTCCCGCTGGGTATTCAGCACAATCTCAATGTCAACTCTACCAGTAGCGTATTCTTCCAGTAGGATCTCCAGCGCACGCCGTGTATTAGGGATCAGCGTCTGTTGTACAACCTGCAATTGATCCTGTTGATCTTCAAACTCTTCCACCAATTCGATCAACTGTGCTACAAATTGGCGATATTGACTGCGATGACGCCACAGAAACTGCTGGTGGTATGCTTGCTGTTCTTCTACCAGTGCAGTGTACCGTGCACGGTCGACTGGCAGTGACAGTCGAACACCAATCATTACTGCATCCTGGCCCGCTTGCTCACGGGTCAATTGCCCTGTTCCAATGCCTACATAATCAACCCCGACTCCGACAGAAGGATACCCTTTCGCTTTAGCAGATTGTGCTGCAAATTCTGCAGCTTCTGCTAAGGTCTTGAAACGTGCCAACACTGGATTCTGACGTTCCACCAAGCGGATCAAAGAATCCAGCGAAGGAAGGCGTAACTTCAGGGGTAAAGCAGACACCCGGAAATTTGTATCTGGCAACGCATCAAAGAGGGCAAATAATTGCGCTGTTGCAATCCTGTGTTGCCGTCGAAGTGATCGAAAGCGTTGCCGCAACACTTCAATCTCATTATCCAGTCGGAACAGATTTCCTGAATTTTCTTCACCAACCTGAATACGAGTAAGCAAAAACTCCCGAATAGTTCGCAGAATCTGCAAATGTTCCTGCACGAATTGCTGTTGCCATTGGAACAAATAGAGTCGGGCAAAAAGCTGCTTTGCTCGTTGATGCAACTGTAAACGAAGGGTTCGGTAATCCAGAGCCTGTGCTCGAGCTTGCGCCTGGGCAGCTTGCTCCTGTCCTTCCAGAACCCCAAACCACGGAAACCGCTGTTCCAGCTTCACACCAAATTGCTGTGGTCCATTGCGAGTCTCTACCGGTAGCGGGGCAACCCGCCCCTGTAGCATCGGATCGGGTAATTTGCCGCTCACGACGGCACGTGCTACTCGTGCTTCAACCGTATACGCTACGCTCCGTAATTGCGGGTTTCGTTGATCAATAAGCTGGAGTAAAGAATCCAATAGCGACTGTTGCGCAATCGACGGCACAATTGCCCACAACCCCACTATAATGGAAAGATACACCTCTCTCATCGTCCTTCTCCTTTCTGTTGTTGGCGCTTCCAACGTCGTTCTTCAACAATGGCATAAAGAACAGGAACAGTAAAAACGGTCATCAGCGCGATGGTCATTCCACCGAAGGTTGGAATTGCCATTGGCACCATAATTTCTGAGCCCTTTCCAACAGAACTCAGTACTGGCAACAATGCAAGCACGGTCACTGCAATGGTCATCAAAGCAGGACGGATCCGTCGCATTCCTCCAGCGATAATAGCCTGCCGGATTTCCTCAATTGTCTTTGGTCGGCGTTCGCGGAAAGAATCATCCAGATAGGTAGCAATCAACACACCATCGTCCGTTGCGATACCAAAGAGTGCAATAAATCCAACCCACACCGCTACGCTCAGATTTACCGGATGAATCTGAAACAGCTCTCGCATTGAAACGCCAGCGATCGAAAAGTCCAGAAACCACGGTTGCCCATACAACCACAGCATCAGAAATCCACCTGCCCAGGCAACGGCAATACCACTAAAAACCAGAGCAGAGGTAATAGTAGAACGGAACTGAATGTAGAGCAACAAAAAGATAATCGCCAGCGTAATAGGCAACACAATACTCAGTCGTCGTTGGGCCCGTACCTGGTGTTCATACGTTCCAGAAAACCGATAACTCACCCCTGGCGGTACAACCAACTCACCAGTTCGGATTTTTTCCTGAATAAAGCGCTGTGCCCGCTCTACTGCTTCAATAGCAGAAATAGACTTATCGTGATCGAAGATCACATAACTGGTCAGGAAAGTATCTTCGCTCTTAATGATTTGCGGACCCTGCCGATACTCAATGGTTGCCACCTGTCCTAATGGTATCATCGTTCCCATCGGAGTTGAAATGAGCACTGATGCAATTTTCGCTGGCGTAGACCGCAACTCTCGTGGATAACGGATCCGCACGGCATATCGTTCTCGCCCTTCGACCGTCGTCGTCAACGGTTGTCCACCCAGCAGAATTTCCACTAACCGTTGTACATCATTGATCTTCAACCCGTAGCGGGCTAATTTCTGCCGATCAAAACGGATTTCTAAGTACGGCTTGCCAACAACCCGATCGGCAAACACTGTTTCTGATTGAATCCCTGGAACCTCTTTAAGAACATTCTCTAATGCCAATCCAAACTGCTCAATAGCTTCTAAGGTTGGTCCCTGAACTTTAATCCCAATTGGTGCCCGCATTCCAGTCTGGAGCATAATCAACCGTGTTTCAATCGGATAGAGTTTTGGCGCCGAAGTGAGCCCTGGAAACTGTGTTCGCTTGACGATTTCTTGCCAAATATCATCTGCCGTTTTGATATGCGGACGCCATTGGCGATAATATTCCCCCTTGGGATCGGGGATGAGATTTCCAGCAGAATCCCGCAGGAAATTCCCTTCATCATCGACCGCAAACCGGATTCGCCGTCCTTGTTCATCTGTCTTGTATTCCGGCTTGTATATAATGACGTTCTCATACATTCCCAGCGGCGCAGGGTCCAGCGGCGATTCCACACGTCCCGCTTTTCCTACAACCACTTCCACTTCTGGTATTTCCGCTACTGCTTTATCCAATGCCGCCAGGTAACTTTTCACCTGGGTAATGCCGGTATGCGGCAAGGCTGTGGGCATCAGCAAGAAAGATCCTTCATCCAGCGAAGGCATAAATTCTTTTTGCAGTCCCGGGAAAGTATGGACACCCCACGACCACCAACTGGTCGTACGGAGATTGATTCCTATTGCATCTCCCAACTGCGCAATAGGCGATAAAACAAAACCCCATCCCAACCAGATCATCATTCCCATAATGACCAGCAAGGTTGGAAATACCAGAAAAATACCCTTATGCTCTAAGATCCACGCCAAAATCCGAGGATAGAGCTTGAGAAAAACGCGAAAACTTAACAATACTCCCGAGACAATCACCAACACAAACAATGTATTCAGCACAACTCCATTGTGGGGACCCAGCGGGATCCAAGATTCTGCCAGCAACACTGCGGTGAGCACAACGAGAGTAAAGAAGAGGGCTCGTTGATGCCGCCGTTCATTCCACCATCGTGGCAACAGAACGCTGGCAATACCACTAATGCTGGCAACGCTGAGCAACAAAAATGCCGTAATCGGCGTTGTGATATATCCAACGATACCAGCCACAAACAACAGGGAGTACCACAGCAAACGAATCCACTGCCGCCGTATAGAAACCCGGAATATCCAGTATGCAAAAGCCGGGACCATTGTTAAAGCAATCACTGCCACCGAGACCAGCGCAAAGGTCTTGGTGAAAGCCAAGGGGCGGAATAATTTTCCCTCTGTCGCCTGGAGGGAAAACACCGGCAAGAAACTTACAACCGTTGTCGCAATTGCCGTCAGCAACGGCGGAGCAATTTCCACGCTGGCAGCGTGAATTAACTCCAGCAAAGAACTTCCTTCCTTCCGCTCTTCTACATACCGCACAATGTTCTCACTCATAATAATGCCAACATCCACCATCGTTCCGATCGCAATGACAATGCCGGTCAGTGCCACAATGTTAGCGTCAACGCCTCCAATTTTCATAAATAAAAAGGTCATTAAAATTCCAATAGGGAGCGTAACAGCAATAACAAAAGAAGCGCGGAGGTTGAACAGCATAATGAGCACGACGATGATACTGATGAGTAATTCGTGCTCCAGTGCAATGTTCAGCGTTGCCAGAGTCTCGTGGATCAACTGCGTCCGATCATAAAACGGCACGATTGTTACCTGTGACACTGTCCCATCGGGAAGTACCCGTTTGGGCAAACCCACCTGAATTTCCCGGATTTTCTCCTTGACTCGATCTATAACTGCCAGCGGATTTTCCCCATATCGGGCAACCACTACGCCTCCAACTGCCTCCACTCCGTTTTTATCTAATATCCCTCGCCGCTCTGCCGGACCAATGGTCACAAATGCCACATCCTTGATCATCAATGGTATACCATTATCCACTCGGATTACTGCTTGCTCGATATCTTCAATGGATCGGATATACCCCAAACCACGAACCACATACTCGACCGCATTAATCTCAACGGTACTCGCACCGACATCCAAATTACTTTTGCGAACCGCATCTACGATTTCCTGCAGTGACACTTTCGCCGCTCGAATAGCTTCTGGTTTCAGCTCTATCTGATACTCCTTCACATATCCTCCGACCGAAGCAACCTCTGAAACACCTTCCACAGAGAGCAGAGCATACCGAACATAAAAATCCTGAATGGTGCGCAGCTCGTGTAAATCCCAGCCGCCAACAAACTTTCCGGTGGAATCTCGCCCTTCCAGCGTATACCAGAAAATCTGCCCCAGCGCCGTGGCATCCGGACCCAGTGCCGGTGCCACACCTTCTGGCAACGTACCGGGTGGTAAGGAGTTCAGCTTCTCCAGAATCCGGGTTCGCGCCCAGTAAAAATCGACATCTTCTTGAAAAATCACATAGATCGTGGAAAAACCAAACATCGAGGAAGAACGAATGGTCTTGACACCCGGCACACCCAGTAATGCGGTGGTCAACGGATAGGTAATCTGGTCCTCGATATCCTGTGGTGAGCGCCCGGGCCAGGCAGTAAAAACAATCTGTTGATTCTCCCCAAGATCCGGAATGGCGTCAACTGGCACCGGATCGCGGGGAAACCACGGTATATCCCAATCAAATGGGGCAACGGCAATGCCAACACCTACAAGGGTTAGGAAAAGTAAAACCGTTACAAACCGGTTGTATAGGAAAAACCGAATGATGGCTTTCATCGGTCTCTATCCTTTTTGTGAAACAAAAATTGTCAATTAAAGAGAAAATACAGGTAAAAGCTATTGGTTAGATGAGAAGATGGGTTGTTTGCGTAGGTATAAAAGGTGGGGATAAGGAAAACTTGTCGATTCTCAAGCGACAAAGCTGATCACTATGACCAGGCATTGATGGAACAGCGATGACACTACCCTCTCCACTGATCTGCAATGACAAAACAATAGGCAAGTAGGGCAACACAGCCGGCAAATCCATAAGTTCAAAAGTTACTTGCAGATCGCAGCAGGGATTGTGCTCCTCCACTGGACATCCACAATCTGCCACTGCTACAGGCACTTCACACCAATAGTGGACAGTAGGAGCACCAATAGTGGCAACGAAAAGCCACATCACCACCGCAGTATGGAGGGCATATTGTATCATCACGCCAGTAATTGACGTTATTTTGCGTCATATAGTGCCTTACCGCTCAATCAATTGACGCCGCGCACGCTGTACAGCATTGTTTCGCAATACCACACCTTTTAGCACTGCCTACGAAAATTCCGTGGATTCTATAGATTTCATCCTGTTTTATCCTTCCCCCTCCCCAATGTCCAACAGCAACCCAAGCATTCCCAGACTTCGGCAATGACTTCAGCTATCGCACAATCAACCGAGACACTACGCGCCCATTCTGAAAATGTATCTGTAGCAGCCACGCTCCCCGCAAAGCTGGTATCAATAGTGCCGACCACGGAAGCTGTATTGTCCCCGCCTGCTGTACTACCCGGCGAGTCACACGCCGTCCCAGAACATCCCAGAGTTCAACGGTCTGCACCAGTTGCGCAGTGCGAATAACGCAGCCCGAAGGTGTAACGGTAATCGTCACTGCCGGATCGTCCGATATGCTGGTCGCCACGGCATTGCCCTTCAGCGGTACATCGATCGGATCCACGGATTCGGTAAATTCAATGCGCAACCGTCCCGTATACGACTGCGGTGCAACGGGCTGAAAAGTCAGGACGATCCCTACACTTTCACCGGGCATTAAGCTAAGCGGAACGGCTGGACTCAGTACAGAAAACACCCCCAATGGATCATCGTGAATTTTCAATTGATCCACGTTGAAAGGCAAATCGCCAAAGTTTACCAGGACAATGGTTGTATCCCGCTGCTGCTGGACCGGAACGGCTCCAAAATCCACCATTTGTACATTGAGCTGTGGCAGATAGACACCAGCAAAACCACGCAGCGGCACCACCGGTTGATTGACAGCGTTGGAAACAAAAGACAATTCCGCCTGATGGCTTCCCCGTTGCTGCGGCTCATACCGAACTGTGAGTGTCTTCGATTCATCAGGCTTGAGTTTAAACCCTGAACCGGGAGAGGAGACCGTAAAGAACACCGCATCCGCCCCGGTGATCGTAACCTCCGTTACGTCCAGTTCTTCTGATCCCGTGTTTGTCACCACTAACTGCCGCTCACCAGAGCTACCGACCACGACAGTATCGAAGTCCAGCAGCGTTTGAGACAGGCTGATGACTGGGCCCGGTCCTGCTGGTTGCACCACAACGTGCGCCGCCTCACTCAGCACCGTGCCGCACAAATTGGAGATCTGGCAATCGTACCAACCACTATCTGCTAACTGAACTGCTTGCAGTATCAGTTGGGGAGATGTCGCTCCGGGAATCGGTTGCTCATTCTTCCGCCATTGATAAGCAACGTTTTCCCCTTGCGCTGCGACCTCCAGAATGACCGTAGCCCCCTCCGTGACAACTGTATCCCCCGGATGCTGTACCACTACCGGCGGACTCAATACCGTAAGAACAGCAGGATCACTCACTGCTGCGGGCAAGCAGCTTCCAGAGACGATCACCTGATAGGAACCGGCGTCAGCCTCAGTAACATTGAACAGTTGCAGGGTACTGCTATTTGCTCCCGAAATGAGATTTCCATCTTTGTACCACTGATAACTCAACCCATCTCCCTCGGCGACAACAGCAAGCAGGACCGTATCGCCAGTGCAAACAGTCTGGGAAACAGGTTGCTGTACGATCCGAGGTGCTGCCAACACTCGGATATGAATCGGTTCACTGGTGATCTGAAGTCCGCAAAGCCCTGAAACCATTACATCATACGTTCCGGAATCTGCCAACTGCACGGGTGACAATCGCAACTGCGGCTCCGTTGCCCCCGGTATTGGTTGCCCATCCTTTCGCCATTGGTACTCCAGCTGCCCTCCTACTGCCTGAACCTCTAATGTCACGTTTACACCTTCGCACACCGGTTGTGACTGTGACTGTGCAGTAATTGTTGTCTCCTGGTACACTGCGAAGTTATCATCGCTCTCGTCAGCAACGGTAGTATCCTGGCGATTTCGCACTAAAATACGATATTGCGTTCCCTGGGCAAAATCCGCCGGTATATCCCACATCCACGCCCCTTGCGATGCATCCAGATTTTCCGCCAACACCGTATTGTAATGCTGCCCTCCGTCGGATGAAAGCAAAATGTCCACCTTGTCTACATTGTTTGCTTCCCAACGCACCAACTGCTGTGTACCCCGGCACCATTGCTCACCCCCATTGGGCTCAAGTACTGTAATACTTTGCTGCGGCGCAACGACGGTAATAGCAATAGGCGTCATCACTTTCCATTCATCCTGCGCATCTGCCTGTCTGTTATTATTGACCGCATTGGCAGTAACTCCAAGAGAATAGGTGCCCAGTGTACTAGGTGTCTGCCTGTTGAATTGAAAGAGAAGCTTTACATCAGCCATTATCTCAGGTTCTTGAGGGATTAGCTCGTTACTGTCTTCTTCCATTTTCACTTCAGCAGTGCTTCCTGAAAACTGGTTAGCAACCTCCTGGTTGCTAACCAGCATCGTGTTAACTGTGATGTTAATTCCTGCTTCAAGTTGGCCATTATGGGAAGCTATTCCTGTGATCTGTAATGCTTTCCCCGTCTGAGCTGTCCGGGAGCCCAAGCAATCTTGTGCTATACCCTGAACCACTCCCGGCGTGGTACCGTGACATTTTTTACATCCCACATCCTGGATCGATAGTCCCGTAATATCCCCGGAGTAGCCCCACTCAACCATTGATATACAAGCCAACAACAGTACTGCCAAGTGCTGGCAACCGGTCATCAGCTCATTGCTTCCGTCAGTAAAACTCAAACGTAAATTTTCACCGTTTTGCTCTGAGGATCGAACTCATTCCGATACTGCGTAAGCCCAGTGGTTGCCGGCCCCTGGGTTACTGCTCCAGTTTGTGGATCAAATTCCGCGCCGTGGCACATACAACGAAGCTTATGATTGTGCAACTCTCCCATCTGATCGCCAATCAAACATCCCTGGTGAGGACAGACAGCACTAAACGCTGCAATGGTATTCTGCGATGCTCTTCGCAAAATGAAGGAATAATTGTCCACTTGCACAAAAGCTAATCCTCCGACGGTATTCAACGCAGGATATGGTGATATATCCACCACTACTACTTTGTCCTGCGCTTTGTTGACATCGGTCTCGCAACTGTTCAACACACTGGCTACAACTGGCAATCCGATAACTGCTCCAAGAGACACACGGAGAAACTCCCGGCGCTCCATCTTTGCCCCTTTTCTTTATTACACCTACGACTCTATTTTTGCTGCAATGACACACAGCGAAAAGGAAAGTTACAAACAACTGGCAAAATGTTGAGTAACTTATAAAATGTTGAGTAATTTACCTGACAATGGGTGGTTGCTTCTTTTTGCCCTGATTGAATTCCTTGGATACGACGCCAAAAAACTGTAAATTTGAAGTTTGCAAATTTTCTGACATAAAGAAAGGTAGCATCAATGAGATTTATTCGTAGCGTACTACTGGTCGCTATAGCCTGTGCTTTTGTACTTCCAATCTATGCCCAATATAGTTACGAGATGTCCATTCTGGGCTCACACGATGGGGATGTTCTGGGTGTCTTTGTCAACGAAGGTGATGATATGTTTGCCTCTTGTAGCATTGATGAAACTATCAAATTGTGGAGTCTTCCGGATGGGAAAGTACTTCGCGTTCTGCGTGGGCATCTGGGAGCAGTAAACTATGTCTCCTTTTCAGGCAATGACCGTTATTTAGCCAGCGCCAGCAGTGACCGGACCGTCCGCATCTGGGATGTCCAGACAGGTAGGCTGCTGGCAACACTGCGTGGACACACCGGCGATGTGCTCAGTGTATACTTTAGCCAAGACAGTACCAGTGCCTTTGTTGCAAGTGGCAGTATGGATCATACCGTCAAACTGTGGGATCGAGAATTGCAAACAGAGATAAAAACGTTAAGGGAACACGTACTCCCGGTTAATAGCGTTGCCTATAGTTACGATGGAAAAACTATCGCTTCCGCAAGCGATGATTGGACAGTCAAAATCTGGTCAACCGATCTAAAATCACGCCGGTCGCTCAAAACCCTCCGTGGTCATACCGCTCCGGTCTTAGCAGCGGTTTACAGTTTCGATAGCAAGTGGTTAGCAACGGCAGATCAAGACGGCATTGTGAAAATCTGGCGAATGCCTTCCGGAGAGTTGTTCCGTACGATCAACGCTCATACTGATCTGGTACAGGATGTTGCCTTTGCTGCTGACAATCAAACGCTGTTGACCTCTAGCTTAGATGGAACGGTCAAACTGTGGGATATCCAGACCGGAGCCAATCTGTACACCTATGAGGTTGGCATCCCTGTTTGGTCTGCTGACTTAGTGGGTAATGCTAACCTAATTGTTATTGGCTGCGCCGATGGCACGGTGCGAATTCTTCGCAAGACACCGGGAAAAGGAAAATAAAATGGAGATTAATCGAATGATGCGACTTCTGTGGCGTCTTCTTACGATCCAGTGCCTTGTTGCTGCTGCGCTCTTTGCCCAGGTCTCCCCGGTCGTTACCATCACCGGTTATGTCTACGATGAAGTCTCTTTTGAACCCCTGAACAATGTTCTCATCATTGTGAAACCGCAACACCCCAATCTCAAAGAGTGGACCTCGAAAACACACTCCGGGGGATACTACCTCATCACAGGGTTGCACCCGGGCGAAAAATACACGCTTCGGCTCCGGAAAGCAGGGTATTTTGAGACTGAGTACGAGCTACGGCTCCCGAAAACAGAAAAATATACGGAGCTTTCGCGCGACTTTTTGATGAAGCCCCTACGTGTTGGTACCCGGATTCCTCTCACAGTCTCGCCTTTTCCCTATAAAAAGGCGAAGTTCAAGCTGGGCGCAGAGGAAATCTTAGATGATCTGGTCAATCTCCTGAAAATCAATCCATCGGTCCACATTCGCTTGGAAGTTTATCCGGATACTGAAACAGATACAACGTTCAACCTGTCGCTGACAACAACCCGCGCACAATTGTTAGCAGAATACCTTACCAAGCATGGGATTTCTCCTGATCGGCTTGAAATCGCTGCATTCACAAGACCGGACCCTCTAAATCCACCACCGGTTAAAAAGCGCGCCAAAGGGAAGTTCTACGTCGGTCCTGTATACATCGTTGTGACAAAACTGTAGCAGCGAACACCCACTGCTTTTAGTCTTTTTTCACCGCACTCTTTGTCGATTGGAGGGTAGCAAAAGCCATCGCGCTGAGGGCTCCGAAGACAAAAAGCAAAGAAAGGTCCTGCTTACTCCTTTGGCGCCAACCGAAGGAGTTCGTGGAGCTCTTCAACCAAATGTTGTTTCAACTCTCGGATTTCCTCATTAGCCGGTACAAATTCTTCCAAAAACTTTTTCAATACCCGTCGATTATGCTCTGCTTGAGTTTCTCCACCGCTCAGTGTATCTTTGATCCACTCCAACACAGTACGGCGAATGGGAACACCTTCCAAGTGATGCAAGGGTTGATGCCACAATTCAGGCTGATAACGGAGCTGCTCCAGAATGTCCACAAATCCCAGCAAGGTTCGCAACTGCTCAAAGCCCCGATCAGCACTCATTGAACGATACAAGGTCTCAAAAGATTTCTCAAATGCCCGTTCCTCCTCTTCCACCCCGATGGTTGCAAAAATATATTTCAACTGCCCAATGTCCTCTGGCTGCACCTTTTGCCGTCCCTGAAGAAAGGCAATGGCACGTAGCAGATCCTGCGCCTTCGCCTGCGTTCGGGGAGAAATGTAAAAGTCCTGATTCGCTTTCTGCTGGCGCAACATTCGGTTCCGGGTAAACTCATAGTGTCGAATGACCAGATTCATAAAGTACAGCAGTTCGGGATAGATGGTAATCTTGTATTCCGGATGCTGATTGGTGACAATGGCATATGCAAACTGCAATTCTGAAAACGGTATCCTTTCTTTTGGAGGTGCTATGCGACCGGAATATTTGGCGTACTCCTTCGCAATTCGGTACTGGATGTACGGATCTTTATCCGGTAGTACCATCGCTTTGTAGATGAAGCGATCCAGAATTGCTTCTGTCACTTCTGTTACCCGCAGGTAATTTGTTGCAGCAATAACGGTATGCACCTTTGCGGGCATATACTGCGATCCACGCACTAATGCTCGCTCATTGAGCAGAGATAGCAGTGCTCGTAAGGTGTAATCGTTAGCATCAAAGATCTCATCAATAAAGCCAAATTCGCTTTCAACCAATGATCCCTCGGTGTTATGTACAATCTTTCCTTTTTTCAATTGCTCAATATCCAAAGCACCAAAATAGGTATCTGGCATTTGCTCCTTGCTGGCTTGTACCCGGAAAATTTTTACCTGATTAAACATTGAAAAAATCTGTTCTGCCAGCATCGTCTTTCCAGCACCAGTTCGGCTCTGGAGAAGCTGATGATCACCGGTCAGAAGTGCATAGAATGCTTGCTGAATCACTTTCTCACGATTGATCATCCGCCGTCCTACAAATTCCATCGCCCGGCGGAATTTGTCAACCAGCGCTGGAAGTGACAGCGAAAGCTGTGGTATTTCCCGTACTTGATAACTCATTCACCCTTCTGCTGCTTCTCCTGGCGCCACTCTCGCCGTAATTGTTGCACCTCATCTCGAACATCTTTTGCAAATCGACGTAATTCCTGCATATGCTTCCGCAACCGAATGCCAGCAGAAATGTTCTGCTTTTCGTAGAATTTTCGGAAATCTTCTTCAAACGACCGTACCAGTTGCAGTAACTGCCGATATCGATCCATCGCTACCACACAAATTGTCATACAAAAGTCTTCATACTCTTAACAGAAACGGCAAAATTAAGAAACGGTGAGCAAAAGGTTGGTAACAACGACTTGCCAAACGAAAAAGTCAAATTCACAATTTTTTCCATCGCTCTACTTTTTTGCAAAAACCTTTAAAGAGTTCGTCCAGACCGGCTCTCCGCTTGCCCTTTTCCGCTCCATCTGGGAAAGGAGGACGGGATATCGAGAGTGCCACTCTTAAACGTGCATCTATCGGGAGCACACGCTTTAGCGTGCACCTCCTTTGCCGACTGAAGTCGGCGCTCCCAGTTTGTACCGGCTAAAGCCGGCGCCCCCGGTGCGACGTTCCCTGCGGTTGGGAGCGTACACTTCAGCGTACATTGCCCTCACCCTAGCCCTCTCCCAGTGGAAGAGGAAATTTTTGCATCTGTAGAGGCGATCCCTTGGATCGCCCGTGGGCGAAGCATCGCTTTGCCTCTACATATCGTACCAGGAGCGCACGCTTCAGCGTGCATTTGCTGGGAACGTATCCTTCAGGTGCACTTTCTTTGCCAGCTAAAGCTGGCGCTCCCAGTGAGCTGTTCCCAGTTCGCTGGGAGCGCCGGCTTTAGCCTGCATCTTTCTTGCCGACGAAAGTCGGAGCTCTCAGTCTCTGGTGCTGCCAGTCAATGAAATCCGGCTCTGGGGATCTCTTAGCGCAGAACCTGAACAGGATAACGTAGCAAGTGTCGTCCCTGCGAAGTTTCCATCATCAAAACCAGGAAGTACGTACCATTAGCTACCTTTGCTCCACGGATATCTTGCCCGTTCCAGATAAGCAGGTTCTCACCAACGCGAAGCTGTACCGGCTGACGGAAAAGTAGTTGTCCAAAGACATCGTACACCTCTAACATTGCCTCCTGTGGCACCCTGTGATCTTCAATTTTCAGGTGCAAAGTCACCGGACCGGAAGCTGGGTTGGGATACACCATGGCTTCTGCCACTTTGAAGGTTTCCGGCACCACTAACTGGTAATGCACCGTGTCTCGATTTCCGAAATAATCTTCTGCAACGATCCACAGTGTATTTGCTCCAATCTGCAATGGGGCAGCAAAGGAGAAATCCAGCAAATGCACAGATGATACAACCTGTGTCGGATCAGGAGATCGCGTCGTAACCGTTGGCTGGAGCACGCTGTCCGGATATTGCTCCAGCGGTATCCCATTGAGCACTATCCTCACCTGCCCTGGCTGGATCGGCTGTGGCGAATTATCCCAGATCTCTACAGCGATTTGAGGGTGCTGCCGCACAATCCGTGAAGAATCCCATTGAAGGCTGTCAACCAACAACTTGATGGTTGGTGGAACGGTATCGAGTTGCACAACGAATCGGTCAACGACTTGGTTATTCCACAAATACGTCTCCGTTGGTAGTGCTGCCCCCTGAACCTCCAGCCGATTTTCCGATTCCAGCGGCAATGTCGCAATTGCAAAGGTATCGACAACTTCCTGACGTGGTCCAACGCCATTATAACGATGTTGTAGCACAATACCCGTACCACCATTTCCCACCGGATGCACCTTTACCCACACGGCACACGAATCAGCAGCAGACCGCAAAGAAAGATTTCGCGTGCGCACTACAACAGTCCCCTCAAATCCCTGCACGACCGAATCTTGACGATCAAGTACTCGAACTGCAAGCTCTGGCAGTGGCACATATTGAACCTCTACTCCATAAATTGTGGGAAGCTCATTTTCCAACTTTTCTACCCGAATTTGTAATCGATATGTTAGCGAAGGTGGCAGATCGGGGAACTCCACTACGGTACTGTCAACTTTCCAGAGAATCTGGAGCGAATCGTTACTCTCCTGCTGCATCAACTGTATCCGATAGCGACCCTCACCATTCGTATAGAGCACAATTCGCTGCACTTGCTTGACCTGCAACAACGGTGGCAACGTCAACTCTCCAGATCGTATCCATACCTCCAGTGAATCATTTAGTTCCACGGCCGTATTGCCTTCCGGCTGTTCTCGCTTCCACAGTTCTCGGAGCTTTTGTCCACGCTTTGCCAACAAGATATAGGAAGAACCATACCGCAGTGATTCTGCATATTCAGCACCGTAGAGTTGCAGCGCTCGCACTACGTCAGTAAAATTCCCCGGTTCATCTGGTCCTTTCTGCAAAATTCCTCGAATGGAATTATCACACAAAGCAATCAAGACACGATCTTCTGCCCGGACCGAATCTTCCAGAAAGCGGACCAACTCTTCACTATCACCATAGACATCTTTCTGGATCGGTGCTTCCTTCAAATAGGTATCGTACCGTCGATAGATAGAACGAACCGAATCATCTGGGGGAATGACAAAGATATTGAAGCCACGTTTAAAGGGAGAGTTCAAATATTCCTGACCGGCAATCCGGACCCGCACCCGTCGTGTTTTTCCCCGCCCGTCGGAGTATACTTCCAGTGGAACCTTTCGATTGCTCAACACAACACCTGCAGAATTTGGAAGCCAGCGCCATTGTTTTCGTTGTACAGCACGCCACTCTGCTGCCGATTTCACCCGCCACCGAACAACGGACTGCTGGGAGCCCACGGAATCAACAAAGAATGGAATAGTCAGCCACTCACCCGGCAATGTCTGCCCTTCTTCCCACGCCCGTACCCACAGGACATAACTCCGCCCTTTCTCCAAAGTCTTCGGGCATTGCCACTCTAAAACATCGGAATCGATCTCCACTTCTTCCGGAGTAGCGCTCACAATCACACTATCGGTGTAAGGATCGCGCAACAACCATTCCGTCTTAATGATGTTCTTATCAAACGGACGCAACACCCGGAAACGAGGACGGTTTGATGTTACGTTCCAGTAGGGCAAGGGATCAAGGGGATAGAGTCGGTTGGAAAACACAGTAAAACTCAATTGCACGGTATTATTCAACGAGTTTGCCTCATCAATTTTGTGTTCGGGATCCACCTGGATTTCCAGTGTATGGACCCCAGTAATACCGTACGTTGGAATGGCGGTGAAAAAAGCTCGATCGGAACACAATTCAGGTAAGGTTACCCACAGTGTATCTTGCCACTGTCCTGCCGAATGCACAATGCGAATCTGGAGCGAATCGTACCACCATCGCCCCCCATTCCGTATCATCCCGCGGAGAAATACCACCGTGTCCTCTTCTGCAAACGTTGTTTCACCCTGTGCATTAACAATTGTAAAATCTGATTCCAGAACGTAAGGATCTACCTTAGGTCGATAGACAATAACTCCCATTGGATCTCCCAGCAGCGTGTACTGCCAGAAGGTTGTCCGTTTTTCCTCTCCCATTGTCCACGGATTCAGTGTATCCGAAACCACCAGGGTCCACATTTTCGCATACTGCAGCAAATCACCAAAGTAGGCAACGGAATCACGGAACCCTTCAAAGAATCCGCGGAGCAGCTCCCGATCAATCGCGACGTAACCAAAGCCAGTCGTTCCATAACACGCTATCATTCCTCGCCGTTCACCTCGGAGAAAATCTTCATTCTTTGCTATTACCGTCGGTTCAGCAAAAGCACCTGTCTGGCAAGAGAACGTTGCCAAAATAGGATACTTCCCAGTGTTATTGAAATCTTTTGCCCATCCGAAATCCATATCAAAAATGGTTGGTGCGGCGTGCCCAACGTAATTCACCCACATCGCCCCCTTATCAATTGCTCGTCGAATAAGCGTTGCGTTGGAATTATCCACATTGCCATCACTTGCTTTCGAAATAACTTCGGCAGTCATACACAATGGTGCTTGAGAGAGATATGAGCCAATAACCTGTTCCGCATCGAATCGGAAAAGGAATCGCTCATTCTGGTTTTCTCCGCCAGTTAAAAACAGAGCGTGCCGCATCCACGGCTGCTGTGGCAAGCTTTCGTACTCGATAATTTTATCCACCACCGCCTGCGCTTCTGCCTCCGTTTCAACCGGAATCCGTCCGGTAAGCAACTCTGGCAAAATATCGGGAGAAGGATCCAGAAGCGTATACCAGTAATCGCTTACCGGCTTACCATACGATGGGACATAATCCTCTTTAACCGATTTCTCCCACACTTTCCGCGGATCCCAACTGGCATCACCAAAGAAGACAGCATATGATGGAGCTGGACGTTGCCATCGCTGGAAAGCAGCCTTAAAGAACCACTTAATCGCATATGGGTTCTTTTCACCATAGCTGAACTCATCATATAAACTTTCCACATCAACGACCAGAGTCGAAACCCCACTGCGCTGCGCCCGATACTGTGCTAACCGCTGTGCCTGATCCCAGAACTTCGAATGTGCAATCACAAGATAATCCACCTGTCCACTGTAGTCCCGCCAATAGCGCAGCTTCACAGGTTCGACTATAGCCTCTTCCCACGCCGGAGATGCCGCTGCCACAAACCACGTTGAACCGGTAGCAACCGGAAGGAGCACCTGATAACCAGAAGCACCAGGCAACGGAACAAATTGGGAAAATCCAAAAGGAGTAACACTTCGGCGCTCTTCCACAATTATTTCGTCCTTCTTGACTATGAGTGCATACCGTTCTCCAGAGGTATATGTGGTTATCGCGGTCGCTCCCAGCGCTTGTAGCACCGCCCGCACTGTCTCTGGAAGTTCACTTTGGGTATTCCACACAACCGCTATCACGCTACGGGAAGGTGCATTGGTCACAGCCTGTTCAAACGATGCTGCCTGCTGTTGGAGGTCGAACAACTGCACGCTTGTCGGCGCTGCCGCCGAGACTACTGCTGCCCACCCTCCGGCAAGTGTATCAACCAATACTTCCCCATTGATCACTAAGGTTGTTCGGCGATGGCAACTGGCAGCAATCTGCACACCCGACTCTGCATCCCGCACCACGGCGTACTGTCGATGCGTCGTGTCAAACACCACAATGGGCAATGTTGTTGCACCACGGAGTATCAGTGTTGCGGGTTTCTCCAATTCCCGAATCTCACCCCGCACCATTTCATTTGACAGTACTGGCAGGCTCCAGCCCTCAACCTCAAAGTAATCCAGATACATCAAATCTGTATACGGCGGATCTTTGCGGTCGCGGTACTCTGGCACTCCAGCCGAATAAAAACGTAATCGGTTGGGTCCCATCAGAACCTGTGTTGCCGGCAGTACAGCCTCCAGCGTATCATCTCGCCTGCCGTCAAACATTGTCTCTGCCACCACCGTATCGTTGACCAGAAACTGCGGATAGTGATCCGGCTTATAATGCCGATTATCCGAAATTGCCCGATACTGACAGCGAAAGATTAAGCTATCGGCAGGGTACAATTGTACCGGATAGGTAAAACCTTTTCCCCAATGAATACCACCCGTCCAGGACCAATCTTCATCACCAGTGACGTGATCTTTAAATCCCACCGACACATAATGGTCTTCTTCGAAATGCTCAGTGATCCAGATTTTGCGAACAGTATCCTGGACCGCAATGTCTTCCCATTCTCTAAATCGCTGCGATACCTGAGAAGAATCCAACACAAGAAAGAACGCTGTGTGCGTATCATACGAGGAAAACCAAACAGTGTCTCCTGATGGATGGAAGCCCTGAAAAATCAATGTATCTCCTTCGTTGAACCGCCCATCAACATCACCGATAACAGCATACGGTACCGGTCGGGCACGATAGTACAAATGCAGATGGGCAAAATCTCGATTCTGAAAAGTCGGCAAAACGGCAGTAACTGACTCAAAAGGCACAAAAGCAATCCCATCCCTGCTGGTTCTTAGCTTTACAGCTAAACGCCCTTTAGGAAATGGTAGCGCAGGCAAAGAGTCATTACTCAGAACTTGCGCAGCAGGCTCAAAACGCACTGCCTGTTCAGCATTGAGTATTCCAGCGAACAACTGTTTTTCCAGCGATGCTTTTGGGAACTTCTTCCGCTGCCGGGCGAAGAACCGCACTCGGAGTTCCATCGTGTGGAGTAACTGCCACTGCGACCTCGTGGTGTCATAGACAAAGGGCACAATAGTCAGCGCAAGGATAAAACGTCCCCGTTGCCATCCCAGTGGCGTCGTATGTACGAGGGGATCACTTGATCGCTGGATATCCTGCGGAATGACTATCTCATCACCTATCGGAACGGCTGACCACTGCTCAATCCGGAGCTTGAATTGCTCCGACGGTAGAGCAATCAAAAATCGGAAATAGCGCAACATATCACCCTGTTTGACGAGCCACGGAGCATCATACTGGGAAATCATTGAAGGCTTAACTCCGCGGATAAGAAGACGTCCCCCTTCTGGTTGTTCTTCCCATTGAACAGTTGCAGCGGCAACTACACTAATCCAGAACCAGTATCCCACGATACACACACCAATGATTCTCGCCACCATTGTTTCCCCCGTTTTATTTCCATCGCCTGCTGGTTAGTGACGAGCAAATTCGCTCTTTTGTACTGCGCTACGAAGAGAAACGTCACTTTTGCGACGCTTCCGGAACACAGGGCAAAGAGAATGCGGCGCAATTTGCGATGGAAACGCTCCCTTCAGAAAAAATGGAATATTTTTATAGCCGGACTTCGCATCCACTGGCGTTCCCTCTCAGCCGCTACCCGGACAGGCAAAATACTGATCATCCATCTGGATCCACTGGGGGATACAGCGCTGCTGGTTGCCTACCTTCGATCCATTGGCTTATCAGCCGACCAGTTCGACGTATGCAGTCTGGCATCGCTTGCTCCTTTCTGGCAGCACTTTTTTCCCACACTCCAGGTCTTCCCCTTTCCAACCCGGAGCTGGGACACGGCTGCACTACGCCAGATGTGCCGTGAGCTACGATCGCGCCAGTACGATGCGGTCATCCTACCCTGCGTTTCACCTCCGGGAGCTTATCTTGCCAGTTGTCCGATGGCACCACATCGGTACGGAATGATTGAAGCAGGACGATTTTTTAGCGGAAGCCGGTGGCTGCTGTCAAAAGTATACGATGCTCTTGCTACCGAACACGTGATCGATCGCTTCCGGAAACTGTTTGGATGGATCAATCCAGAATGGAGCAAACCTCGTCCATTGTCTCTGCCGCGCCCAACTGCCGCGCCAGCAGTCAATACCGTCCTTCTCCATCCCGGTGGCAAATGGAAACCCCGGCGGTGGTCCCCTGAACGCTACCTCCAACTGGCTCGTCTGCTGGCAATGCGCGGATTTTCCGTTCACATCCTGATCCATCAAACCGAACCGGACCTTTTTCACTTTTTCAGAAGCCACCTGACCGGCAAAACCGCAGGGATTCAGATCATACAGACAACCACCATTGCCGATCTTCTGGAAGCGCTCGGCAACGCGCATTTCTTCATCGGCAACGATTCGGGACCCGCTCATTGCGCAGCGCTGATGGACATTCCTACCTTAGTCCTCTGGGGACCGGCAGATGAAGCTCGAATCCATCCCCTGGGAGCACGCGTGGTAATTCTCAAAAAAGATATTGACTGTCGCCCGTGCAAACAATACATCCACCCTGATCGCTGCGAGCGCGGTGTCAATCTCTGTCTCCAATGGATCACGGTTGAGGAAGTACTGGAAACTTTTCTGAGCAAACTTGCGCGACTCTCACCCTGACAGACCTTTCTATCCATTGCTCCACACTGAATTCCATCATTGCTCTGCCATTTACCTCCCCGTAAAAATCTGCTCTGCACTGAACCTCTCCGGGATCTCCTCTCTTACTGTGTCCACTCCTATTGTACCCGTTGCACCTGGAATCGATGGATCGTTCCATTGCTACGCCGGACTACGCCAAAGTATGTACCGCTGGGCAGCGCTGACAGATCCAGGCGCAATTCATAGAACCCTGCTTCCAGCCGAAAGACAAAGCGGGCAACCCGGCGTCCAAAGGCAGTATACAACGCCACGGTATACTCATCTGCTTCGGGACTGGTCAATGGCAGCACAACTTCACCTGTTGCCGGCACTGGATATGGCTTGCCAAGACTAAAAGCCGGTGGAGTGATTGTCGTTGCCCGCAGCCGCAGGGTTAAACCGCATCGATTTTGCTCTAACTGGACGATTTCCTGTCCCTGAATCCACAATGGGAAGGTCTTTTCCCAGCAGCGAAATTGCAACACCAATCGGTCTAAAATGATCGTATCCCGGAAAGCGGCAGCACACACTACAATTGCTTTCTGCTCCCCCGGATCAATCCGGATCGGAAACTGCGATCGCGGGATTGTGAGCCATCGTCGACTCTCTGCCCATACGTTCCGATCCAGGATAAAAGGCAGCAATCCAGTGTTTTCAACCCAGACCTCAAAGCAACGACGTTCGCCGATCAGAGATGTCAGCGTATCCGGCAGTGACTGCGTTCTCCATTGCAGTGTAAACCCCTGAATCGTATCGCTCACCTCCCGACGATTTCCGGAAGAATCCTGCACCCAGAGGACAAAAATGGCATCCCGATAAGGATCCAGCACCCGGAAGAACCATTGCACGGTATCTTTCCCTCGCCAGCTTACATTTCTGAGCTCCAGATTTTCCAGCGTGACGATTTCGTAAGTTGCAATGCCGGAGCGGTAGGGCGGAGGGTCCACAACCTGCACAGTCAGGGCAGTATCACACGGATCCGTCGCAGTTGTAATAGCAGGAGCTGCGGTATCCACCTGCACATCAATGTTCAAGGCAAGAATGCGCCGCACCCCACACGGCTGATAGATATCTAAGGTATCACGCACCGCCATTGGTACGGTGATCGGCTGACGCACACAGAGTTGAAACACCCGTTGCTGCCCCGGTTCCAGGGTAACCGTAGCGTCCGAGACTCCAAAAAGCGTATCAAAATGTCGGAGTCGAATGCTATCAATCGTTTGCGGAAATCTGCCATAATTCACAAGCCGAAAGGGATAACACGCCAACTGCTGACCCGGAACATACCATTGAGCAGCAACGACTGTATCAACTGTCAAAGTGGAATCCAGGTGTACCGTCATCCCTGGAATTTCCAGCACTTGCTGTGCGACTCGCCCGACACTATCAGCCGCCGTTACATAGCACCTTCCATCCTGAAAGGGATTTTCCAGCACGGCGGTAAATACGACCGTATCCCTGCTAATTGTTTGCGTTGTCAGTGCAACATTGGAACAGTATCCAGACTGTGCCTCTACCGTTGCGATCCCACTGCGAATCAGCCCTGTGTCGACCACCATCCCTTGAACCTCAAAACACATCGTCTCAGCAGTAATTTGCGGTGGATAAAGATCCATCAAATTCAGCACCTGGCCTCCTCCAACGTAGCCATAGGACTCAACCTGCCCGTAGGCATAAACATAAACACCAAAGGGTTGTTCTGCCCAGATGCGGTATACGCCGGGATTGACCCGATACGTCACGTATTCGTAATCTGAATCGCCGATGGGTTCTGCAGCCCCTATCGGTGTTACATCAGCAGGCTCAAAGTGAATCACTTGCAAATCCATCGGTTTGACAATGGTGATGTAAAAATCCTTCATCACCGGATCTGGCGTTGGGTCATCCCACTCGTACAACTGTGGCACGATCACAAAATAGGAACGATCAAACAGCAGGGGATCCGGACTGATGAGAAAGAAAGGATCGCTGGCTGGACTTGCGCTGCCGTTGATACTGGAAGTGCTTTTAAACTGCGCTACCTGTATCGGCTTCGTTGCCTGAAGATGGACAGGATACGTCAATGCTGCTTCAAAAACCTGGCCAGCGCGCAATGTCGCCGCAAACGTTCCATCGATATACAGTCGGGTGTTATCTCGAGCTGCTACGACGCGATAGACATCTTCGCCGCCACTTTGAATTCCCGGAGGATCGGGGAATGGGAAGAGCAGCGCCTCAATCCCCCACGCAGAAACTGGCAACAGTTGCGAGAACAACATATCTCGCGAAGGCATATTAAACGCGTTGCGCAGCGATAGTGGTATCGTTGCCCGTTGATGGCCAGCAAACACAGCAATAGGTTTATCACTCCGAATCCGTGTTCCAGTCAGGTCCGCCCTTGGATCCCAGTTCATATCAGCCTGCACTAAAAACACTTCACCCGCATTGAGGGTAACTTCTTGCTTTTCCATCGACGGAATACTGGGGTCAATAACAACTTGCGTTTGTGGTTCCGTTGCAACGATCGCAAATTGGGAAGGCGTTGAGCTGCCCTCCAGTACATCCTGAAAAGTACTGCCATCGCTGGGATAGCTCAGCACGATGTATTCAGTGCCCAGAACTTTCTTAGGATAAACCAGACACGCATCCGTTGTCCATTGAGCTCGATTGACTGCAACGACATTGATGTCGTTATCCGCTGTAATGCGGAATCCCGTGCGGACAATGCGCTGGTTCTGGGAGTTGATGTACGGTAGCTCATCCCAGTTATCCCCCCGTAGCTCGTATCTCCCTGGAGAAAAAGCTAACCGATAGACCTCTCCAGGCTGGAGTATCACCATTAGTGGCAAGGTGATCCCCCAAAAATCCGTTGCATCAACCCAGACCCTGGTCTGCCGTTCAGCTCCGCTAAAGAAAAGGATCAAGGAATCACCAGGAAGCTGAACCCGAACCAGCGTGTCCCAATCTCGCAGTTTATTGTGGTAGTTCGGAAGAAAAGTCAGATAAAACTCCTTACCGCGATTACTAAAGTCAGATTGGGCCATTGAAACAATAGTGCTGAATACTGCAATGGCACCTATTATCCATTGTCGCATTCTTGTTCCTCTGCCTCCCCATCGTTTTTCCATTTTTGGAAAATTACGAATTTCTCTGCAAACAATGATCTCCTTTGCCCACTCTCGATCACTGACCTGAAGTTTCTATCCCTCCAGTGAAAGGGCTAAAATAGCCGTTGCCGCTCTGCGTTTCCCTGCCTGCTAAACGAACAAGGGAACTCATATTAATGGTCAGGACTGCGCAGCGACTTCTCTGGACAACCGCTCTTTTGCTAATCCTGATTTTTACATCACCACTGTACACCAGCACCCCTCCTCGACTGATTGTCCTCATTTCGGTAGATCAGATGCGCGGCGATTACCCAGACCGTTGGAATCCCTTCTGGACCGGTGGTCTTCGGCGGCTCCTGACCCAGGGACGTTCTTTTACCAATTGCTTCTACGAACACGCCAACACGCAAACTGGGCCCGGACACGCTACACTCATCACGGGAACTTACCCTGCACAACACTCGATTGTAACCAATACTTTTTACGACCGCAATACCCACCACATTTTTTACTGCGTCACCGATTCCCTGGAATGGCACAAAGGTCAGCATCTTCTTGCTCCAACGTTCCTGAAAACCCCAACACTGGGCGATTTGCTGAAAGCAACCCAACCGTCGGCACGAGTAGTGAGCATTGCTCACAAAGACCGCGTTGCCATTTTAATGGGCGGACACGCAGCGGATCTGGTGCTATGGTTCGATCGCCACACTGGTGCGTGGGGACATTCTCGATATTATGGGGACTCCATCCCGGCGTGGGTACGGTGGTGGAATCGACAATTCCCGGCAACTCGGTGGCAGCACTGGCAGTGGAAACCGGCAGGAAGCCTGTCGATGTATGCCACCGCCGACTCTGTCGACTGGGAAGATACTTTCCCCGGTGGTGACCGACAGTTCCCGCATACATTGCCGGATACCAGCAACCGGAATACCTTCCTGAAAGCCTATCTCTGCTCTCCTCCAGCGATTGAGGATGTCTTCCTCCTTGCAGAGGCTTCTGTGCTGGCTGAAGGATTGGGACGTGATACCATCCCCGATCTGCTCCTGCTTGGCGTTTCGGCGCCCGATTATCTTGGCCATCGCTTCGGTCCCGATAGCTGGGAAATTGCTGAAATGTTCCTCTTTCTGGACCGGCGACTGGGCAAGTTCCTCTCCTTCCTGGATTCTACCGTTGCAGATTATCTGGTGGTGCTTACCTCGGATCACGGCGTCTGTCCTATCCCCGAATATCTCCAGAAGCTGGAGCTCAACGCTGGTCGGCTGGTGGAAGATTCCATCATCACCTTCGTTGAACAAAAGCTGCGCCGCCACTTTGGCACCCCCGATACACCGTGGGTTGAAGCTTTCATTCCTCCTTCCTTCTTTCTCAATCGCTCTGCTGCTCAGCAGGTTGATGCTGACTGGAAGCAGGTTCTCGACTCGGTTCTGGTATGGCTTTCGTGGTATCGTGGCATCAGCTTAGCCATCACTCCTGAAGAGTTACTGAATTCCCAATGCCCACTGCTACCCCAGCAGAAGCGATGGCTGGGGAATGATGTCTATCCCGGTCGTACCGGCGACATTCTGGTTCAACCGCAGCCATTCTGGATCTTTGACCACCGAACCGCAATGCACGGCTCGTGGTATGAATACGACCGCTATGTTCCCCTGATCTTCTACGGAAAAGGCGTGCAGCAGGGCAGGATCACCACTCGCTGTGAACCCATCGATATTGTGCCCACACTGCTCCACCTGCTCGGCATCCCTCTTCCATCGTGGCTGCACGGCAGTGTACTCCCGTTGCAATCGCCCTGAGCACCGCTGCTGTAGTGTCCTCGCTGGCACCCTTCTGGCATTCTTACTTCGGAGACCAGCGTGATGATGCCCCATAATGGAACGTCTTCCTGATCGTTTTACCGCCAGAGTCAAAAAGAACGGAGCAGAATGAAATGCGTTTTCTCGTCACCCTTGCATTCCTCCTGACAACCGTAGCGGTGGCACAACAACTGGATCGCCGGTATGAGTATGCCCGCTCGTACGAAGAAAGTGGCGACTGGCAGCGAGCTGCTCAACTGTACGAAACCCTCTACCAACAGGATCCCCGACAGGAATACTTTGAAGGGCTGGTCCGCACGTATCTCCAGCTCCACCGCTACAGCGAACTGGATCAATTCGTCCAGCAGCGATTACAGCAGCAGCCGAGTGTCGATTTAGCAGCGCTCCACGGCGAACTGCTGTGGAAAATGGGCAGGATGGAAGCGGCAAAAAAAGCGTGGGACGCTGCGATTGCCTTAGCGCCGGACAAGCCGGAAACGTATCAAACCGTGGCAACTGCCCAGTTACGGAACCGCTTATATTCGTATGCCATCGAAACGCTGCTCCGGGGACGCCAGCAACTGGACAATCCTTTTCTGTTCGCCGAAGATCTCATTCAACTCTACGGCGCCACGCAACAATATGCTGAGGGAACGCGTGAGGCGTTGGACCTGCTCAAGCGTAAGAAAAATCTAAGCTGGGTTCAGGGTCGCATAGCTGCCTTTCTCATCTCGGATAAAGGCGTTCGGGAAGTATCCGCCGTACTGGACTCTGCTGCTGCAATCGATGACTCGCCGGCATTTCTGATGCTCTATGAGTGGTTCCTGCGTGAAACCAAACAGTATGACAAGGCGCTGGAGGTGGTCAAGCGACTGGATCGCTATCGTCAATCGCCGGGAATGGCACTGTTCGATTTTGCCCGCCTCTGTTTTCGCGAAGGCCAGTACCAGACAGCACTACGGGCATACGAAGCGGTGCTCCAGATAGGCAAACGCTCTCCCCACTACCAGGCTGCAATGTACGGCGCCGTCCGCTCTCTGGAACATTTGCTGCTGGACTCTGCCGAACTGGACCCGGAGCAATTATCAGAAATTGAGGATCGGTACCACGAGATCATCGAGCGGTTCCCTGGCACCCACTTTGCTGCCCAGTCGTTCTACCGCCTAGCACTCTTAGCCCTCCAGTACCGCAATGATCTGGAGCAAGCAGAGGAATACCTGAAAAAAGCAGCCGCTTTCCGCCGTTTTGATCAAATTGCCGCTCAGGCGCTGCTGGCACTGGCTGATCTAGCACTTCGCCGAAATGCGCTCGATTCTGCCCGCTTCTACTACCAGCAGGTTCTCCAGACCTATCCCCGCGTCCTGGAAGCACAGCTCCAGGCAGAATATGGGCTGGGAATGCTGGAGTTCTACCAGGGCAATCTGGATTCTGCTAAGGCGCTTTTTGGCAAAGTAGCGGTTCACTTAGACGCGGATGCGGCAAACGATGCGCTGGAAAAAATTGTGCTGCTGGAAACCTATCGTTCCGAAGCGGAACAGGCGGCAATCAAACTGCTGGCAGCCGGAATGCTCCGCCAGAAACAACGACAATACGAAGAAGCGCAGGCGCTCTATCAGAAAGCGCTTCAGCGGGCTGGCACCAGCGAACTGGCAGCGTATATCCAGCTTCAACTGGCACATTTGTTCCGGGAACAGCACCGCTCAGACGAAGCGCTGACGCTGCTGGATCGCATTCTGGAGCAGTATCCATACACCGTTTTTGCAGACCGCATTTTGTGGCTCAAAGGACAGATCTACGAATCCACAAAGCAGAAGGAAAAAGCGGTGGAAGTATACAGTAAGATTCTGCTCAGCTACCCCCGTTCCCCCTTAGTTCCTTTTGCCCGCGAGCGTATCAAAGCTTTGAACGGCGGTGTGTAGCAACGCACTACTACCATCCCACGGCTGTGTCATCTCCGCGGGGATCGGCGCCACCTTCCAGGATGCCGTTCGGCAGTCGCAAAATCGCATCAACGCGGCCGATGCTCCGCCGCTGACGGAGCACGTGTCCCAGCGCTTCTAATTTTCGTCGAATCGCTGGCGTGAACCGTCCCGGCTCATAGTACACCCAGGGTGGTCGCCACTGGTGATGAAACCGCGGAGCCGCCACTGCCTGTTGCATTGTCATCCCAAAATCCAGAACGTTTAGGATGGTCTGGAAAACGGAAGTAATAATGGTGGATCCACCGGGCGTACCCAGCACCATCACCAGCACACTATCCCGATCCACTATCGTTGGCGTCATTGAACTGAGCATTCGTTTGCGAGGTGCAATCGCATTGGCTTCATAGCCAATCAAGCCGTACGCATTGGGCACGCCCGGCTTCGCACTAAAGTCGTCCATTTCGTTGTTCAGCAAAAATCCTGCGCCTTCAACCACCACAAACGAACCATACGGTCCATTGAGCGTGGTGGTCACCGCTACCGCATTACCGGCACTATCGGCAATGGAGAAATGAGTGGTTTCCTCTGACTCATACCGATACGGATTGCCAAAGGTAATGGAATCCGGAGGTGTTGCCCGATCGAAGCGGAACGACCGCATCCGCTCGCGAAGGTAGGACTTGCTGAGTAAGCCACGAAGCGGCATTCTTACAAAGTCCGGATCGCCCAGATATCGAGCTCGATCGGCGTATACCCGCTTTTCCGCCTCAATCATCAGGTGCAGAGTCCGCCAATCCATCCAGCCCCATTGGGCAATGGGATAATCCTCCACAATACGGAGCAACTGCGCCAGGAGTACTCCACCGCTGGACGGCGGACCCATTGAGATAACCCGGTACCCCCGATATGCTGTTACGATCGGTTCTCGCCATCGGGCTTCGTATTGCTGCAAATCCTCAAGGGTGATCAGCCCATTGCCCCGCTGCATTTCTGCGACCAGCAGGCGAGCCGTTTCTCCCTCATAGAATCCTTTTCGCCCCTCTTGCTGAATGCGCCGCAATGTTACTGCCAGCGCTGGCAGTCGCAAGGTATCTCCCGCTTTCCAGGGTCGATCGGGGCGCACATACGGCGGTGGCTTCCGATTGTACTGCAAAAATTTTTCACGAAATCGATTGAGCTTGGCTGCTTCTCGCTGCGTCAATGGGAACCCTTCAGAAGCCAGGCGAATAGCAGGCTCCAGCAGGCGATGCCACGGCAGTCGTCCGAACCGCTGATGGGCTTTGACCATCCCATCCACCGTTCCCGGCACACCGACTGCCAGATGTCCATAGAGACTGCGACCGGGAATAACATTGCCCAGCGAATCCAGGTACATATCCCGATGGGCACGGAGCGGTGCTGTTTCACGAAAATCCAGCGCATAGACACGACCATCCTGCTGACGGATGACCATAAATCCACCGCCGCCGATATTTCCGGCGCTGGGGTAGACAACTGCCAGTGCAAACTGAACGGCAATAGCAGCATCAACAACGCTTCCTCCCTGCCGTAGAATGTCAATTCCCACCTGAGACGCCAGCAGATGCGCGGTTACGACCATTGCTCGCCGCGCCTGCACACCGCGCTGCACCTGAGCAATGGCAAAGCCCTGTCCGGCCAACAGCAGCAAGACTTCCAGGCACAACCACCCCAGAACGACGGATCGCCAGCTCTGCTGAATCATCCTACCACTCCACCCGGAGTTGCACCTGAAGCTGCGGTCCCACCGGCAACAATGACGCCATACGGTACAACGACGCAGGCTGAAGGCGCAGTTTAGCCGAAAGATCCGGACTGACGTCAAAATCCACCAGGTGAGCATCAACGTACGCATCCAGCGCTGCAATAGCGTAGATGATCGCCGTGTAGATCAAAAATTCGTCGCGGCGATCGCGGTAATATTCCCGCACCTGAATCATCGACAATGGCGCCTCCGTTTGATGCTGCTCCTGATACGCTTCAATCACCTGCTGCTGCTGTTGAAACTGCAAATGGTAGTACACACTCACGCCGACACCGGTCCCAAAGGCAGCAGCAATAACCGCTGCTTTGATCGGATGTCCCGTGTAAAGCTGTCCCCAACCGGGAAGCAGCAGCGAACGCACAACTGCCCCCGTCGGCGATACACCAGCGGTTGTATCAGGCACTTCTGCAGCATTGGTTTGCGCGACAACGCCAACAATGGCTGCGAACCACAATGGGGCCAGCACAAATTTCACGGCTTCTTATACGCAATCACTTCCACTTCAATTTTCACATCTTTTGGTAATCGTGCAACCTGCACCGCAGATCGCGCTGGTTTATGATCGCCGAAGACCTCGGCATACACAGCATTCATCGCAGCGAATTCCTCCAGATCCTGCAAAAACACGGTCGTCTTCACGACATCGGACAATTGATAGCCGGCTGCTTCCAGCACTGCCTGAATGTTGCGGAACACCTGCCGCGTCTGTTCCTCAATGGTGCTCCCTACAATGTGTCCCTGCGAATCCAGCGGGATCTGTCCAGAAAGGTACAAAAAGCCATTATCCGTCAACAGCGCTTGCGAATAGGGTCCGATCGGCTTCGGAGCATTAGCTGTTTCAATGACCTGCATTCCACGATCTCCACGTTTATGAAACTTCCATCTGTTGCAGCATTCCCAGCGCCGCAGCCCCCAGAACGCCCGTTTTATCCTGCAGCACTGCTTTATGAATCCGGAGCTTTTTCCCAACAAAAGGCAATGTTCGAATACGGGCAACATTCTGTATTTGCTCAAACACAGCATCTGGAAAATGAGAAAAGCCGCCACCGATCACGACATCTGATATGCCCAGCACTGTAATCAGCGAAGCAATGCCGATGCCCATCACTTCCGCAATCCGCGCCAGCGCCGCTGTTGCCCACGGTTCACCCCGGCGCGCAGCTTTCGCCAACTGCTGTCCGGAAATCGATCGGTGCCGCTGATGGAACTGATAGTAGGCATACCGGGCAATTTCTTCGATTCCTCTGCGCCCCACCCATTGCTCTAAGGTTCCGGTACGAAAACCCGGCGTTGCTTGAAATGGCACGGCTGCATTGAGAACAATATGCCCCACTTCGCCTGCCCATCCTGCTCCTTTCCACAGCGAGCGATTCAAGATAAGTGCCCCGCCGATACCGGTGCCCCAGGTCAGATACAGAAAGGAGGGCAATTGCTGTCCGATGCCAAAGAGTAATTCGGCAATACCAGCCGCATTGGCATCATTCTCCACCCATACCGGCACGGCAACGTGTTGCTGCAACAACCGACGCACTGGCACTTTATGCCACCCCGGCAGATTAGGTGGATCATACACCACGCCTCGATTATCCACGATACCGGGCACACCAACGCCAATTCCCCGCACCCTTTTTGATTGTGCCAGCAATGGCTCTATGAGTGCAATCACCGTCGCAAGGATTTCCTCAACCGAACCGCGCGTTTCCTGCACGACCACCTTCCGCACCCGTCCTGTCGAGGTCACCAATCCTGCCTTGATACGGGTTCCACCAATATCAACGCCGATCCAGTCGCTCATTCTGCCGTGCGAAAAATGTACACTTCTTCTCCCGGTCGTACCATTCCGTACTGCTCCCGCGCCAGCTTCTCAATGTAGAGCGTATCGGTCTGCAATCGTTTGATCAACTTTCGCAGTGAGTCCCGCCGCCGCTGCTGCTGCGCAATTTGTTCCTGCAAATCCCGCTTTTCCATTTCCAGTCGGATACGGGTCCACAGGCTGTAATCGGCAAAAAACAGGATAAATGCCATCACAATCGCCACCACGACCGCAATGACTATACGGCGGCGCAATAATTGCCGCTTAATCCCTCGCCGCCTACGCCTACGCCGTCGCCTCATCGCCCCTCTTTCACTGTTCAGATACAAAGTTACAAAATCTCCGGCAGGCATACGCCATACCGGAGGTTCGTCTGGTATGCACTGCCAGAGCAGTCCATAGGGATAGTCTGCGACGCTCCGATCCCACCAGTCGTTTACATCCTCTCTGGCGCTGAAACACCTAAAATTGCCAGTCCATTCCGCAGCGTGGTTTGGGTCGCGTGTAATAACGCAATTCGCCCCTCCCGGAGCGGAGCATCTGCTCCAAGTACGGGATGTTGATGATAGAATCGATGGAACGCCGTAGCAACATCTCGCAGGTAATCCACCAGTATCACCGGTTCAGCGGCGCTGGTGGCTGCCTCGATAATTTCAGGGAATCGGGCAAGTTCCTTGATCAACGCCAGCTCCTCCGACTGCTGCAATTGCTCGATCCCTTCTATCAGTGCAGTCTCGGAAACGGCAATCCCTTTTTCATCCATCTTTCGGAAAATCGACGCAATGCGCGCGTGGGCATACTGGAGATAAAAAACTGGATTTTTTTCCGACTGTTCCCGCGCCAGATTGAGATCGAATTCCAGATGTTTGGACACACTGCGCATCAGGAAGAAAAAGCGGACGACATCGGCACCAACTTCATCAATCAATGTGTCCAGGGTATAGGTTTTCCCCGACCGTTTCGACATTTTCACCGGCTTGCCATCCTCCAGCAGCGTGACAAACTGGTACAGAATCACTTTCAAGCGGCTTACATCATATCCCAGCGCTGCTAATGCTGCTTTCACATCCTCTGCCGTTGCAATGTGATCGGCACCAAAGACATCGATCAGCACATCGTATCCCCGCTCAAACTTCTCCCGGTGATAGGCAATATCCGGTAATCGGTAGGTCGGCTCTCCGGTCGATTTCACAATCACCCGATCCTGCGGGCGTCCAACCGCCGTGAGTTTCAGCCATAGCGCCCCATCTTTCTCATACACCAGGCCTTTCTGGCGAAAAAGCGCAATCACTTCCTCGATTTTCCCCTCAGTGTACAATCGATCCTCGTTGAAATAGACATCGAACTGCACTCCCATTCGATCCAGCGTTTGCCGAATCATACGGAAGCACCACTCCTCGCCCTTCTTCTGAATCAACTGCAACTGTTCCTCTGTTCCCTGCTGTAACTGATCACCGTATTGCTCCACCAGAGATCGGGCAATGTCGGTGATATACTCACCCCGATATCCATCTTCGGGCAACGGGTAATCGGTATCGCCGAGCAACTGTCGATAGCGGGCATAAATCGAAAGTGCCAGCATCCGCATTTGATTGCCAGCGTTGTTAAAGTAGTACTCTCGCACCACTTTATGCCCCATCCACTCGTGGAGATTTGCCAGCGTATCCCCGATTGCCGCATTCCGCCCGTGCCCCAGGTGGAGCGGACCGGTGGGATTGGCGCTAACAAATTCCACATTCACCGACAGCGGATGTTCCGTCTGATGTCGTCCCCATTGTGCCCCCTGTTCCACGATCTGCCGGAGCATCTGGTGATAGAACTGCGGTGTAAATCGCAGATTGATAAAACCGGGACCAGCAACTTCAACCTGTGCCAGGTCTTCTGCCGTCGTCCGAAGCACTTCAGCAATCTGCTCTGCAATGGCTCGCGGAGGTTTCCGCAAACGCTTTGCCAATGTCAGCGCTACATTCGTTGCTAAATCACCAAACTCCTGCCGTGGAATTTCCAGACGAATCGTTTCAGCCGATACCGGGATTTGTAACGCCTCGAAAGCTGCTGCCAGCAACTCTTGTGCCCGCTTCTTGAGCATTGTTTTCCGTGCCTCTCATCGTCCAACTTGCTGCCATTGGTCATTGTGCGCCCTTATGACATTGAAGTTTCTGTTCGCACGATCGCCGGAAACTCATTTTAATCCTACCTGCGGCTGGAATCAGCAGCACTACCTGCTCTCTTTCAGCCGTGTGAGCTACTCCCCGGCGTCCCACCTTTCCATTTGCTCATTGTCGATAGAAGGCTGGATCTCGAAGCAACTCCAGGACATCCAGGAAGAATTCCCGGGAGCGCTGGGCTCCCATAAACCCGATCTCCTTAAACTGGATCCGCCCTTTTTTGTCAATGTACACCTTGGTGGGAATACCCGTAATGCCATACTTGCGGATGAGCGCATCTTTTTTGTCCAGATACACCGGGAAGGTATAGTTCGTTTGCTTCAGAAATGCTTTGACGATGCTGTCCCGATTGTCGACGCGCTCCCACACATTGATCACCAGAAACGCAATGTCTTTGTCGTTCTTCAACGAATCGTACAGCCGTTGCAAAACAGGGAAAGAGGCTTTGCAGGGTCCGCACCACGTTGCCCAGAAATCGAGAATCAAAATCTTTCCCTTAAAGTCGCTCAAGCGAACTTTTTTCCCATCTAAGGTGGTCAATTCGCCATCGACCATCGGCTGATTCAACCGCTTTTTGAACAGCCGCATCTTGCGATAGCTCTTCTTCTCTTTCTCCAAATGTTGCTCTAATTCCTGAAATCCCTCATCCCCTTTGCCAACCAGAGAGTCATACAATGGACGCAACTGCTTCTGGATGGAATCCGAGGCTTTGTCAGTCACGATTGCCTGCTGAACGAAGAGGAGCGCCTCTCTGGAATGTCCGAAGCGAATCAATAGCGGGATCAGGTGATCGTAAAGATCGGCAGGCACATCGTCCATATCGTATTGCATCAGCGCCTGCTGATAGGCCTCCATCGCCTGCTCCAGATTGCCAAAGGCTTCCTGCACCAATCCATACGTATAAAATGCCTCTGCCCGCACGGTCATCATTTGTTTTTCCCACTCCGACGGCGCCAGGTACGGCGGTTTGAGTGATAGCAGATCCTGCTCCACATACTCCCGCATCAGGTTGGCAACTTCCGCCAGACGATCCCGAAGCTTTCGCTGCTCAATCGTATCGGTCATCATCTGGTACTGCCCCAGCAAAAAGCGTGTCAGCATAATGTACGACTGCGGATGGGGCGATGGAATACGCTGCAGAAAGGCGGCAACGGTGTCATACTCCCCCCGACGCAGATATCGGGTAACAATGTTTCGCTCCAATTCTTCACCCCGTCGATAAGCAGGATACCGCTGCAAGAACAGCGTTGCCTCGCGCAAAAACTGTGATGGATCGGTCACTGCCATAAGGCGCTGGAATTTCACCTCCTTTGCCACCTCACTTTCCGGAAACTGCGTTAAAAGAATCTGCTCCAGTTCCTTCACTTTTTCCGGATTCCGGAGCATTTGCCACCCACGGATCGCCGTCAGGAGAAAGTGCGGCTGACTGTAATCCTGAAACTGTTCCAGCAGCGAGCGAAACTCTTTCTCAAACTGCGACGGAGAAATTTCACCCAACACCTGTTTGAGCCACAGCAAGCCCACCTGCGCCGGCAAATAGTTCGGCGATTGCTGAAGTTCCCGCTGAAATGCTGCCCGTGCAGAATCATAATTCACCTGCCGCTTGCAGGGCTCCGGTAAACTGCCCAGAAAGCTGTAGCCACGTCGATAGTGCGCACCCTGGACCGGATGCACAAAATCGGCGGTGACCAGAAAATCCCAGAAACGTTTTTGATTGTCATCCACCAGCTCGCCACCATCGGTAATCTTGATCATTCCAAAAACATCCGATGGCTTCAACTGCACCGTGCCTTCGAATTCTCCCCCGCCAGCACGGCGCAACTCAGATACCTCCACGCGGGGTATCCCATCCGGCTCAGTGAACAGGTACACATACGCATACAGCTTTGTTACCGGTGCCAACTGCTGGTTCGGTTTGTACTTAATCGTCACCAGCTTCCCCTGCTTCGGCTTCGCCGGAATCAGTCGTACCGACGATTGTGCTGACAACGCAACAGTCCATATCAGAAACACACTTATGATGCCCAAAGACCATAGTCGTCGCATTGCAACGCTCCTCTTTTTTGTACGTACCTTCTTTGCCTGCATTATTCACCCTTTCAAAACATTGTTTTACGTTCGGAAGCGGTTTCTGCACTGCATTCGAATCATTACCCCCAGTGGGATGTGCGTTATGCAAACGCCTGCTTCAGTAATTCTTCCTGCTCCATCGCGTGCAGCACAGAATAGCCGGTCGCCGGGCTGGCACTTTCCGGACGGGCGACACACCAGAACCGCTGGTGCGCACCAATTTTATCCCGAAGTTTCTGGTCGATATACCACCAGGCGCCCATATTGATCGGCTCTTCCTGCACCCAGAGAATTTCCGACGCACGGGCAAAACGCTCAAGAATCTGATCAATCATCGCTTCCGGGAAAGGATACAACTGCTCAATGCGAATCAACGCAACCTGCGATTCAGCCTTCAACTCCCGGCGACGGACAAACAGATCGTAGTAGACTTTGCCTGTGCAAAAGATCACCCGGCGCACGCTGGCAGGATCAACGGGATCAGGAATCACTTCCTGAAAGCGTCCACTGGTAAACTCTTCCAGTGTGGAGCTGGCCAGGCGATGGCGAAGCAAACTTTTGGGTGTCATCAAGACCAGCGGTTTTCGCCACGGCGCCAGCACTTGCCGCCGCAGTGCGTGGAAGTATTGCGATGGGAGGGTAAAATTGCCAATGATCATATTGTTCTCCGCTGCTAACTGCAAAAATCGCTCTAAACGGGCACTGGAATGTTCCGGTCCCTGCCCTTCGTACCCGTGGGGCAGCAGGACAGTCAGATTTGTTTTTGTCCCCCACTTGACCTCTCCACTGCTCAGGTACTGATCAAATACAACCTGCGCTCCATTGGCAAAGTCGCCAAATTGCGCCTCCCACAATGTCAAACCTTCCAGATTCTGCAGGCTGTAACCGTATTCAAAACCCAACACCGCAAACTCCGACAGGGTACTGTCATAAATATGCAACTGCTCCTGCTCTCCGGGTTTTATATGGTTGAGCGGAATGTACTCCTCTCCGGTTTCGTAGTCCACAAAGGCAGCGTGACGCTGGCTAAAAGTTCCACGAACTGAATCCTGTCCCGACATCCGAATGCGATGCTTTTCCAGCAGAAGGGATCCGAAAGCCAGCGCCTCACCCGTTGCCCAATCGATCCCCTTACCTTCCAGCACCGATTGCCGCCGATGTTCCAGAAAGCGCTTCAATTTTGGATGCAGGGTAAAATGCTCCGGCAGGGTAGTGATTTTTTCGGCAATCAAGCGTAGAGTCGCCGCATCCACAGCTGTCGGCACCGGCTGGAATAGATCGGCGGTCTGCCGCTGCTGGAGCAGTTGATGCACATCCACTTTCCGGGCAGATACCTGATCGTACGCTTTCTGCCATCGTTGCTGTGCCTCTTTGTATAACGCCGCAATGGCAGCTTCGTCCAGAATCTTTTCTCTTTGCAGCTTGCCGCTATACAACTTCCACACCGGCGTCATCTGATTGATGATCTTGTACAGCAATGGCTGCGTGTAGCTCGGCTCGTCCGCTTCGTTATGCCCGTATTTCCGATAGCAGAACATATCGATGACCACATCCTCGTGGAAGGTCTGGCGGTACTCCAGAGCAAAGAGCGCTGCGGCAACCACCGCTTCCGGATCATTGCCATTGACGTGGAGAATGGGAACCTGCAACATCTTCGCTAAATCGGTTGCATACACCGTCGAGCGAGCTTCTTCAGGAGAAGTGGTAAACCCAATCTGATTGTTGATGATGATGTGAATCGTTCCGCCGGTATGGTAGGCGCGAACTTTCGACAAATTCAGGGTTTCTGCCACTACGCCCTGTCCGGCAAAAGCGGCATCGCCGTGGATTAGCACGGGCAGTACGTGATTTCCTGACGGATCCTGCAACTCATCAATCCGTGCCCGTGCCATTCCTTCTACCACTGGATTAACCGATTCCAGATGGCTGGGATTGGCTGCTAAGGTAATCTGCACTGCTCCGCCCTGACCGTGAAAGACTCCTTTCCCACCCAGATGGTATTTCACATCACCAGCGCCGTAGAACGACTCTGGATCCAGATCGCCCTGAAACTCGCGAAAGATCCGCTCGGCTGGCATACCGATAATGTTGACCATCACGTTCAACCGTCCACGGTGCGCCATTCCCAGATACACTTCTTGCAATCCCCTGGTTGACGCAGCGTCGAACAGGAAATCCAGCAGTGGAATCAACGATTCCCCTCCTTCCAGTGAAAATCGCTTATGCCCAATAAACCGCGTGTGGAGAAACTGCTCAAGACTATCGGCATCGATCAACTTTTGCAAAATGCGCTTCTTCTCCTCCGGCGTAAAAGTAAATTTTCCCTCTCGATTCTCAATGCGTCGCTGCACCCATTCCTTTTTCTCCGGTTCCTGCATATGCTTGTACTCAATGCCCAGGGTACCGCAGTACCGATCCCGGAGCACTGCCAGAATGTCCCGTAGCGGCGCACGTCCCAGATCCGCCAGATCTCCCGCGTTGAACTCCCGATCCAGATCCCAGATGGTGAAACCGTACGAGGACGGCTCCAGCTCTGGATGGGTCTCGAAACTGTAGCGCAATGGATTGATGTCTGCATACAGATGCCCTCGCACCCGGTAAGCATTGATCAACTCTCGAACCCGTGCTTCACGCTCGGATAACTCCTTGTAATCCTGAAACAGCGACACCACCAGCCGATCTTCACTCCACCGCCACGGGCGGAACGGGACGCCAAGATCGTGGAAAATTTCTTCGTAAAATCCTTCTTCGCCCAGAATCAATCGGTGGAAGTATTGCAAGAACTCGCCCGACTCCGCTCCCTGAATAATCCGATGGTCATAGGTACTGGTGACGGTCATCACCTTACCAACCGCCATTGTCGCTAAGGTTCGCTGAGTCACCCCACTGTATTCTGCCGGATACGTGATGGCACCGGTAGCGAAAATCAATCCCTGCCCCCACATCAACCGGGGAATAGACATCACCGTTCCAATCATTCCCGGATTGGTCAGCGTGACGGTCGTGCCCAGCAAGCTATCCAGTTCCAGCGCATTGTCCCGTGCCTTCCGGATCAACGAGTTGTACGCTTCCACAAATTGCTTGAACGAGAGTTTTTCTGCACTCTTCACATTCGGCACCACTAAGGTTCGACTCCCATCCGGACGGACCAGATCAACGGCTAATCCCAGATTGATCGATGAACGGACGACTCGATAGGGTTTACCATCCACAACCGTAAAGGCATCATTGAGTCGCGGATACTTCTTGAGCGCTTTGATCAATGCCCATCCGATCAGATGGGTAAAGCTCAACTTTGATTGCCCCTTGCGTACCAAGAAAGCGTTCAATAACTGGCGGTTTTCATCCAGTACTTTCACTGGCAGCGTTCGAACCGACGTTGCCGTCGGCACTTTCAGACTGGTATTCATATTCTCGGCAATCCGGCTCTGAATGCCACGCAGCGGAAGCAACTGATCCTCAGGTCCAATCGGTACCGGGGGAAATTCTTCCTCGACTCTGACAGCCGCTGGGGGCGCTTTCACCTGCTCCTCTGCCTTCTTTTTCTGCGGCTTCACTTCCACAGGAACCTCTGCAGGAGCTGCTGCCTGCTGCTCCCCGTCAGATTTGAGCTCTGGCGATTGCAATTGTGGAAGCCACAGCGGTCGCTGCTCTGCCTCCAGCCACTGCTGAATTTCCTGCTGATGCTCCTGAAAGTACCGGCGCCACGACGGCGATACAGACTCGGGATCTTTGAGGTAATCAAAAAACAGCTCCTCGACATAGGCTTGATTCAGGTCAACCATCGTTTTTCTCCACTTAGCCGGAAAACTTTATCTGTCTATCATTGTGCCAGGATTGATCAACCACTTCGGATCGAATACGCGCTTTATACGACGAAAATAATCCACAACCTCTGTACCGAACATCTGCTGCAAATACCGCTTCTTCAATTTGCCCACCCCGTGCTCGGCGGAAATGGTGCCGCCCCACCGCAACACCTGTGCCACCGCTTCATCGTACGCGCGCCGGGCACGATGGCGTTCCGCCTCTGAGCCAGCAAAGAAATTTGCGTGCAGATGCGCATTGCCAATGTGCCCATAGATCACAGCTTCCAGCCTATGGCGGTCTGCCAGTTGACGGTACAGGAAGTACAGTTGCCGGGTATAGGGTTCGGGCACTGCCATATCCGTCCCAATTTTTGTCTGTTTCAGCGCACAAATGCGCTCATACACGGCTTCGGAGACAGCGTGCCGCAGCCGCTGCATCCGCTCCTGCTGCTGTGCGTCCAGCCCCACCCACGTTGCATCTGCCAGAGTGCTGTGCTGCGCGATGAGCTCATACCACTGTTCCAGCAATGGCATTGCTGTTGTTTCGGTACACTCCTGCTCCAGCCAGATTGCTGCTTCCGCCTCCGGGTGGAATTCCGGAAACTGTGATCGTACCAATTCCAGCGACGGGCGGTCCAGAAACTCCAGCAATCGGGCATCGATATCTCCACCACCCGACCGCCGCGTCTGGTACGACCGATGCCGCGCCTGCTCCACGAAGTCTAGGCATCCTTCGACCGAGTCAAAGAACGCCACCAATCCGAACACTTTCGGTGGCAACGGAATTACCTGAAGTTCTGCTTCCAGAATCACGCCTAAAATCCCTTCGCTGCCAATGAACAGGTCGATCGCATCCATCCCCGGCTGTACAAACAATCCGGCGGCGTGTTTCGACACAGCCGGCATCGGAATAGAACGAATGGGGACGGCATAGCACCGCCCGCTTTCCGACTCAATCCGCAGCGTTCCCTGCTGCGCCCGAAACTGTCCACGCCGCAGATCCAGAATCTCTCCATCGCCCAGCAGCATACGGAGTCGGCGTACGTAGGGACGGGTTGCCCCATATTTGAATGTTCGGGCTCCGGAGGCATTCGTTGCAATGTTCCCGCCGATCAGGGAGCTACGTTCCGTTGGATCCGGGGGATAAAACCACCCCTGTGCTTCGACCGACTGCTGGAGTTCCTGCAACACCACTCCCGGTTCGCTCCACACCCACGCCGTCTCCTCACTCTGATGGAGTGCAAACCGGTTCAACCGTTTAACAGAAATCAACACTCCACCAGCCGGCACCGCTGCGGCTGTCAACCCGGTGCGCCCTGCTGAAAGGGTCAATGGTTGATCCCGATCGATGCACTCGCGGACCGCCTCAATGAGCTCTTCAACCGACTGAGGAATCCAGACTGCTTCAGCCCACCCATCTGGATAATTGGAAGCGTCTCGGCTATACGCGTCGACAATAGCCGATTCCGTGTAACTTACCATACAACCGTAAACGACCACCAACGGAACGGTTTGTTAGCCTTCCAGTCCGATCAGATCCAGCGCCCGCTT
The DNA here is from genome assembly GCA_015490805.1 of Candidatus Kapaibacterium sp. Classification (GTDB taxonomy): domain Bacteria; phylum Bacteroidota; class Ignavibacteria; order Kapaibacteriales; family WFXC01; genus WFXC01. The sequence goes on from WFXC01000037.1 coordinate 46,636, forward strand.
GCCCCCGGTCATCTTTGCCAGTTCATCGTCGTAGTAATCCGCAATGGTTGCGACGGCTGAGACCATCACCCCCAGCTCTTCGGGATCCAGATTCTTCACCGGCAGGCTGTAGCTGTAGATAATGGTGTGGTCAAACAACAATCCGAACGCACCGAAATGAAGCTCCGCATTCTTCCGCAATAGCCACTCCATCACCTCAGGAGTTATCTGTGCATCGGTCACAACGTGGGAGGTACATTCCACCACAGCGTCATCTTCAGTAAAGGGACGGACTATGATCATCACCGATGCCGATCCCTTGCTGAGCGTAAAAGATCCATCTTCGAAGTCGACCACATCGGGAAATTGCTGATTGAGCATCGATCGAACCTTCTCGATCGCTGCCTGGAGAACTTCTTGCTTTGTTTCCATCGCTTGCTCCTCTTGTGTCTTTTGCAGATCTTCGATTCTCATTGCACCACTCCTCCGATTTTATTGACCTGCTTCGGAAGAAGTTTCGGAAGGCGGCAGTTTACCCAGCTTCTGTTTCAACGCTAAGAGTTCTGCATCGACAGAGCTGCCCAGCTCCAGTTTGCGAAATTCATCCTCTATGCCGACCGTCTCTCCGCTCAGCTCCTCAAATGCCTCTGCCTCTGCTTCCAGTTTTTCGATCTTCTGCTCGAACTTTTCAAACTTGGAGAAAGCATCCGACCCAACACCGCTGAAGGATTGCGCTATCTGCTTTTGCGCCTTCGCTGCTTGCGATCGAGCAATCAAGGTCGACTGGCGAGTTCGCGCTTCTTCCAGTTTTGCTTTGAGCCGATTCACCTGCTCCCGCAGCTTCATCGTCGTCTGGCGCGCTTGCTCGTATGCCGACTGGAGATCCAGCGCCTGCCGTTCATAGAGTTTTTTCTTCTCCAAAGCTGCTCGTGCCAGATCTTCCCTTCCCGCATTCAGAGCCTGAATCGCCTTCTGCTCCCATTCCTGCGCCTTCCGCTGCGCCGCCTGAATCTTCCGCTCCAGCGACCGCTCATTCGCTATAGCATTGCCTAAAGCCAGGGTCGCCTTGTTTACCGCCTCTTCCATCTCAATTACCATCTGCTTAATCATTTTCTCCGGATCTTCTGCCTTGTCCAGAAGATCATTCACATTTGCCTTGATCACGTCGGCAATACGCTTGAAGATGCTCATCGGAACCCCTTTCTATTTGGTCTCACACAATAATTGCCAGCCTGAAGCGACACACATTGAACAAATGCGCAACGATCGATCGTCCGTCGATTCAAAGGAAAAGAAACGAACAATGCAACTGAATGTTTCGGATTTGATGGGAATGTTTGAGCAATTCCAGAATAAACTGGAAGAGCTCAAAAGCAAACTGGCTTCACTGGTGATCGAAGGCGAAGCCGGTGGCGGAATGGCGAAGGCGGCAATGAATGGGAATTTCCAGTTGGTTCGGCTCGACATCGACCCATCCCTGCTGTCACCGGAGAACAAGAAGATGCTGGAAGATCTGGTGATCGCTGCGGTAAATATTACGCAGCAAAAAACGGCGGAAGCGGTGCAAAAAATGTCCGAAGATCAATTCGGCTTTCTGGGTCCATTGCGCTCAATGCTGCCACCGCTGGCATAACAAAAGGCAACGGAGCTATCGGGAAACAATGACATTTGCGTCCGAGACAATCGAGCGAGCAATTGAAGCACTGACCCTGCTGCCAACCATTGGGCGCAAAACAGCGCAGCGATTGGTGTTCTTTCTGCTTCATGAACCCAAAGAAACGGTCGAAACAATCGCCAGTGCATTGCTGGCGCTGACAGAAAAAGTCCAGCTCTGCTCCACCTGCTACAACTTCACGGACACCGATCCCTGTGCAATCTGTGCTTCCCCGCGCCGCAATCGCTCGGTGATCTGCGTTGTGGAATCGCCCAGCGACGTGGTAGTGATCGAAAGCACCCACGAATTTTCTGGATTGTACCACGTGCTGCACGGCACGCTGAATCCGCTGGAAGGCATTGGTCCGGAAGATTTGAAAATCAAGGAGTTACTGGCGCGCCTTGATGAGAGCGTGAAAGAAGTCATCCTGGCACTCAACCCCACAGTCGAAGGGGAAGTGACGGCGCAATACCTTTCCCGACTGATCAAACCGCTGAACATTACCGTCACCCGCATTGCCAGAGGCGTTCCCATTGGCAGCGAGCTGGAATACGCTGATGAAGAAACCATCGCTCGAGCACTTCAGGGGCGAGTTCCGCTATGAGGCGACAGCAGCAACAGCAACGACGGCGGGAATGGTTTCAACACTGGTTTAATTCTCATTTTTACCCGCTGGTCTATCAGCATCGGGATCAGGCAGAGGCGGCGGTCGCGATCCAGCTTTTTCTCGAAACGTGCCCACTACCGCCCGGTGCGAAAATCTTAGATTTATGCTGCGGAACCGGTCGCCACGCTATTCCGCTGGCACAGGCAGGCTTTAATGTTACCGGACTGGATATTTCCACAACCCTGTTGCAGTATGCCCAACAGCAGGGTGCTACACTGCCCAACCTGCGATTGGTTCAGCAGGATATGCGACTTCCGTTCCCCGACACTCCGTATGATGCCATTCTCAACCTCTTCACTTCCTTTGGCTACTTCGAGACTCCCGATGAAGATTTGCAGGTGCTCAAAAACGTTGCAGCGGCACTCCGTCCCGGAGGAATCTTTTTCTTCGACTATCTGAACGTCCCCTACACGCTCCGCACTTTGCGGCACCGGGATGAGCGAGTCATTGCCAGCTTCCGCATCATTCAAACCCGATCGGTCAATGGCAAATGGCTGCGGAAAACGATTCACATTCGCGATGCCGAAGGGGCGCATTATCAGTTTGAAGAACGAGTCCGGCTATACACCCTCAGCGATTTCCAGCAGCTCTTCGCAGCCGTTGGTCTCCACATCCGCCGCACCTTCGGTGACTACGATGGAACGCCATACCATCCGGAACGCTCTCCACGGGTGATCATCGTCGCTCAGAAAAACACGTCAGCGGAAGCAATCAGAGCGGGCAGGAGCAAACACAATGCGGATTCGCAGGAACACTGACCACAGGCGAAAAACGTTGATTGCTGGCGCGTCAACTTCGGGACAGACGTTCTTTCCTCACTCGTGGCTCTTCCTGCTGCCCGTTCTGCTATACCTCAGCAGTTGCAGCCTTTTTGAAACCCGCACTCCGGAAGCTCCCACGCAACCGCAGGCTTCCTATCCTCTTGCAACCACTCCACAAATTCTCATTGACAACTTCCAGCGATCATTGACCGAAGCGGCAGTTGCTCCCTATGTCAATTGCTTTTTGCCAGATGCAAATGCTGAAACACCGTACCAGTTTATCCCGGCTGCGGATGCAGCAGCACAGTTTCCCGATCTGTTCCGTCAGTGGTCGGTCGCTACCGAGCAACTGTTCATCTCCAACCTTGCCGTCTACCTTCAGCAAAGGTCAGCGCAGCTTGTGCTTATCCAGCCTCGATTCGAACACAGTCGTCCGGACTCAGCTATTTTTCAAGCAGATTATCAGTTCGTCTTTCCCGCCGCACCCGGTGGCGTGCCGGACACCTCCAGCGGCACAATGCAATTGCACTGCATTCGTGCTCTGAATGGACAATGGTACATTCAACGATGGTTCGATCAGCAACGCTCAGACTTTCCGTCGTTCAGTGTTGTCAAAGCCCTGCTGATCCGATGAAAAAATTAACTCTGCTCCTCATAGGCATCACGGTCGCGCTGATGGGCTGTGTCAACCCCTTCGCACCGCGACTGGCAGAAAACAATCCGGCAGCAGCGCTCCTGGGTGATCAGCGCACAGTCGAGGGACTTTTCCGCAATTTCCGATACGCCTACACATTCCGGGACACGCTGGTGTATAGCCAGCTCCTTCATCCGGATTTCACCTTCATCTACCGCGACTATGAGCGATCTGTGGATGTAAGCTGGGGACGCAACGATGAAATGCGCGCAACTGCCGGGCTGTTCCGCAACGCACAGTCGCTGGATCTTACGTGGAATGAAATCGTCTTCTCCTCCGGCGATTCTACACGGCTGGACGTCACCCGCAGCTTCAACCTGATCATTACCTTCAACCCCGCCGACATCGTCCAGATCGATGGTCGGGTCAACTTCCGACTCATCCGTCCCCATCCGGACTCCGTATGGAAAATTCTCCGCTGGCGCGACGAATCAAATTTCTAACCACTCCCCCTACTTCACCACCCACACCGGTACGACCTGCTCATACCGACCGCTCCGTAAACGCACAAAATGTAACCCGCTGCTCAACCCCTCCGTCCCAAGCCGTACTTCTCTCCACCCCGCTTCCTGCTGCCCCTTTGCTACTACCACCTCCTTCCGCCCATAGCTGTCGTACAGCACCACCTCCACCGCTCCACTGAGCCCGATCCCGTACCGTATCACCACCTCTTCCCCTTCCTGCTTCGCCTCCAATCCGTACTCCTTCCCCAGCCGGATCTCCCGCACGTCCCGCAGACAGTACTCCCCTAACCGCACCGTGTCCGCTCCCATTTCCGCTTCCACACACACCGCCCGATCCCCAACATCTACCTCCCTCACCTTTACCTCGACTGCTTCCCGATCCGTTCCACCATACACCCCATACCATAGCCGAACCACTTCGCCATCGCCAAATCCTCCCGACCGCTGCCCCGCAAGCCGCACCTTCCCCATCCCCTCGTCTATCACCTGCCACTTGCCTTCCATCGCCTCCAGCCGCCGATACCCCAGCACTCTCCCGTCCCATTCCAGCTCAATCTGCAATGTCTCCACCTTCGCTTTCCCGCTGCTATCCGCATACATCACCCGCACTTCCGCCTCCTCTCCCGGTAGCTTCGCTTCATCCACTGCCTCTACCCATACCCCGATCCCCACCTGCTCCCGCCTCCCTTGCACTTCTACCTGCTCCTCCCCCACACTGCTTTCCACTGCCACCATCACCTGATAGGTTCCCACCTTCCCCGGCAACAACCGCACCCCGACCTGTTGCTCCTCACCAGCACCGAGCGTAAACGCCTTCGGTCCGGTGATCGCAAACTCACTCACATCTCCACCTGCCAGCCGTACATCCGCTACCTCCACCTCTACGCTTCCCGCATTCCGCACCACAATCGCCCCTTCTCCGCCATCACACCCCAATACCGGTCCGATGGTTGTCCCTTCCACTTCCAGCCCCACTACCTCTGCACACCCTCGCACCATCACCCCGCTTTCCACCCGCGGCTCCTCCTCCGGTCCTGCTGCTGCATCGCTGATGATCCGCACCCGCACACTGTCAGACGGATACGTCCGCGCCCGAAACCGCACCCCAAGCCGAAGCGTATCTCCTACTTCCAGTGTC
>WFXC01000038.1 GCA_015490805.1 Candidatus Kapaibacterium sp.
GGGTGGGAGGGGAAGATGCTTCTCGCGTAGGAGGGAGTAATGCCGATTGTAGCCTCTATTCGGAATTTCAAGCTGTTGGCACGCATAAAAGAGGAATAGCGGATCGTACAATTTGGTGTTTGGCAAAAGCACTTTTGTACCATCTGCTCCACATACAAACGAGAAGTCTATAAACTTCCAAATTCTTGTGTGGTCACCAAAGATGATTACTGGCAGTTGCCCTTGATACACAAGATCGTCACGATCTGTGTAACCAGCTATACAATTCTGCCCCTGATCAATAACAGGATATTTGCCGATCACCTCATACTCGCTCTGCTTCAACTTGCCGACCCGTACGCGCTTTCGTAGGATTGCTTGTTCAAACCGCACCACCCGCCACTCCTCAGGCAAGGGACCGAGTTCGGTCATGCGGTAGCCGTCGGGCAAATCGTGTATGTCGGGATGGGATTTAGGCATCTTGTCCTCCGTCCACATCGTTTTACCCCTTTGACCCCTTTGTGGCTCCATTTCGACCCCTTTGGCCCCTTTCGATTTGTCCGTGGCTCAAATGGCTCATATATGTCCGAAACCCGTCCGATATGTCCGATAAATGTCCGTTACCGTGCCAAGCCATAGCGCCTCCCCTTTTTCTCACCTGACGCTTTTACCAGACCCTTTTCCACAAGAGCCTGCAGATCATGCTGGACAGTTTTGGAGGAAATGCCTGGAAAATACCGATGCAATTCTCCCAAAGATGCGCTTTGCACACTCCGCAGGATGGTTATGATCCGGATCTGCCTTTCGTTCAAACCCATCCTGCGCAGCCGTTCCGGTGTGTAGGGGTCTTGCAGGAAGGTCGCCCGGACGCCGCCCTGCCAGTTGGCGAAATCGGGTTCCGGTAGCCCCTGATCGCGGTGGTTGGCAATCCGCTGCAGTTCCCAGTCGTCGGCTCTGGCGCCCACAATTTCACCATCGTCCCGAACGCCCAAAAGAAGCATGCCGCCGTCCGTGTTGGCGAAAGCTGCTATGTCCTCCAGGACCCTATCAGTCCATTGCCTTTTGAATTCCAGCGTTTGGCTCTCTGTGGCGTTAATCTTTGGCATGCTCGCTTCCCCATTTATACCGGTTTGGATGTCTTTTGCAGTCCGCGTCACCGCGTACTATGTACCACAGGTCGCGGGCGTGGGGATCAGGACCGACCGCATCGGGGTTGTAATGGTCCGGATGCCTGCGCAGGGGGTTTTCGACGATGTACCGTCGGCTGGCGGTCAACGCCCAGTCGGTGCGGATGATGTGTTCGTAGTAGTTGCGTTGCCAGACGGATGCGCTGGGTGTACCGCGGTGGACGTTGATGCGCTTGGTGACGATGGATTTGAAACCGGCTGTGAACGATCCCAACGAACGGGCCGCCAGTCCCCGGGGATGGGCGGATTGCAGGGGCGACCGGCCGGTCACCTCTACAGCCTCCACGATCCAGACAATCCTATGGATATGGTTGGACATGACCACAAATTCATCGGGGCGCAATGCAATCTCGGCGCGGATGTCCGTGGAACGGCACCATTTCTCCTGCACAATTTTGCCCAATTTGTTCAACACCATTTCCCCATTCACCACCTTGCCGAACAAGGGCGCACGTTCGTCGGTGTAGAAATACGCACCGGATTGGGTATAATCATACCCATGCCACCGGATGGAACGCCGATAGTGACGGTTTGGATTATGCCCTGCCATAGCGGGTCTCTGGCCGCTGTAATCCCAATTCCCGTAGCACCGCCTGCAGCGCCTGATCAGCTTCGGTGCGCTCCTCCTCGGCTTCCTGGAGTAGCACCACCACTTCTTCCAGTGGAAGCACTTCTTCTCGATCGTTCTGAGCCACATAACGACTGGGTGATAGATTGTAGTCGTTCGCCGCTGCTGTTTCATTTGTGATAACGGTGGAGATACCCTCTTCCGCCCTCCATTCGTGGTAGAGCGTTGCGATCTTCTCTATGTGCTCCTCGGTCAGGTAGTTCTTCGGACGACCTTTGGCAAAGAGTTTGGAAGCATTGATCAAGAGGATCTCCCCAGGGTGACGCTTCTTCCGGTTGATGGTAATGATAATGCCGGGCGCCGTGGTGTTGTAGAAAAGGTTTTCGGGGAGCAGGATGACACTTTCGATGAGGTCACGTTCGACGAACTTGCGCCGGATGTCCCGCTCCCGATTGCTTCCCTGATTGCCGCTGCCACGGCTCGCAGCGCCAGTGTCCAGAACCACCGCCATTCGTCCCTGGTCATTGAGTGATGCCAGCATATGCTGGAGCCAGCCCCAGTCGGCACTGGAAGCAGGAGGAATGCCGAAGCTGAAGCGATCGTATGGGTCGTTCTCATACACGTTCGTGGGAATGTCTTGATTCCACATTGGGTTTGCAACGACCAGATCGAAGCGTTTCAGCCGCCCTGCAGGGTCTTTGAACGCAGGGTGTCGTATGGTGTCACCCAGCCGGATTTCTGCTTCCATATCGTGGATCACAACGTTCATTACCGCCATAGCGTACGTTGCAGGATTGATTTCCTGCCCGAACAGTTGCAAAGGGGCGTGTTCCAGTGGTAGGCGGCGATGACCATTTTCCTGAACTCCATAGGTTTCCAGCAGGCGAAAATGGGTTTTAATCAGTAGACCGCCAGAGCCGCACGTAGGGTCGTATACCTCCATCCCAGGTTGAGGATCCAGAATGCGTGCCATCAGGATCGCTACTTCACGCGGTGTGTAGAATTCACCGGCACTTCTGCCTTGATCTTCAGCAAATTTCCGCAGCAGGTACTCATACGCACGCCCCAGAATGTCGGGTTCTACATCCCGGAGTCCCAACCGATGGCGAGAGAGGACATCTACCAAGCGGGCGAGGTACTCATCCGGTACGATCCGCTGTCCTGCTGTCGTGGCATTGAAATCCACAATGTCGATAACGCCCGCAAGGCGAGGATTTTCGCGGGCAACGGACCGCACCGCATCAGTCAAGTATTGTCCCAACCCTGTTCGATGTCGCCGAATTTCTGTCCAGCGCGCATTTTCAGGGATGTAGAAACGCACCGAACCGCGACGTTCTGCGATAATGCCCTGTGCTCGCTCTTCCTCAATAATCCGGAAGGCAAGTTTGCGGTCGCCATATTCTTCCGCTAAACGTTCCAGCTCATCCTCAAACACATCGGACAGCCGTTTGAGAAAGACAAGGGGCAGAATGTAGTCTTTGAATTTGGGTGCATCCACCGGACCGCGGAGGGCGCAGGCGGCTTCCCATAGCCAGTTTTCCAAAGTGGTTGTGTCCATTCGTTCTCCCGGTTTATCAGAAGTTTTTTTATTGCCAGCGAAGGGAACGAATTCTGCTGTCGTTCTATTGTCCATCTCGAAGCGGGATGGTGTGACACCCAGCGGTGTCGAGCAACTTTTGCGTGCATTCCCTGGGAGCGTATGCTCTTTGGTGCGCAATGTTGCCGACGAAAGTCGGCGCTCCCAGTGGGGTTTGCTGGGAGCGCACGCTTCAGCGTGCATTGCCCTCACCCTATCCCTCTCCCAGAGGGAGAGGGAACTCTTTGCTGACGAAACGCGGCGCTCTCCCGGAGTTGCATCGCTGACAGCTTCACTTTCTGCCTGCTATCCGCCGGGAAAGTGGTACTTTTGTAGTTTGGCTTTTTTGGAGAAACGAAAGGAGTTACACGATGGGAAGGCAGCGGGTGCGGAAGGCGAAAGCAGTGGAAGTCAATGGGCAGTCGAAAGGGCAGCTTCCTTTTGATCGAGAAACGATCATCCGGGATTACCGCATTGCATACCAGAGCCGGCAGGCAAGCCTGATCGGACGGAAAGAGGTGTTGACCGGCAAGGCGAAGTTCGGCATTTTCGGCGATGGAAAGGAAGTCCCGCAGGTTGCTATGGCGCATTTCTTTGAGAAAGGAGATCTCCGGGCTGGCTACTACCGGGATCAGACGTGGATGTTTGCACTGGGGGTTATCACGATCAAGCAGTTCTTTGCGCAACTCTATGCTCACGCCGATGTGGAAAAGGATCCCGCCAGCGCAGGGCGGCAGATGAATGCGCATTTTGCAACGCGAGTGCTCAATCCCGACGGTTCCTGGAAGGATCTGACGCAGCTTTACTATATCTCTGCTGATACCTCTCCCACCGGATCGCAGATGCCGCGGCTTGTTGGCTTAGCCTACGCTTCGCGGCTGTATCGGGAGCTGGAAGAACTGCATTCCTTCACCACCTTTTCTCGCCAGGGTCGAGAAATTGCCTGGGGCACGATCGGCAACGCCAGTTGTGCCGAAGGAATGTTCTGGGAAGCTGTTAACGCTATCGGGGTGTTGAAAGCACCAGCGATCATTTCCATCTGGGACGACGGCTATGGCATTTCGGTGCCCAATGAGTATCAGATCACCAAATCGAACATTGGCGAACTGCTCAAAGGGTTCCAGCGGAAGCCGGGTACTCGCGAAGGGTACGATGTGTACGTGGTCAAAGGGTGGGATTATCCAACCTTAGTCGAAACGTACCGTCAGGCAGCAACGACGGCTCGCACTGAACACGTGCCAGCACTCATCCACGTGCTGGAACTCACCCAACCCCAGGGACATTCTACTTCTGGTAGCCACGAGCGATACAAATCGCCGGAGCGATTGCAATGGGAACGTGAACACGATTGCCTGCTGCGAATGCGCCAGTGGATGATCGACGAAAAAATTGCAACGGAGGAAGAACTGCAACAGTGGGAAGAGGAAGACCGAAAGCAGGTGCGGCGGTGGCAGGAAGAAGCGTGGAACGAATACATCACGCCCATTCGCGAAGAGGTGCAGAAAACAGCGGTTTTTATTCAGCAACTGGCACAGGAGCGACCGGACAAGCAGGCGGCACTGGAGCAAATCCGCAAAGAATTGCTCTCGATCCGGGAGCCGTATCACAAAGACAGTCTGGTTGCCATTCGCAAAGCATTGATCGAAGTTCGCGACCGCGAAACGCCAGCTCGCAAAGCGCTGGTGCAGTGGAAAGAACAGATTGAGGCGTGGGGAGCGGAGGCATACGATTCCCATCTGTACAGTCAATCACCGAAGGCAGCAATCCGCGTGCCGGAAATCAAACCCGTCTACGATGCTGATAGCCCCAAAGTCAATGGGTTTCAGGTCATCAATGCCTGTTTCGATGCCGCTTTAGCCCGGGATCCGCGCGTGATCATCTTCGGTGAGGATGTCGGCAAACTTGGCGATGTGAACCAGGGCTGTGCGGGATTGCAGGCAAAGTATGGTGAGCTGCGGGTCACCGACACTGGCATTCGGGAATGCACGATCATCGGGCAGGCGATTGGGATGGCAATGCGGGGACTGCGCCCCATCGCCGAAATCCAGTATCTGGACTATCTGCTCTATGCGCTGGAGATTATGTCCGATGATCTGGCAACGGTGCGGTGGCGTACCAAAAGCGGGCAAATGGCGCCGGTGATCGTGCGTACGCGTGGACACCGGCTGGAAGGCATCTGGCATTCCGGATCCGAAATGGCGGGCATCCTCAACCTTTTGCACGGAATGTACGTGCTGGTCCCTCGCGATATGACCCGTGCGGCTGGGTTCTACAACACAATGCTCCAGTCCGACGATCCTGCACTCATCATCGAAGTGCTCAACGGCTATCGGCTCAAAGAACGATTGCCGAAGAACATTGGCGAAATGACCGTCCCGGTTGGTGTGCCGGAGGTGCTTCGCTCTGGTACGGACGTCACCATCGTCACCTATGGCGCCTGCTGTCGAATCGTGATGGCAGCAGCCGATGCACTGGCAAAAGTCGGGATCGATGCGGAGGTGATCGATATTCAGTCTCTGATCCCCTTCGACCGCCATCATCGCATCGTCGAATCGCTCAAAAAGACCAACCGATTGGTGGTTGTGGACGAAGATGTGCCCGGCGGCGCCACGGCGTACATTTTACAGCAAATACTGGAAGAACAACAGGGCTACTACTGGCTGGACTCACCGCCAAAGACGATACCGGGCAAAGAGCACCGTCCCGCCTATGGCACGGATGGGAACTACTGGTCCAAACCGGAAGTAGAACACGTCTTTTACGGCGTCTACGAACTGATGCACGAGGTCAATCCTCGCAAATACCCCAAGTTTTTCTGAGGAATCCACTTGTGCAACGGACGATGGAGAGAAAGCAGTGATGGCAGACGTAGTGGAAACTGCCGAAATACCAGCCATTACACCCACGAAGCTGTTGAACGATCAGCAGCGGGTGGCGCTGCTGCGCTGGATGCTGCACGCCCGCATTTTCGATGAGGTAACGATCCGGTTGTATCGGCAGGGCAAAATGTTTGGCAGCGTCTTTGCGCAGATTGGGCACGAAGCAATTTCCGTCGGATCTGCTGCTGTCCTGCAGCCGGAGGATGCGATCTTCCCGATGCATCGGGATCTGGGTGCCCATTTTGTTCGGGGTGTGCCGTTACGTACCATTGCGCTCAACCATCTGGCGCGCCAGGGAAGTATGATGCGGGGAACGGATGGAACGGGGCACTACGCCGATCCGCAACGAAAGCTCTATGGGAATATCTCCCACCTGGGCGCGATGATCCCGGTCGCCGTCGGCTATGCACTGGCAGCGCAGCTCAAGGGTGAACCGATCGTAGTGCTGAACTACATCGGGGAAGGAGGTGCCCAGACCGGTGAGTTTCACGAAGGTTTGAACTTTGCCGCTGTCCGGAAAGCACCGTTTGTGCTTATCATCGAAAACAACCAGTACGCATACTCTACACCAACAACCGAAGAGTATGCCTGCAAGAAACTCTCCGATCGAGCGATCGGCTACGGCATCCCTGGCGAAACTATCGATGGGACCGATGTGGAACGGGTATACGAAGCGACGTTCTATGCTGTAGAGCGTGCGCGCAACGGTGAAGGTCCTTCTCTGATCGAAGCGATTTGTATGCGGATGCGTGGCCACGCTGAACACGATAATGCGTCGTACGTTCCTCGAGAACTGCTGGAGTACTGGAAAAAGCGAGATCCGCTGCTCCGCTACCAGCGATTCCTGGTCGAAAACGGCATCCTTTCCGAAGCAGAAATTCAGCAGATGCGTCACGAGATCGAAGCAGAAACGGTACGTGTGCTGGATGAAGTGTTGCAATTGCCATTTCCACCGGCGGAAGAGGCTTTCAAAAATGTGTTTTTGTAAGCCAAAAGGAGAGGATCTGCAATGCCAACGATGACGCTGTTACAGGCGATCAGCGATGCGCTCCGATATGAAATGCGGCGGGATGAGCGAGTCTTTTTGCTGGGCGAAGACATCGCAGAATTTGGTGGAGCGTTCAAAGTCACGAAAGGATTCGTGGAAGAATTTGGTAAACAACGGGTGATTAACACGCCCATTTCCGAAGCAGCGATCATTGGCGGAGCAATTGGTGCTGCGCTGAACGGCCTGATCCCGGTGGCTGAGATGCAGTTTATGGATTTCATCACCAACGGCTTTAATCAACTGGTCAATGTCGCTGCTACGACGGCGTACCGGTGGGGGCTGCCGGTACCGATTGTTGTCCGTGGACCGGTTGGAGGTGGAATGAGTGCTGGTCCCTTCCACTCCCGCAGTGCTGAAGCCTGGTTTGCCCACACGCCCGGACTGAAAGTTGTTTTTCCTGCCTTTCCAGCGGATGCGAAAGGGTTGCTGATTGCCGCCATTCGCGATCCTAATCCCGTGCTGTTTTTTGAACACAAAGGGCTTTACCGAAAAATTCGAGAAGATGTGCCGGAAGGTGAACACTTTGTGCCGCTGGGCAAAGCCCGCATCGTCCGTCCCGGTACAGACCTTTCCATCATCACCTACGGCAGGATGGTGCACATAGCGCTGGAAGTAGCAGCCCGACTGGAAGACGAGGGCGCCAGCGTTGAAGTTGTCGATATTCGCACGCTGGTGCCGTTCGATGAAGCCACCGTTTTCGACTCTGTCCAACGGACCAATCGGGTTGTCATCACCCACGAAGCCACCCTGACAGCAGGTTTTGGCGCAGAAATTGCCGCCCGGACCGCTGATAAAGCCTTTGAGTATCTGGACGCTCCGATCCGCCGCGTCGCTGCCTTCGATGCTCCGGTGCCAATGGCGCCGTCACTGGAACAGGCAATGCTGCCGTCGGCGGAAAAGTTATTGGACACATGCCGGCAGGTGCTGGAATACTGAGAATTGTGAATTGGAGCACCGAAAGACCAGCTTGATGCTACCCACCGATTTGCTTTTGTAGTGAAAATTCCGTATCTTTGAAAAGTGGATGTCAGAGGATTTGGTGTCACCTCAGGTTCTCCCACCAAATTCTTTGCCTTCCCAGCCAAAATTTGTTTTTCAAAGGTGGAGAATCCCGATGCGATTTCACTACCTTTCACCGTCAAAAATTCGCCATCTGTTCGGAGAACTGCTACCTCAGGAAAATCGTATTTCCCGACGCGACATTCTGAAACTGAGCTCTGCTTTCCTTGCCACTGCGCCCGCTTTATCGAAAACCCTTGAGAGTGCGATACTGCCGCAGCCAACGCTCCAGGTTACCGCTGATCAAGCACTGCTTTCCTTCGGCACTACCCGGTGGCTAGTGGATCGACGATGGTTCGCCGGACGTCCCCAGATCATTGCCAACCAGGAAGGAGATCGGATTCGGATTCAGCTCCGGAATGCTGTTGTACCCGGAACCGACTTTCCCCTGGATTTCGGTGCCCAGATTGTCCCGGCAGGCAACCGCTTCAAGATCACGCTGCAATTTGCAAATGGCTGGGTGTTCCGCGGCGACCTCCAGCAGTGGCTATCGGGTACGCCTCTCCGTTGTGCATCCGCTCCGCTTCCGGTGCTCCGTCTGGGAGAGAAGGCAACAGTGGCGGCAAACGGGACGATCGATCTTTGGTTCGGCAAAGATTGGACATTCATCGGGACTGCTGCTTCAGAAATCCTGCTGACAACACCGGTACTGCGCGCCACGCTCCGGAAATTGACCCTGCAGGTGGGGAACCAGCCAACTTCTATCTTTCAACAGCCGCCAACGCAGCGGGCAGTATGGATTGCCGATGCGATCGATGCTGCACGGTCTATGTTGAGCATCCCAAACACCCGGTGGACATTCCGCAACTTTCCCTTCCAGCGTCTGCGGATCGAAACAGCGACCACTCGCAATCGTGCTTCCCGATGGGCAATCAGCGGCATAGCTGCCGAAGAAGCGGAAGTTGTCGTTACATCCGATCCGGCAATTCGACTGTGGCTTGACCATCTTACCATAGGATGTGCTGCCACGTCTTCCCGTCACGAATGCTGGATCTCCGGTGACTTTAGCGATAAACGGCGGTGGTGGATCCACCTGCCCCCGATGAGTTTTGAGCTGGGTGGTGGAGCAGAAACCCACCCGTTCGAGCTACGCGTTGTGAATGATACCCCGATTGTTTCTGCAGGATCGCCGAAGCTGCACCGGTTTCATCTTGCTATGGCAGATGCCGTTACGGAGCCCGCAGCTCCCCTGTTTCCCCTGACGGTGCAGATTGAGGAGCAGGGACGACAGCGGCGTCGCACGGCGCGGGGGACGAAATTGCCAACGATTACCTTAGGACCCGTGGTTCGTGGCGATCCCGGCAGCACGCTCAGCTTTGTGGTCCTTCGTCCCGAAGATCTGCTCTACCTCCGCTTTGACTTTTTGAATGTCCAGCTTCGTGGCACCACGCTCCTGCTCAATTCCCAATCCCGAATGATTGTCACCTTCGCTCCCCAGAGCATAGCGGAGCGCGCCTACTATGAATCCGGCTCGCCGGCGACGAGTGAGAAGCCGGAAATGCCGCCGATTCCCGCGCGGCTTTCTGGAACAAGCCGGCTGGTCTTCCGCTTCCCTGCGACCATTCGCAGCCTGCCGTTGCAGTTACCCAAACTTCTGGAGTGGAACAAATTCATTCCGGTGGTTGCAAAGAATGCGTTACCTCCGGACATTGCCGATGCAACGGAAACCGCTTTTCACCTGGTCGGCATAGCATCAGCACTGACAATGTCGGCAAAGCTCTGGCGCCGGACGCTGCCCCAGCCGACGCAGCAGCAGCGATCAGCGTTACAACCCTCAAAGCCGAAGCAGCAGCGTCCGTCACCGATGACCCGGATGCGACCGGCAACGGTGGTGCAAAAATTCCGTCGGGGAACGCTCCGTTTCACAGCGCCGAAAGCACAACCTGCGCTCAATTTTTCCGTCCTGAGCGTCCAGGACTTCGTGCAACCGCCGCCAGCGGCTCCTGCCAAACCGCAACCGCCGAAAGCGACGGAAACCGCCATCGAGCTACCGTACCGTCTGTTCCTGTCACCGCACCGCTTTGCTGCCTGGGCACATCGGACGGCGTTGCCACCGGCATCAGAGCATTTCAGTGTGGAGCTCTGGCATACCCGTTTGGGCGTGCGTGCGAAGGATGGATCTTTCGACGAAGGTAACGCGCCATTGCGCACCGTTCGGGCAATCTGGTCGTGGGACGTCACCTCGCCTCGCCCGGATCCCAACGATCTGTGGCCCTTCAGAACCAGTTTGACCCGCAACGACCGGTATCAAATCGTCCACCTGTCCTCGAACTTTACCATCAGCAACTACACGCCCCAGCCCATCCGCGTTGCAAAGCTGTTCCTTTCCGCCTTAGGCGGATGGCTGGATTCGCAGGCTGCCTGGGAACCGCCAGCAGGGTTCAGCGTTGAGGAGTGGCTGCACCGCGCAACCTTAGGACGGGATCACTTTGTCCGGGTGGTGTATGCTGGTTTCCTCTTCCCCTTCGGGCATCGGGCATCGCTGGTGAAGATCACGGAGCGGAAATTCCGCCGCACGCCTCGAGGGCAGATGGCAGCATATCTGATCCAGAAGCAGTTCATCATCGTTCGGCAACCGGTCAAAATCTTCCCCGCATCCGGACTGCCGGGGCAACGGTACGAAGGACGAAAATTCCCATTCCGCAAAGTCGAACTGCGAACGCTGATCACTCCACCACTGGACAAACCGGAAACCACAGGCATCGATGGTCTGGGGAATCAAGCCTTCTGGCCCCGCGTCGGTGGCAAAGACGTGCTGTTTTCTGTTGTCGCAACGGATTGGGAAGGCAAGGAAGTGGAATTTGTGCTCCCCCTGATCTTCATCCAATCGACAGCGAACCAGCGTTCAACGCTGCTGACCGTCCAGAGCGCCTACCATTCGGGCACGTCGTGGCGGACCGTGGACTTAGCCGGACAATCGGTTGCTTATGCACCGCCAGCACGGGCGGGGGACACCCGTTTTGAAACGGCGGTGATGCGGTTTAATGTCTTTATCCCCGATCCCGGTGCAGCCATTGACACAGCAAAGGAGCCGTACTTCTATCCGGAGATGGAACAGGCGGATATCCGGATTCAGCAGGTAGAGGCACTGCTGGGCACTGGCGCCACGACGACAGTAGAATTGTTCGGCGAAAACTCCAAAGGATTTCTTCCTGCTGGCTTCGATCCTGCTGGCAATGCTGGTGAGGTGTTCCTGAAACTTCTCAACCCCGTGCAACTCAATTTCTCGCAAAACACGGATAAAGCCGGCGGGCTGGCGGCTCCGAACTTGAAGATTCAAGCCATCTCGCGGGGCATTGGACCCGTGGGTGCGAATTCCCCCTTTGATGATTTCCTCAACGGCACCTTCGATCCCTCTAAGTTTTTCGATCAGGTCTTTGAAGCAACCATCGTTGGGTCGGTCAAACTCAAGCATATTCTGCGCATCCTTACTTTTGTTGCTATGGCTGCGTCCGAAGCGGATAAAATTCCCAAATTGATCCAGAAAACCGTGTACGACTTTGTGGAAGACATCGACCAGCTCAAAAGTGACATCGAAGATCGCTTTGAGTCTGTCATCAACACGATCGAGGCGCTGCCGGGGGCGGTATCCTCAGCCGTTCAGACGGCAATCAATGAGGTCAAAGGTGCACTCAACGATGTCAAGAACTTCGCCAATACCATCTGGACGACGTTCCAGACGACCATCAACGATCTGGGAACGCGCAACATCGCCGAGCTGATCGAACTGCTCAAGAAGCGCACCGATGCGACCAGCAAGCAGTTGCAGCAACAACTGGAGGAATTGCAGCGGCGCAAAGAGCGGGTGGAAGAAAAAATCAACGAGCTGCGAGCACTGGTGGAGCAGGAGATCAAAGCGGCAAAGCAGTTAGAAAAAGAAATCCGGCAGAAGTACGAAAAGTGGAAGCAATTCATCGACGACATCCGGAAAGGGTTATCGCTGGAATACAAGTGGGAAACGGATAAACTCCAGAGTTGGCCCAGCGGCAATCCATTGTTTGAAACTTTCGACACCAGCGATCGCAAAACCAAATTGTCACTCAAAACATCGGCGCATCAGCCGTGGAAACCAGAACCGCCTACGATCAAGATCCAGGGAGAACTTCAGGACTTTGCTGTCCACCTGATTGCCGGCATTATGGAGTTTCTGGCAGTGGACTTTACACGGCTGCGGCTGCGGTCGAAAAATTTCGAGAAAGTCAAAGTTGATGTCGACATTGCCAATGTTGAATTCAAAGGACCATTGAGCTTTGTGAGCAAGCTGCAAGATCTCATTCCCAAAGGAGGGTTTGGCGATTACCTGCCCAAAATCGAACTGCTGAAAAATCCCGGTCTGCTGGTGTACTACAAACTGGGACTGCCTTCCATTTCCGTCGGGGTATTGAGCATCCAGAATCTCTCACTCTTTTTCTCACTCAAAATCCCGTTCATTTCTGAGCCGGTAACACTCCGGTTCGGATTCTGTGAACGGCACGATCCGTTCCGGCTCACGGTTTACGTTTTCGGCGGTGGCGGATTCTTTGCACTGGAACTTACCCCGGCTGGTGTAACGTTGCTGGAAGCTGCTTTTGAATTCGGCGGGAGCTTCGCCTTCAGTGTTGCCGTCGCTCAGGGATCAGCCGGGGCAATGGTGGGCATCTATTTCCGGATGGTTTTCCAGAACGGTGGCAACATCGCCACGCTGGAAGGATATTTCCGGATGTGGGGCGAACTGCGGGTGTTGGGGATCATCAGTATCTCGGCTGTGCTCTATATGTCGCTCACCTGGCAGTCCAACGGGAAAGTCTATGGGCAGGCGTCGCTGGTGGTGGAAGTGAATGTGCTCTTCTTCAGCAAGTCCGTTTCGATCAAGGTTGAGCGACAGTTCAAAGGATCTTCAGGTGATCCAACATTTGCCCAGATGTTTCCAACACCCGAACCGTGGAAACAGTATTGCCTGGCTTTTGCATAACGGCACGTTAACCAACATAAAGGAAGCGAAAAATGCCACTGTCGCAACAGGTGATGTGGACCGCCATCCCACGTGGATGGGGAAGTGGTGATCGTCTCCGCTGTTCGATCGTGATCTCGCCCCGGCTCCGCTCAACGGATACGGCATTGAAAAAGCTCAGCCAGTACCCTGACTGGGTGAACTGGGTTTCGACGTTGCAGCAGGTATCGCTCACGCTCGTACTGAACGGCAAACACCTGATGCCCGGTGATTATACGGTGCTGACCGAACCCCAGCCAGCGGTCTGGGAAGCAGTGTTCCAACCGGATACACCTGTTCAGCCTTACCAGTTTCCAATGTATGCGCAACTGCCCATCAGCTCCTATCCGGTCAAACCGCTGGTGGAATTTGTGCAGCAGGTGTACCAGACCT
The DNA here is from genome assembly GCA_015490805.1 of Candidatus Kapaibacterium sp. Classification (GTDB taxonomy): domain Bacteria; phylum Bacteroidota; class Ignavibacteria; order Kapaibacteriales; family WFXC01; genus WFXC01. The sequence goes on from WFXC01000038.1 coordinate 13,659, forward strand.
TTGGACAGAACGCCCCGGACAGTGTTCCGCAGTGGCCCAGCCATCGGGATGAGAAAGTGCCATCGTGGCTGGATAACATTTATGAAGTGCTCAGCAATCTCGCCCTGGATGATCGCGATCAGTGGCAGAAACGGCGGCGGCAATTGCGCGCCCGGTTGCAGGAACAGAAAGCAATTGCCTGGCAGCGTCCTGATCTCCGCACCACGTTTGAGTGGATTCAGTACTTCCACGAGCCAATGAATGCGCCAATGCCGCACAATGCCAATCCAACGTATGCCGCAGCGTATTCGCCATATAAACGGGCAGTCATTGCTCTCCCCAAACCCGATTTTCACGAAATCCTTTCGGCACTCCTCAATCATCCCCTGCTGCTGGAGCGGCTGGGCATCCTGATAATTGTCGAGTTCCCCCGACCCTCGGGAATGCCAGCTACCGGCTGGGTGCAGGTACAGCCGAAATGGACGCCGGCGATGAGTGCAACGGTCAACCTGACACCGCAGGTGCAATACCAGCTGGACGGAGCGAAACGCCTGTTCCTTCCCCAACCTGCCCCCGGTTCCGATATTGTGGAAGGCTTGGTGAATCTGCAAAGCGGGCGGTACGAATTTGTATCCGTTGATCCCGACGGTGCTGCCCGCAAATTGCTGGGCTTTGCCAGCTCCCTGCGCCGTCTTCGGGAAGGGGTTCAGGCGCCATTCCAAACAAAAATTCGGTTAGGTGGTCCGCACGCTGTCGATCCGGAATCCCGTTCCGTCGGCACTCCAGCGCTGCAAAGTGTAGGGTTTATGCTGGTTCGCCACAACCTCGCTTTCGTGCTGTTCCAGCATTTGCAACGGGCGCAAACGAAGAATACGACGCTAGAAAGCACGGGAACCGAAACCCTGTTTGCCGAGGACCTGCTTCGCGGCTACCGCATCGACGTGTGGGACTCGATAACGAACCAGTGGCATTCGCTTTTCGAACGGCTGGCAACCTACAAACTGCTGCGGACCGGTGATACCGTTACCGGTCAGGATGAAGGAACGCTGACGCTGGGACCGGTCACGCGCACCGATGCACCGCCAGACGAGATGCGATTGCACGAATCCTTAGCCGTGTGGAAAGGCTGGAGTCTGGCAGTGCAACGTCCCGGTAAAACGATCGATACGGAGGACAATCCTGCTGATCCGGCAAATGATCCGCTGGATAAGTATCAGATTAAAGCCACATTCGCCGTGCCTGCCGGTTCACTTCCCCGCCTGCGTTTCGGCAAGCGGTATCGGTTTCGTCTGCGGACGGTCGATCTGGCAGGTTACAGTCGACCGCTGAAGGAAATAGATCCGAACGACTTCAGCAAAACCTCTGATGAGCTGGTGTACTACCGCTGGGAACCTGTTCCCAATCCCGTACTCCTGATGCGATCGCTACCAGACCCGGATCTGCAAACGGGTGAATCACTGGAAGTAATGGCAATCCGGTATCGTGCTTTTGATCCGGAAGCGCCGGCGGCGACGACGCAGATCAGCGAGCGACACGTCGTAGCACCCCGCGGCAGTGTTGAATTAGCGGAGCAGCACGGTAAACTGGACACTGCACCCGGCGGGAAGATGGATCCGGCAACGTATGCGATGCTGGTGTCCCGCGAAGACACCCTCCCCGGCGGCTCTGCCCTGTTTCCAGAAGCACAGTGGACAAATCCAGTCACGGGGGAAACCGTTGCTTATCCGCTCAAAAGCGATCCGCAGGTCACCACGCCATACATCCCGGATCCCCTGGCGCGTGCGGCGGTGTTTCAGAATGTGCCTGGCTTACCACCGGGCAGAATTCTCTGGATCCATCCCGATGGGTCGATCGAAGAGCGAACCGTCGTGGGAACCAAAAACGCCGTGATTGTCAATTTTGGCGAGCCAGCCGATTGGCCCAACGTTCCGGGATTCCGGCTGGTGCTTGCCGAAGGCGATGGTCTTCCATCCTGGGATCAGGCGCAGCGAGTGCTGACCATCTATTTGCCGAAGGGACGGGAAGCAACGCTTCTGTACAGTTGTACCCTTGGTGCGACGCCGACGGAAGCGGAGCAAAATCGCGACCTGCTGGCACTGTGGCATCTGCTTTCGCAAGGAGCACCGCCAGCAGTTGCCCAGAAGCTCCACGAAGCCTCTCTGTACGGATGGCACTGGATGCTGACACCGCCGCGCAAGTTAACAATTGTCCACGCTGTCAGCCAGCCATTAGCAGATCCGGTAATCACCACCATTGCGCAAACACCGCAGCGCAGCTTAGGCGACACGAAGGCGCCGTTGCAGTTAGACCTCACTATCGATGCAAAATCTACGGGCAAAGTCACCATCAACGGTGAGTGGAACACGCCCATCGATAATCCGGCGGAGCCGGAACCTCGCGATGGCAAAGATGGAAGAGATCCCGCACCGCAGAGCGGGACAACGGTAGGAGAAATCATCACCGATAATCCGACGCAGGATACGTTGACCAATCTCCACTTTGTCCACGAATTCGGGGACACCAAACATCGCCGCGTCCGGTATCGAGCGACGGCGATCAGTCGGTATCGGGAGTTTTTCCCACCCCGGCTATCGGAGGAATTCTTTGCACGCAGCGGACCGGAACAGACGCTGCAAATTCTCAACACTGCCCGTCCTGCCGGTCTTTCGATTCCCTACGCCATTCCCGCTTTCCGATGGCAGCGGCAGCGGGACGGGAATCGAGTGATCAGCGAGCGGATACCGGTAACCCGAATCTACATTGAGCGCCCGTGGTACAGCTCCGGGGAAGATGAATTGCTGGCAGTGTTGTTGCCAGCCGCCGGGCAGCCGAAAAAGTGGCTGGGTGGCACTTTTACCGCAAAACTCCTTGGCGGACCTTCCCTACCACCGCAGTTGCAGCCATACGTCACCTCGTGGGGGCTGGATCCCATCTGGCTCTCTGCTCCAACCCCTACGGACCTGACTCCAACACCGGTGTTGTTCAGCGATGTTGTGCAGACCGGCGATCAACTGACCCTGGAAGAACTCAAGGGAACAAACTACAAAGTGACGGCGGTTGGCTTCGAACCTCGATATGACGCTGAACGAGGACTCTGGTATGCCGACATTCCGCTGGATCCGGGTGAGTCCTACTTCCCCTTCGTCCGATTTGCCCTCGCCCGCTTTCAGCCCTATTCGGTCGATGATGCTCATCTGTCTCGCGTGACAACGCTGGATTTCCTTCAGATTCTGCCACGGCGCAAAGCCACAGTGGTGCAGGAAGGCAAGCGGATCCGCATTATCGTTGAGGGACATACGTACCGGGCAGGATTTGCGCTGCACGCTAACAGCGAAATGGAAGCGACCGTTGAAATGCTGCTGCCCGATCAACCACCAGCGCTTGGATGGAAACCCCTTCTTACCATTGGGCTGGATCGAATAGAGAGCCGCACGCCGGGCGTCTGGGTGGGCAATATCGATCTGCAGCAGCTCGCGCTCCAGCCGGGTGCCAAGCTCCGCGTTGTCCTGAAAGAGTTTGAACAATGGTTTGCCGATGCGCCCTCCCGGAGTGGATCGCCAGAGTTGATCACGGCGAAAATTATCGCCGATCCGATGATGGGAACGCGGCTGACTCGACGACTGGTCTATGCCGATGCTGTGAGCATCAGTGCAGAATAGAACGAAACAGCAAGTGTCACAGGAAGGCGGTCAACAATGAAGGGTTTCAAAATTGCCCTCGCAGGACTTCTGAGCTTCGTCACTGCTGTTGCCCAGATGGTGCAGGTGCAACTTTTCCAGCCTCCACCGAATCAGCTTCGAGAATCGGATCTATGGCGCGTCCGCCTGACCAATTTCTCAAACGAAACCCTCGAAATCTACCTGGAAGGCACGGTGGATGAAGCCCGTGATGGAAGAATTGCGCACGCCCGCAGTGCGGTTTTCTCTCTTCCGCCCGGCACCCATACGATGACCGCCACGCAGTTTTCGCCCATTGAAGTGATTCGGGTTGATCAGCGCTACCGGTCTATCTTTGAGCGAACAGGACAGGTCCCTTCGGGTGAATACACCGTCTGTGTTACCGCTTATGAAGCATCGACGGGGGAAGAGTTGGGTAGTGATTGCTTTGAACAGGTGGTTGAACGGCTTTCCCCACCAGTCCTGATTGAACCGGCTGATGGGGACACGGTGCAGGAACAACGTCCAACCTTTACGTGGCTTCCGCCGACGCCGCTGCCGATGGGCCAACGTGTGACGTACACCCTTCGGATCGTGGAGATTCTGGGGCGCCAGACGCCGTACGATGCGATGCTGCGCAATCCTGCTTTCTTAACTCGCCGATCCATCCCCACAACGCTGCTGGTCTATCCGCTTACTGCCCGTCCTTTTGAAGCCGGGAAGCGATACGCCTGGCAGGTACAGGCTTACGCTGGCACCACGCTGCTGGGGGAAAGTGAAGTCTGGTCCTTCGTTTTCGCACCACCGAAGCCGCCGAAGCAGGCATCGAAGCCGGCAGCCGCCATCGATGTTTCACTCTTCACTGCTGGACTGGCTCATTCATTTGCCGTCAAAACCAACAAGCCAGCGGTGACAGATCCAATTGCTTTTCGCACTGAGTACCTGCTTCCCCAACTGGCAACGCAAAAAGTCCGGGTGGATAAAGCCCTGATCAAATCCATTGCGCAGGCAGCACTCCAGCGGCAAATGCCGCAGCCGTCGACGCGCCGGACAGCCGTTGCGAAGCCACTCCAGCAAATCTGGCAACTTTACCTTCAGGGAGCGCTCTACGGATGGGGCAGTAATCGCTACCGACAGGTGGGGCAACAAAACGCAATGATTCCGCAGCCGATCCTTACCAGCCTCTCCTCTGTCGTCGCCGTCGCCGCCGGCTACTGGCACTCGCTGGCAGTGCTGAAAAATGGCAAACTGTATGCGTGGGGAAAGAATGACTACGGACAATGCGGGAATGCCACCGATGCGATCCTTGATCAACCTAAAGTAATCGCTCATCCGCAGCAAAAGAAATTCATCGCCGTCGCCGCCGGGGAGCGTCACTCCTTAGCACTGGACGAAGACCGGATCGTCTGGGCGTGGGGCATCAACATCAACGGTGAACTGGGCATCGGGCATACCAGTGCAATGGAATCCACACCGGTCAAAGTAGCCAGCTTTGTAAAATTGGGACCGGTCAACGGCATCGCTGCCGGCGTTGCCCACTCACTGGCACTGGCTGGAGGACAGGTCTATGGCTGGGGATCGAACGCCTATGCGCAACTGGGATTCATTCCCTCTGAACTTCCAGATTACCGCGTGCTGAAGCCTCGCCGTATCGAAGGGCTACGGAACATCATTGCCATCGCTGCCGGAGATTATCACAACCTTGCTCTCGATAAACAGGGATTTGTCTGGGCGTGGGGGCGAAACAGCAATGGACAGGTGCATCCGGATTCCGGCGCCATTGTTGCCAGACCCGTGCGCGTTCCGGGACTGACAGATGTTGTGGATATCGCCGCCGGCAGTTGCTTCTCTGTCGCCCTCCGCCGTGATAGTACCGTCTGGGTGTGGGGCAGCAATGAAGTGGGTATTACTGAAACAGGGGAACGATGGAATCCGGTCAAACCGCAGAAGGTGCCGGGTCTGACCGGTGTCGTTCGCATCGCCGCTGGCGGGAGTCACATTCTGGCGCTCCGGGCGGATGGAACACTGGTCGCCTGGGGCAACAATAGCAAAGGGCAGCTTGGCAGGGGAAGCATTACGGATATCCTGAGCGATCCTTCCCTGCCCCCTGTGCCCATCGCTCCCGTGGCTTTACCGTAATCACGGGCTGCAATGCTCCTGAGCTGATGGATACCGCAATGCCCATAACGCAGCACCGGATACGACACTGGGGGATTGTCGTCGCCATTGTGCTCCTCCTCTTCACCACCTGGCTACCCAGCCGGGCGCAGAGTTCGTGGATTCAGGTGTCGGGCAGCAATCGTTTCCGGATACAGGTTGCTGATCAGCGGAATACTTTTCAGGAGTACCGCCCTTTCTTCTGGGAATGGATCTTCGAGCCAACCGTCACCGTTGTGCACCTGCCCATTTCCTTCTACCTGCTCCTTTCGTCCGAACGACAGGAGTTCCGCCAGAACATCAATGCGGTGACAGGATTGTTTGAACCGGAGAATGTCAAGCAGCAACTGATCGACCGCATCCGCACCCAACTGGAACAGTTGCGCCAGGATCCTGAACTGGTAGCACTGGCATCAGCATACGATGATATCCGCGACTCCTTAGCGCAGGTACAGCCGGAGAAGTTAGCACAGGTTGAAAAACTGCGCCGATTGGAACAACTGGCACGCCAATCTCCGGCTGAGCTGGCAGCGCAGTTGAGCGAATTAGAGCAACTGGACATCATCTCCTCCGTTGAGCGGTTTTTGTTGTATCTGCCGAAGATTGAGATTGGCACGGTATATCCCCGTTTCTCTCCGCTTTCGCTCAACAGCGTCGCGCTCGATGGCATCAGCGTCGATTGGACTCCCGGCAGCTTCCACGCCAGTTTTGCCTCTGGAACAACCCGGCAGCCGATTATCCGAACCGATAGCATCCAGCAATCCTCATTTGGGCAACGCTTGCACGCCCTGCGGTTCGGCATTTTTCACTCCCCATCCGATTTCGTTGCTCTCGGCATCGTTTCCGGCAAAGAAGACACAGGCAGCCTGCCAGATACCGTGGTGCCAGTTACCGGAGGACCGTATGCCACACACGTGTTAGAATTGCAAGCGGGAACGGAGCTCATTACCCGGCGACTGTTTCTCTCCGGCGCCGTTGCAACGTCTCTGGTAACGTGGGATCTTCGCAGCCCCTACGTTGCTGAAGATCGCTTTCCCCGGTGGCTGACCCGTTTTCTGGAACTCCGCCTGAGCAGCTCCTGGGACCTTGCCTATACTCTCCAGCTCCGCACCACCGTGCCAGAAACAGGAACGCAGGTACATCTCCGGGCACAGATGGTCGGTCCCGGTTTCCGTACCTTCGGTAATCCGGTGCTGCGGACTGACTGGCAGCAGCAATCCGTTCAGCTTCAACAACACCTATGGAAACGGCGCGTGGCGCTCCGACTTCGATACAGCGAGGAAAAAGACAACATTCTGGGGACAAAACCGGTGACGACACGTACGCAGCGAATGGGTGGACAATTGCGACTGCGACTCCCACATCTTCCAACTCTTCTCATTGCTGCCCACCGCTCAGCACAGCGACAGGATACGTTGGTTTTTGCAACGGATCTCTGGCGCGTAATGCTCAGTTACCCGCTGCGGATCGGTCGAACCGGGCTGGTTACACTGCTCAATTATTCTCAGCAAACGCAGCAGCGATCGCAACGGTTCGTTCTGCATACCTTCACTGCCAATCAAATTCTGAGTTTTGCCTTCCCCCTGCAACTCCAGCTCGATCTGTTCTATACCGTCCCCACCAGTGATGTTCCAGACACCACGATCGGTGAATCGTATCAGGTGCAACTGATGCCCAGCTACACGTTCAGCCCCAATTTTGCCCTCTCCCTCAGCCTCGGCTTCGGTGTTGAGCGATCCCTCCGCAACTATGCTGCCCTGCTGCGTGGACACTACCGCCTCGGAGCACTGGGAACGCTCTTTCTGGAAGCGGCTGCCCGGCTGTACTCTGATCCCGCACTCTCGGAGTACTTCCTGCAACTCCGCTTCGAACAGCAGTGGTAACCGGGATAAATTCGCATAGAAATCGGCTTCCGCACGTTCTCGTAGGGACGACCCGGCTGGTCGCCCACACACGGTTGCCGGGAGCGCGCGCTTCAGCGTGCATTTTTTTGCCGACTAAAGTCGGCGCTCCCAGTGTCAGCGCTTCCGGTTTGCTGGGAGCGCACCCTTTAGGGTGCATGCCGCCTCAAGCCGGCGCTCCAGTCGCGGCATCCACACCCTTGCCACATCCTACCTGTAGGGGCGGCCGGCTGGTCGCCCACCGGGCTTCGCTGAGCGAACCCTGGCTCTGTGTGTCTGCATAATGCCAGAGGCTATTTCCGGGGCAGTGGCACCGCAATCGCCGGTGGAATCCGGGTCGTGTCCTGAAAAGTGAGGATGTAGATCCAGATGCGGGCGGCGATCGCAGAGTCGGTTTTTGCTTCCTCCACCATCTCCGGAAACTCCTTTACCCACGTTTTCAGAGAAAATTCCCACGGTGGATAAGCACGGTGACAGCCGCCGCAGTTCTTGCTATACAGCACGCGTGCTTCTGCCAGAAACGTTGAATCTGCAAACTCCCATCGCTCCTGCGCCCGCTGCACGTGCGGCGGCGTTGGCAGGGGCAAGGGGGTAACGCAGTGAACGACCACCAGAGCAACCACCCCCATTACCAGCCAGTGAAAACGCATACGTCGTCGCATTAGAAGATCCACGAAACTAACAGACGCCACTGCCACCGATCAAAGCGATCCAGATTCAACGCTTTCCTGTGTACGTCGACCAACTGCGGCAGGAAAGTCATTGTTGCCCACCATCCAGACTGGCGAACGGAAAACACCGGACCAGCAAACAACGGGGCTCCAGTTACCACCTCCTCTGCCACATTATACTGCTGCACAAACTCAATACCGGCAGCGATTGCCGATGACAACGGTATGCTGACCCCGCCTGTTACTGCTACTGCCCGCTTGACTTCCCATTGCCCCTCCTCGCGCTCCCACGCCTGCTTGCCCAGCAGATTCCAGCCGACCAGCAGATTCCCTACAAACGTATGCCCCAACCAGATCAGCTCCAGCTCCACCTCATTTGCCGCTAACGTCCACTCCCCGTAAAGACCGGATGCTATGCCGTGTTGCCCCACATCCAGAAACTGATACACCCACGCGTTGGAAATGCTCAACCGCGTTTTCCCGCCCTGTTCTCCTGAACTGGACACAGTGTTCAGATAAAACGCCGTCTGCACATTGCTCCCCAATCCCCATTCCAGCTCAATCCGGTTCGCCAGACGCAGAAAATCGGACCGGTAATGGTACGTAGACCAGATTTCGATTTCCCGCACCCCTTTCGGTAACACCTCCGCCTCATACGTATACACAAACCGCCGTTCCCCCGCAAAAGCGGTCGACAAAAGGAGCACAGCAGCACCAAAACAGCCCATCCAGAATCGCATCACCATCAGACTCCCTTTCTTGCACAACCATATTTCCATTTAGCAAAATGCAAATATACACATTTCAGTTGTTATTTGGACAAAGTTCAAATAAACTCGACGGGCAAGCAGTGGAGAAAGCCAGTAGTGTCAGTCGCCAGAAATGGCTACCTCAGTGCTTCCTCTTTGCTGGAGAGCGCACGCTTCAGTGTGCAAAATTTCCCCTCACCCTTACCCTCTGCCGGAGGGAGAGGGTATTCCCTGCTGGCAAAAGCCAGCGCTCCTGACACACTACGAACGCACAGATTTGCCTCGACGGTCAGGTGACGCCTTTCCCCCTACTTCACCACCCACACCGGCACCACTTTCTCATACCGCCCGCTCCGCAAACGCACAAAATGTAACCCGCTGCTCAATCCCTCCGTCCCAAGCCGCACTTCTTTCCATCCCGCTTCCTGCTGCCCTCTCGCTATCACCACCTCCTTCCGCCCATACCCGTCGTACAGCACCACCTCCACCGCTCCACTGA
>WFXC01000039.1 GCA_015490805.1 Candidatus Kapaibacterium sp.
TCGACAAACAACACGACCGTCTTTCCCGGTTGTTTCAACGCCGAATCAAGATGCCCTTTTACTGCTCTCTGCAAATTCTGTGTCCCTTTGATTATCTGCTTAATCTCCAGAATCTCCTTAATCCTGCCACCTTCTTCCCGCCATCCATCTGCGTGCTTATATTCCGCATACGCCCCCGGCTCCCGCAGGACAATGTGCCAGCCGGTTATGCGCGCGATCTCCTTTGCTGCCTCCAGCTCTGGCATTAACTTCTTCTCCCACAACCGCCGCCGCATCTTCTCTGCCTGCTCCTGCACGTCCCGCCGGATCACCTTCTCAAGAAGCGCCTGCTTCATCGCTTCGATTCCCGCCGGCGTCATCTCCGCTTCCCGTGCCAACTGCTCCGCTCGCCGTTTGGGCATTCTGCCACTACATTCTACTGGGAGCGCACCCTTTAGGGTGCAACGTTGCCGACTAAAGTCGGCGCTCCCAGCCGGCACAACCCGACCGGTCGCCCACCGGGAGCGCACACTTCAGTGTGCATCCACTGGGAGCGCACGCTTCAGCGTGCATCTTTCCATCTTTTGCCGACTGAAGTCGGCGCTCCCAGTGTCGGCGCTCCCAGCCGGCGCTCCCAGATCTTGCCAGCAAAAGCCGGCACGTTCTGGCAAAGGTGTTGTGCAATGTTCCGGGCTACCGAACTATGAGAAACTGGCGGTAGTATACCTGCTCCCCTATCCGGAATCGCAGCATATAGAGACCGGCTGCTTCTTCTCTCACCGGGACGTTTACGTGTTGCTCGCCGGATAGCACCGCCGGACCAAGAATGGTTCGCAGCTTTCGCCCATTGGCAGTGTACAATTTCACGGTCGTTTCCGTTGCGGCGGGAACTGTGAAGCTCACTGTTACCTGTTCAGACGCCGGTTGCGGCGCCAGGTGAACCTGAAACTTCGAGGCAATGGACGACCGTTGCCGCACGCCGGTAACCACCACCGAATCTTCCGGAAGATCCGTTACCGACAGCAGCTCATCCAGGCGAAACGTTCGCAGGACCAGGTTCATATTCCGATTGCCCCATCGAATTCCGTACTGGATTGTATCGCCAACTGCGGTGGCGTTGTTTTCGTGCGCAAATAAATTGATGGTCTGTGGCGTTTGAAAATCGAAATCAAAACTGTAAATCTGCATTGCCGTATCGCAGACGTATGGCGAAGCCATTATATGCCTTTGTTGCTGCCGTTTCGGATCAATCGCGACTAAATCGATCTGACTCCGGTGTTCGCCAAAGATCTTCGAGGTCCACGCACGGCGGTATCCAGCCAGTATTACGCCATTGTCGTTTACTGCCACGCGGGGCAGGGTACAATAGGAGAGGGAATCGCGCCATTCAAAAAGCGGCATCCGATCCCACCGACCAGCAGTGGTATCCCATTGGAGAAGGCGAATGACTGTCTCTTTCGTCACTGTATCAACCGAAATCTGGAGCAATGCCCCTGCTCCTGTATGGTTAAATCCCTGGGCAATATCGACAATATGCTCCGTGCTCTCTCCGCTATGGAGTAGCGTTTCGGGCGTCTTCCAGCTACCATAATAAACGCGGCTGCGCACCCGACTGACCACGCGCCCCTGTTGTCGATCCCGCTCAATCCAGCTTAGCACGGCAGCATTGTTCCCAATGCGATTGAGCACCATTTCGTGATCCTGGAACTGTGTTGCCAGTAACACCGGTGGCATCTGCACTTCCCACACACCGTCCGAATTTCGATCAATCGTCACCGCCAGGAGATCGGAGGATTGACCGTATCGCACATGCCAGACCATGAGAATCTCTTCATCATTGAGCACCGTAGCTGCGGGTTTTCCCTCGATCCTGCCTGAACGGAGACTGTCAAGATTATCCGGGACCATTCCAACCGCTTCAACCTGCCGTGTCCTGACATTGTAGATCGCATACCAGATATCCTCGGATTCCAGAAAGGTGATTGGTCCGAGTTCACGAGGCACGGTTTCCGGTGTATACCGCGACTGCATCCAGGTCACTACAGCATACGGTCCACCACTATAGCTGAGTTGCGGATATGTCGGCGCATTCCGGTTGGTTACAATGGTTACAGGCGCTGCAAAATGCTTTTGTCCCAGATGTCGCTGGCTCAGCACAATGCTGCGAGTGTCATCGAAGGACTCTTCGATCCAGGTAATCAGGAACACCGAATCCGCCGATGCAACCGACGGCTGTGGGAATAACATCGGCGTGATACGGTTGACCTGACTGGATAGCTCATCTGTCCCGAAAAGTGTGCCAGCCTGCCGCTTCGGTGCCAGTGTCCACGATGGCGATCCCCTTTTTTGCGAACTCAATCGAGACTTCAGCAAACCAAAAATTCCGTGTCCCTGGTTGGGGAATAATTCCGGGAACGCATAGCCTTCGGTCAGGTGCAGAAACATTTTGGGACCGTATAGGGTTTTGCTGAACAGGAAGAGGTAATGAGCCACCACCTTCCCATACAACTGGAGCGTAATGGAGGGTAACAGTGGCGATTTCCACCGATCGGGCACCGTCTTCCATTGATGTCCTAGGCCGCCAAGCATTCGCCCGGTGATATCCAGCGAAAGTCCTGCCAATCCCCCGGCAACCGAAACGCCGACTGAGAGTGTCAATCCTCCCCCCATCTGGAACACTTCATAACCTGCCCACTGCGTAACATCCACGGTATCGGGGTCCGGTTCCGGTTCCGGATAGGGCAAAGGCTCGCGCACAAAGCCAAGTCGGCTCTTTGTAAATGCCCGGACTCCTTTCGCTCCATAGCGGTGTTTTTCTGCATCATACCCCAGATTATGGTGGACATACTGCGCAAAGGCAAAATTAAAGCCGATAGTTACGTACGGCTCGATGGTTGCATCACCATCTTTTTCCAGTTTCTCCAATACCCCAATAGCCTGCAAAAATCCCTGCATTGCTCGAATTGTTGGCAAATCCTGCTGGAAAGCGAAGGAAAATAGCTGCTGTGCCAGCAGATTCTGATTGCTATCCAGCAGATAAAATGCTTTTCCGTCGCGCTCTTTCCAGGAAAAATGCCGGGTAATCGGAATACCAAAAATGTTCAAGGTCATCGTTGTGCGAGGCGTGGAGATCAACGCCAGTGCTTTTCTGGACTTTGCATACCGGCATCGGACTTCAAAACTATTGGATGGAAAACCCAGTGGTTTGCCCTTAAAAATCGGGACGCCTGAACCCAGTAGATAAGTCGCTGATGGATTTACAAGCGCTGTTAAAACTGCTGGATTTACCGTCCAGATTTGCGGTTCCACCGGAGCATTATAGGGCACTTTTACGGTAAAGTCTACCGTTGTCGTGGTTTCACTCACATTATCGAAGCGTGCGGCACTGAACCAATCCGGTCGAGTTCGGCGGATAGTGATGGGTTTCGTAGTACTGCGCAACAAATCACCAGAGCGCGAGTTGTAGGTTTTCAAAACCAGATTGGTCGTCGGCGGCTCCAGGCTTCCCATCGGGGTGGTAAGGAGCCAGAGGGAATCATTGCCCGCCACCTTTCGGGCAGTGTCCCGGCGGATCAGAATGCCACGCTGATCGTAATATTCGGCGATCATTCGCACTTCATCTGCAAATTCAATGATCCGGAACGTCTGGAGTTGTTCCATTGAACCTGGAGCAATTGCCTGGTCGAAAGGTCCGAAATCTCCTTCAATCTTTGGCGGCACCAGTGGTAGCACCTTGAGGAAAAAGGGTGTGACCCGCCGCACTTCCGGATTATCAACTTCTTCAACCGACAGTTCCAGATATGACCCCGGTTCTGCCTCGCCCACATCCAGTGCAACTCCGTACGGCGATTGCCACGTGAAGGTCCGGGTATAGGAATGCGACGCCAACTGCTCACCGTTCGACTTGCGAAGCACAACCCGGCGCACCGACCAGGGATGGAGCATTCCTCGAAAAGCAAAGCGGACAGGATCCTGACTGGCTTCAAAAAACGGACCGAACCCATCATCGGCATAAGCCGCAATAGGAGTCCAATTTCGAATCGTATCTCTGTTCTGCCCTCCTTCTCGCGCAAAGGCAAGTGCCCGAACAGACAGCGGATAGCGATACACAACGCCCGTATCCGGTCCAGCACCGCGGTAAAAAACCCGAACGCTCAACTGATACGTCTGCGGCAATCCACTTGAAATCTGCGGCAACAGCATTCCAAAATTGCGCTGATAGGTTGCCCAATGCACCGTGCCGGTGTGCTGTCGGCGATGCATTCCACCATACACCGCATTCTGCTGGTGGGTTTTCCGATCATACAATGCGGCACTGCTGGTGTCCGCGCAGGAGAGTGAATGCTGCAAAGCGGAAAATTCCAGCGGCGGCGTGCGATACATCAATGCGGTACTCTCTCTGCCGCTCAATGCAGCGGAATACACTCCGATTTCTGTGATCGAGCCCTCCATTGCCCGGTTCTGCGAGGGAGCGTCGGGCCACCCCTGAATCCGCCCTCGTCCGATGCGCCAATAGCCATTGTAAGTCGAACCATCAATCCACACTTCCTGCTCATCGATGCTGACCCCATCAACGAAAATCCGCATGATCCCTTTGTGCGTTCCTGTTGGCTCGAAAGAAGCTGCTACGTGATGCCACTGCCCGTCGTTATATCGGTGTTGAGTGGAAAGCACCTGCGCGCCGTGGCTGTGGGACCAGATACCAAAATGCAAGCGTCCATCAGTGCTCATATACAGATGCCGATCATAGTCACGGCTGTTGAGCCCCGGAGCAGCCGTGCTTTCAAAGCCCAGGATTTTGCCACCTTCCCGGCTGGTTGTCTTGATCCAGCACAGAACAGTAAATGGACCGGTTGGCGCCGCATACGGGGCACCACTTCCTCCCCGTTGCAGTGACACCGCCGTATTCGGTGTTATTTGAACCGAATACGCAGATGGGATAGCCGGACCCCGGATCGTATCTGCCCAGCGAGGACGATGCAATCGAGCCGCAGGACTATGCACAATAAAGCTTTGCCGACCAAATAAACGCCCATTGTGCAGAATTTCCGGACATTTCCCCGTCAGTTCCTCGCACGGATGGAAATTCAGGGGGAAATAAAACCGCAAAGCCTCATCCTCCTGCCACTGCCGCTGTACGATCGGATCCATCAGATTGACCGATGGCAACTGCTGAATCCGCTCCGCGGATAGGGCTTTCTGGAAAATGGTCACTTCCGCCACATTCCCCGGTATGTCCCCTGGCGACACCTGGATCGAGTTTGGGGGAGATTCCAGTGGCAATGCAGAGGAATACGTTGCCGTTGGCGCATTCTCACCACTCGTTGCTCCATCCACACTGGCATAGAGTTTCAATTTCCCGTCAACAAATTTCGCCACAAATACCACGTGGCGCCACGGATTCTTTTCAATATCCGACCGAATCTCAAATTCTGTACTGATTGGCACCTTTATAATAGCCGTTCGTATCGAGCCATCGCCACTGTGCCGGTACTCCCTCTTAAAAACGGCATTAGCCACACTATAGAAAAAATTCTCTCCCCGCTTTTTCCGCTCTTTCTCAACGCTCACCGTCCAGTTGACGCCCAGAACATCCGGAACAGCGGAAATAATCTCGCTTTCTTCTTCGACCAGGGCATTCAGGCGAATCCAGAAAGAAATCGTCAATTCCGTTACTTCCCCTCCTGTCCAGCGATCCGAAGCACCATTAAACAGAAAGCCCCCCGTCCGGTAGAGCCCATAGGAACGCTGTGCTGGTCCTTCTACATTGATGACGAGGCTATCCACTTCCATCGGGAATTGCACCAGATGGATGGGAATCTGCCACATCTGTCCGGACACCAGCGAATCCAGCGGAATGGGAGAACGGAGCACGGGCGATCCCGGATAAATCCGCAACGTTTTTTCTACCGTTAGCGGTTCTACCAGCGCCGGGGAAGGAATAACCGCTCGCACTTTTATGCAGGTCGGCGGCAGGCTTGCAAGATCAAATTCGATAGTAGCCTGGCGAACCACGGTAAAAAAGCCCGGGTTGTGCGGAACGGTAATCGCCCGGAAATGTCCCGAAACGCTTTTAATCCTGTGCCCTGCGCTGTCCAGAAATTCCAGCCGAACAGCACTGGAAGTGTTATCCAGCCAATCAGTTCTGATGATGAACTTTCTGACGACCGTATGATGATCAGCAGTATCAAATGGATTGCGAGCGTAGACTGGCGTTGTCGTCTTCCACGGTCGGTTCTGTTCATCCACCACCTGCATTTGCGGTTCGGGCGGTACAACAATCAACGACCGTCGCTGCACAATGCCGGTATCAGCAGAACCAGAAGCAAACACCCGCACCTGGATCCATCGAACCGAAACCGGCAATTGCGCCATATCAAAAGCGCTGGATTCGACAGAGTGATCCGCAAATACCTGTTCAACATTGGCAACAGAATGCTCACTCTGTTCGAGGATATTCCCTGTGCTATCAACAATCTCAAACCGAACCCTGGTGGTATACCGTGGCAGATGATGGACAGTAAACCGCACCGGTGTTGGGGGAATCGGACGCGTATTGTGACGAAATCTCCGATAATTATTGGTCTGAAACGGACCAAAATGATCAGAGGAACGGATGGTAAAACGGGTGGGCAACACATCCATTCCTACCTGATAGGTCGTTCCTTCAGGATATCCATCGGTGTGATACACCGTAACCTTCAGCAACGGCGAAAGTGGAAGCTGGAGTTCTCCGAGGCGCACCGTGTAGGAAACGGAATCCAGAAAGCCAGAACCGGCAGCAATTGCAACTGAATCTCTGTGGCGAACACCGTTGGAATCCAGATACTCCACGGTTTTGCCATTACTGTGGGCAAAGCGCAATACCACGCGTGTCGTGTGGGGTGGAAGATCCGTTATCGTAAAAATCACCATTGTATCCAGATCGGCGAAAAACGGCAAGAAGTTGAACGAAGACCGGATCACAGGATGCGGCACCGCAATGCTGATGGGCTGGAAAATCTGGTATCCCTGCGCTGGAAAATTTGAATCTCCCGTGACGCGCACGTGTACATAGGCGCCAACGGGCAAGCGCCCCATATCGACATTTGACCACTGCTGCGCCGATGATACCTGCTGCTGCAACACGGCGCTGTCACTTCGGAGCTGAAAAACAAGCGTGTCTGCACCTACAGGAAGTGAATCCAACTGGTAGGTTGTGTAATGTTTGTACCCCTGCATAAAAGGACCAAAGCCACTGGAGGATTGGAGCTGTATGCTCGCAATCGGCTTTACCGACCGGGCAAATCGGACATACATCGTATCCGCAAAAAAGGGCAACTGTGGGATGGAGAAGGTCCGGTGGGAGCGATCTACCGTACCAATGATAACAACAGGATTGGCAAACTGCGGTGTCCGGTCTACCAGAAAACACGCCTGCGCGTTCACCCACTGAGGCAGCAGCTCAAGCTGGAGCGACAATGGACGCTTCAACCCTTTGCTCACAATACCCCAATACCCCTTTGTCTGCCGTTCGATCCCGGCAATCTCACTGGCTTCCAACAGCGACACGTTGCCAGTATAACCAATCACCGCAATTTGTTCTGCATCCGTAAAAGCTGCGGAAATCTGGAGATTCCCACTGCGGGCGTGCGGTCGTTCCTTCCACGCTACGGCTGTTTCGGTCAAAAAGGAAACGACCGGCACAGCGCGATGCTCCACAGCCGCACCGTTGCGTAGCAACAATTTCCGATTTCCCGCCGCGGCTTCGACCGTATCACCAGAAACGGAGCGAAAATCAAAGGTAGCAAGCGTTCCGCTGACACTGGAAAGATGAAGGCTGCTACGGATTTCTTCTTCCGATCGTACTCGATTCCAGAATCGCAACTGTGTTATCGCGCCCCGGAAAAAGACAGTATCGTGTGAAGCAGGATCAAAATACCGTCCAATGTCTGAAATCCGAAAACTGCCAAACTGCCCCGTCCGATTGCCACGGAAAACACCATTCAGGTAGAGCAGTGCGTGATCAGCCCTGACGACAATTGCCACGTGGTTCCATCCTTCGTGAAACGGATACGACGGCGAATGCAGTCCTCCCTGCGTCAATCTTATTTCCCGACCATTGACAATGGTAACCGCCATTTGCGTTGTATCCGCCTGATTATCTGCTAAAATGGCGCGAACCACGTGATCATCAGCGGTAAAACTCTGGATCCAGAACTCGATCGTGTACGGTGGTTGCAAACGGATCGGGGCATCCAGCGTGGCGTATTGTTGTGGTGAATCCAGATGCAACACTGGCACCTGTCCCCATCCATTCAGCACGCTAACGAAGTAAAGAATTACACTGAGCCATCGAAACCGCATTGGCATACTCCCCTTGGATGAACAAATCGTCAAGAGCAGTCAAATGCTTTGAGAGTAAAGGAAGGAAGGCAGTAGATCAAAGCAAATTTCACTCCTCTTTGCCTCCAGCAACGTTTCAGCGCGCAGATTATTACCAAGGAACTCCATTTTTGCGGTTTGAGCACCGTAAATTCTGACACCGGGGCGGCTGCACAAGCTCAACAATTCCGGCAAACCATCGCTGCGTCTCCTCCCCCTCGAATGATCCGGAAAGCATACCTCCGCACTGAGCGATGCGCCTGAATGGGAAGTATTTCATCAAAGAGCTTCGGCACGCTCCTGTATTTGCCGTTCCACCAACTGCTGGAAACACTGCCGCAGGGTTTCCTCCACCGGCTGATCCGTCGACAGCGTAATTACGTCCGGCTCATCCGATTGTGGCGGTTCAAAAAATGGGGTGAGTGATTCAAATTCTGCCAGCCGAGCATCCGAAACGACCGGCTGTGAACGGCGAACTTCCAGCCGTTGCCGGATATTTTCCTCAGAAGCGGTGAGATGCAGGAAAACCGGCGTAATGCCATAGCGGCGGAGATACGAACGTGCTTCGGCGCGAGCGCGACGCTGGCTAAAGGTGCCTTCCACAATCGCCCCATTCTCCCATCGCGTCGCCTGTGCTGCTCGCCAGAGCAACTGGCGATAGACGCGGGCGGACACAGAACGACGATAGATACGGGTACGAACCTCAGGCGGTGGCAACTCCAGCAATGGCAATCCCCGCATTTCTTTCCGGACTGCATCGGAGGAAAAGTGGTGCCATCCCAGTTCCTGGCTGAGTGCGGATGCAAAGGTCGTTTTTCCGCTACCAATTTTCCCCATCACAATTACCACGGTTGGCTCAATGCCAAACAGCGCCGTTCGGAGCGCAATACGGAAAAAGCGGCGGGCACGCCCCTGCACCTCTGAGCGCTCTTCTTCTGGCAATTCCAGCTCTCGACTTTTCAAACACTCCACTTTTGCCCGCACCCACGCCCGGTATACCAGGTAGAACGGCAGAATGGTTCGCAACTCTGCATCGTCCAGCAAGTGCTGCATCCGGTGAAGAAAGAAATGCCCATAGCGAGGGGATTGGTGATAGAAAAAATCCATTACCAAAAAGGCAATATCGGCAGCAACATCAATCCATCGAAGTCGCTCATTGAACTCGATGCAGTCATAAATGCAAACGGCATCATCCTCAATGTAAATATGCTCCAGCCGTAAATCCCCGTGGCAATCACGAATCCACCCACCGGCAATGCGACGATCAAACAATGGCGCAAGCCGGGAATACCATTGTTGGGTATACGCGGTAAGCACATCGAAACTCAAAGCAGTCAAAATTTTTCCTGCAAATTCGCGTGTCTGCTCGATATTCTCATCGGTACTGATCTTCACCTTCTCCGGCTTTCCCCATTCCGCAATCTCAGCGGATCGATCTGCTTGCTGGTAGAAGTGCGCCAGCCGCCGGGCGATCATTTCCAGATGCCACCGCTGCAATGTGCCATTGTCCAGCCGCACATTCGCAAATCCTTCAGGAGGCAGATAATGCATCACGACGGCATAATCGATAACGCTGCCACGTCCCGACCACTGCCATCGCCCATCTGCTTCTTCGGTCAACGGCAAAACACCGATGTACAAGCCGGGACAGAGGCGGCGATTGAGGCGTACCTCCTCAGAGCAATAAAACCGGCGTTTTTCCAGGCTGGAAAAATCCAGGAAGCCAAAATTCACCGGCTTTTTCACTTTGAAAACATACGGTGGTACCAGCGCCACAATGGAAGCGTGGGTCTGCACAATCCGCACTTCATCCGGTCGATGAGGATAGGAAGCGGGATCGCTGAGAAACTGCAGCAACCGCTTCACTGACTGATCAGAGTTCATGGTCGGGACGCTGATTGAGCGAACAGTGCTTCCTCGATCAGTTCGCACCAGATGTGCCCAATCAGAATGTGGGATTCCTGAATGCGGGCAGTGACGGTCGAAGGTACAATGACTGCCGCATCACACAGTGGCGCAATGGTGCCGCCATCTCCTCCTAGCAAGCCGACCACAGTCATATCCGCCACCTTTGCCTCTTCGGCTGCCCGCCGCACATTCTCGGATCGCCCACTGGTTGAAATGCAGACCAGACAGTGCAAGGGATTGGCAAATGCCTGCACCTGCCGGGCAAAAACTTCTTCAAACGAGTAGTCGTTGGGGGCTGCAGTGAGCAGTGAGGTATCGGTGGTCAATGCCAGCGCCGGCAGCGCCCGTCGTTCAACTGAACTGCGGTATCGGACAACCAACTCTGTTGCAATATGCTGTGCATCCGCTGCACTTCCCCCATTGCCACAGAGGAGAATCATTCCCTCGTGTTGCAAGGTGCGGATCAATAATTTTGCCGTCTCAGCAATAGCATCGGCACATTCGGTCAGCAGTCGTTGCTTCGTTGCTATTGACTCTTCAATGCTCTGCCGGATTCGCTTTTCCATTCACCTACGTTCCTTCGTCTGCTTTCAACCACAAAGAGTTCAAAATTACGACGTTTCGGCATAACAGAAAATAGCTGAAAGCTGTTGGTTCGCCCCCGCTCTGAAAAGTCTTCCTGGCAACGGAAAGCTCCATCAGGGTCGCTTTGCCTGCGTCGTCCGCACCTTTCTCCGTTCCTGACTTCACCGATGCGAACAATCATCTGCGGCACCTGTGCTCCATTTGCAACCCGGAGCATCGGCACATTCACGTCCTGCTCCGAATGGAGCAACGCAAAGGAGCACCTCCTTCAGCTTACACAGGAATTTCTGCTCTTACCGCTTGCTGCAAACACCCCAATGCAAAAGTGCCGATTCTCAGTATCGCACAACCCGAAGCACCGTTTCCTTAATATCGTGTGGCTGCACAAGGATTGCGTTCTCCAGGGTTTTAGCAAAGCCAATGGGACAGTCCTTAGATGCCACCCGTAGCACAGGAGCATCCAGATACTGAAACATTTCCTCGCTAATGGCTGAGGCAATTTCTCCACCCCAACCACCGGTGTAAGGATGTTCGTGGGCAATCACCACGCGATTGGTTTTCTGTACCGAAGCATAAACGGTCTTCTTATCCCATGGGCGCAGTGACCGCAGATCGATCACTTCGACCGAAATCCCTTCTTCCTTTTCCAGTTCCTCTGCAACTTGAAGACTCCAGATCAAGGTAGTCCCATAGCTGATCAGGGTTACATCCGTGCCAGGACGTCGAATTTTTGCTTTGCCAAACGGGATCAGCACATCCTTATGCGGAACCTTCGCCTCCGTGGCGCGATGATTGTACAGGAACTTCGGTTCCAGATACACCGTCACACCGCGAGCGCGCATCGCGTGTCGCATCAACCCGATGGCATCATCAGCGAAGGTCGGATACACCACGCGCGCACCGGGGAGATGAGTAAAAATTGCGTCCAGACTCTGAGAATGGTACAACCCTCCCTGGATATAGCCGCCGCTTGCCAGCCGAATTACCACATTTGGAACGTACTGTCCTTTTGTTCGCCAGTATTCGTGGGTGCATTCAATGTACTGCTCCATTGCGGGCCAGAAGTAATCGGCGAACTGTGCTCCTTCGATCACCACGTGAATGTCCTCTCGATACCGGCACATCCCATTTGCTGTTCCAACAATGGTATCTTCAGCGATGGGTGCATTGAAGACCCGTTCCGGACCAAATTCATCCAGCATTCCCTCGCAAACCTTGAAAATCCCCTGCTTTTTCTTCGACGCTACATCCTGTCCCCACAAAAATGTGTTAGGATTGCGTCGAAACTCCTCTTTCATTGCCCAGTTGATCCCCTGCCGCAGCCGCAGTACCGGTGCATCTGGATCGGGCTGCAACCGGTATTCCGAATCATCTTCGTACGGCACCACATCTTCCGGGATAATGAATTCTTTCCACGACTCCGGCGCCGGATCCGGCATCTTCTCTACTTTCGCCGCCGTTTCCTCAATCAGCTTGAGATTTTCCTGTTCGATTTGCTCCAGCTCTTCCTCTGTGAAAATTTCGTACGCCAGCATTGTAGCTCGAAAGCGTGCGACCGGATCGCGCCGTTTCATTTCTTCAATTTCTTCAGGCGTCCGGTACAACAGATGATCATCGGAATTTGAATGCGATCCCTGTCGATCACACTCTGCATGCACCATCGCCGGACCACGCCCGGAGAGCACGTACTCACGTGCTTTCTGCATCGCCCGATAGGAATCAAACGGATCGCGACCATCGCAATCAATGACCATCAAATGCCGAAATGAACGGAATTTACTGGCAACGTTCGGTGAGGGGCTTTGCACCTCAACTGGCACCGAAATCCCAAAGTGGTTGTTTTGAATCACAAAAATCACCGGCAACACTTCCGTACACGCAGCATTCACGGCTTCGTAGAAGTACCCTTCTGCCGTACCAGACTCCCCACTGGAATAAATTGCAATCTCATCGCCCCCGTACTTCTTAATGGCTCGCGCAACACCGACGGCGTGCAACCCGTGGTTTGCGACACAGGAAGAAACGTTCTGAATCCGAATCGAAGGCTTTGCAAAATGGTTACTCATATGCCGCCCGCCACCGGCAACATCAGCATCTTTACTGAGTCCATTGAGCAAAATTTCTTCAACGGTAATACCGCCAGCCAGACAGGTCAACATATCTCGATAGTAAGGGAACAGGAAATCTTTTTTCGGTCGGAAAGTCAATCCGATCGCTAACTGAATCCCATCGTGTCCGGCATACGGAGCATGGTAGGACCATCCCATCGCTTTTTTCAAGTAGGTCGCTGCTCGCTCATCCAGCTTGCGTCCCAGATGCAGCAATCGATACCATTTTGCCAGTGTCTCTTTATCAAACCCCGTAGGATCAAACAACCCCACTAAATGCGAAAATTGCGCAGCAATTTTTTTGTTTAGTTTGTACACTGGTCCTTCTGTCTTCCTTGGTTCCTGCGCTTTTTTCGCTACCGACCGCTTTTGCTTTCCCTGCGCTGCTTGTTTCTTCGGTTTTGCCTGCTTCCTCGCCGCTTTCTGCTGCTTTTTCGCTGTCCTTGCCATCGTTATCCCTTTCTACTCTATGGAACTCTCACTTACCCCATTTGGCATTTTGCAAAGTTACGGCAATTTCCGGAAACGATCAGTGCACGGTTTTGTTTCCCCCTTCCCACAGCCTTTGCCATGGTTCCCTGAGCTCCTTCCAAAAGTTTTCGCTCAGTTTCCGAGACTTCCCTAAATTCGCAAGAAACCGAAGGGAGAACCGATGGCAAAAGTGTCGTTTTTTGATCGATTGGGCTTGTACCCGAAGGAACAGCGGGAAGATTTCGCCCAGCAGTTCCTACCCGGCACGAAAAAACGTCAAATCGTGGACTATCTCCTGCATCTGTTAGATCAGAAAGAAGCATACTCGCATCGTAAAGCAGTTGAGCACATTTATGGTCTCACCGCCTCGGATCCCTCTTACCGTCGGTGCTATCAATCCTACATTCACCTGCTCAAAAGTATTGAGCAGCGATTTGAGGACTGGGAAAACTGGGGAAAGGGCAACCGAATAGCCAATGCGCACGATACACAACTGCCGTGGGAGAAATTGCTCAGCGAAGAAGAGCGCCTGTTTTACCAGGCACGGTACTGGTACTCACAAGGCAATGTGGAACAAGCCCTGCAATTGCTGGAGCCACTGCTGCTCAAAGCCGCAACCGAGAAAGAACCGGTCGATGAATTGTTGTTTGGCGCAGCGTATGAACTCTACCTGATGCTGTTCGACAGTCGCCAGGGCGGAATGGTACGGGAGCGACCGCTTTTTATCGAAAAAGGGGAATTTCTGACCCGACTGTTACTGCGTTCACTCTGGATTTTTGTTTACGAAAACGCGATTCGTCTGCGCTTCCGCCCGACAGAAAAGCACCTGCAAGCAGTACTAACTGAAATGGAGCATTTTGCCCAATTACCCCGCTTTGCTAAATGGCAACCCGTCGTTCGCTATTTCCAGCGACTGCTGAATGCCATTGCTGCTTTTTCGAGAATGGAAAGATCTAAAATTGCAGAAAATTATCAAACACCTTTGCCTCATCCTGAACAACTTTCCACTCCCCATCCCCTGAGCTTTTTTTCCGCCTCACCCAATGATCCTGCCACCGTATACCAGAACTTTTTAGATCGTGCTCAGGATGCGCTGCACAGCGATCTGGCGCTGGAAGCGTACGAACTCTTTCATCAAGCGATCACCTTTATGCCACCAACAGTCGATCCTGGCGTTCTCCTCTATGCCTACGCTCAACTTATCCGGACGATGTTTTCGACATTGCGGTTCCACGAACTGACTGACTGCATTGCACAGTATCGACAACTGGCACATCAATATCATCATCCTTTTCACCAGGCACTGGCGGATGTCTATGAAGTCCGCTATGCACTGTTCCAGCCCGACCCACAGCTTTCTGCTGCTGAAATGCTTCAGCGATTAGAACAAATGAGCGTTGTATTGGGGAAAAACTTTCAGGGGCAGCTCAGCTTGCTCCGGATTCAGGCAAAAGTGGCTTTCCGATTTGAAGATGCGCAACTGCTGGAAACGATCTTTGAACAGGTGCAGGATCGACGGTTCCGGATCATCCATCACAAAATTGTTAAAGACTTCATTCGCCTCCTCTACTACGCCTATCAACAACTCCACTATTCGCAGCAGCGCCGCAGCGCTTACGTCCGCAAACTCTGGAGATCTTTCCGAACGATTAACATCGGAGAATCGCAGTTTAAGTCCTTTTTAATCGAATGGATCGAGCGCTTCGTTCCTGCTCATATTTTGGGTAACAACCAATAACCTCGCATCCTTATTGGATGCTACTGGGACAAGCCAATTTCCCATACAGAGCGCACCACTTCGTGAATATCGCGCTGATCGTATACCTTGTTAAAAGATACAATCGCAATGAGCTTATGTCCTGTGTGCGACAAACTCACTGTGACAACGGAGCGGAAAACCGACCTCGGAGCTCTACCAATGCCGCATTAACAGCACCACTGGTGAGCTTACCAGAAACTACGCCTTCCACCAAATCTCCCAGATTGTCTCCCCAGCGCTCTACGACCGTCATCCCTTCCTGCGAACGCAGGAACACGGGCTCTCTGCCCGCGCGCGGTAGCAGCAAGAGGCGGAACGCCTGTGGTTGTTGCCACCAAACCGTGTCGATACTGGGATCGTAGGGCAATTGAAGCTGTACAATGGCTGATTGAAAATTGAGATTCTCGGTAAGTGGTCCGCCAATTGATATGTACAGAGAATCCCCCACTTTCTGTGCTACTGCTTGCACACTATCAGGATCCAAACGCACCGTAACATTCTTCAAAGTCCCACCATTGAGCCACAGAACATTCTCCCCAATTTTGATCTGTTCACGTCCTTGCCCCCGGTCTGGCAGGCGCCATGCATTGGCACTTCCTGTTAACACCTGTACGATGTGGTCCGGCTGCGCCACATTCACGAACGTACCGGTAAAGGTTACTGTCACAAAATCCCCCGACCATCCATATTGAACAATACGCACGCTTCCATTGATCGCTCGGAACCAGAGCTTTCCTAAACTGTCCAGCATAAGAAACATCTGTACCTGCTCCGAACTTACCGCGTAATCCCCAGCCCCATTGCTATCAACTCTGATTACCACTGCTGGATAAGAAAGCGGCGGCGGTAAAGGGGGCCACTGCCACCACCGCACAAAACCTGTTGTATCTTGCGCCAGCAGGATCAACGTCTGATTGCTATCTCGATGATACTGCGCCAGTGCAGTGAGGAAATCGATGGATTGACTCTCTCCTCCGTCCATCATCACTACTCTACCATTGCCAGGCAAAGCATCATTGCGGTTATCCTCGGACGGCGCAGTACTCTTTTGACACGCCCCGATCACTACCACACCCACGATAAACAGAACAAGTTTCCGATTGAACATCGCTGCTGCCATTCCCGCACTGATTCGCACAGTTCCACATTCTCCCCAAAGGTGCTCAAAGCGACGCATAATCAAGCCTTTCCATTGCACCATACTTCTGCCCGGCGCTACTCGATTCCCAGTCACGCCCGCTATTTTCTCCCTTTGAATTTTCCGGGCAAAGGGCGCTTGCTGTTCACCCACTTTTTGATATTTTCGCTGCTTTCTATGAACGGAGCCTGGCGCGTATGAGCATAGCAATACTCTCGGGTCAACGTTTCCCTCTGGGCATTTCTGCACTGCTTCTCGCCAGCGTTGCAGTGCTGCTCATCTTCCTGCCTGCTCGCGATCTTCCCTTTGTGCTGGCTGCTATCGGTGGATGTGCCGTGGTCTGCCTGATGATCTGGAAACCTTCTGCCTGGGTCGTTGTCTTTGTCCTGTCTCTTCCGTACTGGCTGCTAACGGAAACAGATCCGGAACTTCGGATTGACGAAATCCTTGTTGCCGCTTTCTACCTCCTCAGTGTTCTGGTCTGGTTCGGTAAGGCGCTGATTGCCCGACAGCGGATTGTGCATAATGAAATCGACGCCGGAATCCTCCTGTTCTTTGCGTTCGCCACCCTGCCGAACTTCTTCATTGCCCTGCTCAATGACGTTGAACCACTCCGCTGGATCCGTACCTGGAGCCTGCTGGCAACGATGCTGCTGTATTTTCCCCTGAGAGACTTTCTGCGTACTTCCAGACAACGGCACTGGTTCCTTGTCGGCTTGCTGATCCTTGCCCTGATTGCCGCCGCAAAAACAGCGTATCAGTACTGGCTTGCAACCCAGAACATCGTGTACGCATACGAAGTGATTGCCTCACGCGTGGTGATCAACGCCTTCCTCTTCCTGGGTGCTTCGGTGTTAACCCTGACAGCGGCATTGCTCCTGGATCGCTGGAGTGCAAAAATTCCGCTCTTTCTTGCCCAGACTGTTTCTACTATGGCACTAATTGTCTCCTTTTTCCGGGGATTCTGGGTCGCCTTTTTCTTTACCGCGCTCCTGCTGTTCTGGTATCTGCCAAAGCGGCGCAAATGGCAGCTCATTGCTCTGAGCAGTCTGGCAGCGGTCATTGCTATCGCTATTTTTGCCCTGTTTTTCAAAAGCTATATGGATATTGCTCTCCAGATGCTGGAATATCGGTTTGCCAGTATCGGGAGCGGAACCCGGGACATTTCATTGCAAGCACGCCTGTCGGAAACAGCGGTGATTTTAGACCTGATCAGACAAAATCCTTTGGGCGGCTACGGACTGGGCTCCACGTTTACGTACTACTCTCCCATCCACCGATATCATCAGCACACTCCGTACATCCACAACACATACCTGTACCTCAGCTTTAAGTTCGGCATTCCCTTAGCTCTGGTGTTTGTGCTGACACTCCTCACCGCCATTCGCCGCGGGATTCAGTGGAGTAAACGACAGATTGCCACTGAAACCAGAATCTATCTGCTGGGTGGCAGCCTGCTTCTGTTTGGACTGATGATTACGGCTCTCACTTTCTGCATCCTGTACCAGCGCGATTCTCTGTTGATGATTGCAACAGCGTTGCTCCTCCTATCGTGGGGGCTGGAGCAGGCAGGGTATCGCTGGACGCTGCGCAAACCGGTTTCTTAAACTTCGCATCCACGTGTTTTTTCTCTGTCATTGTGAATTTTCTGCGCTCTTGCCGCTGTTCTGCCCATTTTTCGCCAAAATTTGCCGACAATATAAAGCGGCATATTGTTTGCAGATAAAACGGGTGACAGGGCAATGAAACGAAAAATTGCGGTTGGTCTCTCATACGATGCAGACAAAGACCCGGCGCCGAAGATTGTTGCAAAAGGCTTCGGGGAGTTTGCAGAAAAAATTATTGCAGCAGCCCGAGATGCGGGCGTGCCGGTGGAAGAAAATGCGCAACTGGCAGCACTACTGGCACGGGGAAACATTTTCGATTACATCCCGGCAACCGTTTTCGAAGCTGTTGCGGAAATCTTAGCGTACGTTTACCTGCTGGATACAGAACAGGAAGCACGAAAGGAGTCACAGTCATAGAGCGAAGGGAATCGGATGTTATGGACACTCTACACTGCTGCGCTGGGAATGCTGCCCCAGCAAACTCGCTTAAAGATTCTGGCAAACAACATTGCCAACGCAGAAACGGCTGGCTATAAGCGCATAGGGACATTCCAGCACGCAGTGATTGAAGCACAGCAGAATCTCCGGAATGTGCCAGGACAGGTAGAACCAGAAGATAATCTAATCAACCGCTACTACGATTTTACCATAGGTAATGCTCGGTATACTGGCAATCCCCTGGATCTGTATCTTAACACCGATGGTTTCTTCCAGGTGAGCGACGCCGAGGGAAACCTGTTCCTGACTCGATCCGGACGATTCACCATCGATGCAGAAGGGTACTTGCGAACAGTGGATGGCAAATACGTAATGGGAAGGGGTGGGGCTATCCAGGTGCTTTCTGAAATTCCAGAGGTCCGTGCCGGGAGTAATTCGGAACTTTCCCGACGTATTCGCGTTACTCGATATGGCGAGATTTACCGAGGGGAAACTTTCATTGATGCGTTATCGATCATCAAAGTCGACAATCCTCAAACGCTCCAGCGCACCAGCGGCGTGCTTTTTCGCCCTACAGCAAATACGCAACTTCAGCAGCTTCCCAACGAAGATGTCCAGATTCAGCAAGGATTTATCGAGCGATCGAATGTATCGCTGGTCGATGAAATGGTGGAACTGATTACCATCCAGCGAGCATTTGAACTGGGACAACGAGTGATCCGCTTGAACGATGCAACCTTAGGACGAAGCATCGACATTTCAAGATTCCTGTAAGCAATAAACAACCAAAGGAGAACAACGATGGAACAGAGCTTACGTACTGCCGCAACAGGAATGGGTGGACAACAACGGGTAATGGAAATTATCGCGCACAACATTGCCAACATCAACACGATCGGGTACAAGCGAGTACGCCCAGAGTTTCAGGATTTGCTCTACGAAACGATCCGTCCTACCAGTGGACTGGTAGAAATTGGTACCGAACCTCAAAACCCCATTCAAATTGGACGCGGTACAACATTGACCGCAACGACGCGAGAGTTTATGCAAGGCGATCTGACAGAGACTGGCAACCCTTTTGATCTGGCGATCAATGGAGAAGGATTCTTTATGATTCGCCTCCCTGATAACACTATTGCCTATACGCGCGATGGCTCCTTTAAACTGGATGCCAACGGCAACCTCATTACCACGCAGGGATACATCGTGGAGCCAGGTATCGTCATCCCCGATGATGCGCAAGAAGTCCGCATTGGTCGAGACGGCGTGGTAAACATTCTTCGCTATGGCTCTACCGATTTTGAAGAAATTGGTCAATTAGAGCTGGCACGCTTTATCAATCCAGCAGGGCTAAAAGCCATTGGAGACAATCTCTTTATAGAAACTCCTGCTTCGGGACGCCCCATCATCGAACCTGCTAGCAGTGCCAATATGGGAAAAGTGCTTCAGGGATTTCTGGAAGAATCCAACGTCGAGCTGGTGGAAGAAATGATCAATATGATTCAATCGCAGCGTGGGTTTGAACTGAATGCAAAAGTCATCCGGACCACAGAAGATATGATCGCAACAGCCGTGAACCTCAAACGATAATCCAATGCAACGTTTCTTTGTCATCGGGCTGTGCGTGATAACCTGGTGGAGTGCTGCTTTCGTTGCTTCCGCTCAGCAGGCAATTTTTTCCGCCGAACGGCTTGTAGCAGCCGCAACAGTGCATCTGCAAAGACAATTTCCCTTCCCCATTGTTGCCGAACCAACACAGCCTCTATCCGATGTGGAATTTCGCACAACGGCCGTACACGCAGAATTCGAGTATCTCCCCCGCTCAACCCGTCGTGCTTTCCACATGATCCGCATCACTTTTTTCTGCGATGGATCTCCTTGCCGGGAATTGCTTATTCCTTTCAAAGTTCAAAAAAAGATTGCTATTCCCAGAGCAAAGCGCGATTTGTCCAGCGGCACGATCCTCCAGCCTGCCGATATTGAATGGGATACTGCTGTCGTCGCAGTGGACACGCCTGACTTATCTGCTGACGACGTGGTTGGCTACCGCTTAACCCGTTCCATTGCTGCTGGCAGCCGGATTAATACCAAAGATCTGCAACACCCAGAAACGCTGAGAGCGGGTTCAACGGTCCAGATTATTGTTCGAACTCCCCACGTTCTCATCCGAACAACCGGGAAGCTCCTTGAAGCAGCCGTGCCGGGCAAAGAGGTTCGGGTCGTTCCCAAAAGTGGACGCGCTGCCATACAGGGCATTTATAAAGGCAATGGTATCGTCGAAATACAATGAGCGGAAAAATGAAACACTTTGTTGCTTTGTCGTTCGGACTTTTGTGCAGCTTTCTGCCGTTGACAGCACAAATGCAAACATATACCCAGCGTTCCCTATTTTCCGACTATAAAGCCTCAAAAGTCGGGGACATTGTCACCATCCTGATTGTTGAACAGGTGCAAGCTGCCAATGCAGCAAATACCCGGGAAGGGACCGATACGCAGATCGGAGCGTCAGCACAGGCAGGACTGACGGGCACAACTGTGCAGCCAACAGCAACGATTCGCACCGTGGATGAACTGACAGGAATTGGTGAAACCAATCGTCGCGAAACCATCCGTGCTCGCTTCTCTGCTCAGGTGATCGCCGTTGACAGCAACGGGAATTTGAAGATACAGGGAAAGCGGACGACGAAAATCAACGGCGAAACACAAACAATTACCATTACTGGCATTGTTCGCCCCGCGGATCTTTCCGCTGATAATACGGTCTACTCGACCAAAATTGCCAATATGGTGCTTACTATTGAAGGTGATGGCATTGTCAGCGAAACAAAAGAGCCGGGTTTGATCACAAAGTTTCTTCGCATTTTGTTTTAAACGATGCTATGCACTGCTATGAAACAGCGATGGCTTTTCACACTGCTAACGGTAAATCTGGCACTCAGCAGTATACTGCCGGGGTGGAGCTCGCGGATTAAAGATATTGCCCGGATTGAGCGACCTCGTAGCATCCAGATTATTGGCTATGGATTAGTGACTGGACTGAATAATTCTGGAGACTCCCGCCGCTCAACTTTCACGCTTCAATCAGTTGTGAGTATGCTGAAACGCTTCGGCGTGACCGTTCCCCAAGTTAACCAGTTGAATCTACGGCTACGCAACGTTGCTGCGGTGATGGTCACCGCGACGATCGATCCCTTTATGTCACCTGGCACTCGCTTTGATGTCCGGGTTTCTTCCCTTGGAGATGCTCGATCGCTGCAAGGCGGCGTTCTGCTGCTCACACCACTGGTAGCGGAAGATGGAACGGTTTACGCTACTGCCCAAGGTCCACTCACTGTCGGAGGATTTCAGATTGAAGCAGCAGGTTCAATGGTGGCAAAAAATATGGTCAATACCGCAATTGTTGTCAATGGTGGCATTCTGGAAAAAGCGCTGCCTGCCGATTTTGTAACAAACAACAAAGTACGCATCATTCTCAACGAACCGGACTTTACCACGGCTGCCCGAATTGCCGAGGTCATCAATGCAACGCCCAATTTCGCTGATGCTGCTAATGCGATCGACGCGCGTACAGTCGAAGTGCACTTGCCCGACAATCTTTCGACCAATCAGATCATTGCCCGTATCGCCCAACTGGAATCGCTTCAGGTAACGCCCGATCCACCAGCTCGCGTCGTGATCAACGAACGCACTGGCACGGTTGTCGTCGGTGGCAACGTTCAATTACTGCCCGCTGTTATCGCACACGGTGGACTGGAAATCCGGGTGCAGTTGGAACGAATTGCCGTTCCGCCTCCACCATTTACCATTGCAGAAACCAAAGTTTTAGAGCGGGCAACCCTCCAGGCACTGGAAGAGTATCGAGCAGCCACGCCAATTGAAGGAGCTGCCACTGTCCAGGAAATCGCCGATGCACTGAACAAGCTAAAAGTTACGCCGCGAGATCTTATCGCCATTTTTCAGGCACTCAAAAAAGCGGGCGTACTGCAAGCTGAACTCATCGTCGAATAATGGAAGCGGCTTTGCTCCATACCGCTGCCCTCTCCTCTATACCCGCAGCCTCACAACTTGAAACGCATCAATTGCAGCAATTGATCACGAAAAAATCTTCCCTTTCTCCAGAGGAAAAAGCAGCGTACTGGAAAACGGCGCAGGGCTTTGAATCGATTTTTCTCTATATGCTTCTCAAAGAAATGCGCAAGACCGTCCCCACCTCCACTCCGCTGCTGGGTGGCGGCATTCTCAACACGTTTGCTGACCTGCAACTTGCACAACAATTGGGTAAGGCGGGGCAATTTGGTATCGCTCCACTGGCGTATGAATATTTCGCCGGAGAACCTTACGATCCTGCTACCATTACTCAGGCACTACAGCAGATCCAGCAGGCATCAGTAAAGCAATCTGCTCCCCGCTTGCAATCTGCTGCATCCTCATCGATGAAATTGTCGAATGCTACGGACACGCCAGAATCCGGAAAGCCTGACAGCGTCCCTCCTGCTGAGCCTGAGCCCATAGCTGGTAGACCGCCGCGACAATCTGTCGATGACCGATCTTCTTCAGTTTCTCCGAACTCCTCTAGGCCATCTTCCCCTCTCGACGCTGCACTGTTTGCGAAGCTCCACGCTCCCGATGGCATCTCTCCCATTGCGCAAGAAGTGCTCCGCTATCACCAGCAGGTTGCGCCGTACCTTTCCATTATCCAGCGTGCGGCGCAGCGCTGGCGTTTCGATCCTGCGCTCCTCAAAGCCATCATCATTGCGGAATCCGGCGGCAATCCGCGTGCAATCTCACCGGCTGGCGCCAAAGGCCTTATGCAACTGATGGATGAAACGGCACAATTCCTTGGTGTCCAGGATCCTTTTGACCCAGAAGAAAACATTTTCGGCGGCACCCAATACCTTGCGCAGCTTCGGGATCGGTATGACAATCTGAAACTTGCGCTGGCTGCTTACAATGCTGGTCCAACGGCTGTCGACCGATATAGAGGAATCCCACCGTATCCGGAAACCCAACGCTATCTCCAGCGGGTCTCCCATATTGCTTCGCTTCTCGGATTTCCGCTTTCCGTCTCCTCCGTCGCCCTCTAACGCTCGCGTTTTGCACGCCTCCCGGAATTTTCTCTTCTTTGCTCTGTTCAGAGCAGAGCTAAAACAAATGGGGACATATGTCAGTGTCGGAAAACAAGCCTCGCTGCCCCCAGTGCTTCTGCTGAGTAACCCTCTTTGATCAAATACCATTTCTCTGATTGCTGCGATAGATAACGCAACTGTCGCTGCACACCAACCGCTTTAATCAGACACCATTTCTTTAATTGATCAGGGCAACACAAAGAAAGGCAGGACGCTCTGATAAGGCAGTTGAATAACCCGCACCCAATATGCTCCAGCAGGGAATGCAGGAAGTGACAGATGGTGCCAGCCTGACTGTGTAGGTAACGCCCCCCGGTACACCGTTGCACCGGCGGTATTGACCACGATAACCTCAGCGCGAGAGTCCAGCGGGAGAAAGAGTCGGAGTTGCTGCGGATGCTCCACACGGATCATGATCCCTCCCGTTGATACCCACCCGATATCCTCTGGCTGCAATGCGCACGTATCCTCTAAGATGAATTCACCCGTCCCGGTGGCAAGCTGAAGCTGATAATTTCCACGCACCGCGATAAAGACCGAACTGCTGTCGATAGACAGCAATGTTCGACGTTGCGGTGAAAGTAAGGCTTTCGCGGTCACAACAGCTATTGTTCCGGCTGTATCAGTCAGTGGCGAACCGGACATCACAATGCGATAATACCCTGGCTGCTCCTCAACACCTTGCACACTCCAGGTCGGTGCCAAACTCCCCGGCTGGACGGCGGAAGGATAGAGCAACGTACCATCATATTCCAGTGCCAACGCGATCGAATCGATGCCCAGGGTATCCGCTCCAGCACCCCAGAAGGTGATCGGGATAGCAATCTCCTGTTCAGGCTGTGCTCGTAACTGCGGCAATGACAGCGATAGGGGTATGGGCTGGGGCACAACGTTTGACTGTCCTTTGCCCCGAATCGATACGGACGATGAGGTAATCGTACATCCAGTGGTGGGAAGTGCAACAGCAAAAATCGCTATCTGCCGGGTCGCCGTTGTCACTGCCTGAAACTGTATCTCGACCGCTATTTCTTCCTGCGGTTGTACAACGGCAGGCAGCGGTGGCGTCGTGGAGAGAATCGAAAAAGGTGGAACCACGCCGCCGATAGCAGTAACCGTCAGCGGTATATCTCCTGTGTTCCGGAATAACACCGTCGTTGTTTGTGCCTGGCCGATCGGTAAAGTTCCAAAATCAAAACTACTTGCCAGTGGCTGAATCGCTGCTTGTTTCGCCCGTCCCCGCAACACAACGGTGCGGATAATAGAACACGGTTGTACAAGAATCTGCACTGTATCTTCCCACTCCCCACTCCCTGGCGGCTGGAATGTAATCCGCACTGCTGCCGTTTCTCCCGGTGCCAGCGAAGCACCCGTCGGTGCGACAACGGTAAAAACTGAGGGCGATTGTGTCAGCGTCACCGAATGCAGTACCAGCGACGCCGACGTTCCACTACCAGCATTCTGGAGTTGTACGACCGTATCGACAATCGTCGGCTGGCACGGAAAGACAATGGTCGGAAACTCGATCTCTGTAACCGAAACTCCCAGGCTGATTCCCTGCTTGACACCCCGCAACGGAATGCGAAGCTGTTGATGGCAGACTGTTTCGCTCACAACGAACGTATCGACAAAAGTTCCTTCAGCCTGCGGTTGAAATACAATCCGTACTGTCCGCTCTTCTCCCGGCTGGAGCGTATCTGCCAGTGACGGAAAGACCTGGAAATGCGGCGTCTGCACCGTTGCGGTTATGTATAGCGGCACCCCACCTGCGTTCCGAACGGTTACCGCCGTATCAACAGAAGTCTCGCAGCCAGTTAGCAACGGAAACTCCACGCCGTCCCACAGTGGGAGGATCTCTATCTGGGGTGTGACACTCCTTCCCGACACGGTCAACACCAGCGTTCCCTGACACTCGGCTGTTTCGTAGGCAATGCCAATGTCGCGGGTAAAGACTCCATCCGTAGTTGGTGCAAAACGAATACGCAGCACCAAGGAGTCGCCGGGAATGCGGAACTGCGGGAAAGTAGTAGGGCTGACTAATTGGAATGGATCTGCCAGCATAACGCTATCGAACCGTACAGTGGCGGTGCCATAGTTGTAAATCACGACCACCGTGTCGACAAAGGGCTGCGCACACCGCGCCAATGGGGGGAACTGAATGGTGCTGGCTGAAAGCTGTAATTCGCTCTGCTCTTTTCGTCCCCTGACAATGAGTTGCTGCTGCACACCACACGGGGCCGCAACAAAAGTAATCGTATCCAGATACAGTCCCGCTGCCAGCGGTGCAAATCGAACCGTTATAACGGTATCTCTCCCTGGAGGAATCGCAACCACTGATGGAAGGATGGCAAAAGCAGATGGAACAATAGCAGTAACTGTGACCGTATCACTTCCGACGTTCTGCAACGCCACTGCTAAGGACTTCTCAGATTCGCACTCACCCAATGCTCCAAAATCAATGGAATCCTGCGATAGCTGGTACTGTACATCCCAATACTGGGCTCGAACCACCTGACTCTGCCGCTGACATCCTTTATCTGAGGTCACTACTACCCAATAATCACCCGGCTGCGTAACAGACAGCCGTTGTGTCGTATCTCCTGTGTTCCATTGATAGCGGTATCCCTGCCCAGCCGGTGCTTCCAGCACCAGCGTATCACCGGGACAAAATGCTGTCTTCCCGCCAATGACTGTTACCGTAGTATCCGGCAGCGGATGGACCACGACCTCAACCCAATCCGATGTATCCTGACATCCTGTTGTCTTGTTCCGCACGACAACACGATACCGTCCGGGCTGGAAAATCGTAATCTGTGAGCTCCGCGCACCACCGGGAATCCAGAAGTATTCGTACAGATCCTGATTCGATGTTGGCGACGCCTGAAGCTGGACCGATTCTCCATCGCAGAGCTCAACGATCCCATTCGGCGTAATACTGGCTTCCGGTAATGGAAATACAATCACTCGAATGGTATCCTCTGCTTCACATCCTTCAACGGTATCGCTTGCTGTAACCTTGATCCGGTACGTGCCCGTTTTTCGGGCATAAAACCATGGTTCAAACGCCGTCGAATCGGAGAACCACGTTGGAGGCTCCCAACGGAAACGCAAATTACTGCCAGAAGCCTGAATTTCCATTTTGACCGAATCTCCCAGGCACAGTAGCAGCGGATCTTCCAACTTAATCTCAACTTCCGGTGATGCAATCACCCGGAACTGGATCCTGGCAGTATCGCTCCAACAACCATCGCGCTCCACGACCAGTTTCACCTGCTTGATGCCCGGCGCACTGAACGTGATCCCTGAAGGCGCTGGAAGAGTACTGGTCGACACCGAAGCATCAGATCCAAAGAACCAACGGTACTGAATGTTGTCAGAGGGTGTCACAGTCGCGGTAAAATCATATCGATTGATATTGAAACATTGGCTCTGGACAGGCTCGATCGTCACTGCCGGACGAGGTTTCACTGTGACTATCACCGATTCACTGGTATCCATACAGCCATTAGGGGCAATCACAACAACTGAATAGTTGCCTGTCGTGGTGACAACAAAAGTTGGCTCCGTTGTCTGCTGCACCATCGCACCGTTGTGATACCACCGGTATTGATACCCCGTTCCTTGAGGCATAGCATTCAGCGTCGCGGTCTCGCCTTCGCAAATTTCCGTTGCGGTTGCCTGCAACTGTGCCGTTCCGGGAAATTGAGGGGTGACGAACTCTTCAGCAAATGCTGTTTCATTATACGCTCGCCCCCGCGCCCGATGGTATCCATTGCCATACCGCTGATCAGTGCCGAAACGATAAGCATATACTCGATAAAACAGGGTATCGCCGCACAACAGCGGCTGCGCAAGATGATCGGTGTAGCTGGTCTGTTGCGACGAATTGATGTTGGCAATCACTGTAGCATTTCCAATGGTATTCCCTACATCATACGTGCGTCCATCGCCGGGATGGGCAGTGATAGGCTGCTGACTGCGCAAAATAATGTATCCCTGAACACCATCGTTCGGATATGGATCAACAGCAGCATTCCAGTTGAGCGTTACCTGGGTTGCCTGTGAGTTCAATTGCAGCGTTAAACTGGGATTATACCACTCCGGCTGGCGCAGTGACCGCCAGAACTGAAAATTCACTCCGTCGTTGTTTGGTAGTCCCTGCGTATCATTGAACGAGAACTGAGTTTTGCCAGCATTATGCCCGCCAGTAAAATCTGCCAGTGACCCGCCAGGACTGACAAAAATTCCCCCATTATTTACACAGGTACCCGGATGGTTAAGCTTCGGAAACGGCATCGACTGGAAATAGGACCCCGGATTGGGCTTATGTCCCAGCCCGTGCACATGATTGCCCTGTGCATCCAGGATTTCCAGAATATCGCCGGGATAGGCAATATTCAGTGCTACATTATCCCACGAAAAATTGTAATTGTACCGAACCGGTTCAAAATAATCACCAGCATTCGTATCAATCGCGCGAAGTTCTAAGAAGCCATCCGAGGCATCCACATCAACAGCAGAAGCATCTCGATGGTGAATGACGATAATGGTCCCACGCCGCACGTGCTGCCATAACGGCACATTCGCGAAACGAACTCCTCCCTGCCGCGCTGTCTGCCCTGCGTTGTTGTCCGTCAGCACATATCCTCGAAGATCAACGTTGTCCTGCACAACCAGCAATTCTGTCCACTCTTGCGCCGGTGTTGTTTTGTTTTTATACTCACTGACAACTATCGTCTGAGCAGAAAGGATAGTCACCCACGAGAAAAGCAAAAACTGCCATACCCATAGGAACTGTTGCTGCATCGACTTCTGCGCCTCGCCAACGGTTTCTGATTTCAATAGCGCGCCCGGCAGGATTCGAACCTGCGACCTGCGGATTAGAAGTCCGCTGCTCTATCCTGCTGAGCTACGGGCGCTTATTTTCCAAAAGCCAGACCAGCACTTAACGAAACAATGCTTTTTACTGGCTCATCTGACGAACGACCGATTAAATTTGATGCCCATACACCTAATCGGATATCCACGATAAATAGTTTGACGTTCAAATCAACACCGATTCCTCCTCCCGCTCCAACACGGTTATACGTCGGCTCTGTATCGATAGGCAGCACCGGCGGCGTTCCCTCAATATCGAGCGCTATCTCCGTATTGGTAAACGTATAGGTGTAGAGCGCTTCAGCGTAAACGAATATACCCAGAATCTTCCGGAAAATGGTAATACTCGACACCAAAGCCAACTGGAACGATATTGAGTACGGTGCGTAACTCACCAATCTGATTTCCCATAGGATCCAACAATGCTGTTGTTAAATCTGGGAAGCGATGTAATCCTCCAGTGGCAGTAAATTGAATCTCATCACTGAGACGAAGCCAGTAGCGAAGCTGCGCGTGATAGCCAGCAGACAATCCCTGCTCAATTAAATCCTTAACTTCCGATCCTGTTTCTGGTATTCCCGATGGAAAAACATCGCTGACATTGTCATCAGGAACAGAAACCCCTCCGAAAAAGCCAACGCCCTGTGCCAGCATTAAAACAGGAAAGCTCCATATCCAGATTCCCAGCCACCACCCTCGTTTCATTGCTCTGGTCCTTTCCAGTTTATGAAGAGAATCCCTGCTTTCTTAACAATCGATATAGTTGGGCTCGAGCGCGAAACAACTGCGCCTTTACCGTTCCTAAGGGCAATTGTAACCGCTCAGCTATTTCCTGATATTCCAGCTCTTCAAAATGTCGTAGATAAATAACACGCCGATAGTGTTCTGGTAACTGCTCAATAGCTTTATGCAGCAATTGATGCCGCTCTTTGCGCTGCAGTTGCTCATCAGGACGGTATGAAGAATCCGGAATCTCATACCGTTGTGTTTCTCGATCCTCACCCGCATAAAATCGCTCCAGCGACTGTGTCGGCACCTGCCGCTTCCGCAATACGTCAATGCAATGGTTCGAAGCAATGCGATAAACCCAGGCAGCAAAGGGATGAGTTGGAGCATATCGCTTGAGCGACGTGAACACTTTGAGCAAAACATCCTGCAAAACATCCTCTTCGATATCCGGATTCCGCAGCATTTTGCGAATAACACGCCGAATCAGCGGAGCATACTGTTTCTGTAGCTCCGCATATGCTCGCTGATCACCTTCGATTGCCCGCTGCACTAAGACATAATCTTCAGTATGCTGCTGCTGTTCCGCATCCGCCATTGCATTCACCATTGAATTCCAACGCCCAGGCGGTGAACGAAAGATTGAACGCCAAACGCCAGAACTGCGTAATCAATGCGATATTGATCCCACTGGATGCCAAGACCACCAGAAAAACCACTCCAGCCACTCCGACGCTCCAACCGCATATTAGTTCGCCGGAACTGGTTGTATCCGATTCGCAACCGCACCACTTTCCCAAAGTACCACTCGCCTCCAATAGCAATGCGATCGAACAGATCGCTGAACTTCTGATATGAATCCGCCAATTGAACCAACGCTATGTTCAGCAACAAAGGAAGTCCCCGGGGTTTATGGGATAGACCGATCCGAACATCGATCGGTAAGGATTCTTCAACTGTCCCTGTAGCCGAAAGCTGCATTCCAACATTCTGAATCGCGAGCCCGACTGTTGTCCGATGTTCCGGCACGAGGTAGAGCAACCCAACATCGGCAGCAATTGCTGTTGCAGCATATTGCTCCAGCGTCGAAGCAATGAATTTAAGACCAACTCCGTAATAAAACAGTGTATCCACCTCATTGCTATACCGCAAGTGTAATGCCAGATGTGAAGCACGAAAGCTTCCAAGCGGATTGCCTGTTACATCGCTTCGCTCAAAAGTACCGTAATCTACATATTGCGCCCCAACACTTGCAATTCCTGAGACTGCTGAGAAGAGTTCCTGTACAGGGAATGCTGCCGCTATCAATCCTGCATTTATATCCAGCAAATGCTTTTCAAATGTAAACTGTGCAGCTTTTTGTGGTACTGTGGATAAAATTGCTGGATTATAAAAGCTGTCTTCTATATTTTCAGTCAATGCTACGGCTGCTCCACCCAGCGCTGCTCCTCGAGTACCACTTTCTGCTCGAAGAAATGCGTAGAATGCCGGTGAAGAAGTTTGTCCTTCCAGACTTCCTGTGAGAACCAACACCATCCAGAAAGCAACCAAGGATCGACTAAACTGCTGCATGCTGACTTTCCAGCGCTTTTTGAACAGCATCCCAGAAAAACTGTGGAGGCTTCATCGCCCGACGCGCCTGTTTATCCACGAACAAATGCGTTGTAAATCCTTCTGCCAGGCGCTGCTGCTCTCGCCACACAACATAATCCAGCCGGAGCAATGCCCGCCGGCGGGGCTGATACCGCGCCTCTATCTCTAACTCGTCGTCATAATACGCTGGATGAAAAAATTTAACCCCCAATTCCATCACCGGCAACAAAATGCCCTGCTCTTCCAGCGCACGATAGGACACGCCAATGCTCCGCAGCAACTCCGTCCGAGCTGCCTCGAAATACACCGGATAAACAGAGTGATGGATGTACTGCATCATATCGGTTTCTGCATAGCGCGTCCGGATTGGGAGGCGAACAACCAGTACCCGGGACATTAGCTGCTGTGCCCACTTTTTTCTACAATGGCAAATAGCTCCAGCAATCGTTGCAAATCCTCCAGCGAGTAAAAAGAGATCTCGATACTTCCCCGGTCCTTGGAACGCAGATGAATCTTCACCTGTGTGCCCAATACCTGGCGCAATCGATCTTCGATTTCCTCTGCTGTTGCCTTGATCGTCGCATCCACCGATTGGCTGCGAGACATCTCCTTCTTTTTGCCCTTTGATCGCCCTAAAGGCGTATCGACCGTTGCTCCTTGCAACACCTGCCGCACTAACTGTTCCGTTTTCCGCACGGACAGTTCTTCCCGCAACACTCGCTGAAAAACCGCTAACTGTTGCTCTTTGTCCGGTAAAGAGAGAAGCGCTCGTGCGTGCCCCATCGATAATTTTCGACTGCGTAAAGCATCCAGAATTTCCGGTGGCAATTTCAGCAGTCGCAAAAAGTTCGCAACTGTTGCCCGATCTTTTCCTACTTTTTGAGCCACCTCTTCCTGCGTCAAATGGCATTCTTCAATCAGCGATCGGTATCCCAATGCAATTTCCACAGGATTCAAGTTCTCTCGTTGGATATTCTCAATCAATGCCAGTTCCAGCATCTCATTGTCACTCTCCACATCGATGATATACGCCGGGATCTTTTCCAGTCCCAGCTCAATGGATGCTCGCACCCGCCGCTCTCCCGAAATCAACTCATACCGATCCCCTTGACGACGCACGGTAATTGGCTGGATAATTCCCTTTTCACGAATCGAATTTTTTAAATCCTCCAGTGATTCCCGGTCAAACTCCTGCCGCGGCTGGTACGGATTCGGCTGAATTTTTTTTAGTTCAATGAGCGCCGTAATGCCTGTTGATTGTCCATCATCTTCCTGGACCGCTGACTTTTCAGGCTGGAATACGTCGACCGGCAAGAGAGCGCCTAATCCCTTTCCCAGTCCTGTATGTCGC
The DNA here is from genome assembly GCA_015490805.1 of Candidatus Kapaibacterium sp. Lineage (GTDB taxonomy): Bacteria > Bacteroidota > Ignavibacteria > Kapaibacteriales > WFXC01 > WFXC01. The sequence goes on from WFXC01000039.1 coordinate 32,029, forward strand.
TTGGATTTTGCCATCTTCATCTATCGTCTCTATTCTGTCACTGCTCCTTGCTTCCATGAGCACGCACAATGTTTCAAAAATTTTGTTTTTCATTCGGTTACTGTCACGGCGGTCTCTGCCTGGCTCCGCTGCTGATGCTTCGCTATAATTTCGCTGGCTAACTCTAAATAGTCCCGCGCACCAACCGAAACAGCATCGTACAGGAGAACCGGTTTTCCATAGCTGGGAGCTTCCGAAAGTCGAACATTACGATGGATCACTGTCTGACACGTTTTGTCACCCAGGTGCTTTCTGACTTCCTCAACTACCTGTCGGCTCAGCCGTAGACGACTGTCGAACATCGTTAACAAAATTCCTTCAATTTCCAACCGGGGATTGAGATATTTGCGGACTATCGAGATTGTGTTGAGCAGCTGTCCTAACCCTTCTAAGGCATAATACTCACACTGAACCGGAATCAAAATGGAATCAGCCGCCGTAAGAGCATTGAGCGTTAGCAATCCCAGCGATGGTGGACAGTCAATGATCACGAAATCGTATTCAGCCTTCACCGGCTCCAAAGCCTTTTTCAACTGCTGTTCCCGCTCTTCCAGATCGACCATTTCAATTTCTGTCCCCACCAGATTAATATGTGAGGGCACAACGTGCAACTGTGGCAGCTCGGTATCCAGAATCGCCTGCGCAAGTAAACACTCACCAATGAAGACCTCGTACATCGTACACTCAACAGATCGAGTATCCACTCCTATGCCGGTGGAAGCATTAGCCTGAGGATCTATGTCAATAAGCAGTGTTTTTTTCTCTGCTGCTGCTAAGGATGCCGATAGGTTAATGGCAGTGGTCGTTTTTCCAACGCCACCCTTTTGATTGGCAATTGCAATAACCCGCGTTCGCCGTTGTTGCGTTTCCATCATTTTGCACTTTCTTCTGCTCGACACTGAAAAAACCAAAAGGCAAAGGCTGTGATCATTAACGAATGTCGAATTTGCCCATTACATACCAACTCCAGCACGCGCTCTCTGGGAATTTCCATAACTTCTATTTCTTCGTGTCGATCTAATTGTTGCGACTGCACGGGACGGCAGTTATTCCACACAAAGGTATAGCAGCGATTGTTCAAAAAAGCCGGGTTTGGCTCACAAATTCCCAATAACTGCGGTTCTCCTTCTCCTGCATAACCTGTCTCTTCCAGACATTCCCGCCGGGCTGCTACCACGGGTGTTTCTCCAGATTCAATGAGTCCACTGGGAATCTCCAGTGTAAATTCTCCAGTGCCATGCCGATATTGTCGAACAAAAACCACTTTATTCTCAGGAGTTACTGGAATGATGTGCACCCAGTTGGGCGAATCCAGTACCACAAAGGTCCCGGATCCCAATTTAGGATGGGAACGTGTGACCTGATGCACTTTGAAAATGCGAGCATCGAAAACAACCTGATCCTGCTCTGTTTTCCACCGCTCCATCACATCCGCATCTGTTTTTCAAAAGCGAAATTTAAGTAAAAGCCAGCAAATGAGCAGTACAGCACGCATTGCTAATGCAGGGAACAAAGCTACGGGGGAGTTTCTCTCCTGCTGTAGCCTCACCCTTAAAGCATTGAGCTTACGCAAAGGATGGATACAAAAATATTCCTCCAAAGTGCCAACCTAATAGTCAGCTTCCCACGCACTGTTCAGCAGCAGCTAATGCCAACAACGGTAAGACCTCACCGAGAGCAGAAAGCGCTTTGCGCATCATAAAAACGGAGTAGCATCGACTGTGCACGCGAGATGCCGATGCGGGGCGAACGTTTTACAACGGGGGCAGTACCTGGAGCATCTTGGAAAAATCGGTGTGGCTGCACGACCGGCTGAAAATTATCAGCTAACTGGAATCCGAAAGCCTTCGCGAAATTCGCCGGTCCCCGAAGCAATCGCCGGACATCCTGTATCTTCCGCCGTTGCTGCATCCGCTCCACACCCGCCAGAGGCTCCGCAGCTCGAATCAGGACAGCGGATCCTCTTCCTTCGGTTTCAGTGACAACATTGACACACAGGTGAATCCCGTAAATCTGGTACACGTACCAGACACCGCCGTCTGCAAACATTGCAGCATTCCGTTGGGTACGTCCCCGATACGAATGACTGGCAGGATCTCCCGTTGCCAGATAGGCTTCTGTTTCGACAATGCGGGCTTTCAACACCACTCCATCAGGTTCAATGACAACGAGAATTTTTCCAATCAATTCCTGAGCGACAATTTCCGGCTGTCGTTGAAACCATTGCACCGGCAACGGCTGCTTCATCTCCAGTACAGCTTTTTCCACTCTCAATCGTCCCTAATCTGTGCAGGCATTATGAACGGCGGGAGACGTGAAAATGGTTGAATTATGGGTGAACGTGGATCACGTGGCAACGCTTCGGCAGGCACGTGGTGGAACTGAACCAGATCCTATCCTGGCGGCACTACAGGCGGAAATAGCAGGCGCAAAGGGTATCGTTTGTCACTTGCGCGAGGATCGCCGTCACATTCAGGATCGGGACGTTCGACTGCTGCGTCAGTTGCTCCAGACGCGCCTCAACCTGGAAATGGCAGCTACATCGGAAATGATCAACTTCGCTACGGAAATTCGCCCCGATGTAGTTACTCTTGTACCTGAACGGCGGCAGGAAAGAACGACCGAATCAGGATTGGACGTCGCTGCCGATACAGGATTCTTCTCTGAAGTTGTTCAAATGCTGCAAGATGTGAACATTCGCGTCAGCCTGTTTATCGACCCCGTACCAGAACAGATCGAAGCAGCAGCAGAAACCGGCGCTGATATGGTGGAACTCCATACCGGTCCCTACGCTGACGCTCCTTCCATCGAACAACAACAAGAGGAACTCCACCGTTTGCACGAAAGTGCCGCTTACGCTGCCTCTCTGTTGTTAGACGTTGCCGCTGGTCACGGACTTAACTATGATAACGTATCAGCACTGATCCGTACAATTCCTCAGGTGCACGAAGTAAGCATCGGACACTCCATCGTCTCTCGGGCAATCTTTGTTGGCTTTCCCAAAGCCGTACAGGAAATGCTGGATATCATCCAGGACGCTGCTCTCCACCGTCATTTCGCCTTCCGAAACTCAGAATAAAGCCGGACAATTGTTTCAGGAAAAACGTTCCTTTCTTCTACCACTTCCGAGAAACAAAAAAGGGGTGCCGAATGGCACCCCTTTCGCTCTATCCATACCTGCTCTGCTCCCTTACCTCACTACCTCTACCTTCACCCGCGCTTCCGCCTGCCCCTGCCGCAACACCACCACATACACCCCGCTGCTCAATCCAGCCCCGATCCGTACCCGATGCTCACCTCTTCCTACTTCTCCTTCACTCCACCGCTTCACCACCTTCCCGCTCATATCATACACCTCCACCTCGACCTCTCCACTTCCTACTACCCGATACACGACCTCGCCTTCCCCTCTCACCGGCAAAGGCTCCACTCTCACCACCTCAATCCCGCTCCCTGCTTCCGCTCCGCCAATCACTACCTCTACTTCCCCGCCATTCCACCAGCTCCCATCCGCTTCCACTACCCGCAACCGATACCGATACACTCCGCTGCCTTCCACCACATCCCTCACCTCATACTCCGTCCGCCCATCCGCTATCACCTCTCCTATCACTTTCCCTTCTCCCATCCGCTCTACCTCATACCTCACAATCTCCTGCTCATCAGCTACTTCCCATCTCAACACCACTTCCTCCCCTTCTTGCCATCCCTCAAACTTCACAATCTCCACCGGCGACACATTCCCCCCGACCTGATCAAAGTAATCCACCAGCGACCGCAA
>WFXC01000040.1 GCA_015490805.1 Candidatus Kapaibacterium sp.
AATGCCGATCCCAGCGCTGCCAAACACATATGCGTCATAGAGTCCATACCCATCCGGATACAGTGAGGTAATGAGAATTTTCTCCACATCAGCAATCTGGGCAACGGCTACGGTAATGCCCAGCCATCCTGCAATCAACACAATGAGCTTTTGCATCTTATTTATATGGTTGCCTCCCTCTACTGCCACAAAATGCCGGAACACAGAAACGCAGGGGAACGGAGTTCGAACTGTGGAACGCTGATTACGGAATGGGCGTAACAAAAAGTTCCTCATTGGAAGCTCCTTGTGGTTCAACAGAACTTTTTATTCTGCCACATGGCAGGTGATGCAAATTTACAAAAAATTTCGGAAACATCCAAACATCTCATTTTTCCATTTCAGCAGGTATTTTCACTGGTGAAAGGGTACCGGAAGGAACATCCTTCAGTGTGCATTTCTTGCGGCGAAAGCCGGCGCTCCCAGGGGGTGCCGGGCGCGCACACTTTAGTGTGCATCTACTGGGAGCGCACGCTTCAGCGTGCATCTTCTGCCGACGCAAGTTGGCGCTCCCAGTTGGTACCGGCAAAAGGCGTTTCCAGGCGACTGGGGGCGCATACTCTTAGGCGTGCATTCTCTTATTCTTTGCCGACTAAAGTCGGCGCTCCCAGTCGGCGCTCCCAGTCTGTGCCAGCGAAAGTTGCACTTTCCAGGTCACCGGAAGCGCACGCTTCAGTGTGCATTCACTGGGAACGCACCCTTTAGGGTGCATTTCTGCCGACTGAAGTCGGCGTTCCCAGGCGGATGTTCCCCGCAAGGGCTTTGAGTGGAGCGCTCTGGAGCGTTGAGGATCACTGAAACGGCGGGTATACCACCGCTTCGATGTGATGGGCTTTTCCGGAAACACTATCGACCACTGCGTACACGGCGCTGAGGCGTAAGTCTTCCTCGGCGACTTCGTATTTGAACGCCGTCTGGAGCAGGAACCGGCGGAGGGCAATTTCTTTGCGCATCCCGATGACGGAGTGGTGGGGTCCGGTCATTCCAACATCGGTGATGTAGCCGGTTCCGCCCGGTAGAATTCGGGCATCGGCTGTTTGCACGTGCGTATGCGTGCCCACCATCAGTGACACTCGCCCATCCACATACCATCCCATCGCCTGTTTTTCTGCCGTTGCTTCAGCGTGAAAATCCAGCACAATCACCGGGGTCTGAGCACGAAGCCGGCGAAGCAGGGCATCAACGGTCCGAAAGGGACAATCGATCGGGGGGAGAAAAACCCGCCCCTGTAACTGTACCACCGCATACGTTATCCCGGTTGCTGTTGCCTGTACAATGTACCCTTTGCCGGGATTGCGGGCTGGATAGTTATGCGGGCGCAGCACCCGTGGCTCTTTTGTGAGCAGCGGGCGCGCTTTCCAGTTCTCCCAGATGTGATTCCCCGTGGTGATCACGTCGACGCCTGCCTCAAAGAGACGCTCTGCCTCTTTTTCCGATAACCCCTTACCGTTGACAATATTCTCGCCATTGACAATGAGCACGTCCCACGGATATTGCTGTTTCAACGTCGGGAAAACCTCAAGACAGAATTCCAGCCCTGCCCGCCCCACAATGTCGCCCACAAAGAAGATTCGGATCTCCATCCTATTGCGCTGCCTGCGTTGAATCCTCCTTCATCTGGCGGCGCAGCTCGCGCATTACCACGAGGACCGAAAGCACGATAACCGTCGCAAAAAATGCGACCAGCACCATCGTTGCTCGCCGCGGAGCATACCGTTGTAATGGTGGCTGGGCATAATCCAGCACCTGAATAGTGGGAATATTTTTCTCCTCCTTCAGCTCTTCCTGCGCCCGCTGCTGTTCCAAAAAGAGCGTCACCTGTTCCTGTACCTTCAGCTCCTGCAGGAGTTGCGCATACTCTTTCGACAGATCAGGAATCTGCGACAGCGGAATTGCCAGCGCATCTTCTGGCACCAATCCTCCTTCCTGCAAAGCACGATAGCGATTTTGCAGCGCCGCTAATTTCGCTGCCAACTGATGGACCAGTGGTTGATCCGGTCCCAGTTCCAGTCGTGCCAGATCGAGTTTGGTCTGGGTTTCAGCAATCTGGACAGCTAAGTCAATGGCTGCCTGGACAATCGCACTGACCTGCTGCTCCAGTTGCAGAATGTTATGCTGCTTACGAAAATTTGCCATTGCCGTGTGCAGTGAATCCAGTCGGTGGCGCGCCCGGCGCAGCGCTCTGGTCAAATACTCCCGCATCTGCCGCGCTGAAGCAATGTACTGTTGCCGCCGAATGCTATCCAGGGCGGTAATCGCCGCATTGACCAGCTTTGCTGCCATCTGCCGTGCAAATGCTTCCTCTTCATCGGTAGGGAAATATGGCGTTTTGAAATAAGCCTGAATAGTGAGCAATCCATTGCTGTTGATGAAGTAGTCAAACATTCCCAGCAGTTTTCCCCACTGCGCCAGCGGTGGCAAATCCCGGAATTCCGGGTGATCTTCCAGTCCCGTCTGGCTCAGGATAATGCGTGCTGCTCGTTGACTCTTCAAAATATCCAGCGCCAGTCGGGCACTGGCGGGCGTTTCAATGTCGCTCAATTTCAGCGGAACGGTGCCACCGGTCAGCAACTGTGCCAGCGGCGACTGATCCGTCTGCCTTGGCGGCATTACCGTGCCAATTGCCATATAGGTATGCGGCATAATCAGGGAATACACCGCTACCACGACGGCAACAACAATTGCCGTCCCAAGGATGAGCCTGCGCCGCTGCCACAGGACTGCAAAAACATCAATCGTTGACTGTTGTCCCATCAAGTTTGCTATTGCCCTAACCGTACAATTGAAATAATCACGCCAGCAATTGTAATGAGCTGGGTTGCAATACTCAGCGCACTGGTAAAGACATCAATAAACTTTCGATCCGGCTTTTCGGGAACCAAAATGTTATCCCCTGGTTCCAGCACATAGTTTCGTTCAATTGCCAAAAACCGCTCTCCTTTGGCTTTGATAATCAACGTTTCTTCCGGATCTGCCCGATAACCGTAGCCTCCTGCCAATGCGATGTAGTCTTCGTAATCCAGTCCGGGACGATACACAATGCGCCCCGGCTTATTGACCCGTCCCAGCACATTGATATAGTTGCGAGCAGTGGGAATGTAAATTGAATCCTGATCTCGAAGCAGAACATTGACCGTGGTATCCCCTTCCAGTAGCAACTTTTTGAAATCCACCGCCATTAACCCGCGAATTTCCCGCGCCCGCGCCTTAAAGTAGCGCAACTCTTCCTCGGTCATTTCCGACGGAGGGATGCGCGATAGGCGCTGAAACTCGCGATCGATAATCTTTTTCTCCTGCTGTCGAATCAACACCGCTCCTTCCAGATACGCATCGGGGGTCACGCCGCCGGCGCGGCGAATAACATCCAGCAGCCGATCCGTTCCTTCGTTGATGGGATAATAGCCCGGATACCGCACTTCGCCGCGGATCACCACCACACTTGGCGCCAGATAATCTTTCCGGGCGCGTACGAAGATCCGATCACCGGGCTGCAAAGGAATATCGCCGGGCAAAGAATCCGAAGAAAAAAGCTGGTTCCGCCACGAACGGATATTGACAAAGAACCGTTGAATTCGAACACCATCGGGTGTAAACCGATCGATCTCCACGGAATCCAGATTCGCCGTCATATAAAACCCGCCGGCAAATCGCAAAGCCGTAGAAAGTTTATCACCGGGACGATACTCAAACACGTCCGGATTCGGCACATTCCCCCCTACTTCAAAAACGAACCGCTCATATCGATACGGAACCACGATCCGATCTCCGCCCAGCAAGTAGGGGTTCTGGGAATCATCGCCGTAGGTATAAAAGCGAAAGAGATCGACTTCCAGCATCGTATCGCGGCGGAACAACTGGATTCGACGCAAGGACGCCTCATTGAGCAGGCCCCCCGCCCGTTCAATCACTTCCGAAATCCGATCCGCCGGCGTTGCCTGCACCAGCGAGGGTTTCCGCACCGCACCCAGCACCGCCACTTTAAACGTCCGGATCTTTCGCAGCGCTAACGCCACCGCGGCATTCCGATACACCCGCTGCACTGCTGAACGCACAATGCGCCGCACTTCCGCCAAGGTTTTGTTCTTCACATCCACCACCCCAACGGTGGGAATGACCATTCTGCCATCCGGCGTTACAAACAGTTCGTATTGCACCGGATCAGCGCTAAAAATAAACAGCAGAAATCGATCATCGGGTCCCACAATATACTGCTGCGGATCGATCTCTTTCTCCAGCAGTCCCACGGTTTCTAAAGCCCGTTCCAGTCCTATCTGAAAAGCGACAGTATCGTACTCCCCTTTGCGGTGGAATTGAAATTCCGGAAGCAACAGATTGGTGCTCCGCGTCTGAGCAAACTCGACGCTGACGCTTCCCAGCCATAGCAGCAGTGAGAGAGCAAAAATGGCTGCTCGTCTTAAATAGCCTGTGCCCTTGATCGTTTTGTTGTGCATTAACGGACTCAATGTGCTTCCGAACACGAATAATTGCGCAAATATACGAAAACGGCTGTACAACGACGAAGATACCCTCGATGGCAATACAATCGCCCGAAATTCAGGAGTTATGGCATAGTTGCCAGCACCTTGCCCGTGGCGCTGGACGCCTCCTTCGGGATCATCTGAACACCCACTTTCGCGTTGAATACAAAAGCAATCGGTTCGATCTGGTAACCGATGTAGATAAGCGATCGGAAGCCTATCTGGTGGAAAGCATCCGCCGCCTCTACCCGGACGCGGGTATTCTGGGGGAAGAAGGCGGAACGTATCAGCAGGGTTCGCTGCTATGGATCATCGATCCGCTGGACGGAACAGTCAACTTTGCTCATCATCTCCCTATTTTCTCCGTCAGTGTTGCGGTCGCTGATCAAAACGGGAACGTGCTGGCTGGCGCTATCTACCAGCCGATGCTGGAAGAGCTGTTCTCCGCTGCCCGTGGCAAAGGTGCCTTTCTCAACGAAACGCCCCTGCACGTTTCCGACACCGATTCTCTGGATCGCTCCCTGCTGGTCACTGGCTTTCCGTACAACGTGGCGGAAAATCCGAATCGGTGCATCGACCAGTTTGTCGCTTTCCTCCAGAAGGGACTGCCCATTCGTCGATTGGGATCTGCTGCCTTAGATCTGGCATATGTTGCCGCCGGACGATTTGATGGGTTCTGGGAAGTGGAACTCAACCCGTGGGATGTAGCAGCCGGCATTCTCATTGTCGAAGAAGCTGGTGGCATCGTGACCACATACGAAGGAGAACCTCATCCGGTCATTCAGCCCAGCTCGCTGGTGGCTTCAAATGGGAAAATCCACGCGCAAATGCTGGAAGTAATCCAGCGGGTGAAAGTGCAACCATTAGTGCAGCAAGAACCGTGAGGACATTCGTACGCATAGCGGCTCTGCTCTATCCTTTTGCTGGCCTGTTCCTGCTGGCACTGCTCTTTAATGCAGGCTTTTCTTTCCTCTCCACCGTCTCCATTGCTCTCATTCACCCAATTTTACAGGTGCTTTTTGGCACCGCCTCTTCCGCTGCTGCCGCTGCACCCGCATCGACTGGCGCACTCAGCAGCATCAAAGAACAATTTTACGCGGTGGTGCAAAATCTGATTTTCAGCTCGACGCCGGAGCAAACCCTGCTGAACCTCTGCCTCCTGATTATCGGATTGTTCTTCCTGAAAAATCTGCTCAAATACGTTGGCAGAATCGTAAACGCTCAGCTAACCGAGCGATCAGTGAAGCACATCCGCGACATCCTTTTCAAAAAACTGACACATCTTTCGCTGGACTTTTTCAACAAGCAAAAAAGCGGGAATCTGATCTCTCTGGTCACCAACGACGTTGCGGTCGTCAATCAAACCATTACCCCCATCTTCACGATCCTCGTGCGTGAGCCTTTGCAGGTTCTTTTGCTGTTGCTACTGCTGCTGTCGCTATCGGTCAAGCTGACACTGATTGCGTTCAGCAGTAGCATTCTCAGCCTGATAGTGGTCGGCACAGCCCGGAAATACCTGCGTCGATACGCCAGCCGGATTCAGAACGCAATGGCAGAATACAGCGCTGTGCTGGAAGAAACCATCAGCGGGATCAAAATCATTAAGCTGCTGAGCGCTGAAAACAGCGCTATTCGCCGCTTCACGCACCATACCGCCCAGTACGTGCGGGCAATGATCAAACATCAAAAGGTGCTTGGACTCATTCCTTCCATCAGCGAGTTCTTTGCAATCGTTGCCCTGACCGTCGTGCTTTTTATCGGTGGACAGGAAGTCTTTGCCAATCGTATGAGTGGCGAAGATCTGATGACGTTCCTGTTTGCCCTCTTTGCCATTATGGCACCGATCACCAATCTTATTGGGATTCCTTCAGTTGTGCAACACGGACTGGTCGCTGCTGAACGCATTTTCGCCGTGCTGGATCGATCGCCGTCGGTTCGGTCGGGCACGAAAAAGGTGACGGGATTCCACCGCAGTATCGAGCTCCGCAATGTGTGGTTTGCCTACGAAGAGAATCGTCCGGTACTCAAAAACATTTCTCTGGAAATTCCGCGAGGATCGACAGTTGCGCTGGTTGGCGAAAGTGGAAGCGGGAAATCAACGCTGGTCGATCTCATCCTTCGCCTGTACGATCCGCAAAAAGGTGTCATCCTGCTCGATGGGGAAGACATCCGCACGTTCGATTTAGCATCCTATCATTCCCTGTTTGGTGTCGTCACGCAGGATCCCATTCTGTTCAATGACACCGTTTTTGAAAACATCCGGTTTGCCAAACCAGACGCAACGGAAGAAGAGGTGCGGCGAGCAGCCCGCATTGCTTATGCTGACGTCTTTATCGAGCAACTGCCGAACGGATATCAAACGTACATCGGAGATCGCGGTGTGCGGCTTTCTGGTGGGCAACGCCAGCGGATTGCGATCGCCCGCGCTGTTCTGGCAAATCCTCCCATTCTGGTCTTCGATGAAGCGACCAGCGCTCTGGACTCTCAATCAGAAAAGATCGTTCAGGATGCAATTCAGCGCGTTATGCAGGGCAAAACCGCCATTATCATCGCCCACCGTTTGTCCACCATTGCGGATGCTGACCGAATCGTTGTTCTGAAAAATGGCAGCATTATCGAACAGGGCTCTCACCACGAACTTATCCAGCGCGGTGGCGAATATGCCCGATTGGTCGAACTTCAAAAATTTGCAGCGCCGTCGGAAATGGTGGTGGAATAATGGTGGTCGAATCATGAGCAGCGATCCTGTCCGCGACAGCATCCAGTGGCTGCGCAATCTGTACGGAGATCGTCTCTTTCTTCCGCCATCAGCAGCGCCCTCTTCCTCTCACACCGCATCGGCTCCGGCTGCAAACACAGCGGCGAATAAAACGTCCCGTAGTTCTTCCCCGAAAGCACCGGTGCGGTCGGAAACAGCAGGCGGGGAAGCACAGAAGGTAGTAGAAGCAACAGAGGCACAGCAGGAGCTTCCAATGGCAGATACTCTCTTTCCTGCGGACGAAGGCATTGCTCCCGATTGGGAGGAAGCACAGAATCTGGAGGAACTGTACCAGCGAATCCACCAGTGTCGACGCTGTGGGCTCTGGCAGCATCGCACCAACTTTGTCTTCGGCGTCGGTAATCCCGGTGCTGACATTATGTTCGTTGGCGAAGGTCCGGGCGCTGACGAAGACCGCCTCGGCGAACCCTTTGTTGGACGCGCCGGGCAACTGCTGAACAAAATCTTAGCAGCGATGGGCTTGCGGCGTGACGAAGTGTATATTGCGAACGTTGTTAAATGCCGTCCGCCGGGAAATCGGACTCCATTGCCAGAAGAAATCATCCGCTGCATCCCTTTTCTCTGGAAACAAATCGAACTGATCGATCCCCGCTTCATCGTCGCCTTAGGCGCAACGGCTGCTAATGCCCTATTGAAAGGCAACTACAAAATGGGGGAAATCCGCGGTCGCGCCATCCCGTTCGACAATGGCAAACGCACGCTGATTGCAACCTACCACCCCGCCGCTTTGCTCCGCAATCCTGGCTGGAAGCGGAAAACCTGGGAAGATATGCAACTGCTGATGCGCCTGTATCAGCAATGGAAGCAGCAACAAACGGATGAACAGTAAGGCAACACAGATGCAGCAACAGCCATCTTCCTCCCGGATTGTGATCAACGTTCGCAAACTCAAACGCATCGCCTTTGTGATCCTCTTGCTGGGTTTCTTCGTTCTCTGGCTGCTGGAAGGCGTGCAATTTGTACTCCGCTTCCTGCTTTTTGCGCCATTCTGGGGATTGACCATCATCAGCTTTCTGCTGTTCGCCCTCCGGCGGAAGAAAGGATGGCTGATTGCGGGATTTTTGACATTCCTCATTGCGCTGCTGGGAACTCCCATCCGAATGGTATGGTGGGCAGGGACTTTTGAACAACAGTTTGCCTCTGAACCGATTCTCTCCCTGCAAAACTTCTACCACCGTCGCATCATCCCACGCGAAGTTGCCGACCATTACGCCAGACGGTCGTTGACCGATTCACGATACGTGCTGGGCGAGCTTCACCCGACGATGACGGCTAAAGGGCGCCTGGTGTGGCAGGCTCCTGTGCTGCCCAACAGTCTGGAAGGAAAACTTTCTTTTGGCATCGACCGCGTGCTGGAAGTGTTAGCCGATACGGCTGAGCCTGCGGTCGATATTTATGACATTCAACTGCCGTGGGGCGGCGAAGGAAATTTCTGGAACTTTCACCGCCTGATTGCCTGGTGGTATGATCCGCTCAGTGAGCCTCAACCGCCGGTCTATGATGTGGAGCACCGCGTTGCCCTGATCCCGCTGCTCCGCTGGTACTGGCGCGTTCCCGTGTTCCACGGCGTCTTTCGGGTGGATTCCACCGGCGACTTTACCTTCTTATCCCCCGAAGAAGCCGCAGCAAAATATCCTCATCTCCGGCTGTTCCCTGCTGCGCTGATCCGCTGGCAGGCGGAAACCTGGGGACTGTGGCGTGCCGGGATCCTCAGCCGGTACTTTACCAAAGAAGGACTGTACGAAGTTGCCGACATTGGACCCAATCCCGCACCACTGCTGCTGGATAACCACGATCAATCGCTGTGGGTAGTTCCAATGGAGCCGGTCGGGAAAAGTTTTGGGCTTACCGGTCTCCTCTTCTGCGACGCTGTAACAGGCACGCTCTTTTTCTGGAACACGGCTGACAAACACATTATGTCGCCATCTCGCGCACTGGAAGTTGCCCTGGGCTACGAAGAAATTGCTATTCTGAAAAACACCACCGCCGTAGAACCGAAGTTGACCATTGCGAATGGAAAAATCTACTGGGTTGTGCCAATCGTACCATTGAATGCCAGTCAAATCCAGAAGCTGGCACTGGTCGATGCCGCCAGCGGTAAAGTACGCACCTTTGAAAGTTATCGGGCAATGTGGGCATTCTTAGCACAGCCTGCCTCTTTTGCCGCCTCCACCCGAAGGTCTGCATCTTCGCCCACACAGCAACTTCAGGAGATTGCCCAACAGTTGCAGGAACTGGCAATGCGTATTGATTCGCTGCGCCGGATGCTCCAGAAGAATGAGTCAGCAAACCAGCAACAGGAACAACCAATACAGGAGACCGACAGATGAAAACGCTGTCCACACTGTGGATCTTTGTCATCGGATGGATTTGTCTTTCCACCGGAGCGCTGGGTCAGCAAGCGCCGACCGTCATAGATCGATACGCCCTGGCGGAAATTCTGCTCCCCGATCATCCGGATTGGAACTTCCTCCTCCGCTGCGGTATTGATCCAGACCACGGAATGATTCGGGGAACGGAGAGCATCATCACACCCATCCCCCACAGTGCACTGGCAACGCTCCGGGAACACGGATACACCGTCCGGATCTGGATCAACGATCTGACGCGATACTATCAGGAGCGAAACCAACATCTTCCCCCGGTCATTCTCAGCGATAGCGATCCACCGCAATTTCAACTGGGAAGTATGGGCGGGTTCTATCGATATGCGGAAGTCTGGGAGCAGTTCGATCGAATGCTTCAACAATACCCGGCGTTGATCTCTGGGCCAGATACCATTGGATGGAGCATTGAGCAGCGACCGATTCTGCTTTACCGCATTGGCACGGATTCCGCCTTTGCTACCGACCATCCAGAGGTTCTGTACACCGCTGTGCATCACGCCCGCGAACCCGGCGGGATTACAACTATCGTTTACTTCCTCTGGTGGCTTTTTGAGCACTATGAACAGGGTGATGCGGAAATCCGGTATCTCCTGAATCACCGACAGATCTTTGTTGTACCAATGGTCAATCCTGATGGGTATGTCTTCAACGAACAGACAGAACCGAAGGGAGGCGGGATGTGGCGCAAAAACCGACGCGAGGTTGCGCCGAATATTTATGGTGTCGACCTGAATCGCAACTACGGTCCCCAGGAACTCTGGGATGCGCCGGAAGGAGGATCCAGTGATGATCCAGCAAGCCAGACATATCGGGGCACCGCACCATTTTCCGAACCGGAAACGCAGGCAATTCGTGACCTCTGCCTTGAGCACCACTTCGCTGTTGCTTTTAACTACCACACGTTCAGCAACCTCTACATTTACCCCTGGGGCGCCTGGGGGCGGGAAACCAAAGATTCCCTGTGGTTCCGTAGCTTCTCCCGTTACATTAGCAAGGACAATCACTACTGCTTCGGTCTGGATTATCAAACCGTCGGCTACCGCGCCCGTGGTGTAAGCGATGACTGGATGTATTACGAACTGGATGAAAAGCCGTCGATCTTCTCCTTCACGCCGGAAGTCGGCACCATCATCGATGGCTTCTGGCCCCCCAAAGATCGCATCCTGCCGTTAGCACGCGAAAATGTCATTCCCAACTTGCAGCTACTGTGGTCGGCGGCAGCCAATCTCCGCCCCATCGCCTTTTTCCCTGAGGATACCACCGCACGGTTCTGTCTGGAAGTGCAGAATATCGGGCGGGAGTCTTCGGAAGATTCGACTGCCATAACGATCCAACTGCAAAGCCGCAACCAACTCATTGCCCAATACCACCGGACAGTGCCAGATCTGTCGCCAGCCGCTATCTGGCGCGATACGCTCGATCTGACAACCGATTTATCCACCGTTGCCACCGGGGATTCCGTCGCTGCAATCGTCACCGTCTGGCAACACTCCATCCCCCGCCGCGATACTTTCTGGTTCCGCAATCCCGTCGGGGCGCAATATCGGTGGCTCTTCCGCTCCGGGACAGATGCACCACGCTGGAGACTGGATCAGTGGGGCATTGAAATTGATTCGATACGCGGCGCAGTGCTCAGTGATAGCCCTAAGGAAGTCTATCAAAACGACACAACGGTCACGCTGCAACTGCGTTCTCCCATCGACCTCACACAGGTGAGTGGTGCTGTCCTCTCATTCTGGACCCGATGGGCAATTGAACCCAGCTTTGATTTTGCAACCATCGAAGTCTCTACAGATGGCGGTAGCACCTGGCACAGCCTGCGGTCCAGGCGTATGGATCGTTCCCTTGGAGCACCCTGGGGAAGACAAAACGATTCGACCCAGTGGGGCTTTGAAGGATTTTTCCCCTTCTGGATCTACCAGCACTGTGATCTGACCCCCTTCATCGGTCACCAACTCCTGCTCCGCTTTCAACTGAAAAGTGACAACTTTTTCGCAATGGACGGCTGGCTGCTGGATGATCTCCTGCTCACCCTCTTCCCACTGTCCCCGACAACGGTCGATGCTCCAGTGGCGATCCATCCAGCAATCAGGTACCAGAACCGCAAGGTGTTCATCACAGAGCTCCCGGCGCACGCCCGCTATACCTTCCAGCTCTATTCCCTGACCGGAAAGAAACTGATTGAACGCCCGGTCTCAGCACCTGCTATGGTGATCCCACTGCCTCCGCTTCCGGCTGGTAGCTACATCATTATGCTCAAATCGCTCACAGCTACCGAAGATCCCACCGCAACGCGCATCCTCATTGGACCGTAGTAGCGCTTCTTTCGGTGTTTCACCGATGGGAAGTACACGTTCCGACGTGTACTAATTGCCGATCAGAGTCGACGCTCCCGGTGGGGTGTACTGGGAGCGCACCCCTTAGGGTACATTTCTTGCCGACGAAAGCCGGCACTCCCAGTCTGCTGGGAGCGCACGCTTCAGCGTGCATCCTTCACCCTTTGCCGGCTAAAACCGGCGTTCCCAGTCGGCGCAATCCGGCTGGTCACCATCACCCGCACCCGTAGGGGCGACCTGCTGGTCGCCCCTACACATTTACGCCAGTGCCTCCTTCTATCTTTTGCCAACGAAAGTCGGCGTTCCCTGTTCAGCGCTTCCGGCACACTCCGCTTTCTCCTACCGCACCACCATCACTGGCACCACAATCACCCGATTCCCTTTCCATAACCGTACGTAATACGTCCCACTTCTCGAAAGCTCCATCCACGCTTCCTGCTCTCCTGCTCCCTGCTTCCGCTGATGCACCACTCGCCCTACCAGATCCCGAATCTCTATCGCCCAGCCTTCCTCCGACGGATACCGCACCCGTACCCACCCCCGACTCGGATTCGGACTCACCACCCCTGCTATCCTTGCCAGCCTCATCTGTCCCATCCCCGTCACCACATCCGCACTGCTGCCTTTCAACTGTACCCAGTTGCTCACCTTTCCCCCTCCCTCTGCCCGAAGGTACACCACCACTTCCTTCTTCGGATCCACCCAGATCCCGATGGTTGTATCCACTACCACCGTATCCATCACCTTCCTCGGCAATCCTTCGGCGTTTGCTATCATATCCTCGTCCTCGTACACCATCACCCGATACTGCTCGGCTCCTTCCACCGGTCGCCATCGGAGCAAAAACGGCACCTCCTCCACCTCGAAACTCCGATACACCCAGTACCACAACGTGTCATACCCCGGCACTTCCCTGACCCGATACTGATGCTGATCATACACAAACGGTCGGCGCAGCAACTCCCCCGGTCGATACACAAAGGCATACTCCGGTCCTCCTACGATAATCCGATCCTTCCCGCCATAGGCACAACTGCGCATCGGTGCAGTCAAGAGGAAATTGATCAACGGCTCAAAATCCGGGATAAAATCAATTGCCTGTTGCTCCCAGCTTCGTCCCCCATCACTGGTCAACCATACCTGCGATGGACTGCCAACTATCACCCCTCGAAGTGTGTCCAGAAAATCTATTTGATATACGGGACCAGCAAACTTCACATCCCGCATTCCGCCCCACGGCACCTCGATCGG
Organism: Candidatus Kapaibacterium sp.; assembly: GCA_015490805.1. Taxonomy (GTDB): domain Bacteria; phylum Bacteroidota; class Ignavibacteria; order Kapaibacteriales; family WFXC01; genus WFXC01. The sequence continues at coordinate 13,271 of WFXC01000040.1, forward strand.
TATCGTGTCCAGCAGCTTCCGTATCTCCTTCCCCTGCCCGCGAATCTCCCATACGATCAATGCCGCCGGAACTGTTCCGTTGCTACCATTGGGATAATAATTCGCTACCACGTACCAGTGATTCCAATCCACCACATCCAGCCATCGGGTCACATACGCCGTCGGTGACCAGTTGTACCGCGCTTTGACCAGCGAATCTAAAGCAATCACCTCCCAGTGCTCCCCATAGTCGCTGGTCCACCAGATCTCGTTGTAATCGTGCACCACCCATTTGCCCGCTCCCGCTATGTCCACCATACTGTATCCCACCCCCACGCCTCTGACCGTATCAATACTCGCCCACCGATCCCTGGTCACCAGCAAATATGGTACTGCCCCCTTTGTTCCCTGAACCGTATCCTTCCACAAAATCACAACCGGCACAACACCTTCCTGTGCATCCATCATCTCAATGTCATACGACGCAACCGTCACAGCCTTCCCTTCCCATTGAAACCACTTCGACAGATCCACCTTCTGCCAGGTCTGCCCCAGATCCTCAGTCCACCACAACACCGGATCGATCAACACATACAGCCGTCGGCTCTGCTGCTCCCAATCCATTGCAACGAACTTCTCCGGATCCCGCAAATGCCGCTCGATCATCAACACCGAATCCCAGGTCCGCCCATAATC
>WFXC01000041.1 GCA_015490805.1 Candidatus Kapaibacterium sp.
CCATTGCCCCTTTCCACTCCGTCCCATCCCATACCAACACCTCCCCTGCCGATGGCATCGCATTGCTTATCGATCGCCCCTGCAACCACCCCGCATTCCAGATCGCTGCCGTGCTCCTCACCGCCAACTCATCACTGCTGTTGACCTCCAACGTCTGACTGTCATACTGCAACTGCAACGTGCTGCTGCTTGTCCCTTCCCCACTCAACGGACTCTGCACCTGTACCACCTGTGTCCCCCAGTTGTCTCCAAAACTGCTCGCACTGGTTGTGTACACAACACCGCTGTTGTCCACCACCAACACCGTTGAAGCATTACTGATCGACCGCAATCCTTCTAACCGCAATGGATCACTGCTTGCCTGCACGTGCAACCGGTTCGTCGGCGCTGCCGTCCCAATCCCGACCTGCCCACCGTTGGAAATCCGCATCCACTCTACATTATTTGTCCGAATCACCAGCGGTTGATTATCCGTGGTGCCAATAAAGTTATTGGCTGCATCCGTTCCTGCATTACCGCCCAATGCCCAACCGTTCGTCCTTACTATTGCCGATGCCGTGGTGCTATACACCACTCCGTCATCATCGATTGCCAGCAGTGCTGCTGCATCACTCAGTGAACTCAATCCCTCCAACCGCAAAGGGTGACTGTACGTGCCAGCGGTCACGTGGAGCGCCGCTGTTGGATTCATTACATTGATCCCGACCCGATAGCTATTCCCGTATGGACCGATGAGAAAGGCATCTTCAGCGGTAATCGATTTCGATGCCGTTGCATAGCCCCAGGCAAATGTGTGGTGCGCCGAAGAACTGAGATTCATTTTCCGCCCTCCTGCCCAGGAGTAATCTCCGGCAACAATGTTTTGCCTGCCACCGGTAACAACACTCCAGCTCCCGCTGACCGTATTCTCGGAACCGCCACCAACTATGCTCCAGCCTCCACTGACCGTATTGTTCCAGCCACTTCCGATACCACTAAGGTCTCCACTGACGGTATTCTCCAGACCACCGCCAATCACACTCACTGAGCCGCTGGCGGTGTTCAGGTACCCACCGCTGATCACACTCCACTCCCCACTGGCAGTGTTTGCATAGCCGCCACTGATCGTGCCGTACGAACTGCTCACTGCGTTTTGACGCCCTCCGCTGATCACACTGTAATCACCACTGGCGGTATTGTTAGAACCAAACGCCACTGAATAACTGCCCACATTCCAGTCATCCCACTGACCGCTGGACGCTGCTCCAGCTCGAATTGCTGCCTTGCGTGGATTCCACAGCAACGCTGTTTTACTACCACTGGGAATCGTCGCACCAGCGCCAAACGTTCCTTCCGCATAGATCATCCCATCGTCAGCAATGTGCAACCGATACGATGGCGTTGCTGTCCCAATCCCCACGTAACCGCTGCTGGAAACCCGCACTCGCTCCACGTTGTTCGTGCGGATCACCAGTGGTTGATTATCTGTCGTTCCAATGAAGTTGTTCGCTGCATCCGTTCCTACATTACCTCCTAACGCCCAACTGTGCGCATTGACAACTACTGACGCACCGGTACTGTAGACCACCCCATCATTATCTACTGCCAGAATCTCCCCCGCATCATTCAGCGATTGTAGCCCTTCTAACCGCAAAGGATTGTTGGTGGCTTTAATGTGCAACTGGTTCGTCGGTGTTGTTGTGCCAATTCCTACCTGTCCGCTGCCGGAAACCCGCACCCGTTCAACATTGTTTGTCCGAATCGCCAGTGGCTGGTTGTCTGTCGTTCCAATAAAATCGCTCCCCGCATCTGTTCCCGCATTTCCCGTCATCAGCCAGCCGTTCTGACTCCCCAGGCTGCTGGAATTGGTTGTATATACTACCCCGGTACCGCCAACAACCAGTACGCCAGTAACTGCTGTGGTCGACCGTAATCCTTCTAATCGCAGGGGATTATCGCTTGCCTGCACGTGTAATTGGTTCGTCGGCGCTGCCGTCCCGATCCCGACCTGTCCACTTCTGGAGACTCGCATCCGCTCAACATTATTCGTCCGAATAGCGACCGGCTGTGCATTGATAGAGCCCAGAAACTCTGCACCAGTCATTACGTTCCCGCCGGTCGACCATTCACCAATCTTTGCTGGTCTCCATTGGGTTCCATCCCATACCAGAATTTGCCCCACTGACGGAGTTGCGCTGGTCACCGGGCGCCCCTGCAACCATCCTGCATTCCAGATCGCTGCCGTGCTCCGTGCCGTTAGCTCATCGCTGCTATTGACCTCCAACGTCTGACTGTCGTACTGCAATTGCAACACATTGCTGCTTGTCCCTTCTCCACTCAACGGACTCTGTACCTGCACCACTTGCGTCCCCCAGTTGTCCCCACTGGCATTTCCCGGTCCCCACTGCGAACCATCCCATTGCAGTACCTGTCCTGTCGAGGGTGCCGTCGCCGACACCGGACGACCCTGGATCCCAACCACTGTCGCACTGGTGCTATTGCCTGAAAGATCACCTCCCACGGCCGCAGCTCCTGCTCGACGGGCATAAAAACTGTAGGGGCTGGCTAACAATTCTATGCGTGGCGTCAGTTCGCTGCCACTGCCAACCGTGATGCCCAGGTAATACTGGCGATCAAATGGGAGATTGAGCGGCGTGACTTCTCCTAAATACACGGAGAAAATCCCGCTTGACACTGTCACATTCTGCACCTCCTCCCATACCGGCGTGGTCGCTGTTGCAGAAGTATAAAGTCGAAAGGTCAACTGATAATGGCCATCCGCAACAGTTACTCCTGCCGTTGTGGTCAGAATTCCCTGAAAATGCACCTTTTCTGGTATCTGAGCAGCCGCAATACCGAAAAACAAAAACATTGCTACAAGGCTCAGAACAGACACAAAGCGATCTGAAGAAATCATTGGTCACCTCACATTGAACTCAACAAATGTCTACTGAAAACTCTTCGGCATCGCTCCAACGCTGCTGCCCGCTTCCTCCACTTTCTGGATCCAGCCAGTCTTCCCTTTATCGACCGGAGTCCTCACAACAAGCCAGCCCGCTCTCTGAAAAACCAATTACAGAGAGTACAGCGGCAGCACGCTTACCTCATCCTCCAGAATAGTTATTCTCAAATGGGATCACGTCGATTGGAGCCAGATCCGATCCAAAAGGAAGGCACTACGATCTTTCCTGACTCATCTGGAAGTAACCAAGCACTACAAACGACGGTAGGTTTGAGAATAAGTACTCAGGAAGAACGGTAACAACGTTACTATTTATGAACGAAGTCATCTCGACCGTCGCCAGTTATTCTCGATTGCGCAAATATACAAAAATTGCCATTCATATCCAAATTTTTAGCCTCACATTGAGGGTGTCCTGTCCTGGATCCAGCTCATTCATCCTCTCTGCCTCATCCGATCACCCCATATGATACTTCAGCGACTATGGATATTTCAGCAACGGCAAAAACTGGCTGGCATCGAGACAGAGCAGCAAAATGCTGCCTTGCAAAGTTTCAATTCGCAACGGTGAAAGCTGGCTGGCATCGAGGCTTCTGAAGCGTTTTCGGCATAATGGAAAGAAAAAAGGTTTTGCACTGCTGCCCCCTTAACCGTTGTTCCCAACCAAATTTCTATTTTTGCGAAGTAGATCAACGACCAGTCGCAAAGTGATGGAACTGGTTCGGATTCAATGGAATGTTTCACCTAACCATCCTCTCTGGTCTCCCCGGTGGACACAGAAGGATTTCTTTCCATCTCCTGGCACTCTCTATGACTGGCTGTGCACCGCAGCAGGTAGAACCGTAGACCCAGCAATCACGCGCTATGGGATGATCCATTTGCCATTTTCGTCAAAAACGACTGCGAACTTTTTCTGGTACTTCACCAATCCCGCCCTTCTGCCACTGTTGCGCCGGTTGGTTGCTTTGCTCCCTCAAGGGTTTCTTCACCTCTGTCGCTGCGCCGTTCGCTCCCCGGCGCCGATAGCACACACCGTTATCGATTTCCCTGGCGCTCATCTCGATGCCCCCGTCGTTTCGCTTCCGGTAATTTCCAATCACGCTCATACCACTTTCCGCTCCTTCTACCTGATCCGCTCCCCCCGATTAATCGATCGCTACTTTCCTGTAGATCCCGATTTCCACTGGGGTATCCCGCTCCACGATTTTACTGCCTCGCCTGCTGCCTGAGTTTTCCGATCCCTGGCTGCTTCAGCTCTCTGCGCTGCGAACGCTCTCAGCATTGCTATGCACTTCTTTGGCGCAAAAATCGTAGATTTGTAGTTTTCTGTCTGGCAATTTCGGTCACAAAAGGAACGCATAAGGTGCAGGTACTGATTCCCGCGGCTGGCAAAGGAACGCGATTACGTCCTCACACGTACGTTACGCCAAAGAGTTTGTTGCCAGTTGCTGGTAAACCGTTGCTTCATCATATCATCGACCGCATCGCCGATCTTCCCATTTCCCGGTTGATCCTGATTGTTGGTTACCTGGGCGATGCTATTCGGGAGGATATTCAAAAAGCCTATTCCCATCTGCCGCTGTACTTTGTGGAACAACCAGAGCAACAGGGGCTGGGACACTCAGTATGGGTTGCCCGCTCCCACTTAGATCCCGATGAACCTTTACTCATCATCCTGGGCGATACCATTGCCGATGTAGAGTGGCAACAATTCGCAATTGCCGACACGTCCCTCTTAGGTGTCCGATCCGTCGATGATCCGCGCCGCTTTGGCGTGGTCAAACTCCGCGATGATGGAACTATCGAGTACGTAATCGAGAAACCCGAACATCCCCCTTCATCCCTGGCAATCGTTGGCATCTACTACATCACCCGTCCGCAGCGGTTACTGGAAGCGCTCGACACACTGATTCAGCAAGATACCCGGACACGGGGCGAATATCAATTGACAGATGCACTGCAACTGATGTTGGAACGGGGAGAAACCATCCGCCCCTTACCCGTGGCTGAGTGGTACGACTGCGGCAATCTGCCGATGTGGTTGGCAACCAACCAGACGTTGCTGGATCGCGTCGCCCCGCCGCCACCACTGGTTTCCGAAGATGTCCAGATTCGTTCTCCCGTCTGGATCGATCCATCCGCTACCCTCCGAAATGCTGTCGTCGGTCCATACGTGACCATCGGGGCATCCTCGACCATTACAAACAGCACCATACAAAACACGATTGTTGGAAACAATGTTCGGATTGAACATTCGACTTTAGCCGATTCTGTTATTGGCGACCGCTCGCAGGTCCGCAACATTCACGGTTCCGTGAATATCTGCGCTGATAGCACTGTTACGAACACTGTTGAACAAAATGATCATAGCAGCCAATGAGTTACTTCTTTACCTCGGAATCTGTCTCCGAAGGACACCCGGATAAAATTTGCGATCAGATCTCCGATGCCGTGCTGGACGCTGCTCTGGAACAGGATCCCAACGCTCGTGTTGCGTGTGAATGCTTCGCAACGACCGGGATGGTATTGATCGGGGGCGAAATCAGCACTTCTGCCAACCTGAACATCGGTGAAATTGCTCGATCGGTGATCCAGGATATTGGATATACCGACCCTTCACTGGGCTTTGATTATCAAACCTGTACCGTCATTAACGTTGTCAACCGGCAATCGCCAGACATCGCACTTGGGGTTGACCGCGGCGGTGCTGGTGATCAGGGAATGATGTTCGGCTATGCCTGTCGGGAGACCGAAGAACTGATGCCGGCTGCCATTATGTTCGCCCACAAAATTATGCAGCGATTAGCAGCCATCCGCAAGTCGGACAATCCAGTGCTTCCATATCTACGTCCCGATGCAAAGGCACAGGTAACGCTGCAATACAGTGATGACGGAACCATTGAACGGGTCGATACCGTTGTGGTCTCAACGCAGCACGCACCGGAGGTTTCTCAGGAACAGATTCGGAACGATGTGATTGAACACGTCATTCGAGTAGTAATCCCGGAATCTTTGCTGGATGAGCAGACGCGATACTTCATTAACCCGACCGGCAAATTTGTCATCGGCGGTCCTCAGGGAGATACCGGCTTGACGGGACGGAAAATCATCGTCGACACCTATGGTGGCAAAGCGCCGCACGGTGGCGGCGCATTCTCCGGCAAAGATCCCACGAAAGTTGACCGGTCGGCTGCGTACGCCGCGCGCCACCTTGCGAAAAACATCGTTGCTGCTGGATTAGCAACCGAATGTTTGATCCAGATCGCTTACGCTATCGGTGTTGCTGAACCGGTCTCCATCTTTGTGGATACCTACGGTACCGGAGCAATTCCTGACAGAGAGATTGCCGCTTTCATTCAGGCAAATATCGATCTGACACCCAGGGGCATTATCGAACGCCTTCACTTACGTCAACCACTCTACCGATCCACGGCTGTCTATGGTCATTTCGGCAAACCTGACCTTCCGTGGGAACAGCTTGATCTGGTGGACCTCTTCCGATCATTGCTCTAACTCCATACAAAAATGTCAAACAAACGGACAGGATGAATGGCGAAGCAGAAACGGACAAAGCAGCAGAAACAAGCGCGTGGAAAGAATACTTCCAGACAAAGTCTGCGGATCCGCCCGGCAAAGTTTACGCCGCCACCACCAAAAGAAAAAGGCAAGCTGGACTACAAGCCCGGAAAGTATTGTGTGCGGGATCTTTCTCTGGCGAAGGAAGGACGCAAACTCATCGAATGGGCGGAATCCCATATGCCCGTTTTGATGGAACTGCGGGAGCGCTACCGGAAAACCAAACCGCTGCAAGGATATACCATCGCAGGATGCCTCCACGTGACGAAGGAAACGGCGGTTCTGGTCCGCACCTTTGTTGCTGCCGGTGCGAAAGTCGCGTGGTCCGGCTGTAATCCGCTGTCCACCAACGACGCAGTGGCAGCCGCGTTAGCCGCCGAAAGCATCCCGATTTTCGCCTGGCACGGGAATCACAAAGATTTCTACTGGTGCATCGAACGGACGCTGGATTTTCATCCCAATCTGACCCTTGATGATGGTGCTGATTTGATCAACACACTGCACGAACACTATCCCCAATACGCTGCTGAAGCAGTAATCGGGGGAACTGAAGAAACCACAACGGGAATCAAACGGCTGCGTGCCCGCGCCGATGCTGGCGAACTGCTCTTTCCCGTCATCGCCGTCAACGACGCAGAAACCAAATGGGACTTCGACAATGTTTACGGCACCGGTCAATCCACGATCGATGGGATTCTGCGGGCAACGTCGGTGATGTTAGCAGGAAAAAATTTCGTCGTAGCAGGATTTGGCCATTGCGGTCGCGGCGTGGCAATTCGTGCCCGTGGAATGGGAGCAAACGTTATCGTTACGGAAGTCAAAGCAACCGCAGCGCTCAAAGCGTTGCTGGAAGGATTTCGAGTGCTACCAATGGATGAAGCAGCAAAAATCGGCGACATTTTCTGCACCGCTACCGGTGTCAACAATGTGATCCGCAAGCGGCACTTTCAATCAATGAAAGACGGTGCTATTGTCTGCAACACGGGCCACTACGATGTGGAAATCAATCTGGTAGAGCTGAAACAACTCACAAAGTCGAAACGACAGATCCGTCCCAATTGCGAAGAGTACCGCCTCAAAAACGGGAAGAAGATCTACGTGCTGGCAGAGGGGCGACTGGTTAATCTGGCGGCTGCGGAAGGACATCCGTCCGAAGTGATGGATATGTCCTTTGCCAACCAGTTTATGTCTCAGATCCGCTTAGTCGAACTGGACAAACAGGGCAAGCGGCTACCACCGGAAGTGATCCCCATTCCGCCGGAGCAGGATGAATTCATTGCCCAGACCAAACTTCAAACGATGGGTGTCCGGATCGACAAACTCACTCGTGATCAGCAACGCTACATCCACGACTACCTGGCAGGCACGTAAAGCTTGCCGGATTCCCATAGAGGATACACGCCGAAGTGCGTGGGCAGGGGCGCAGCGCCGCTGCGCCCTTCCAGGGACATAGAATTCGGAAGCAATGTTGGATATCCTACTGGAAGCGCCGGCTTTCGTCGGCAACGAATGCACGCTGAAGCGTGCGCTCCTAATGCACGTAGCAAAGCACCGGGTCGACCTTACGCAAGATGACTCACGCACACCGCAAAGCATACCCTCCCAGCAAACGGAAGCGCCGACTGCTGTCAGCTAAAAATTCCCACTTCCTCCCGAAAGAAGCTCAAAAGAAACCATTCCCCTTATGGCACCTGCGTCACCCAGAACACATTGTTCCGAATCATCGTCCGGTCCGACGCATTTACCGCCCCGTCCAGCGTTACGTCACTGCTCACGTAGCCAATGCCAAATAACGCGTTCCGACTCTTTACCCGATCCCTCGCATTGATGATCCCATCCCCATCTACATCCCCTCCAACCATCACCGCTACCGATCCCACCTGCTTCTGCCCTGCCTGAAACTGCTGATACGCCCGCCCTACCCCCTGCCGAAAATCCCATCCCGCCGTCGCTCTCCCTACTTCCCCCTCTACCCC
>WFXC01000042.1 GCA_015490805.1 Candidatus Kapaibacterium sp.
CTTACGCGCGGTTGCGGTCTGGCAGGGTCAGCGACTGTCGGCAGTTGGAGTTGCTGGTAGGACATTCTGTATCGCCCCATATTGCTATCTGTGATTTGCAGGAGCAGCGGTGGAAGGAGATACTCCCCATTCCGCTGGTGGAAGAGGATAGTAGCGGAAAGAAGGTTGGAGCAGAGTATGCAGTCTGGCGGGGAAGCAGCATTGTAGCGTATAAGAAGAACGATCCGTGGCTATGGCGATCGGACGACAGCGGGCGGACCTGGCAGGTAGCATCTCTGGGAGATACGCTGAGAATTATCCGGATTTTTCCGATGGGACCGATGCAGTTGGGGTTGAAAGGGAGAGTGTATGATACGACGACCCTGCCGTATCGTTCCTATAGCCTGCTGATGGTGAGTACCGACGGAGGCGAAACCTGGCAACGCCGCTTTGCTTTTCCTCAAAGTGAAGCCGATGCCCGGTTTGGAGTTGTCAGTTTCGCTGATGCGACAACAGGGTGGATCGTGGTGGATCGACAGCAGACAGGGAAAGTAGAGCTATGGCGGACTACCGATGGAGGAGAGTCGTGGCGGCGGTGGGATGTGCGGGATGTGTTCCAGCCGGAGGACGAACAGTGGCGATTGGTCGGGATTCTGGCTATGCAGGCGTATGATGCCGAGCGGGTGGAGTGTGTGGTGTGGGCGATGATATATCAGGACGGAGTGTATCAGAAGCAGGTTTTGCAGTTGGTGCAGTCGACGGATGGGGGCAATACCTGGGAGCGTGAATGGACGAATGAAGATTGGGGACTCGATGCCGGTTTTTCGGGAGCAAATATTGCATCCGATGGGTGGGAGCATCGAGGGGTATTGTTGCAGGGCACGTGGGGAGGTGTTATGATCTACACGCGCAACGGAGGAAAACAGTGGCGGTTATGGAACTTACCGAAAGAAGGGGGATTTCCCCGGCTGATTGATTTTACCGCTCGGTGTATGGTCATTACCCGCAATGCACCTGGATACATCGAAGGTCCCTATCCCCGACCGGCCCACGTGCTCTACGTCACGTTCTTCAGTGTGACAGATGTTGCCGAAGAGTGGGAGGATGAGGGAAGCGGGGATGCGTTTGGGGTTCGCGTTCAGGTGGATCGAGCCAGTCAGATGCTGGTGTTCCGATACGCACCAGAAGTTCGAGGATCTGTGAAGCAGGTGGCGCTCTATTCGCTCAAGGGCAGGCAAGTAGTTCGCTACGATCGAGCGATCGAGAGTGTGTCGCTGCTGGGCATCAGCCGCGGGATGTACTACGTGGTCATCTCGCTTTCGCAGGGACGCTTTGCCATCGCGCCAGTAGCAGTTCCGTAGGGGCAAGGTGTTGGAACGCTTACTGGGAGCGCCAACTTTCGTCGGCAAAATATGCACACTGAAGCGAGCGCTCCCCAGTAGATGCACACTGAAGTGTGCGCTTCCGGTGACATGGAAGCGCGACGTTCGCCGACGCAAACTGGGAGCGCCGACTTCAGTCGGCAGAGCATGCACCCTAAAGGGTGCGTTCCCAGTGAATACACGCTGAAGCGTGCGCTCCCAGCCCGCAGGGAACGTTCCATTGAGAGCGCTGACTTTCGCCGGCATTTCCGCGTAAGATCCGCATATCCGTAAATCACAGGCAAATGCTGGGCAGCGGTGTTCGTTTTGAGACACTGCTGTTGCAGAAAAGAGGTGGCTCAAAGAGATGAGCGTTATTGCTTTGCTTACGGACTTCGGGATCGAAGATCCTTTCGTTGGTGTGATGAAAGGGGTGGTGCTGAGTATTGCGCCCCGGACGCAGTTGGTTGATCTGACGCATCAGATTCCGCCGCAGAATGTAGCGCTGGCAGCATTTCATTTGCTGACGGCATATTCCTATTTCCCGTTGAAAACGATTTTTTGCTGTGTGGTCGATCCCGGTGTCGGAACGGACCGACGCGCTATTGCTGTTCAGACCGAACGGTATTTCTTTGTCGCTCCGGACAACGGACTGCTTTCGTGGGCACTGGCGAAGGAAAGTGTTCAGCGGGTTGTCGAGTTACGCAATCCCCGGTATCAATTGCCGCAGCAAAGTAGCACGTTCCACGGTCGGGACCTGTTTGCTCCCGCCGCTGCTTTTTTAGCACGGGGTGTGCCGCTGGAAGCGCTGGGACCTTCGGTCGCAGTGGAGCAGTTGGTGAAACTGCCGTTCCCGTTGCCCGAAAAACAGGGGAAGGAGATTCGAGGCGCGGTTGTGGCGATTGATCACTTCGGTAATTGCATCACTTCCATCCATTCCGATGATCTTCCCAAAGCTGTTCAATCGGCAACGATTTTCATCGGATCCCGGTCGCTGGAGGGAATCCATCAAACCTTTGCTGACGTTCCGCCGGGTTCCCCCGTGGCGTACATTGGAAGCTTCGGCTATCTGGAAGTTGCCCTTCGGAATGGCAATCTGGCGGCAGCGTGGAATGTTCAGGTGGGAGATTCGGTCACAGTTCGGGTGCAGCAATGACCATACTGCACTATGCCATCGGTGATATTCACGGCTGCTTTGAAGAGTTGCTCCAGATGGAGCAGCAGTTGCAGGCGCACGCACGGGCGCATCAGGCAGAAGCTCGCTTCTTTTGCGTCGGTGACTATGTGGATCGCGGGGTGCAAATTCGCCAGGTGCTGGAACACCTGTTCTTCTCAGAGAAAGCGGCGCAGTATGCACTTGTTGCCGGAAATCACGAAGCGATGATGATGGATGTCCTGGTGCTGCTGTTTCCGGAGCGTTTTTCGACCCTCCCGGAATATTTGTTCAATACCATCCGAATCCTGGACCTCCCGCATCGGCAGCGGTTTGCTCAGGAACTGCTGGATTACTGGTATTCTCAGGGCGGTGATCGGACAGCACGCTCGCTGTTCGGCTCCCTCCACTGGCAGCAGTGGAATATCCCGTGGGAATTGGTTCAACGATTGGCTCAGCTTCCCCTGCTCCAGGTCGTGCCTTCCAGTGTTGCTCTAACACACGCCCTGGTGTCTGACGAAGAGCTGGAGCAGTATCAGCAGGGGAATTTTCAGCATGATCCGGTATTGTGGGAACACCTGGTGAGCGGATTTCTCTGGCGTCGGGGTATTCCGTCGCCCCTGCGCTCCTATCGACTGCACATTTCTGGACACACCCCGCTGGATGAACCCCAGTATCTGCCCGATCGCCATCGGTTGTTGCTGGACACCGGATGTGTCTATGGCAACAAACTCTCCGCTTTCTGCATTGAAACTGAGGAATTTTTCTTTGTTGAGGCTCACCGCCGGTACTGGTAGCGGGTGGGCTGGAACACGTCTTACTGGGAGCGCCGACTTTCGTCGGCAAAAATGCACCCTAAAGGGTGCGTTCCCAGTGAATGCACGCTGAAGCGTGCGCTCCCCAGTCGCAACCCCCTGGGAGCGCCGGCTTTAGCCGGCAAAGGATGCACACTAAAGTGTGCGCTCCCAGTAGCAGGAAGTGCTTCCTGAGAGCACCGGCTTTCGCAGCACATACCGGGAGCGCCGACTTCAGTCGGCAAAAATACACCCTAAAGGGTGCGTTCCCAGTGAATGCACGCTGAAGCGTGCGCTCCCCAGTCGCAACCCCCTGGGAGCGCCGACTTCAGTCGGCAAAAAGGATGTACGCTGAATCGTGTGTTCCCAGTAAGAGGTGACACTTAGTCGTTGCTATGGGCAGATGTGCAGAGAACACCCAACATATCCATCACACCGGTGCTGGAGTCGATGCTGTGGCCATTGGTAAGTGTTTCCAGCGACGGTGTTGCCAGAGCCATTGTTCGGGATGACGCCGGATCGCTGCTTCCAGCCGCTGATGATACCGCTGCATCAGCATTTTAGCACCCTCTTCGGTCGCTGGCAGATCATCCGTAGGGAGTTGTTCCAGAGCGACACGGTACGTCCCATCCGGCTGCCGTTCGCTGAAGCCGATGATCACCGGCATCCCGAAACGGAGTGCTAAAACAGCAGGGGTGCGAAATGTCAGGGTGGGAATGTTGAAGAAAGGGACGTAGAAGTCGTGCTCCGGTCGCGCACTTTGATCCGCTAACAATGCCAGCGCTCGATTTTCCCGGATGATTTTCGGAATAATCGCTCCAACCCGATGGGCGCGGACTAACTGATTGCCCGTTCGCTGACGAGCCTGATCAATGAAATGATCGACGACAGGATTTTTAATGCGCTTGGTTATAACTGTAACAGGTTGGTCAGTAATTAGAGGGAGTGTGAGCGCGGAGAGTTCCCAGTTGCCAAAGTGGGCAGAGAGCAAGACAATACCACGCTGCTGCCGGACTGCTTGGGTAATTAGTTCTGTATTTTCGAAACGGACCAGGTGGTGCAAAGTATCCAGAGGGTAGCGTGCCATTGCAAAGACTTCGGCAAAAACGATGCCCAGATTCGCGAAGCTTTGTCGGGCAATGTCCTGATACCAATGTGGAGGTTGCTCCGGGAAGGCGCGGCACAAATTCTCAATAGTGATGTCCCATCGTTTGGGCAACACCTGGCGGAGAATCCAGCCAATTGTGGTACCTAACCGCTGTTGGAGCTTTAACGGCAGCGCTGCAACCAGAGCGCTTCCCCTTTGGAGTGCTACCTCTATTGCAAAGTTCTTACTTGACATTTCTGGAATTCTATCGGGGGAACTGTGGAAACTCTGGTAGTTTATCAGGCTTGTTGAAAACGTTTTCCTTGTCCTGCACGTTGGTGCCCGTGCGGCGAATGTACTTGTCTTCCCAGTAGGGATCGAAGAGTTCGCCATCTTTGGTAGAGTGCACCAGTCGATAGGTATTCACCCCCTGAAAATCGACAAAGACGAAGATTACTCCTTCTTCCAGCCCGTGGTATTTCCAGATTTCGTAAGGGGGGGCAAAACCAGACATCGGATACCGATCGACTTCATCCGGAAAACCATACTGTCGCAGTACGCGTCCCCTATCGGAACGCCATCCTTCCGGAAACTGTGGAGATGAAAAGTAGGTATTAGCATACTCGATACGCTTGAAGAATTCTTGCCGAGCTTCATTGACGGGAGTTGTTGGGTCAGGATCTTGTAATAGCCAGAAACGAAAGAGGAATTTTTGCTTTGCCTCCGTTGTTTTCAGCGCTTGATAAAGACTTAGCGCCTGCTCCGGTAGGAGGGGCGTGATTTGTTCAACTTCGCGATCTACCTGTTGTTCTGTCATCGTTGCAAAGGGACTGCTCTGGAAATCAGCTAATTCTGCTAAGGTTTCCTGCGGAATTGGTGGGCGGTCTGGGTTAAATACGAAGAATTTTTTGCGACGTACAACACTGTCTGCTTGTCCTTTAGGATGTACCGCCACTTCCACTGTATAAATGCCGGATGGCAGAAGATCGAGAGGGATGTCCACGTATGCCACCTGTCCATCAGCAGTAGAATGGTAGGTTTGCCGAACGGTTCCCTGAAGTCTCCCGATGACATCGTAGATGCGATAAGTGAGATCATATCCTTGCGGAGCGGCGCGCCGGGCGTTGTATACCTCGCAGTAGAGTTTCAAATGCGGCTCTTTCCCGACGATCAGCTTCGAAGGGTTGGGCACAATGTACAGACCATTAAGAACAAAACGGGGAGGATCTTCGGTCTTTGCTGCTCGCAACTCTCTAGCAATGATAAGGTCGCTAAGCGTAAGCTGATCAGCAGGATAGCCACGCACCTGAGTAGAAAACTGAATGGTCAATGAATCTTTGCGATCCGGCAGTGAGTATGCGCGAATAGTGATCTGCGCTGTGCCGGGACGTAATTGGTAATGTTTCCAGCCGACAATTGTCCGCTGGAAGGAGCGAACAGGTAAGGAAGAAAAAGCTTCTACTCTTGTCGCATCATTGATCACTTCTTGCCCTTTCTGGTGGACGACAACCTGCAGCAAGATACTTCCTTGATACCCACCTCGGACCCGCTGATAGTTAAAGCAGGTATCAGGAATTGCAAACATCAGTTCCCAGTAACTGGTTGTATCATCAGCACGCAAGCTAGCAGTTTCAAGAAACATTTCCAGTTTTGCCGAATGTAAAGCCAGTGCGGTGACAAGTAAAATTCCCAGAATGCTGCTCCATCTCATCATTGTGCCCCGGATTTTCTGTGAACACTCCGTTTCAGCATTTCAACGAACAAGGAGGGATTTTTGTTGGACGATAGCAAATTCGCTTTGGGAGTCCGGAATTCCAATCGGCAGGAGTGGCTGATGGTAGCTGGATGGCTACGTTCAGGGTAGTTGATTTGGGAGATATCCCAGCAGTCGCGTGAATGTTGAAGGAGGTAAGCCCGGCTGCTGAAAGGTCCAAATGATGCAACTGGTTTTCGGTATAGCAGGAAAGCCGCAGTAATGAATGGATTGGCTCCACTGACGTCCAGCTCCAGCAACGGCTGCTCGTTGTCGCTGCTATGGCGGGTTATTTCGAGATTGTACATCGGGCCGCGGAAGATGGAAAGTCAAAAGGTTGCCTTTATCAGGGGAAGATTGGAGAGTGATTGTTCCCCCTAAGCGTGTTGCTAATGCTCTGGCGATGGGGAGACGAAAACTGGCCGATATTGCGCTGGTATCAGAAGTTTTGAGTATTGCCAGTGGTTCGAACATTTGATCTTGGAGCGAAGAAGGAATTGCCTTGCCACTGTCGGCAATATGGATCAAAACCTCAGTGTCCGTTTCTTCTACGACGATCGTAATAGTTCCTTTGGGAGGAGTGGCGTCAATTGCAGAAGACAGAAGCTCTGTTACGATTCGTTCAACCCATTGTGGCACCGTTTGTAGCCAGCACGGCTGAAGCTGTTGCTGAATGTGCAGTTGCTTGTGCTGAGCACTGGCTCGCACGGAATCAACAACTTTTTGGATCAGTTGTTGACACTCCGTTCGGGACAGAGGCGGAATATCAGCAGTCGATGTAAAGTGCAGCCATTCGGACAGGTGGGTAATAAGAGCGGTTTGGAACGCAACGTTGTTCTGGATGACCTGGAAAAGTTCCCGGTTATACGGGCTGCTGAGAGGCTCCTCACTGTGAAGCAGTTTCAATGTTAATTGCGTTTCCGATACCGATGTTTGCAGATGCTGTTTCAGCGCTTTCTGGAGCGTTTCTTGCAATCGTTGAAGCTGATTCGCCAGGTATTGGTATTTGGTAAGTGTACTGTGTCGTTGCCGCCGAAGTCTCGCCTCTACCTGATATTGTGTTGCTTCCACCTGCTGTGCCCAGTGTTGCTCCAGCCATTGGATGTGGGCACGGTAGGCACGCTGCGCCCACCGATCTGCCTCCTGCCAGTTGCCAAGCATTCGTTGATACTGAGCGTATTGCTCAAACAACTTTCTCTGTAACTCCGGGGGGATATGGGTATCCAATTGAAGAGCCAGACGTCGTAATTGTTGGACCATTTCCGGTAGATCGGCCGCTTTGAATGCTAAGGAAGCCAGTAGTAGTGTAGCTTCCCAGAAAATTTCGGTGTGCCCGGATTGCTCCGCTATCCGTTGCGCTTGCTGGGCATAGCACCGGGCAAGATCGTCAGCCTGGAGAATTTCGGAGGATGTTGCAATGTTGAGCGCAAATTCTGCTTTGGAGTGCAAAGAGGAAAGTTGCTGGAATATTTCTTCAGCGGCTGGAAAGAGGGTGAAAAATTGCTCTTGATCTTTTTGCTGCGCTACCGCCGCTAACAGGTTGCTCAGTGCGTCAGCAAGGCGCTCCGGACCGCTGTGCATCTGCACGAGCCGGTCATACGCCTGCCGGGCATATTGCTCAGCCGCTGCCGGGCGGTTGCTGCGAAGAGCAGCAGCACTGAGATTGATCAGCAAAAGCGCCTCTTGCTCTGCGTCAGGCATCGATGATTGCTGGAGCGCTTTCCAGGCAGTCTGGTAGTATTGAAAGGCTTCATCGAAAATTCCCAGATTTTCCAGGCAAATTGCAGTGTTCATTGCCAGCAGAAACCGGTCCTGGGAGGTAGCGACCTGATCAATCGGGATTTCGAATAAAGCCCGGAGTGCCTTGAAGTATTCCCCCCGTTGACCGTAAATAATAGCGTAGTTGTTCACAATCCGCGCGTGATATCGATTAGCTGCAACCTCGCTGAGTTGCCCCCGATACCACTGGAGAGCTTGCGCAGCCGTGTCCAATACCGAGAGAGCTTTGGAAAATTGCTCCCGCTCGAAATAAATAGTAGCCAGTGATAACAGTTGGGTAATCAGTTGCGGAGCATTTTCCGTTGCTGCTGCTTTATAAATCCCTTGCCGGAGGTACCGGAACGCTAAGCCATAATGTCCCAACTTGCCGGCGATAAGACCTGCAAGAGCATAAACGTTGATAGCCGAAGGGTCGGTGTCGGCTTCAGAAGGAATGACTGCTAAGGCGGATTCAATCAAGGTCAAGGCAGCCCGTAAATTCTTCCGCATCGCCGTTTCTGCTGCAAAGCTGAGAATCTGAGCCTGGGTTTCCCAGTCGCGACTGCGGATTGCTGCCTCCTCCAGCTTCGTTTTAACAGCCGATACGATCTTCTCCGGTGGACTGCTCTGAATCGCTGCTTCCAGGTGTTGAAGCAGCTTCCCAACGTTGTATGAAGAAGATGCTTCCATTGTGCACAACCGAGTTTGCTGGCTACAAAAATACACCGTTTCTCGCAAAAATATTGCCCGTCGGTCGTATTTCTTTGGTCGTTTCGGAAGAAATGTTGAAGTCATTTTCCAAAGTGGTCATCCAGGAAATCGGGAGTGCCTGCTGTATGGAGCGCAACAACTCTATAGCTTCGAGAAGGATATGGCTGTACCCTGCTCCTTATTTCCCCGGATTTCGGTAACTTTGAAATTTGGCTGAAAATGAGTTCCATAACGAAGGAAATTCGCTGATGGCAGTCGAAGTTGTGATGCCGAAGATGGGGGAATCGGTGCAGGAAGGGACGATTTTGTCGTGGTTGAAGAAGGAAGGGGAGAAAGTGGAGCGGGATGAGCCGTTACTGGAAATCTCCACGGACAAAGTGGACACGGAGATTCCGGCGCCAGCCAGCGGGACGCTGGTGAAGA
>WFXC01000043.1 GCA_015490805.1 Candidatus Kapaibacterium sp.
ACCGCTGCTCGCCACAGCGTATCAGGCGGATCTGATTCCACTGCCACGATGCTATACTTCCGACGCTCTCCCCAGATCAGCAACTTTCCCTGTACCCGGCGAATGCCCCACCAATCCGTTGCCTGCGACGCCTCTCCACGATACGTCCGAATCCCGGCTAATTCCCACGTCTTTCCTCCATCGGTGGTCCGCCATACACCATCCCGAAAGCCGCTCCGCCGTCCTACGATCCATCCGAGCGTGTCATTCTCAAACCATATTCCCCGGAGGCGTTCGACATCATCTTTGGGCGCCCGCAACCGTGAGGTGTGCCACGTCTTTCCCCCATCGGTTGATCGGACAATGACCAATCCCGCGCCGACCGCAATCCACACACTATCGGTGACCGCAGCGACATCGTACAAACTGCGCCCTTCCATATCCTGCTCTCGCACCACCGTCCACCCCCAGCCCTCATCGGTGGAGCGGAGAATCACGCCGCCGGCACCCACTGCAATAGCAATATTCTTGCGCAATGCCAGACCGTACAGATCCTTCTGTGTCTCACTCTGCCGTTCTTCCCAATCAAATCCCTGTGTTGTGCTCTTCAAGATAGTTCCTCCCGCTCCAACCGCGACGATACTCACTTCATTCTGCGGCACTTTCCGCACTCGATATAGCGTCCGCTGCACCGGTAGCTCAACCCGGCTCCAGGTATTGCCGCTGGAAATCGTGCGATAGCAGAGTCCATCTTCTCCCACCACCACGCCGACCAGCGGGTTGATCATCTCGATAGAAAAAATGCTCCGGTATTCATCGGGCGCCACTTTCTGCCGAAACCACGTCTGGAACTGATCGCTACTCCAGAGGATCGTTCCATTACCGCCTACAATGCCGATCCCAGCGCTGCCAAACACATATGCGTCATAGAGTCCATACCCATCCGGATACAGTGAGGTAATGAGAATTTTCTCCACATCAGCAATCTGGGCAACGGCTACGGTAATGCCCAGCCATCCTGTAATCAACACAATGAGCTTTTGCATCTTACGGCTCATACGGTCCCCTCCCTCTACTGCCACAAAATGCCGGAACACAGAAGCGCCCCGGTTCTTCCTGACATCGATCGGTAGTAAGTTGATCTTCACCGTGTTCCAAAACAACTACCCGTCCGGTTTCAACATCACGGCACATTCTGTACCACTCAACACAGCAATTCCCAAATTTGCACCAGACGATTGGCTGATTGGGAATCTCTATGGACGAAAAGTCAACACAGGGTTTCCAGTAAATTCGGGAAGTAATAATTCCCTGGTCGTTTTCATCTTGACAATCGTAGTTGTTTGCCTGTGCAATGCTATCGGCATTATGCACAGAAATTTCCCAGAAAGCCTGTCGCATAAAAATGGACCAGTTCGTAGCATCTGAAGTAGCGTTCAACCACGCCCAGAACTGCTGGCAATCAGGATCGTTCAGATAATCATACGTGAAGCCCATTATCCAGATCTGAAAATTCTTGTCGTCACAATAGGTAATGAGATACGACACAGTGACTGGACATCCCGGACAGCATGCTGGATACACAATCATAGACTTCGCCTCTGTACGCCCATCACATCCTGCGCATGGATCGCTGCTCTGCGCATAGCTTTGAAACACCACTAAGAATCCCAGGAGGAAGGCAACGACAACAGCCGTGAAATGCTGGCTATGGAATGGAATGGAATGGAATGGAATGGAATGGAATGGAGCGAGAAAAACTTCTTCATTTCCAGCTCCTTATATTGTGGAACAAAACTTTCCTTCCTGCCTTCTGGCAGGTGATGCAAATTTACAAAAAATTTCGGAAACATCCAAACATCTCATTTTTCCATTTCAGCAGGTATTTTCACTGGTGAAAGGGTGCCGGGAGGAGCATTCTTCAACCCGCATTTTGCCGACTGAAGTCGGCGCTCCCAGGGGGTGCGACTGGGGAGCGCACACTTTAGTGTGCATCTACTGGGAGCGCACGCTTCAGCGTGCAAATCCCCCTCACCCAGGGGAGAGAAAATTTTTGCACTCGTAGAGGCGACCCGGCTGGTCGCCCGCATAGGCGAGCGCCGCTGTGCCCCTACCATTGCACTGGGAAGCGCTCGCTTCAGTGTGCATACTTTGCCGGCTAAAGCCGGCGCTCCCAGTTGGTGCCGGCGAACGTCGGCGCTTCCGGTGGGGCACTGCCGACACGCCTCAAAGCAGATGGGACGGGAAGTTGCTGAGTCGATCAGCAGCAATTTTCCTGCTACAATCCGCCAGAGACGGAAATGCGGAGATCAACGCCCACCTGGGTCGTGCTGATCCCCGGTTGTGTCGCTCCCTCATTGATCGTTGCTTCGTGGCGGAAGAAGAAGGTCGCAGTCAGGCGGCGACTGATCACATAGCGGGCTCGAGGCTCGATCAGGATCTTCGTTGTGCCGTCCAGACGGCGTCCGTCTTCGGATTCAAAATCGGTGACATCGTACGTCACCCGTCGTGTTTGCTGAACCGAGGCGATAAAGCTCAGCTCCAGCTCATTGTCCAGCTCGATATCGAACCACGGCAGCGTAAAGCCGCCACGGCGATTGTATCGAACCTGGAGAGAAAAGTCGCGGGTTGTGCTCCGGGAAATGGTCGACCGTGCTCCTGCTGTAATGCCATACTCCGCTTTCGCAGCCACCCGCAGCGTTGCGGTCATTGTACCACCAAATTGCTTTTGATCAAACTGAGCAGTCAGGCTAATCAGCGGATCAAATCCAACGGTAATTCGCTGCGCTTCGATCGTCTTGCCATTGTCAGTAATACGCACATTCTCCAGATACTCGGACACGTAGCGATGCTCCAGCCGTGCGCTTTTGACCCATTTGCTCCACAAGCCGAATTTTTCCAGTCCATCCCACCGCAACGACCAGTTGACGCGGGGAATCACCTTCTGGAGCGACGGTGGCAACCACGCCAGCGCTTCCATCCCCTCGGCAAAGGCTTCCGACAGCGCTTCTGCCAGCCGTTGATTCTTCGTTGCCGTGTCCAATCCCAACTGCTCGATCGCCTGCTTGCGCTCTTGATACAGAGCCACGACCTGTTCGACCGTATTGCCCGTTGGACTCACAAACAGAATGGGAGGAAAGGACAGAAAGGTGCGTTGATAGCTCTGGGTTACGACGACGTTACTGGGCGTCGGGACACCGGTTGCATCGGTTGTCACTGTTTGATTTCGGTTATAGCTAAACGTGGAGCGCCATTGGAGATCCAGCTTCGCACGATCCCAGAGCGAACGGGACGTTCGCATTTCGATGCTGGTCTGCTGGGAGAAATTGTCCAGCAGCACCGCATTGGGTGGGCGAATACCCGGATAGGTAGTAAAACGGATAAAGGGAAAGTGGGGACTGCTCTCGACCCGGAAACCGCCGTGAGGACTGGCAACCAACCCCAGTTGGTAGGCTGCCGACGGACCAAAGCTGGGTGACTGCGGCCGTCCAAAGGGAGCACGGAACAGCAGATTGGTCACACCACTGCCACCAATGACTCCCGTGTTTTTGGAACTGTTACTCTGGCGAAAGTTCAGCGAAAGATTCTCATAGTCCAGGAAGATGCTGCGGAGCACTGCTCCAACCGTTGCCCAGAATCCTTTCGGCTTCGCCTTCGCCGTGTCCGGCGCCCGTGCTGGCGGCGCTCCCCGCCGACCGGGAATCAGCCGAGGACGCTTGCTTTCTGGTTTTCCAAAAAGTTGATCCGCCAGACCTTTAAGTCGGAAAGCAAATCCGAACGTGATAATATTGTTCCACGAAGCCCGCTTGACCACATCGCCCAAATTCGGTGCTTTTTGCAGCGGACTTTCCCACGTGTAGTTGGTTGTAAAAGCACCGGTGGATGTCAGAAACCGTTCGACATCTCTGGAAAATGGAAAGATTCGTGGACGGAAGTTCACAGAAACCGTTTGCACGAAGCGATAATCGTCACCCAGATCGACCAGCTTGTTTTTATGCCAGATCATTCGATCCAGAATTTCCGAAAATGGACGCTGATTGCCCTGCGCATCTAACTCGTACGGCACTAAGGTACTGTAGCCGCTGAAGGAATAATCGATGGTCGGATTGAGCCATCCTTTTTCTGACAGTCGCCAGCTCAACTGGAATCGTCGGTTCGCAGAAAACGTTCGCAGCACGGGGCTGGGACGATCTAAAAAGCGAGATTGTTCTGTCTGCCGACTCCGATTGAGCTTCAAATCGAAGCCAATAGTCGACGGTGCTAAGGAGAGTTTCCAGTCAGCAAAGGCTTTGAGCAACGGAATCGATTTCGCCCATCCCAGCGGCTTGATCGTGTAAATTGGCGGAATAGTGACGCCATACTTAACGGAGAAGTTCCACAACCACTTAAAGCGCTTTGCCACAACCGGCGATCGTTCAAATCGCTGGGAGTAATCAAACCCAAAGCTCCATCGGTTGAGCACATCGCGGATCAGCCAGAAGCGACTGGGAATTGCAATCTTGAAACCGGGCACGGCAATCCCGTCTTCAACAACCAGTGTTTGTGAACGCTGGCGCACTTCATCACCAATCCGCTTTGCTTCCTCCGGCGATGCTCCTTGCTCCAACGCCTTTCGCTCTGCCGCCTGGGCTGCTGCTTCTAAGTTGACATCATTGTTCGCAACATAGAGCGGATTTTCAAACGATTCTCGGTGGGTCAGAGAAAAAGGGATAGAGAACCGCTGGAGCGCCTTAGGCAACAATTTTTCAAACTGTGCCCGCACAGCAAAACTGAGCTGAGAGCGGGCAATACGGTCGCCGAACCGTTCTTCCAACCGGCGAAAACTTGGATTCCGGACATTGTAGGAAAGGTTCATCGAGGCAAAATCAGACAGATTCAGCTCGGAGTACGCAATGGCTGCCCAGTCAGGGGTATCTTCAGCACCAACTAATCGCAATTCATCCACCCACATCGTGGTTGTCAGCGTATTTGGGAACCGCTCTTTGGGGTTTGCAATGCCGAAGCCAACAAAGCGGACCGCCGTAAGCGTCGGATTGCCACGGATCACATAGACAGTCTGAGGATCTGTTGCGGACGGAAATTGCTGGCGTTCATACAACTGCAAGGAATCGCGCAGTTGTTTGATCGCTGTCAGCTCTCGCAAATCGATCGCAACTTCCCGCCATCCTCGCAACAGTGGACGTCGGACCTCATAGTAGTTGAGCGAGTCGGTACCAAAACGAATAAAGCCAATGGCAACCGGCGTCTGCCCAGGATAAACTGTATCAGGCATCGTTCCATCGCCGTGGAAAAAGACCTTCATTTCCCGGTAGTTGAACAGATCTTTGGTGCTATAAAAATACCGAATCGCCATTCGCTCCTCGCCGAAGCGCAAATTCTTCACGCTGACTGCCAGCGACTGCTCGTTGAGAAAAAGCTCCTTGAGAGGATCCGGATTTGCCAACTGCCGCGGGGGACGTACGCCGGGAGGGAGAGTGTAATAATCTGGCGGTCCACTGTTCTCCTCGCGGTTGACAAATGAAACGCTCAGCACCGTATCGTAGTCAACGCCGGGAACCGGTGCTTTCCGCCATTGTGAGCCTGCCAGAATCCAATCAGCGATCCGGAGCCGAACCTTTCCACCTTTGAACCATATCCGCACATACTGGATGTTGGAAAACGACGGATTGCCCACCTTGCGGTAGCCGGTACGCAGTGGAATACGATACAAATACCATCCTTTGTTGCCGCCACCAACAATCTGAGGATTACGGGCAGGATCCGGATCCAGATTCACTTCGTAGGAAAAGTAACTGTTTTCCAGCATAATTGTCTGTCCGTTGTTGGGATTGAGCACTTCCTGATCCGGTACTTGGGTTTGCACATAGGTACCATTGCCTTCGTGTCGATTGAACTTGATAAAATCCTGTTCGGTCTGAGCACTGGGCGTCTTTTCAAAATCAAAAGCGAAATTATCCCGCGACGGATCATCCTCTAAGTTAAGCGGGTACGGATACTGCGCTTTTTCCTGCGCATCGCTCCATTGATCCAGCCCTACATCTTCCCCATCATCCAGAATGCCGTTGGGAATAGGGTTAGCCTCGGTAATGCCATCTTCGGTGTTTAACGTTTGGTTGGGAATCACATCCTCGCTAATCTGCCCCAGATCAATGAACATCCGGGCACCCGGATCCTTGCGCTCGATTTTCATCATAATCTCGATGTACTCGATGTTCTCAGCATCGAAGTTGGTGTTGTAGGAAGAAAGCAGGCGCATCATCCCGCCCCAGATCCGGTGTTTGTTCTCCTGCACAAACCGGTGTTGTGCAGGATCGTAAATGGGGTTCAGGGTATCCAGAAACTCTGGATTTGGGTTGTAAATGCCTCGAATGTCGGGAGTAAAAACGATGCGCAGGACGGAAAAATTCTGGCTCCCAGGGGCGACGTCTTTGTTCGGGTACACTTCTTTGTACGGTGTCCGCCCGATAAAATACCGATACCAATAGAGCTGTCCCCGATAGAGTGCCACCATACTGTCGGTCGGAGCAATGGAAGAATCCACCGGTGGCGAGGAATACTGCCAGAATTCTGGCATCAACCCCAGATAGATGTTGCGCTCTGCTCCCTCAAAGTTATCCAAGTACGCAATGGATTGTCCCCGGTCACTGGGTACATCGGATTTCCGCTTATTCGGATCCGGCAGCATCATTGCCCATTCCCCCCGAAATAGGAGAGATGAGGGGGCCTTCAAGTTGGAAAACAGTGGTAGCGTTCGTAACGCATCGGTCAGCCACGGCGCCTTGACCTCCATTTCTCCATCGAAGCCGAACATCACATTGCTGACCGGCTCATCGCCCAGGCGGACCTGATCGACCTGCAAAGACTGATCGTACGCCATAAATGTCATCCCCAGATTGCTCCGCACCGATCGCGACCGGAGAATGGTCTTCATATCCAGATCGGCGCGAAGTCCCACCAGGGTCCGGGTGCTGAGGTTAAAAATATCGTTCTGCTCGTACTCGATTTCCAGATTCGCATTTGGCAACGTCGCTCGCGGATCCAGAATTCGCACCGAACCACTGAAATACTCAACGGTGTAGTCCTTCCCTTCCTTGAGCGGAACGCCATCCAGGTAGACTTTAACACTGCCGGGTGTCAGGTTGAAAGCACCGGGGAGCACAATGCGATTGCCAGATCGACCGGTCACATCGGCAACGATGATAAACCGATCGCGTTCGGTCTGCAAACGTGCAATTTCGCGGGTCGTATCATAGACCGCCGGATAAATGAAGCGATCCGCTAACTGGGGCGTTCCCAGTTGCGTAAAGTAGTCGATCAGTCGCTGACGGAATGGCTCCAGATCGGGGAAAATAATCTCGCCACGCTGCGGATCAAAGAACACGCCGGAGTTGATGTCAAATTCTCCGTCTGGCTGCGGTTCGCCCGTAGTGTTGTTGCGTTGATCCACCCGCAAAATGGTCACCAGCTTATCCTGCGTCCCTTCCAGCACGTCCGATGAATCGTTGGACGAACGGATGTACCAGATAGCAATCTTTGTTCCGTTCAACGACACATTGGTCATTCCCAGCGAGTAAATGTTCTTCATCTGCCGTTCCCACAGCGATCGGAACGCCGGCTGCATATTGGGACGGTAGATCAGCTTGAGAATGAGGGTGTCTTTTTCCCCAATCGTGTTGGAAAACGTGCCGTAGATCAGATCATCTTCCTTGGCGCTGGTTGGACCTTCAATGCGATACGCAACAGCGTAGGTACGATCGCGGCGCAGTGTATAGATGGTCAGCGTTCCGAGGTTTGGATCGTAGCGATAGCTGTTTTTATTCAACCGAACAAAGGTTCCGCGTTCTATCTTCCCGACACTCCCCTGCTCAATTTTAACTCGCTTCAGTGCAGGATCGTAAGTTTCCCCTACTCGGATTGGCGGCAAGTCAGCGTAGGCAACGCCTTCAGTTGCACGGAGCGCTGCCTCTTTGACATCGACCGTGCTCTCCCAGACTTCAATGTCTTTCACCCGAAGCGGCGCCGCCGATGGGGGAATTACTGGCGTACTGTACTGAAAATACGCTTTATACACTGGCTTATAGGCAGTGTCCAGAAAAAAGTGATTCTCTGCATAATCGTAAGCGTGAAGCACAATTCGCTGACGCGTTGCTCCACCACGAATCCGAACCGTTCGTCGCTGTCCCCGCTTCTGGGAGCCGATTGTCTTTAAAAACAGAGGACCGAACTGGAAATCGGCAGCAACTCCAAACAGTGCCTGACTGCTTCCGATCAACGTCGATGGCGTCTGGAATCTGACGTTTCCGGCTTCAACCTTTTTGATAATGTCATCGTCTTCTCCCTCAAATCCAATCTTGAACTTGTTGTCAAACTCAAATTGTCGCCGGGTATTCCAGTCTACTCCTAACTTCAATTTATCACCGACCTTGCCGGAAACGTTGATCTGAATGTCCTGAGAAAAAATCGGTCCTGACTGCACCTGTCCAAATGCCGATGCCGTGCCCAGCGACTGACTATCCCACCGCCATCCCGCTCGAACATTGACTTCGCCGTTTACATTGATGCTGATGGTCGGCTTCCCAAAAATACTGCTTAAAGGATTCGGAGGGATGGGAATGGAAATGGTTGCCGCCTGTTTGAGCAAGTCCACGATGTCGGAAGGCTGAAAGGCTTTGCTCACATCGTACGCATACAGCAGCGAATCATAAATGCCCTGCTGGATCTGCGTTTTACGCCATACGAGGAAAGAATCAAGGCCAAAAAGCCGGGCTGTCGGCTCACCAGCGTGCTTATAGCGTACAAACCAGAGAGAATCCACCAGGAGAAAGTCCGTAGAGTCCCGGTCTCCGGGTTTCGGCATAAAGAGTCGATGGCGATACTCAGCGACCGTCGGATCTGTGGAAGGCAAGAGCGAATCAGGCAGTTTGGGCTTGAGAAAATGCGAAGGGGTGAAATCGAAGTGTGGCGACTGAGCCAATGTTACACCAAGGACACACCATAGGCAGCAAACAGCACTTGCTGCCTGCACCCACGTTTGCCTGGGCCCATATCCGGCTGGGAATTTCACCTGCTTTGATCTGCTTTTGTCGCACACGGTAGCAATACCTCAGCGGCAGGTTATCTCCTTGTTCGACATTGATCATCCAGCACTCTGGTGTTCATTCTTTATCCTCTTTTGCTATCCACTCTCGTATAACTTGCTGGTCAGAAAACGGAACCCGCTGTGTTCCAATAATTTGTTCCTGCTCATGCCCTTTGCCGGCAATGCAGACGACATCTGCCGACGCTGCCAGCGACAAAGCGGTTACAATGGCGTTTGTACGATCAAGCTCCACAATCATTTTGTCTCTCAACGCTGTCGGTACTCCTGCAACAATATCCGCTGCAATGACCGCTGGATCTTCTGTTCGAGGATTATCGGAAGTGACGAGAATAACATCAGCAAGTTGTGCTGCAATCGCTCCCATCAGTGGACGTTTCTGCCGATCGCGATCGCCTCCACATCCAAAGACGCAGATCAGACGCTGCCGATTCGTTCCCATCCACCGCCGCAGTCCTTCCAGCAGCTTGCGCAAAGCATCGGGCGTATGAGCATAATCGACCACAGCGAATGCTCCGTTCGGCAATGCAAAAGTCTCCAGCCGCCCCGGCGGTGGACTCAGGTGTGGCAGAACAGAAATGATCTCCTCGACGGGAATTCCCAAGGCATCGACCACGCAAAGCGCTGCGGCAAGATTCCACACCATAAAGGATGCCAGAAACGGCAGGGAGAGCTCATACCGGTGCTCCCCGATCTTGAGTGTCGCTGTCAATCCATCCGGTGCAGGAGCGGCTGCTTCAATACGGACGAATGCCTCCGGATGCTGACCGTAAAACCGCACCGTCGCACGAGTGTGGCGCTGGAAAAAAGGTGTCCACGGATCATCCCGATTGAACACCGCCACAGCTTTCTCCGAAAGCTGCTGAAAAAGCTTCGCCTTGGCAACCGCATACTGCTCCATTGTGCCGTGGTAGTCCAGGTGATCCTGCGTGAGATTGGTTAACACGCCGGCAGTAAAGGAAAGTCCTTCGGTCCGATGCTGGTCCAGGGCATGCGAGCTGGTCTCCATCGCCACAAAGCGAACTCCCGCCATACTGAGCTTCTGGAGCCACTGCCAGAGAATCACAGGATCCGGCGTGGTATAGCCCGTGGGGTGCCAGCGTTCATCCCAATAGACTCCCAGCGTACCAATGACTGCTGCCGGATGGCCAGCAGCTGTGAGCAATTGATGGAGAAACCACGACACCGAGGTCTTGCCATTCGTCCCGGTCACACCGATTAGTTGCAGGCGCAGCTCGCCGTACCAGTTGCGAAGAATCCTTCCCAGCGCCTGCCGGGCATTGGCAACGGTCACCCGTGGAACATCGGAAAAATGCGATTGCAGAAAGGGGAGCATTGACGGCTGCACAACCACCGCGACAGCACGCCGGCGGAGCGCTTCGGAGAGAAAATCTCTCGCCCGTGGCGAATCCCCCAGGGTGAGCACAAAGAGCATTCCGGGCGCCACTCGTCCGGAATGATGTTCCACGCCTCTAATGCTCACGTCAAGATCACCGGAGACCTCAAGCACCGGCACGCCATCCAGTAACTGCTTCAACGGGACCATCCGCCGCCAACACCGGTTGCAGCAACAACAAACGCCTGCGATTGCTGCGCTGAAGAAACGACCACCAGATACACACCGGGCACCGGGAGAGAAAAGGTAGCCGGCAGTGCGCTGACGGTCCGGCGTTCCACGACCCGTCCGCGAAGAGTATACAGCGTAACATAAAACGGCGCACCTGAGCCGGTCAGGAGCAGTTGTTCTCCAGCAACGACCGGTTTCAGGTCTAGCATCGCTGGTGATTCCAGCACCAGATGCAATCCCACGACAGCATCCAGATCGAACCCGGAGATCACGGGACTCCAGTACGGATGATCAGGATTTTCTGCAACCATTCGAGAGATGTCCCGAATTTTGATAAACCGAACCGAGTCGATGCCAATCGTTGCAAGATCAAACGCGTCGCCACCACTTTCCGCCGGATCGAAAGGATTCCCCGCGCCATTGGTCGGCGTTCTTCCAGCACACCCTTCCAGTGACAGGGAATCAAAGGGAAAAGGAACGAAGTGTGTGCCGTCGCGGCTAACGCTCACTTCCGCAGGTTCAGCAAAAATCTTCCCATTCCCATAGGCAAAAGCATTCTCAAAGACGGTGAAATCCGGACCAGGACCATCGACCAGTACAAAATTTTTCCATCCAACGACGATGACACCATCCATTCCCAAGGAACAGATTTGGCGTGGATCGGAGCTGGGTACATCCCAGCGGGCATTCGTATCCGGCAATCCAAAAATGTTCTGCGGAAAAAACACCGGTGACTGTCCCACCGCCTGCCCGCTGCCAGGGCGGAACCAGTACACCGTATCAATGCCGGACTGGACGTACTGCGCCCACACGGGAGAAAGTGCCACCAACATCACAAGACTATAGCACAGCCGCATCTGCCACTTTCATTTGTTAGCCAGTAGGAAAACGCACAGCCCCGCCGTTTATTCCATCGCTGGTGTCGCGCAGGCAGTACCGACGTTTGCCAGCATACACTGGGAGCGCCGGCTTTAGCCGGCATCTTTGCACACTAAAGTGTGCGCTCCCCAGTAAGCAGGAGCGTCCCTCTGGGAGCGCCGACTTTCGTCGGCAACGTTGCGAATCTGTAGGGGCGCATCGGTGCTTCGCCCCCTACGGACGACCAGCCGGGTCGCCCCTACGACGCAGGCACACTGCCCTTGCGCTACACGGCGAAGAAGTAGGAAAGGCGGAGAAAGGCGGAAAGAGGGAGGAGAGCGAATTCGGTGGTGCGGTCGCCGTACGGTACCTGGATGCCCGCCCGAATGTCTGCCTGCCCGCTGAGATCATAGCGGATTTCACCGCTGAGAATGCCGCTGCCGTCGGACCAGTTGTGCAGGTGCAGGAGTGAACCGGATGTCGCCGGTGTCAACTGATACTGCATCAGCACGGCGGAGTACCAGTGTCCACGGTAGAATTCGTTGGAAAACACTTCGCCAAAGAGCAGGGCTGGCGTGGCATCATCGGGAGGATAATTCGCAAAGATTTCGACGGCGGCATAGAACGAAGGGGTAAGCTGGTGATCGATGCCCATCACCCACTGCACCAGTCCGGTTGAAGCATT
The DNA here is from genome assembly GCA_015490805.1 of Candidatus Kapaibacterium sp. Classification (GTDB taxonomy): domain Bacteria; phylum Bacteroidota; class Ignavibacteria; order Kapaibacteriales; family WFXC01; genus WFXC01. The sequence continues at coordinate 12,187 of WFXC01000043.1, forward strand.
CCACAATGCTTCGAACCGTAGCGTCGCTTTGCCAAGATTCCCGGTCGCTGAAGCAGCGAATTGCCAGCGATTGCGGTGTCGGGTAATCAGGGCTGCCCAGTCCCATTCCCGCCACAGCAGTTGTCCATAGATCGCCACATTGTGATACTGCCACTGCTGCTCCGGGTTGTACACCACCACAATGGTGCTCAGGGGCGAGGGAAAAGCGTGAAGGATCAGGGCGTCAATTCCTTCTCGCTCCAGTTTGTCGAACCGCAGCGGATTGATGGGGTTAAACAGATCCATCAGGCGCCAGATGCGTCCTGTGCCCCAGCTTATGCGCTGGCGTCCGAGGGTAATGCGCCAGCCAGCAAAGCGTTGCTGGAAGAACAGGCGATCGATAAAGTGGAAGAATTTGAACTTCGCCTCATCCACCGGTAGCCATCGCAGATCCAGCAGTTGCCCGCCAAAGGTTGCGTCATAGAAAGGATTCAGCGGAATGCTGTCGGGCGATACCACAAAGTCCATTTCGTACTCCAGCCGGATTTTCGCCCCCCTCCACAATCGAACGGTGGGACGCAGTCGTAGCCGGGTTATGTCGAACAGCAGGGTCTCTTTCAATCCGAAAAGCTGTCGAAGCAACTCCGGATACCGCTGAAAGATCGGAAAAGTCAGTCCATAGCCGCTCCCCGAAATCCGATCCGGCATAGCAACTGCTGGCTGGCAAAGGATGGAAGCGGCAAGCACTATTGCAAGCAGCAGTCGCCTCTGTCCCATCTGCCAACTGTTATGATGCCGCTGTCGAACTGGAACGGACTTCATCTCGAACAATGGCACCATCGTGGATAGAAATCAGGCGGCGTCCTCGGTCAATAACCTGCGGATCGTGGGAAGCGAACAAAAAGGTGACGTTGTGCTCTTCATTCATCTGCTGCATCAGATCCAGCAGATGCGCGCCGGTGTGACTATCCAGATTCGCCGTCGGCTCATCTGCTAAGATGATCGCCGGATTGGTTACCATCGCACGGGCAATCGCAACCCGCTGCTGCTGTCCCCCACTCATTTCGTTCGGCTTCTTTGCCCGTAGCTCCGCAATTCCCAACTGTTCCAGCACCGTTTCTGCCCGCTGCTCCGCCTCTTTTTTTGCAACCCCCTGCAAAATCAGCGGGAGCGTTACGTTCTCCAATGCCGTCAGCACGGGAATGAGGTTGTACGCCTGAAAAACAAACCCGATATGGTAAAGCCGGAAGCGGGCAAGTTCCGCAGCAGATTGCTGCGCAATCCGCTTACCGCCAATCCATACTTCGCCCGACGTGGGCTGGTCTAAGGTGCCGATAATATTCAGCAGCGTCGTTTTACCCGACCCGGATGGTCCCGCCAGGACGGTAAACTCTCCCTGCACGATGCGCAATGAGACCTCGCGCAAAGCAACCGTCTCAATCGATCCCACCCGATAAATTTTCGTCACCTTCTCGACTCTGACAACTTCTTCCATCCGCAACGACCCTTCCTTAAACAAACCGCAAAGCTTCTACCGGTTGCAGCCGATAGACTTTCCACGCTGGATACAATGCTCCTGCTGTTGTGATCAGAGGAACAAAGATGAGGGCATTAAGAATCTGCTGCGGCACCAGCACCGGATAGACGATGGCGGCAACGCCCAGGGAGCGCAATCCTTCGGAGAAAAATGCCAGATTGATCCCGGTCGATTGCAGTGCAGCAATGAGCGCAGATCCTGCCAGAACTCCACCGAAAGCGCCCAGGACGCCCAGCCACGCTGCTTCCAGCAGGATCAGCACCACCAGTTTCACCGGCGGAATACCGATAGAAAGCAGTACGCCAAATTCCGTTATTCGCTCCATAATCGCCATCAGCATTGTGTTGACAATGCCAAAAATCATTGCCGCGCCAACGATCAGATAGAAAATCCACATCAGTTGAGCGTACATCTCGATCATATAGGACAGCAGCGGCAGCAACTGGCGATAGCTGAGCACGACCAATGGCGGTGGCAGCAATGGCGTGATCTGCTGCTGCACTTCCTCCACCGCTTCGGCTGAATGAATTCGGACAGCGATGGCGGTCGCTAAGGAATCTGCTCGCACCATCGCACGTAGAAACGGCAGTGCGACGAAGCTGTACATTTGATCGAAATCGCTGTTGAAGGTGCGGAAAATGCCAACGACGGTTGCAACTTCCGACCGAATCTCGCCAGTGCGATCGGCAGCCATCAGTACCACTTTATCCCCTACGCCAATTTCCAGCTTGCGCGCCGTCTCCTCGCTGATCACAATTTCGTAAGAATTGCCGCTGAGATAACGTCCGGAGCGGATCGACTGAGCGATGATCGTCAGATGCCGTTCTCGCTGCGGCTGAACACCCACGATCGTAATGCCAGAGGAATTCAGGGCACTGTTAATGAGTCCGAACTGTTCCAGTCGAATCCCGGCAGCAGCCACGGCAGGCAGCGTATCAATCCGTGCCAGCACCTGCTCCGGCTGGACGATGCTGTACTCCAGACTGGGATTTTCGGCATAGCGCGGGTGCAAAATTTGCAGATCGGTCGTGTGCAGGCGAATCTGGCTCTGGAGCATCTGGTGAGCCAGTCCAAGGGAAAAGGAGTTGGAAAACATCACGGCGATGACGCCAACGACAATCGAGCTGAGGACGATCGCAGACCGTCGAGCATTCCGCCAAATATTCCGCCACGAAAGCTGCACCAGCATTTCAGGTATACCGTATCCCTTTCAACGGCTCCAGCCGCACCGTTTTGATGATCGGATAAACGGCAGCGATAATGCTGATTCCAAGCAGCAGCGTTAGTGTCTGGAGGAACAGCGACCATTTCATCGTTGCTGTCATTTGCGGCAAAAATCCGAACTCTCGATAAATCGCCGCTAATTCGCCCGTAAACGTTACGGGATAGGCGGCAAAGTATGCTACCAGAAGATTACCCGCAATGGTACCGATGCAAACGCCGAGAGCAATCATCCATACGGTTTCAAAAAAGACCATCAACGCCAGCAGCGAGTTCGGCATTCCAATTGCCAACAAAACACCAAACTCCCGAAACCGCTCGGAAATCGCCATCAGCAGGGTGTTGAGAATGCCGAACCCAACAACGACCAGCAAAATGGTGAGAAAAAGGATGCCACTGATGTTATCCAGCTCGATAAGTTGCTTCATAGCCGGCACGATGTCGTCCCATCGCAGGACTGTCAGCGGATCGGGCAACTGCTGTTGTAGCTGGTGCTTCACCGGATCGATGTCATCAAAAGAGTCAACCAGAAGCAGCAGATGCGTAATGCGTCCGTGCAAATTGAGCAAGAAGTCTGCATCGCTACGATGGAGAATGATGCCGGTGCGGTCTAACTCCTGCGATCCCGTCTGGAATGTTCCGACGATGCGGACATACATATCCCCCAGAAAGCCATCGTAGCCGGGCGCCAGCAGAATCGCAGAATCCCCGATTGCCAGGCGCAGATTTTTCAGCAGTGTTACGCCAACAATCGCCTCGCCCGGTCTGGCAATCCACCGTCCACTTTTGACCTTCTCCGGCAACGTCGTCGCCTGCTGCTCCAGTGCGGGATCAACGCCCCAGATCATTACGCCAAAGGTATGCTGTCGGTCGCTGATCAAGCCGCCAGCGATAATTCGCGGCACAGCGGCGCGGATTGCAGGGATCGAACGAAGCATATGCTGCAACGAATCGGTGAAAACGAAACTTTTTCGCAACGTCGGCGTTTCCCGATACTCCCGATGCTGAATCTGAAGATGACCGGTCAGGTAGTTAGTCACCGATGAGATGTTCAGCTCATACGTGCCGATTTGCACTCCTCGTTGGAACAGTGCTAAGGTGAGTGCAAACGCAATAGCACCAATAGTTAACCAACTGCGCCGCTTGTTCCGCCATAGATTCCGCCACGCTGTCTGGAGCAATAAAAGCAGCACGGGCTTATCCCTCCAGTTCTTCGAGTGAAAAAATTCGATCCGGGATTGGGCGATCAAAATGCATCTGGAGAATGCGGATGATAGTGCGATTGCCCGGTTTCTGGTTGTTGATCACAATCCACTCGGTAGGAATTCGGCGATTGCCAACCGATCGGATGCGACGGAACAGAAACGTTCGCACCTTCCGCCCGTGTTCATCGTAGTACTCCACCTTTGCCGGCAAATAATCCTTCTGGCGCACCCAGTAGAGAATTTTGCCCCACACTACGGGCGCATTGGGTCTGGGCGTCAACAGCAATTTCCAGGTCGGCACCCCTTCCAGTGTATCAGCACCGATCAGGCGTGCCTCATAATCCCGCGGCAAATTCGACTCTCGCACCAGATCGTCATAGGTAAAATCCGACCCATTCCACGACTGGAGCATCATCGACGGTGGGATGCGGATCGTAGTCTCCGTGTTGCGCAGGTACATCCACAGATTACTGCCAACTTTCAGCGTTTTATTACCCGCTTCCCGTGGCGGCTCGATAATCTCGATGAGTGCTTTCTGGTTACCCACCCACCAACTGCGGAGTTTCAGAGTGCGGCGAAAGTCCGGCTTGATGATCTCCATCTCCAGCACCCCTTCGCTGGTTTTCCCCTTCAGCTTCTCCTCCGCCCGTTGGAGAATCTCCGTACCAGATTGCGGCATCCAGCCCAGTGTCCAGAGGAGGGTAATTCCCAGAAGCATCACGCGCACCGGCTGCATTGCGACTCCCTCTTTGTCCCGATCGCATCCTGAAACGCCATTGACGACGCAGCTCCCCCCTTAGGGTTCTGTACTACCGCTGCTTCTGAGAACAGCACGCTACCCCATTGCCTCCTTACCCCCAATCTTCGTGTGGAGGGAGGGGATTTTTTGCCGACTAAAGTCGGCGCTCCCAGTTGGCGCTCCCAGTGGGGTTTGCTGGGAGCGCACGCTTCAGCGTGCATTCACTGGGGGCGCACACCTTGGTGTGCAAAGATGCCGGCTGAAGCCGCCGCTCCCAGTCGGCGCGACCCGGCTGGTCGCCCACCGGGCGAAGCATCACTTCGCCCCCTACCATTGCATGCCTCTACACCTGTAGGGGCGCAGCGTCGCTGCGCCCCTACTCCTGCGATTGTGCGGTTGTTTGCGCATCCGCTTTGGTTTGCAGGAGCACCTGCGAAGGCGCGTCCGTGGGCGCTACCGGTACTTCCGCAGGTAACTCTGGAGCAACCGCCGGAACAGTTTGCCGTGGTGACCACTGTTGAGTTTCAGGTGCAGCAGTTCGTGGACGATTACCTCTCGTCGGAAATCGGCTGGCTGGGTATATAGCTCTGTGTTCAGAGTGAGTCGACCCCGTGTAGAAATGCTTGCCCATTTGCGCTTCATTGGGCGAATGTGAATCTCTCGCAGCCGCTCTGCAACGCCGATGCGATGTGCCCACGTGTAGACTTCTGCAATGAGCAGTTCCCGGTTGATTGTCTCCGGAAAAGATTCTTCCGATTGCGGATTCTTCAGCCGACTCATTGAATTGCTTTCCGAAGTAGTGTCAACATTTCATCTGTCCACTGGACTACATCCTGAACCCCGGCTTCCCGGAGTAGTACCTTGTAGAGTTCACTTCTCAGCTCCCGCTCCTGCGTTCGACTGGTGTTCCAATGGGGGAATTTCTGGAAAACAGTTTCCAGTGATGTGGCTAACGTTCGGGCTTCTGCCTCACTTCTGTCTTTCTGTACCTGTAGCCACCAGGAAAGAGTCAAGGCTGTGTCGGAAAGTTGACTTTGCCGTTGCTCCTGTTGTGCTTTTTCCAGTTTGTGGATCAACTCGGTCAATTGCTTGAGCGCTTCCTGGCTATCTATCTGCCGCTCTTCAAAGGCGTGGCGAATGGCTTCTGCTCGTTCGCTGATCGGAATCAGGTAGGGTTGTTCCGTGCCTTTCGCTGCTACCAGATGATCGAGCTTACTCAGGAGGTTGAAAACCTTCACCGTGTTCGGTTCTTGCTTCCGCAGAAGCGCCAACAGCGTCCCAGCGCCGATCTCGTAAGTTGTTTCCGGTTCGCGAATGACGTCGGTTGCGGTGTGCTTCTGGACAATCTCGGCAGTCTTGCGCAAAAAAGATTTATCCACTGGAATGCGTGGCTCGTAGGCGGAGCGCAGCAGTCGATACATTGCTACGAGGTTGTGATAGTCTTCCAGGAAAGGACGCAAGAAGGAATCGGGGGAGAGAATTTCGTATGTCTCTTCCAGTTCGCGGAAGTAGGTGTAAAACTTCTCCCGACGCTCTTTGTCCCGGAAATGTTCCAGTACTGCTCCTGCTCCAAGATATTCGTCCTTCCCACAGAAGATTGGCAAATATTCCGCCCGTCCCTGCTCTATCAGGCGGGCAAATTCTTCTTTGAGCACATCCAGCCCTTCCACGACTCCTTCTACGTCTTGGGAATCGAATGCGAGGGCACGTTCCAGGTTGTTGAAGATCCCGACGAAGTCGACGATGAGCCCGCTGGTCTTGCGTCGCCCTGCGTTGTCCTCATACGGTCGATTGACGCGAGCAATAGCCTGGAGCAGCACGTGGTCCCGCATCGGCTTGTCCAGGTACATACAGTAGAGAATTGGTGCATCGTAGCCAGTAAGCAGCTTTTCGGTGACGATAAGGATTTGCAGTTTCTCATCCGGTTTTCGGAATGCCTTACGTACCGCCGCTTCTTCACTATCGCTCAGATGGTACCGCCGCAGTTCAGCCGGATCGTTGTGCCCGCGGCTGACGACCACCCTGTTCGTTTCGGAAGGCATATAGCGATCAAGCGCCTCTTTGTACAGGCAACAGGCTTGGCGGTCCACTGCCACCAGAAACGCTTTATAGCCCATCGGTTCTACGTAAGTGCGGAAGTGGTCAGCTACGTACCGAGCGATCTTGTCTATCCGCTCCCGATTTTTGAGCATATTTTTCAACGTGACAGCGCGGTCCAGCACGCGGTTGATCTCTTCCACATCGGCAACGCCTTCCAATTCCGCTACCGACCAGAATTCTTCTTCCATCGCTTCCCGATCTACGATCAGCTCGTTGGGCGCCATCTGGTAGTGCAGCGGCACCGTTGTGCCGTCCTGGATCGATTCGCGAATGGAGTATTTGTCCAGATACCCTCTGGGATCCTCAGTTCCGAAGATTTTGAAGGTGCCTTTGCCATACGCCGTCTTGTCGATCGGGGTGCCGGTAAAGCCGATGAAAGTTGCATTGGGCAGTGCGCCCATCAGGTAGTTGCCCAGATGACCACCGGTGGAACGATGTGCCTCGTCGATCAGCACAAAGATGTTTTCGCGAGTGTTCAGATTGGCATCAGCATCATCGAATTTGTGAATCATCGACACGATGAGCCCGCGGGTGTCCTGCCGCAGCAACTCCCGCAGGTGTCGTTTGCTGCCAGCCACCTGCACCGGACCGAATCCTACTGCCGCAAGATTCTGGAACAACTGCTGCTGGAGTTCGTTGCGGTCTACGATCATTAACACCGTAGGATTTTGAAATCTCGGATCTTCCAGCAGTTTCTTGGCAACGGTGATCATTGTGTAAGTCTTCCCGGAACCCTGCGTGTGCCACACCAGTCCCCGGCGCTTTGCGAAATCCTGTGCCCGGCGGAGCACTTTTTCCGCAGCCCGCATCTGGTGTGGACGCAGCACCACTTTACTCAGCTCGCCATCCTTGCGCACAAAGAGGAGGTAGTCACTCAGTACTTTGAGCACGCGGCGGGGAGCAAGGAAGGTTTTGACCAACGTCTCGAAATCGCGGTGTGGAGCCACGTTTGTTTGTGGGGACGCATGGCCGTGCTCCCCTATCTGTTCTCGCCAGTTGAACAGTGCCTTGCGGGAGAGATTCCAGGTAGGACCGTAGAAAAACGCCGTCAGGTGGGAGAGAACAAAAAGTTGCACCTGTGCCATCAATTCGGGCGCCTGCTCGTGATAGCGACGGATCTGGTCAAATGCTTCAGCAATGCCTCCCGGATGGATGGGTGCCTTGGTTTCCACCACGATCACCGGGATGCCATTCACCAGCAGCACCACATCGGCACGGATCGTCGTGCGACCACTAGTGAAACGGAACTCGTCTGTGACGTGGAAAACGTTCGCTTCGGGAGCCTTGGCGTCCAGCAGGTACACGTTCCGCTCGCGCCGCTCAGCTTCCACAAAAACGGTCTTCAGCCCTTTGAGATACTCCCACGCTTCCAGATTCCCTTCAATGTTTGGGCGCACGCGAACCAGGCGGTTCACAACTTCTTCAGCTTTGGTCACCGAGTCCACAACTTCGGGATTCAGTCGCTGGAGTTGCTGAATCAGCACCGTGTGCAGGACAGGACTGTGCTCACCACCGCGCAGGCGCAGGGTTTCATCCGGGGGCAGGTAGGTCCATCCCGCTTCTTCGGCGTAGCGGAGGAAGGGGTTCTGGACGGTGCGGCGTTCGGTGAAGCTACTCATTTTTGGGGTACTCGTTTTCGAAGATCCGTTCTACCGAGCCGAGGAGCTCCGGAATCTTATTCTGGATGATGTCCCACAGGATGTCCTCATCGATGCCGAAGTACTCGTGCACGACAATATCCCTCAATCCCGCGATTTTGCGCCACTCTACTTCGGGATAACGATTCCTGAGATCATCAGGTAGGTGTTTGACCGCCTCGCCGATGACGGTCAGGTTGCGAAGCACAGCGTCCACGGTTTTTTCGTCGGCACGGAAAGATTCGAAGGAAAGCCCGTGGGTGTACCGTTCGATTTTAGCGCAGCTCTCCCGAATGTCTTCCAGGTAAAGCCGAGGGTCACGTGACATCAATAGCCTCCTTCTCTACGTAGGGACGCAAGCGGGGCTTGAGGGCTTTTCGTGTCACCAGGTCCACCCTTGTGCCCAGAATGTCCTCCAGGAAAAATTTCAAATCCATGTACTTGTCAAAACTGGCGTGCCCCTCAAACTCGACCAGAAAGTCCAGATCGCTCCCCAAGTGGGCTTCCCCGCGAGCGGCAGAGCCAAAAAGGGCCAAGGACCTTACCCCCAGCTCTTCAAGCTTGGCCCGATGGCTAGCCAAGATACGCCGAATAGTGTTGTAATCGACGGCGCTGTTCATAGGGTCCTCCGATCTTCTTTGAACTGTTCTGCAAGCGCTCCGATATTCACGAGCCAGATGATGCTGTGCTTTGTCATAGTGCTTCTTCCGATGGCGGAACGAGCATCCAAATCCGCTTCAATGGCAGCTCAGCCTGAATTTCGTCGGGGAGCTGCTCGTAGTGCCGGAGCACCTCACGCATCAGCTCATCCGGTCCCCAGAGACGGATTTCAAAGAACAATCGAGCCGCTTCCCGGCTCACGGACGATTTGAATCCACCCCATGAGACGAACAAGCCCTGCGAGGCCTGAAAATTTTTCATCGCTCCTTGCAGTTCCCGAACTGCTTTGATATCTACGGGAGCATCGCCCGATTTGACCTGCACGGCAATGCGCGGTTTATCAAACCCCAGTTCGCCGGAGCCTGCCAGGATGTCTACACCGCCATCTGGCCCTTCGGGAGCAACTTGCACCTTGAAACCCTGTGCTGTCAATACTGCAGCCACGAGACCTGTGAGTCGGTGTCCCTTAAAGCGCTGGCTGATGAAGCGCTGGATCTGATCCAGGGCGATTTCTTCCAGATTGGCTTCCATTCTCTCATCGGTTGCCTCCTCTTTCTCCGCAGAAACCATTCTGGGAAAGGGCGCGGTCTTGCCTTCAAGTAAGGCCTGGATGCGTTCCTCCGCGTTGTTACGCTGGATGCGGCAAACGGTCATAAAGGCGCCGAAAGAGTAGAGCAAGTCCTGATCCATAGCGGAGCGCGGGATTTCCTTGATCCATTCCACCGGTCGAGTGTGCCGGGCATCAGGCGGCAGATCGGGGCGATATTGATATGCACCCGTCACCCTTCCGATGGTCACTGCTCGCCGCTGCTTGAGCGGCAGGGCAACCAGATCGTCGGGCTGCATTTCCTTGATGAATAGCCAGATTTGGCTCGCCCAGTTCAGCAGCGTTTTGCGCTTGGCATCGGGGTATGCAGCTTCCATTTTCTTCAACAGAGCCTCGCGGCTTTCGATCCCGGAAAGATCGTCCAGCTTTTCCCAGCCAATCACGGCGAGATTCTTTTCCAGGGCGAAATCCTCACGCTCGCCGCGAGCACCAGCCCGTACCAACCACAAAGCCATCACGCACCTCCGCCAAATTGGTGAACATAGTCCTTTGGCAGCCGCCGCTGGGCTGTCATTAGGTCGTGCAGCAACGCCTTGAAAAGTGCCTCCAGCGCCTCCTTGCGTGCCTCTTCAGCCTCGATCTTGCGATCTACCGTTTGCAGGATGCAGGCGATGGCGCGTTGTTCGACATGCATGTCACGAACTCACCTCGGCTTGCTCTACACGTTTGAAGATGTAGCTAATAATCACAAGCTGCTCCAACGCCTCAAGAGCATCTATTTGCGCTTGAGGTGTGTCCTTAGGAATATGAGCCTTTGGATTGCGGAAAGCCTTGAAAATACCTTCCGCAATCAGCGCTAAACCTGCCTGTTCATTCTTTCCTGAATCTTCTTCCAGATAAGGGGTTAGACGCAAAATAGGATTGGGGAAATTCTTCATCACGGACTGGACAAGTTCCACTTCTGTTTTTTTAGAGTTAGTTTTCTCTCGGATAAAAGCATTCAAAGCTTTGGTCGCCTCTTCCACAGCGTTCTTGTACTCCCCTTTCTCATAAAGCGATGCCGCAATCTCTTTGATCCTTTGATGCAGCGGATAGTACTCAAATAGCATGTTTGGGTCAGGATTGGCTGTCTCACGAGTTAGTGCTTCATAGAGCTGAGCTATCTCCGAATCTGAGAGAATACGAACTCCTTTGTGTGCTTTATCTTGGTCAAGAGACAACAACTCCTTGACACTCTCAAAGGCTCCCCACCACTTTGCACGCTCGCCAGGCTCTCCATACCGCTCCCAGCACCACACCAATGCGATAATATCGCTGGGATCGCTGACATCTTCTTTGGGTTCGGGCAAGGGGATTGCTTCTCCTAATTCTCTCAATGCCGCCCCATAAAGGATCTGACGCTTCAGCGTGCCTTGCATTCGTGTACGGACTACCTCTTTCAGAGAATCCTTGAGGCTCTGAGAGGCTTCCTCCAGAGAGCGAACTAGCAGAGCGATAGGAAACACCTGCTCCGGATCATTCAGTGGAGAAAACTTGTGGTCTTTCTGTTTCTCTAATTGCTTCGTCTGTTCCAAGACCCGAGGCGTGAAGTCCGGTGTCTCTTTGCTCATTTTCCTCAGAAAATACCCCAGGAAACAAAGCGCTCCCAGGTTCCGCCGAGCATCCCAAATCCCGTCTTTATCTGCCCAGAGGGTAAGCCTCCTGACTAATTCCGAAAATGGCTGGTTTGCTTCAAAGCCATCTTGGCTGAGCGCGTAAGCCAACCAAGATGCAGCAAACGGATCCCATTCAGAGTTTAGGCGTGCGATCCGCTGCAGTATGGCTTGCTTGACTTCTTCTCGATAACGATAGAAGTCCATCTTCATAGAAACCATCCCTTATCCTTCAAACGGCCTGCACTGATAATCTGATTCCAGCCATTTGCGCCAATTTCCACGATGAGGCGGGCGATGAGGTGAGAGTAGTTGAGAGTGACAGGAACGGCACGGGCGTTAAAACCACGCCAGTTCACCCGGGCAAAATTATAGATCTGGCGAACCAGTCGGGGAAATTCATCAACTGGCATCGTTGAACGCTTGTCCATTGAGATTTCCAACACCCGTGGAACACCTCTACCATAACGTCTATCACCGACGCGTCCGTCAAGCAGGAGTAAGGCTTTGTGCGTACTCAAATCTACCTTTAGCCCAGCTTGGGGGACATAAGTGGGATGACTTGCATCGAACAACCGAAAACTGCTGTCGTCGTTGAGGTGAATCAGGGCATACGGAAAGGCATTGCCTATCTGCAGAAGTGCCTGCTGAACGGCCTCAACCTCCCGAAAGCGACCGGGGCGTTTACAAAGGTGCAATATGATAGCGTCAGGTGCGACTTCATGCTTGCGATATTCGTGGTAGGCCTCGACAATCAACTGGGCCAACCCTTGCACGTATTGTTCTCGCTCCCATTCCAGAACCGGCGCCAAAGAGTGCAGCAATAGAAAATCTCCATCCTGAGTAAAGAGGGTGACGAAGCCTACAAGAAACTTGTTGGTCCGGTCTTGTGCCCGGCTAATTCCGATAACCAGTTCGCGCCGACTGCTCTCGGAAGCCACAACCCACGGGGTACCGCCAATTTTAGCGTAACAGGCCAGAGCAACGTTCTCCAGCACCCAGGGCACTTGCTTCGCCTTGCGCAATTTTCCGACGGTTACGACCTGGTTTGGAATACCGTTGCCTAGGAGTTCTCTTTTTGCGGTTTGATATAACGCTGAATTCTCCGAGGTGGTCACGAGCAACACCACGTCTACGTTGCCCTGACGGGCCAAGTCTTGAACAGCCAGGCGCATTTCCCTCTCGTTCTCTGCAGAAAGCGGCCGCTCTCTTTCGATGCTTAAGGGGGTGCGGAAAAGACATTGAAAACCGCTAAACGAGCCATGCCCGTTTATTAATCCGTTTACAAGCGTGTTCTTATCTCGTTCATACGAAGAAGGGAAAATCACAGCCGCACGGATGCGGTCTTTGCCCAAGATGCCGGAGTCATAGGGTCCATAGAGTTTTAGCCCTCGTCGGACGTCAGAGTGCCGGACGGAGGTGGAAGAGTAGTCAAACCGCAACTCCGGCGGCCTGAGCAGTTCACCTGTGAAAGTGCTCATCGTTCCTCACCTCCCAGGATGACGCGGATAGGTTCCGGTAGAAGGCGGGCTCTCCCACCACAAGGCAGATCGAACTCTAAATGATCCTGAATAAAAGGCAGAATGTGCTCATAAAGCCGCTGACGAGCTACTTCGGTATTGAGCTTGTTGCTTCCGGGTAAGTATTCCCCCTGAATCTGGCCAATAGTGATAGTGACGTTGTACCCGTATTGTTGCCTGATCTGGCGCATGTTGAGCGGCTGATTTGCATTGTCTCTTAGCAACCAAATAATGTCCACGATCAGACCGAAGGCCAGCTGATTGTTCGCCATATCCCTCCAGAAAAAGGCTCGCAAGTCATATCCCCGATGCACGCGAATCTTCCCATTTGCGACCTCGTGGAATTGACTGGGGTGATAGACCTGCCAGCGCCCCTTGCGAGGCAGAGTTTCATACCCTTCTCTCTCCAGTGTGCTCACCAGCCCCTCGATGATTACCCGTGTAGCAAGTCTGGGCAGTTCGACAAGGCGCAGCCATTGGGCCTGAAAACCCTGCTCCTCCAGAGTTGCCGCATCTGAGCCGTAACCATACACAACATCTCCATCAGCGTATACCCATGCATTCCTGCCTGCTTCCGCGAGGCCCTGGCGAAGCGACCGCAGATCCTGGAACGAGGATCGGGGAGCGGTCATGATCAGGATCTCCTCCTCCGGGATCTTCACCGGGAAAACATTCAGATAAATGCCTGGATCCAAATGTACGCGATTCATCCCTCAAACCTCCAGATCCTTTACTCGCACCTTGCCTGTCATCAAATCATGCAGCAGGGTTTTGAAAAGCGCCTCCAGCGCTTCCTTGCGTGCCTCTTCAGCCTCGATCTTGCGATCTACCGTTTGCAGGATGCGGGCGATGGCGTGTTGTTCGTCGAGGGGTGGGAGGGGGATTAGAATCTTCAGGAATGACTTGACATCGATCCGTTGTCGGCTCGGCGTGGAACCACTCACCATCTCCTGTGCCTTAGGCAATATGTGTGATGACCAAGCAAGGTAATAGAGGTAGTCGCTAGTTATCATGTTCACTAAAGGCACAAGAGCTATAAACTCAGTAGATGCGATCTTGCGTTTGACAGTTACAGTTTTTACCTGCCATATCTTCGGCACGCGCGGGTTAAGCTTCCCAAAAAGGATCGTTCCGGGAGTTACTATTACTTTTTGACTCCGGATGTTGTCTCCTTTTTCTATGATAGGAACCTGCGACGCTTGGTATGCCGGAATACTGTAGTATTCAAACTGTTCGTTGGGGAATGCCTGTGGATTGAGCGTTTTTCTTTGGTACTCCACCACCTCCCCCAACTTCACCACGCGCCAGTGGGCAGGGATGGGGCCGATTTCGGTTTGCTGCAACGCCACCTGGTCTGCTGCGTCCACGGGCACGGGACCGTAGGTGAAGAGATGGCGCATAAGGCTTTTCTTGAGATCACGCAGGGTGGCAATGACACGCTCCGTGGCCTCGCGGGCGTTCTGCACCGTGCGCAGTACGTGGGCGATCGCACGCTGTTCGGGGAGGGGTGGGAG
>WFXC01000044.1 GCA_015490805.1 Candidatus Kapaibacterium sp.
ATCCAGCCGCACATTGCCCCGCCAGTCCACCACCCCATAGACCGCTTTGCCATCACGGGCAGGATCGATCACTTCCAGTCGAAAGCGGATCTGTCGCCAGTACCCCTCGCCGCGGTTTTCCAGCACCGGTGGTGAGATCATTCGGAGGCGGTAGTTATAGGACCGATCGCTGAGCAGTTCCACTCTGCTAATGCCGGTATCTTCGTATGGAAGATCGAGGGAGTCATCACGGGCGGTAACGGTAGCGATGCCGCAGCTATCCTGCCGCTGCAATCGTGGCGCTTCCGTGTCCAGCTTCCCCAATCGGTTCCACGCCCCAAGACTCGTCGCCGCATCATCTCCACCATCTCGAAAGTCACCAGAATACAGCATCACGCCCATCAGAGCATCGCTCTGGAGGTGATAACTGCCAGCGGTCAGGTTCGACAGCCGGATCGCCCACTGCCCGGTGCCCGGCACCTGCTGCCCCAATATCCCCGGCACCTGCTGCCACAATGCCTCCCCATTGACCCGGATCGACCGGATCTTCTCCACATCTCCACCGGCAGCGACCAGCAAATGCAGCAGATGGTCCCGACTGGTCAGTGGTCCCTGCCCCGGTCGAATGTAAAAATAATGTTCACACACATACTGCTCCGGCGCAATTGCCCACAAAAAGGTGGAATTGTAAGGCTCATCGATCCCCACTACTATATTTTCTCCAGGACCTCCAAATGGCACGACCAGAATGGGCTTGGTCGCTTCCCATACAGCGTATCCACTAATCCAGTCAATCTGGTCACCGGCAACAGCATAGTCCTGATAATCCCCTGCCCGGCGTAAAAATCCCGACCACTGTCCTCGAAGCTGTCCGGTCTGCTCATCATACCACCGCACCTCAAAATAGGTGCTATCCTCGGCAGCGATCACCCGGAAGTCATCGCCCCGTGGGCGAAACGATCGCACCACATATCGCTTGCCCCACGCCCCTACCGGTGGGAACATCTCTGCATTAGGACCTGGATAGCTTCTTCGATCGAAAGGAACCGGTGTGTCCTCGTGATACATTATAGGAAGTACCGGTGCTGAACTGCTGATTTCTGTCCCGGTCAGATCCAGATTCTGTCCGGGCCGCACCCACCCGGTGACACAAATCCCATACGCTTCCCCGGCGTTGAGCGTCGCTGTGTAAACTTTCCCTCGATCCCGGGGAAATTCCACGTACTCATCCCGCCCATTGATCCGAATCCATCCGGCACCCTGTCCCTGTAACTGAATGGTTACTTTGGTCCCATCTTCCTTTGCAACGATCATCACACCCTTTGGACGCAACAGTTGTTCTAAGGGCTCATCGGTTCCCCATACCTGATTGTTCGGTCGCAAGATATACCGATAATACGTTCCCCACACCGATACAGGATAAATTTGATATGTGGTGTATACTAACGTGTGATCACCAGAAACTGTACGAACTTCCACTGCCACTGGATTAGTCGAGAAGATGTGAACAACCTTGTCAATCTTTCGACCGTGATCCTGCTCTTGCAGGGTAAAATTCGGCAGAGTTCCAAGCAGTGTGGAGTAGAGGTATGCACCACCCGGTGGAATTTCAACCGGCGGAGACTGATACCCCATTCCCGGCACTGTTAATTGAACCCGTGCCCCATACGGGGCTAAAATGATGATCTCCGCCTCTTTCCTACTTGACTCAAATATACTCTCCAATACAAACCAAAAGTCTCTGCCCACGTAACTATTGGATAATCGTAAATCACACATTTGTGCCGCAGCAGACATCCGCAGAAGCAAAGTGCATACCGCACAGAGCAAAAGCATCCTCCTACGCATCATCTCTCGCTGCTCCCGGTGCAGCAATTGCCCAAAAGCCTAATCTAACCACTGATCAGGGCATGGAGAACTTAGCGGCACCGGTATCGGTCTCACCTCCACATCCACCCGCTTCGGAATCACCAGTGCCGGCTCCCACCGGAAGCGATCCACATACATCCTCCGCTCCTCGATCGGTGCTGCAAATCCCGGGAGCATATTACATGCCCCTTCTCCCCATAATCTCATCGGCGAGCTCCTGAGATTTTGTAGAACAAACTCTCTAAACCGGAAAAGCAAATTACAAAAAATTCCGGACACAGGCAAGACCATCGGAGAGGGTTCAGGAGCGTATGCTTCAGCGGGCAAATTTTCCCCTCACCCTACCCTCTCCCGGAGGGAGAGAGGGATTCTTTGCCGGCTAAAGCCGGCGCTCCCAGCAAGGTGCTCCCGGTTCATTGGAAGCGCACGTTTCAGCGTACATTCCCCTCACCCCTACCCCTCTCCCAGAAGGAGAGGGAATTTTTGCACCGGTAGGGGCGACCCACCGGGTTGCCCATCGGGCGAAGGATTGCTTCGTCCCCACTGCGCCACAGCGACTTCACAATTTTCCTGTGCCCCATACGTGGAAAATTTTCTCGATATTTGTAGTTTTTGAGCGTGTTTCTGTATCACAAACGGGTAACTCCATTGAAGCGACGAGCACAGAATCCGATGCAGCGGGTGCAGCGCCCGCGGGTCAATGAAGAAATTACTGCTCCGCAGGTGCGAGTGGTGGAAGCCGATGGGAAAATGATCGGGATTATGGGCATCGACGAAGCCTTGCAATTGGCAGAGGACCGCGGATTGGATTTAGTTGAAGTTGCGCCGCAGGCGAATCCGCCGGTGTGCAAGATTATGGACTTCGGTAAATACCAGTACGAATTGCAAAAGCGGGAGAAGCTGAAACGGCGGCAACAGCAGCAACAACAACTCAAAGAACTCCGGTTCAAGATCAACACGGACAAACACGACTTTGACTTTAAAGTTCGACACGCGCGGGAATTTCTGGAAGCAGGACACCGGGTTAAAGCCACGGTGATCTTCCGGGGTCGAGAAATGCTCCATCAGGACAGCGGGGTCGAACTCCTCCAGCGCTTCGTTGACGCCGTCTCGGACATTGCGAAAGTCGAGCATCCGATCAAAAGCGAAAAGCGGCACATGTACGTCATCCTCGTGCCCGAATCGAAGAAGTCGGGGAAGCGGAAAGAAAAAGCACAATAAGAACTGTTTCACAGGCAAAGGATGGAACATCAATGGGACACAAACTGAAAACTAACAGTGGTGCAAAAAAGCGGTTTAAAATTACTGCGCGGGGCAAGGTCAAGCGCGCGAAAGCCTTCCACAGTCACCTGATGGTTCACAAAACCAGTAAACGACGCCGGTCTCTGCGTCGTCCTACGACGGTCAAAAAATGCGACGAGCGACGAGTTAAAGCCCTGCTGGGTCTTCGATAGCCATTTGTTTCGATTCCCGATAGTCAAACAATAGAGGACGAGCGATGCGAGTAACAAACAAGGTGGCTTCCCGACGGCGGCGGAAGAAATTTTTGAAATTAGCTAAAGGCTCCTGGGGACGGCGGAAGAACGTGTGGACGATTGCGAAACACCACATTGAAAAAGGATTGCAATACGCTTACCGGGATCGCCGGGCACGGAAGCGGGAATTTCGCCGGCTGTGGATCAGCCGGATCAATGCTGCCGTCCGACAGCACGGGATGACATACTCGCAGTTTATCCACGGGCTCAAGCAGCAGAATGTGCAGTTGGACCGTAAATCCCTCGCGTATCTGGCAATGAACGATCCGGAAGGATTCCAAAAGCTGGTTGCTTTAGCGCAGGAAGCGACACAGCAGGCAGCGTAAAGAGGGACGGATGGACCAGCAATCGCTGCAACAACTCCAACAGCAATTGTTGGACGAACTGTCCGCCGTGCAATCGCCGGAGGAATTAGAAGCCTTCCGGCTTCGCCATCTGGTCAAAAAGGGAACGATTCCGCAGCTTTTCACGCAACTCCGTTCCGTCCCGAAGGAAGAAAAACCTATTTTCGGCAGGCTGGTCAACGAACTCCGGCAGGTGGTCGAACAGCGATTTCAGGAATTGAAACAGCAGTTCGAACAGAAGGCGACAGTGCAGCCAACGGTGGATCTGACCCTGCCCGGACGCCAGCCCCTTTTGGGCATCCATCATCCCGTTTATGCAACGATGGCGGAAATGTTGCAGATTTTTCAGGAAATGGGATTTACGGTTGTCGTTGGTCCCGAAATCGAGGACGACTACCACAATTTTGAAGCGCTGAATTTCCCCCCGGACCATCCGGCGCGGGATATGCAGGATACGTTCTTCATCGAGCCGGAACGGGAGAATCCCATCCTGCTGCGAACGCATACCTCACCGGTGCAGATCCGGGTGATGGAAAATCTTCGTCCACCGATTCGTACCGTAATGCCCGGACGGGTGTATCGGAACGAAGCCATCAGCGTTCGTTCACTGGCAGAATTCCATCAAATTGAAGGGCTCTATGTTGATCGTTCTGTGACCTTTGCAGAAATGAAGGGAATGCTGGTGGCTTTTGTTCAGCGATTCTACGGGTCTGAAACCCAATACACTTTTCGCCCCTCCTTCTTCCCCTTCACCGAGCCCAGTGCAGAAATGGACATCACGTGTTTTCTGTGCAAAGGCAAAGGATGCCGCGTCTGCAAATTCACTGGCTGGCTGGAAATCCTTGGGTGTGGAATGGTGCATCCCAATGTGCTCCGAGCCTGTGACATTGATCCGGAGGAATTTTCTGGCTTTGCTTTCGGTATGGGCGTCGAACGCATTACGATGCTTCGTACCGGTATTACCGACATCCGAATGCTTTACGACAATGATCTCCGCGTGCTGGAGCAATTTGCCTGAGCTTCTATGCAGCCCATCTTAACCGTCGAACATTTATCCAAAAGTTTCACCGCCGGCACCGATCACATCCAGGTTTTGCGCGATGTCAGCTTCTCCCTGTTCCCCGGCGAAATTGTCGCCCTGATTGGTGAATCCGGCGCCGGCAAAAGTACGCTGCTTCATCTGCTGGCAGGACTGGAACCACCCGATAGCGGTCGAATTACCTTCTTTCTTCCCTCCGGTACCTCATATGCAATGGAACGGGGCACGGAAGACAGTCACGCTGCTTTCCGCGCCCGCAACATTGGATTTGTCTTCCAGTACCACCACCTGCTGACCGATTTCAATGCCTTAGAAAACGTCCTGCTGCCAGCGCTTCTACTGGGAACGCCGATGGCAACTGCCCGGCAGCGAGCGATGGAGCTGCTGGAACTGGTAGGGGTCGCTCACCGGGCTCGCCACTTTCCGACACAGCTATCAGGCGGTGAGCAGCAACGGGTTGCCCTTGCCCGCGCCCTGATGAATACCCCCCTGGTGGTCTTTGCGGATGAGCCGACGGGGAACCTGGATCACGAAAATGCTGAAAAAATTGTTGCTTTGATCCAGGATCTCAAACAACAACTGAAGCGTACCTTCCTGATCGCTTCTCACAGCCAGTTCATCGCACAACACGCAGATCGTATTCTCCAAATTCACGACGGGATCGTAGAAGAGTTGTAGGTTCGCTGCTTGACCAGGATAAGCCGATTCCGTCCCTGCGGATGCTGCTTCTGCTCGTAGGAAAGATGGTCTACCAGCCGACGTAAAATGTAAATACCGAGTCCTCCTTTTTTGCGGAGGCGTCGGTGCAACTGCAGATCGGGCTCTGGAACCTGCGTGGGATCAAATGGCTCCCCTTCGTCCTGAATTTCTACCTCAACGCGCTCATTGGTAATCCGCACCGTAATCCAGATAAACCGTTGCGGATCATTGTGGTAAGCGTGGCGGATGATATTGGAACACCCTTCATCGACGATCCAGATCCACTGGTAAATTTCCTCATCATCCAGCCCGGCGGCTTCCAGCGTCTGCTGCAGAAATGCCCGCACCTTTGCCAGTTCCTCCGGGACTCCAGCAATTTTAATCTGCCGCTCAATCATTCGCTGCCTCAGATTGCTCCGATGTCAGGTAGCGCTGGGCTTCTGCTACGGTTGGGAAAAACTGGAAAAGCTGGGTAAAGCCCAGAAGATCAAAAACCGTTAAGACTTTCTCTGGCAGCGCAGCAAACAGCACATTGCCTCCCTGCTCCTGCACTTCCTCGTACAGCACCATAAACACGCCCAATCCTGCGCTGGAAATGTATTGCAACTGTGAGAGATCCAGAATGATGTTTCGATTTCCCTGCTCGATCAATTCCCGCATCACCTGTTCCAATTGAGGGGCATTATGCGCATCGATTGAGCCCTTCAAAGCAACTAATACGCCATTGTGTTCCGTCAAAGGTTGCACGGTATGCTCAAAGGCTGCGGATTCCATCTGCCTCTATTTCCTTTGTTCGACTTTCTTGCTCCCACGCCGGCGCTGATGCTTCAAACATTCCCACAAGCAGGGTAATATCATCGAATTGCGACTGCCCCTCGCTGAAAGTGCTCAAGGCGCGTAGAATACCGCCAACGACAAAGTCTGCCCGCTGCTGCTTTTCTGCCCTGACTGTTTGAACAAAAATCTGCTCCAGAGAATGCAATCCAAAATCTTCTCCGCTGGCATTCTGCAATTCAAAGGCACCATCGGTATAGAGCAAAAAGGCAGTGCCGGGAGCAACACTCACCTGTTGCTCTTCCATTAACGTTTCAAATTTCTCCGGCGGGACAATACCGATGCCAATACCGCGTGGCTGCACCCGCACCAGTTCGCCGCGATGAAAGAGCAGCAGTGGGGGATGTCCGGCGCGAGCAACGCTGAGTTTATGCGCCGCTGGATCGATTGCAACCGCCAGCAGCGTAATGAACATCTTCTGCTGAAACGTTGGTCCCAGAACCCGATTAATTTTTGCAAGCAATTCCAGCGGTGACTGGCTTTCGTGCGCCAGCGCCATCACGCTGCCTTTAAGTTCCGCCATATAGAGTGCTGCTGAAACGCCTTTGCCAGAAACATCGCCAATCAGGATACACCATCGTCCATCGCGGAGCTGAACCGCATCGTAATAGTCTCCCCCCACTTCCAGCGCTGGGGATACATAAGCTGCCAGTCGCAACCCTGCGATTTCCGGCAACGTTCCGGGCAATAGACTCATCTGAATTTGCCGGGCAATCTCCAGTTCCTGCTGATACCGCTGTTTTTGCACCGCTTCTTCAAATAATTGGGCACGTTCGAAAGCAATGCCGATGCTTTCAGAAAAGCTCCAGAGCAGGCGGATATCGTAGGGACGGAAGGCGTAAGGATCCCGACTAATGGTCCACAAGTGTCCCAGCAATCGATTCTCAGCCGTTTTCAACGGCATAATCAGCAGGGAACGGCAATAAGTGCCAACCTGAAGATACAGAGTTTCCAGTCCTGTCTCTGCCGCCAGATTCTGGACATAGAGAAAATCCTGTGCCTCGCGCAATCGCTGCTGCAATGCTGTCGATTCCAGAAATGGCTGGATATGTTCTGGCAATAATCCGTAGCTTAACAGCTCATCGGGCTGATCTTTCAACGTAATCCACGCTGCATTGGCAGCAGAAATTTCCGGAATGGCACGGGTTACCAGCTCCGCCACTTTGCGAATGTTAAACTCTCGACTGAGCATTTTAGTAAGACTGGTCAAAGTTTCCACCTCCCGTGCCCGTCGATCCAGCAATCGGCCAGCCGGGAGCAGGAACAGCACGCCCAGCCATATTCGCGATGCCCACAGGATGGCGAGGACAGAAAGCAGGGAGAAGACTTTCGTTCCACCGGGCAAATAATGCTCAAGGATGGTGCCAATAGTATCATCCAGCACGGATTGAGCCAGCGAGAGCGCCAGAATAACCAGCAGCAATTTCCACACCAGATGCACTCGCGTTTTCTGACTCAGCAGGGGCAGCCACGGCAGGCGCCAGAAAGCCACAATGGTAAGGAGAATCAGTGCACCCTGGAGAATCTTCAGCGGGACATCCAGCACTTCAAGAGCAAAAGCCCGGGCAATCCACTGCATCGTTAAATACAGTGCAAAGCCTATCATCAATCCCAGGCTCCACCGGCGTTGTCCAAGGGAGCCAAGGTCCAGCAGGCTCACAAACAGGCGCAGCCAGAGCAGAATGCCAATCGCAACCAGCGGATAACCGATCAGCATTCGTGCCAGGAAGAAGTGCTGCAAGAGAGAATCCAGCGGCATTCCCAGAACGCTGAACACGCCACCGATCAGCAGGCTGACACGGAAAAAATCTTTCAAAATCTGCTGTGCCTCCCACTGCCGTCCCAGCCGATGCTGAGCCATCAATCGCCCGATGAACACCAGCGCCGCAAAGAACAGCAGATTCAGCAGCAGTTCCGGCACCGAATAAGGAGCTTCTGCCGCGGAAACACCGCCTCCACGCAGCATTGCGTCGATGATAATCAGCAAAGCAGCGATGAAATAGAAAATGCCTCCTAAGGAAAACTGCGGCAGTAACTGCGCATCAACTTCTCCAATACCAAATCGCTGCAGCCATCGCCGTTGCTTTGTATCCGACGATTCTGGCACGCTGCTACCCCTTCGTTCCTGTTACTTTCTTTTGCTTGCCCTTCAACGATTTTTCGCCTCGGAAGTTACAGGGCTTTTGCAAGATTTTCCGATGCTTCAGCTAAAGAGTGAACACCAATGTTCAGCACAGCGAGAATACCATCTTCGCCCAGCACATCGAACTTGAGAACGCCTCCCTGAATTCGCAGCAATTTCTGTGCGTGGAGCAAGGCATAGCGGATACCATCTTCATCTTTGCGCAGCAACTGACGCAACTGTTGTGAATCCTTCACCTGCTGAATCTCCATAATCGCTTCGGCTAACGCCGGATCATACTCCAGTAATATCTGCATTTCCAGCACTTTATCGTATGGATTCAGCTCAAAGAAAATCTCGCCGGATACGCCGCTCAGCTTACTGGCAGTAAACAGTTCTTTGAAAGCCTGGACAAAATCTTTGCGATCCACCTCCAGTCCAAATTGCTGCATCAGCGGATTGTTGTGAATCTGCCACTGCTGCTCAATACCCAGCGCTGCCAGTTCCTGCTCCAGTGTCTGGAGAATCACGGGATCCAGGGGCAACTGCTGCTGCTCTTCTACGTAGCGTGCCTGTTCACGGACAGAGCTGAGCAATTCACCTACATTGCCCATCAACTGCTGTGCTTCTTCAAAAGCTTGCTCCAGCAGTCGTTTCTGCTCTTCTGGTGTAAGATCTGCCGAATGCTGCAGGTTTTCCAGAATCTCCCGCAGGCGGAAGAGGTTGGTGGTAAAATAATGCCCCATTTCTTCCACCAGGTGTTCCTGCTGTGCCGACATTGCGGCGACATCCAGCCGTGCCAGCTCCAGTTGTTTATTCCACAGTTTCAATTCCTCCTCTGCCTGCTTCTGGAGTGTTACGTCGCGACCAATGATGTAGATCACCCCATCGCTTCGGGAAACGGTGCAATTCCAGCTAATCCACCGCATCTGTCCATCTTTGGTGTACATCCGGACATCCACGACCACTGGCTTTTCATCTTCCGCCTGCTCCAGCGTTTGCTGAAAGAGTTGCTGATCTCGCTGGTCAATAAATTGCAACAACTGCTGGTTCACAAATTCTTCGACGGTATACCCCAGAATTTTCTCCACCGCCTCGTTGATACCTAACACGACCGTTTTGGGATCCATTACACCGATCATATCGCTGGATGCTGCTAAAATCCGCCGCTGGGCTGCCGTCATCTGATTGGCTAAATTCTCAGCAATTGCGCGGCTGGTGGTGATTGACAGCACGAAAGCAAAGACCGCCAGACTGAAAATGATGCCACCCACCAGGACCAGCGTGGGAATGGCATCCGTAAAAGAGGTTCCAAACTGTGGAACAGTCTGTATTGCAACATACAACTGCTGGTCGCCAATGGTTACTGGAAACTGCCGGGCAAACTTCGGAGTGTACGGTTGCTGCGTTACCGCTGCGTAATTTGCCGCCGCAAATACAGTATCCCGAACACCGGATGTTCCATCCTGCAGAACGACAAAAGTGATAAGGGTATCCGTGGGCGCAGTTTCTCGAAAAGCATACGCAAAAAATTCTTTCGCCAGCACTTCTACCATCACCACTCCCTCCATTTCCGGTTGTGCCAGTGGGAGCTTGATCAGGCTTCGGTTGTGGACGTGGCTAAAAAGGCGAATGCCCTGAATGTCCGGACGGATGGCGGTAAACGGCGTTGCGGTCACCGTATCTGGATTTGCGAATGCCCGCTCGATCGCCTGCCGGCTTATGGAATCCGCTGCCAGATTTCGTCCCACGAATTCTTTATTGCTCTGCCGCTCCAGCGGCACAATGTAGAAAACGGGATAGTTCACATCATATACCGTGTCAGGAGGGGTCAGTCGGTAATCGTAATATCGCTCACTCTGCGCATAATGGATAAACTCCGGTACATTCTGCCGTTCCACCTTCGGCACAAAAGCCACACTCTGGACCGAAGTAAAGGTTTTAGGCGCAGTCGATCCATACAGCTCGAAGACGTCGCGAACAATGAAAATAGAGGAACCAAAAAGCTCCCGAATGGAGCGGACAATGTTTTCGTGCACCCGCGCCGCTTTGTCCAATCGGGAAACGACACTTTCAGAGGCTTTTTCAAACGTCGCCTGCCGCTCCAACTCCACCGTATTTTTGATCAACTGCCACGCAACAATCGTAATCAGAAGCAGGAGAATTCCAATCAAATAAGCGGGGTAAGTTCGGCGAAAGGTAAACGGTGACACCCGTTTCTTTGCTGCATCTCGCAAAACATCTTCAAACACTGCCATTGCAATATTTCCGCTTTTTCACGTCACCCTTTTCTTTCATTTTAGCAAAATAACAAAGGTTCGGTAAATACCAAAAGATGAAAGGGTTTAAACCGGAAGAAAAGCCGCGACGGGAGTTACATCACATCCTCCTGAGCTGCATTGCCCCGCGCCCTATTGCCTTTGTCAGCACTCTGGGGACTGACAATACACCCAACCTTGCCCCTTTCAGCTTTTTTAACTGCTTCAGTTCGAATCCTCCGGTGGTCGTTTTCAGCCCCAGCTACCGCGGTACCGACGGTTCGGCAAAAGACACCCTCCAGAATCTCCGCTCTTTGCCAGAGTGCACTATCAACGGCGTACCGGAATATCTTCTACCGCAGGTCAACTTAGCCGCTTCCCCCTATCCTCCCGCCGTTGATGAGTTTCAGCAGACCGGTTTAACGCCCGTTCCATCGACAATGGTTGCACCATTTCGTGTCAAAGAAGCTCCGTTCTCTCTGGAATGCAAAGTACGGCAGATCATCGAGCTCAGTCCGGGGCAGCCCGCCAGTGGGAATCTGGTCATCTGCGATGTGGTGTACATCCATCTATCCCCAGCAATTCTGGATGAGCAGGGGAAAATCGATCCCCGGAAGCTGCAACTGGTGGGGCGACTGGGGTATTCCTGGTACAGCCGTACTGCCGATTCGCTTTTCTGCCTCGATATGCCCCTGCAACCAACGATTGGGATCCCGAAACTGCCGGAATCAGTGCAGCACAGCCCGGTTTTTACCATTCGGGAATTAGCGCTGCTGGCATCAGTTCCTTCAATCCCCGAACCAGATCCGTCGTTTGTTCAGCACTTACCATCAGCAGAACCGCCAGTTGAAACAGCGTTTCTGGCAGGGAATACCCTCGGCGCTCTGCGGCTGTTGCTGGAGCAGCAGGAACATCTTACGCCTCAGGAGTTCCAGCTCTGGATTCACCGCATCGCTCGTGAAGTTCTCCAGCAATACCAGATTGAGACAGCGTGGCAGGTTCTTCTGTGTGATCCTCACCTGTAATCATTGCCGAAATTGCTATCCGCCTTAGAGCAACTGGAAACGGCGCTGATATAGAGCGCGCTTTTTTCCTCAGATCTCCCGATTTTTTCCGTTCAAGACACGCTGGTACAGTGCTCCCTCTGCGTTCCTACCGCTCACACACTACTCCTGCTCGGATCCACGCTTCCTTCTGGAGACTAATGCGGCTGTCGATAGAGGACAAAGAATGTCAGATCATCCTGCAACGTGCCACTGGTAAAATCCAGCACGTTTTGCAACAGTGTTTTGCCCCACTGCTCCGCTGACCCCGCAAACTGCTGCAACAACTCGATCAGTCGCTCCTCACCGTACTGTTCTCCTGCCGCATTGTGTGCTTCGATAACGCCGTCGGTATACGCAACCAGAAGGCTGCCGGGCGGGAAGGTAAAGGTTTCTGACTCATAGGTTGCTGCGGCAAACAGTCCCAGCGGCAGTCCTCCCTTTTCCAGTCGCTGCACCTGCCCAGCCGCATTGCGCAGGAGCGGAGGAAAATGCCCGGCATTGACCGACGTTGCTGTTCCGGCAACCAGATCAATGGCAAGGAAAAAGCAGGTTACAAACTGCTCCGGGTGCGTATGAACTACCAGATGTTCATTGAGTTTACGGGCAATCTCCTCAGGACGCAATTGCTCTCGCGCCAGGATCTGCAACGCTGCCTGAAAATTTGCCATCAGCAGTGATGCCGGAACGCCTTTGCCAGAGACATCAGCAATCACAAAGAGCTGTCGGTTCTCCACTTGTTGCACCACATCATAGTAATCTCCACCGACAAAGCGGGAAGGCGTGTTGTGTGCAAAGAACTGATACTCAGGCGGAAGAAGTACCTGTTCCGGGAACAGCTGCTGCTGAATTCGAGCAGCGAAGTTTAGCTCTTCTTCTAGTTTCTGCTTTTCCATTTCCTCCTGAATCAGCCGGAAGCGTTCGAGTGCTGTTCCCACAACGGAGCTCAAGGTTTCTAAGAACCACCGATGTGCATCCTCTTCCTCCGGACTCTTCGGCAGGGATTCCACGATCAGCAGTAATTTTCCATTTTGTCCCCACTGACTCCCGATTGCCCGCCACCGGTGATCGATGATCCACATTCCCTGCCGCCATTGGCGCAATGGATCAGCAGCCGAAAGTACTGCCGGAGATAAGTGCACCTGCTCCAGCAGGCAGTTTTCTCCTTCCCACGCCCAGAAGGCGAACCAGGTTGTACGGAACTGTCCCCGCAGGGTTAATGCCAGCAATTGCTGAATTTTCGGCAGTTGCCAGACGCGCGCAAACGCCTGCGTCATATCCAGCGATGCCTGTAACAATTGATTTTTTCGTTCTCGATCACGCCACAACTGCTCCAACTGTTGCCGTCGCTGCCACAATCGATATGCGTGCGCTGTCAGGGAAAGCACCAGATCCACATAGGTAGTTGCTTCCGAAGGCAGGGGTGTCAGATGGCGGCGGCGCACCAGAACCGCAAACAATGGGGATTGCTCCGGCTGATGGAGCGTGTACCAGAAATCCGTATCCTCCACCTTGTCCTCTGCCAGCACCTGCTGGATCATTGCCTGTCCTTTGCGAGAACCGGTCATAAAGCGGAGCGCCGGAAATTCCGACTGAATTCCAATAGCTGCCGCCGTAAGCTGGAGCTTTCCCACCAGCGCAAGCGCTGCCAATCGCCAGATAGCGTCTTCGGATTCTACCTCATTCAGCACCAGACTCAGTTCCAGCAAAGACTGGAGATTCAGAAAAGCAATGGAAGGGCGCTCAATCCCCCCGTTATCCATGTGCAAATTCCTGATGCTGTTCCCAGAGTGCCTGCCACAATCGCCGCGCCATACTGAAAAGCTCCACTGCGTGAACCCGGATAATGGCAACTGGCGGTGAAAAGCGCAGGAGCAGTAAATGCATTGCCAAGGTGGGTATGTCCCGATCCGCCGGGTCAGGGATGTTGAGCAGATGGTGAAACATCGACTTGCGGGAAATGCCAAGGACCATCGGGACACGTAAGGCAGCAAAGCGATCCAGACACCGCAGTAGTTGGAGATTATGCTCGACCGTTTTACCAAATCCGATGCCGACATCGGCGTAGATATTCGATACCCCTCGCTGCTGCGCAAAGGCTATTTGCCGTTGTAAAAACTGGAACACTTCCTCGACCACATCCTGATACTGCGGCTGCTGCTGCATTGTCCGTGGTGTCCCCCGCATATGCATCAGGATCAGCGCGGCACCGGAAGTTGCAGCCAGATCAGCCAGTCGGGGCTCGAACCGCAGTCCACTGATGTCGTTGATCATTCGAGCGCCGGCAGCCAGTGCTTCTGCGGCAACGCGGTATTTTGTCGTGTCAATCGACAGTGTGAGTTCTGGAAATCGCTGGTGGATGGCGGTAAGGACAGGAATCACGCGACGAAGTTCCTCATCTTCCGGCACTGGCTGTGCACCGGGTCGAGAACTTTCCCCCCCAACATCGACGATATCCACGCCAGCAGCTACCATTTGTTCCACGCGGCGCAGTGCCCGATCCACCGTGGTGTATTGTCCACCATCCGAGAAGGAATCGGGGGTCACGTTCAGGACGCCCATAATCTTCGGAAACATCGTCTCAGCCGCTCGTTCTACAACACAGCCGCCTATTATCCGTTTTTGTGCAACTTTTTATTGTGCAACAAACTAGGCGGACAGCAATGGCGAAGAAAAAAGGTGCGCGGATCATTATCACGCTCGAATGTACTGAAGCACGGAAAGAGGGAAAAACCCCATCGCGGTATACCACAACGAAAAATCGACTTAACACACCGGAACGGCTGGAGCTTCGGAAATACAATCCCTATCTCAAGCGGCACACCATTCACCGGGAAATTCGGTAGTCTCTTAGTACGTTTTTCCCTGTGCCGCCAGATCCAGACGCTTCTTTTCGATTTTCAATAGTTTTTCATAAACCGCGTCCGCCAGATCGATATTCCGTGCATTGACGTAGTTCAGCAGCGCAATAAAGGCGTCGGCAGCTTCTTCCGCCAGTGCCTCGTCCGAAACTTCTTCGGTGCGTCCCTTCCAGAGTTTCTTTTCCAGATTCGCGATTTCGCCAACTTCGCCGCACAACTCCAGTGCAAAAAACTCCGGTGATCGCTGTGGGAAATGATCCCGCTGGTAAACGTTCATCAAATCCTGCGTACGGAGCAACGCATCGCGAATAGGCTCGAAGAAATTCTTCTTGTTGTATTCCATCCGATTTCCCTGTTGTGAAACACAGCTCCATTGTTAATCGTCAAATTTAACAAAGTTTCGAGAAACAGGTACAGAGCTGAATGCCAGTGCTGACATCCCTGGAAGATCCAGCGATTCAACCCTACACAACATTAAAACAGCTCACGTACCATCCTCACCATTTCTCCTACACCGTAGCGGAAGGGACCAAGGTGGTGGAGCGGTTGCTTCGATCTTCTGTCCCAATCATTTCGTTGCTGTGTACGCCGGAGCAATACGATCATTTCCAGCCATTGATCCAGCAGAAAGCTATTCCTAACGAGAACATTTTTATTGCGCCTCGCGCGCTGATCGAACAGATCGTGGGATTCAAATACCATCAGGGGATTATGGCGCTCTTAGAGCGTCCTGTTCCCGAAAAACTTGCGGCGTTGTTCCCGCCGTATGTCGTGCTCAATGGGATCAGCAACGCAGAAAACGTGGGATTGATCACCCGAAGTGCTCGCAGCTTCGGCTTTTCTTCGCTGATCACCGACACAGCGACCTGTTCTCCTTTTCTCCGGCGAGCTGTTCGAGTCTCAATGGGAATGTGCTTTGAAATGCGATGGCATCAGACCCCGAATCTATCTGAGACGATTGCCATCCTGCAGGACAACGGCACAACGGTGATCGGTGTCGAGTTGCTTCCCGATGCGCAGCCTCTCCACGCTGCGGCGTTACCTGCCAACGCCGCTTTTGTCTTTGGCAGCGAAGGAGATGGCATTGCGGATTCCATCCTCCAGCGCTGCGATGTAGTAGTCAAAATTCCGACCACCTCAGCAACACACTCTTTGAACGTGGCGATGGCAGCAACGATTGCCCTGTATGAGTACCGGCGCAACGTCCCGATGGATCAGTAGACGGCGGACAGCATCAGCCTTTGCTGGCAACGGATACGGATGGAGAGTAACCTTCTGGGTGCTCTGGACAACCCGGGGAGTTGTCCTATCAATGCCAACGTACTCTGCTAGCATTAACTGGGAGCGCCGACTTTAGTCGGCAACGTTGCGAATGGTAGGAGCGAAGCGATGCTTCGCCCGGTGGGCAACCCAGCAGGTCATCCCTACCAATGGGGGTGTGAACAACCACAAGAGTTGTCTCTACAGGATACAGAAATTTCCCTCTCCCTCCGGGGGAGGATCAGGGTGAAGAGAATCCCACCGAGGTATGCACTTCCCTGAAATAGAAAGGCTGAATGCTTAGAAATCCCCGAATCGAAGGAACAGTTTTGCTAACCACTGGGCTGGTTGATCAGTACGGGTATGATAGGTGAGCTGGAGCAGCAGAATCCACTGACGGCGAATCTCATATCCCACCTGCAAGCTGAGCTGGAATCGACGAACCAGTTTGCCGTCCAGAAACCGCACCGTTTCCGCATCCTGATGCCGGCGACTGCGCCAGACATCGCCGCCAACATTCCGCAGCAGCGTACCACTACTGTCGTAGAGATTTTCCCCGTGCCGAATGGAAGTCAGTTGTATCTGCACCGGATACCGCTGCTGCCACCACCACCAGAGAGCAACTGTCCACCGATCTGCATTGGGCGGTAAATTCGCAGTGATGATGACACTATCGTGCGTCGGCGTGTTTTGATAGTTGAAATGCGTAAAGGTGTACGGCTCGACCCGTGTGTATTCCGTTGCAAACTGGAAAGTACCAGCAGCAAGATTGACTCCAACATTCCAGGCGGTTTTATTCGACCAGTATCCCTTGCCAATGTTTTCGAAGATGATATCGTCCAGGAAAAATCCCCCGTAAGCACGGAAACCGGCAAAGGGCTGATACTCAACATCGACTCCCATAAAGCTATTATCCCGATCGCGCAAGGAATGTTCCAGGGACTTCAGAAAACTCAAAGGGGTGAGATACGCAAAGTCCAGTGATCGACCGGAGAAAATCAGCCCCTCATTGAATCCCACGGCTCCCCACTCCCAGTGGTATGCAAACCGATGGTAGACATAAAACTTCGGCGGTATCTCTGTGGCAACCCCTACAGCGACATCTGAGACCGGATTTGCGATCAGACTGGCTATTTGTGCCGTATATCGCACTCGATCTGTCTGTACGCCAGCACTGACTGCATCGTACGGCAATGCGTTGGGATCCGTAAACAACCCGGTAAAAACGCCGGCGCCCAATTTACGCCGCATTCGCCCAACATCGATAAAAAACCAGTCCTTGCGATACCGAACGTGGGATTCGGTAAAATCGAAATCACTACGGAGCAGGGAAAACTTCACATTTTTCCGCAGCATTGGATCCTGTAGAGCGACGGAGCGATCGCCATCCAGCAGTGTTCCGTTGGTAATCTGCAGAAAGTAACCCAGTCGCTGTTCAAAGTCTCCATACACCCGGAAACCGCCCTGTGCCAGCAAAGCAGTGTGCTTATCCCCATCTGCCCAGCGAAACCACCCCTCGATCGATCCCAGCGGCTCCAGTGCAACGGTGGAAACTGTATCCTGGTAATACACCACGAATTTCTCGGCATCTCCAACCAGCCCATCCCAGAACAGGGGTAACGTATCAGAAGCTGTTGGAAAAATGGCTCGCCGCTGCGACGGCAGGGGAGCAAATTCCTGATAATACCGCCGCCAGACGGGACGGACTGCCTGCGGCAAACGGGCAGTATCAACCGCTTGCAGCCATTGCTGCACACGGGCGCGGCTCACTGGCAATTGGGCAGTCGACCAATAAGATAGATCGCCACGAACGGCAAGGTAATTCAGGAACGAATAGACTGGATGCGTCAGCGGCACATATTCCGGTTGCGCTCGTGCAACTCCAGCTACCAGAATGGAAAAACTCAGCAACACGATTCCTCTGGCAACCCACCGGATCATCGCGACAGTAAATTCACCAGTGTTGAGATCATAAAGGCAGCCGAAGAAGCCAGTCCCAGAATCACACCGAAAATTTGCATCCGTTCAGCCGTTGTCAGCACGCGCTCCCGCGGCACATAGATCTGATCACCTGGTTCAATCACTGCTTCTTCGGCGTTCACCCAGCCCCCACGTCCCCGCTTCCACACCTGAATTTCGCCCTCTTCTGCTACAGGAGTCAAACCGCCAGCACGCGCCAGGTACCATTCCACCGACTTGCCCGGCTGATATGGAACATATCCGGCAAAACGCACCTGACCGAAGACATACACCATCGGCATTTGCTCCGGGATCACAATCAAATCCCCCGCTTCCAGCAGAACATCGGCAGTACTGCCGGGATGAGTCATTGCTTCGGCAAAATCGGTTAATATCATTTGCCGACGTGCCAGTAGATCAATCCGGTAATGGGTCGTGTCAAAGTAATCGACCGGGAAAGCCCGGAGCAGACGAACAAATTCGTACAGCTCAGCAGGATCGTAGGGTTCAACCGCTGACCGTCGGAGAATATATCCCTGCTGCAAAGCCTGGTCTCCCCCATCGATTGTCCCCACCATTTTCAGCACCGCACTCAGCCGCGTCGTGCCGGATATGATGGGATAAACACCGGGAAACTCAACAGCACCAACGACTGCCACCATCTGCCGGGATTGTGCCGCACTGCCCGGCTGCTGCACAATGACTGCCGTACCAGCAGACAGCGGGATCGCCCGAAATGCTTTCCAGCTCAGCTTTCCCTGCCACTGATACTCCCGCTGCGCTTCCTGATTCCGAACAATGATCCGCGTACCAGCCGGAAGAGAATCCACGCCTGCAACCTGCAGCGCAAACGCCAGATGATCACCCGGACGGTACGGAAGAATCGTTGGCAACGGCACATCCCCCGCAATGCTAATCTGCGGATAGTCCCGCGGTGGGAACGGCACAATCAGTTGATCTTTTTCCTGAACCAATGGTTCCTTAATCGCCGTATCAATGGCGCTGCGGAGCGGATCTACGTCATATACATCCGTACTGCGCAACAGCAATAAGTGCCGGTCAATGTATGGCACAACCCGCACGATTGCCCCCTGCTGTTGCAACTGCCGCTGTTGCCACCGCTGGCGAACTGCCAGCATTTGCTCGCTGGTGGACAACCGCTGCTTCTGCCGCTCCTGTTGTGCTGCCATCTGGATCAAATGAACGACAGTGGAAACTCGAAGATTCGCCGGCACTGTATAGCTCCCCGGCGCGAGAACATTTCCCTGCACCGAAACCACCACCTGTCGGGGCTTGAGCAGACTAACTGCAACCTGCAACTCCGGATTGTACCGTTCGTATGCCGATCGAATCGCCGCTCGCACCGCTGCCAGCGTTTTGCCTCCGACCATCACCATTCCCACCCGCGGTAGCGCCAGACTCCCATCGGGGGCAACCATCTGCGTCGCTGCAACAGATAGCACGCCGGTAACCTGTACCAGCAGAATGTCTCCGGGTCCTACAAAATACCGGGTGGGATCAACAACACCATCGGAAACGGTTGGGGCAAGTCTGACAAGCTCCCCAACATTTTGCAGCATATCCTGAACTTCAAACTCCGGGAGCAATTTCTCCAGCGCAGTTTGGGCGTACACCTGAGACCAGAAAATCCCTGCAATTCCCAGAATCCACCAGATGTTTTTCATTCGCGTATGTGCTCCACTGTTTGCTGGACTGGTTGCTGTATCTGGAGAATATCTTCCACCACGATGCGGGCAATGCGTTCTGCGGCTTTCCCATCCCATAACGGCGGAATGCTGCCAGTTTTCCGTTTGCCAGCGAGCAATGCCTCAATCACTGCCCACACCTGCTCCGGTGCGTGAGGATTCACCAGAATGTTCGTTCCAAGATCGATTGTCACCGGTCGCTCTGTTGTCGTGCGCAGCGTCACGCACGGCACCTGCAACACCGTTGCCTCTTCCTGAATTCCGCCAGAATCAGTCAGCACAAAATCTGCCCTGGCGACCAGCGCGATGAAATCGAAATATCCCAGCGGCTCCAGAAGATGGATTGTTTCGCGATGGAGGGAAGACAGCAATCCCCACTGCTCCGCATTTTTGCGGGTCCGCGGATGGATTGGAAAGACAACGGTTCGATGCTCACTGATGCGCTGGAGCAGGCGGAACAACTGCTCCAACTGCTCTGGATCATCCACATTGCTGGGGCGATGGAGTGTCACGACAACGTAGGACTGTGGTGCAAGCTGCAACGTTTGCAGGATTGGTCGTTCCTGAATTCTGGGGAGTGCGAAGTAGAGAGAATCGATCATTGTGTTACCGACGAAGAAAATTCGCTGTTCATCCCATCCTTCCCGAAGCAGATTCTGCACGCCGCTCTGTTCAGTCACAAAGGCATAGTCAGCAATGGCATCAGTGGCGATGCGGTTGATCTCTTCCGGCATCCGGCGATCGAAGCTGCGCAGTCCTGCTTCCACGTGCGCCACTGGAATATGCAGCTTCGTAGCTGCCAGTGCACAGGCAATGGTCGAATTGACATCGCCGACCACGATGACCAGATCAGGCCGCAACTCAAGCAAAACCTCTTCAAACGCCATCAGAATCTTCGCTGTCTGCTCCCCGTGGCGCCCTGACCCTACGCCCAGATGCACCGCCGGTTGGGGCAAGCCCAGCTCCTGGAAAAACAGCTCGGACATATTGTAATCGTAATGCTGTCCGGTATGCACGATGATGTGGCGCACCGCGGGTTCGTACGGCTGCAAGGCGCGATGGATCGGCGCTACTTTCATAAAATTTGGTCGTGCACCAGCAACGGAAACAACCGTCCGACTCATCGCTGTCCTCCTCCTAAAACCAGCACGTGACGTTTATCACCCGTGGTATTCTTACAGGCATTGCGGGTATCAATTACTGCCCGGCTGTGATCGACGACCATCTGGTAATCCACATTGCTATGATCCGTTGTGATCACGACTACATTTGCCTGCTGTAAAACCGCCGGCGTCAGGGCAGGGATCGAGGTGTAGTGCTGACCATCAACCCAAATCTCAGGAATGTACGGGTCATAGTAAGCGATGTTTTGCACCTGATCCGATTGCAAAAGCTCGATCACCTTCAAAGCCGGCGAGTGCCGGAGATCATCCACATCCCGTTTGAACGCAACGCCCAGGATGAGAATCTGAGCATCTGCCAGCGACACCGGCTGTCGGGCAATTTCTCGCTCGATCAACTCGCGCACATAGAACGGCATCGATTCATTGACTTCGGCTGCCAACGTGATGAAGTTCGTTACAAAGTCGTACTTGCGGGCTGCCCACGAAAGGTAGTAGGGATCAATCAATATGCAGTGCCCGCCGATGCCGGGTCCCGGATAAAATGGCATATACCCAAAGGGCTTGGTGGCTGCGGCTTCCACCACTTCCCAGATATTGATGCCTCCCATCCGGTCGCACAATTGCGCCAGTTCATTGACCAGTGCAATGTTCACGCTCCGGAAAATGTTCTCCAGCAATTTCGTCATCTCTGCAACTCGCGGTGAGCTGACAGGAACAACCGTGTCGACAATAACGCCCTGGACCAGGGTCGCCAGCTCCGTGCACTGTGGCGTTACACCGCCAACAACAACCGGCGTATTGGCGGTCGTCCATTTCTTGTTTCCCGGATCAATGCGCTCTGGTGAAAAT
This sequence comes from Candidatus Kapaibacterium sp., assembly GCA_015490805.1. GTDB lineage: Bacteria > Bacteroidota > Ignavibacteria > Kapaibacteriales > WFXC01 > WFXC01. Next base: position 21,482 of record WFXC01000044.1, read on the forward strand.
GCAAGAAAGTAATCTTTTCCAACTTCCAGCCCCGAACGACTCAGAATGGGCAACACGTAGTCATTGGTTGTTCCCGGAAAAGTGGTACTCTTCAGTATCACCACCTGTCCCGGTCGCAGGGTGCAGACAATTGCTTCGGCGGACTGCAGGATATAGGAAATGTCCGGATCTTTGTGATCTGTAAAAGGAGTGGGCACACAGATAAAAATTGCGTCAGCATCCTTACTGGCAGTCAACTCGGTAGTTGCTCGCAGATAGCCCTGCTGTACGACTTCCCGCACTTCCGCATCATCCAGATCCTGAATGTAGTTTTCGCCAGCATTGAGCTTTGCTACCTTGTCTGCATTCACATCAATGCCAAGCACCGAATAACCTTTCTTTGCAAACTCCAGTGCCAGCGGCAAACCGACATATCCCAGCCCATACACTGCAACCTGAAGGGTTCGATCTGCAATTTTTTGTCGAAACAATTCTTCCATCTCCATCATTGCTCTGCTTTCCCGCTTAGTACCCCATACTGCTTCTGGTAATACTCGCGATACGATTGATCCCTGACCGCTTTCCACCATTGCCGATGGTTCTGGTACCATTGTACCGTCCGCGCCAACCCTTCGTCAAAAGACACGGTGGGTTGCCAGCCCAATTGCTGGCGGAGCTTCGTAGCATCCATCGCATACCGCCGATCGTGTCCCGGTCGGTCGGGCACAAATTGAATCAGCGAGGATGGTTTATTCAACAACCGCACAATCGCTTCCACAACCTCAATATTGCGCCGCTGCTCACCGCTGCAAATGTTGTAAATCTCTCCTTCCGATCCCCGCTGATAGATCAACCACAGCGCCGCGCAATGATCTTCGACAAAGAGCCAATCTCGAATGTTCTGCCCATCTCCATAAACCGGCAGGGGTTGATTCTCCAGCGCATTGGTAATCATCAGCGGGATCAGCTTCTCCGGAAATTGATACGGACCGTAATTGTTCGACGCCCTGGTGATAATCGCCGGTACGCCATAGGTGCGGATATACGAACGGATGAGCAGATCAGCGCTCGCTTTGGAAGCTGCATACGGCGAGTTGGGTCGCAATGGCGACTCTTCCGTCGCTGCTCCCTCGGCGATCGAGCCATACACTTCATCGGTGGAAATGTGGACAAATCGTGGGATGGACAACTTCCGAACGACTTCCAGCAAATGCAGCACACCAAGAACGTTGGTTTCCAGAAACGGTGCGGCAGAATGAATGGAACGATCCACGTGCGATTCCGCAGCAAAATTGATGATGCCCTCAACGCCATAATCGCGGCACACCTGCTCGATCAACGCCTGATCCTGTATTTTCCCGCGAACAAAGTGGTACCGCGGCGAATCCGCAACATCTTCCAGATTGGTAAGATTGCCCGCATAGGTTAGCGCATCGACGTTGACAATCTGAACGTCAGGATCGTGCTGTAACACGTATCGGATAAAATTACTGCCGATAAATCCAGCACCACCGGTGACCAGTATGGTTTGTGACATTCACTCTGGCTCTGCGCTTGTTAATTAGTGGTGCAAATACGCAGAGCGCCGGGCAAAATTTTGTTTTCCCCTCTCCAGCAAACTTCGCAGAAAAAACATCCTTTCCATCTCTACCCAGCCGCACAGCGGGAGGCAAACCAGCAGTACAGCACTTTCCATTGCCCATAAACAGCCCGGTTGATAATCCGCTTTTCAGCGTCGCTCAGTCATCTCTTCAGATGTGCTATCTCCCTGCCCACTTCTTTCCTGCTCCGACGCTGAAGCTGAAGAGTGTGATTCGGGCTCTGCGGGCAAAGGAGTAACATCATCGGCATTCGTATGGCGTTGCCAGCGAAGTAATCTCGAAACGGCGAAGCTCACGCCAGCAATACCACCAATGGTAAGAGGAAGCCACCATTCGATCGGCAGCGGATCGACGCTCCCAAAAGGTTGCATCGAAGCAAAGGTCAGCAACGCCAGTCCATTGTTCAGCAAATGGAACGCGACCGGCACCCACAAAGAGCGGCTCACCAGCGCCAGCAATGCCAGATAGCTTCCCAGCAGAAACAACTCCAGCAGGTGGGCAGGATCAAAATGCACGACGGCAAAAATGACTGCGCTCACCGTAATGCTCACCCAGAAGGAGTGTCGAATTCGGAGCGTATTCAAAAATATGCCGCGAAACAGTGTTTCTTCCGAAAGTGCGGGTACTACAGCGGCTGCGATCAGCAGAGAAAATCGGGAAGCATCGCCCATCAGATCCTGATAGCGCTCCAGACTGCGCTGCAACTGCTGCTGAAACCAGGGCACAACGGACTCAGGCAAAAGCAGCAGGACGACTGTTGGCAAAGCGACGGTTAACGCCAGCAGGGCACCAAAACCAACCACTGCCCATCCCCAGAAAGCAGCATCCACAGGCGGTAAGCGGTATGCCACCTGCCGGTACGATGGCGGCAAGCGCCGGATGATGAGAAAGGATGGCAACCACATTCCCAGCAACTGTCCACCAGCATTGGCAAACAACAGAGAAATCGGCAACAGCATAAAAAGCAACTGGGCGACAAAAAGATAGCTCAGGAAAATCGTCAATAGCAGCACCCAGCCTATTCGATACCAGAATGCTGGTGACGGGACAGTTGATAATGGGGAAAGCTCTTGTCGCATCGAAGATGGATCGTAATTTTGCTTTTTCGCAAATGTACCAAAAAACGGAATAGCAGTGAATGGATCGGGTCATCCGTATTGCATCAGGGCAGGGATTCTGGGGAGACTGGTTAGAAGCTCCACGACAACAGGTTACCGGCGGTCCCATTGACTACCTGGTGATGGACTATCTGGCAGAAGTGACAATGTCGATTCTGCAAAAGCAGAAAATGCGGAATCCGCAATGGGGATATGCTCGCGATCTGGTGGAAGTGTGCCGGATGATCCTGCCGGATCTCAAAGAGCGGAACATCAAGCTGATCACCAATGGCGGCGGTGTGAACCCGCTTGCTGCCCGCGATGCCATTGCACAGGTTGCCCGGGAACTGGGAGTCTCCGGACTGAAAATCGGGATTGTTCTGGGCGATGACATCCTTGACCGAATTGATGAACTCATTGACGCTGGCTATGAGATGCGGCATATGGAGACAGGACAGCCTATCCGGGAAATTCGAGATCGACTGCTGAGTGCGAACGTGTATCTGGGTGCTTTCCCGATCGTGGAAGCCCTGCAGCAGGGAGCCGACATTGTCATTACCGGACGCACGACCGACACGGGATTGACGCTGGCGCCGATGATTTACGAATTCGGCTGGCAACCCGATGACTGGGATAAACTGGCAGCCGGCACTGTGGCTGGACACATTATGGAGTGCGGCGCACAGGCAACTGGTGGCAATTTCTTAGGTGATTGGGAATCCCTGGATCTGGTCAACGTCGGCTTTCCGATCGTGGAAGCTTCGCCCGATGGCACTTTCGTCGTCACCAAACATCCCAACACCGGCGGTGCCGTGACTCGCGAAACGGTAGCGGAGCAACTGGTGTACGAAATCGGTGATCCGCGGGAATACATCACGCCAGACTGCGTTGCAGACTTTACGACCATTCAACTGGACGATCTGGGAAACGACCGCGTTCGTGTCTCCGGGATTCGTGGCAAACCCGCCACGCCTTACTACAAAGTCTCTGCCAGCTATGCGGACGGATACATTGCGGTGGGAACCCTCACCTATCCGGCACCGAAAGCGCTAGAACGGGCAAAAGCGGCGGATCGCATCATCCGGCAACGGTTGAAAATGCTGGGACTGGAGTTCGAGGAAATCCGAACCGAATTTGTTGGATATAATGCCTGCCACGGTCCCCTGGCAAAACCCATAGAACCAAACGAAGTGATGCTCCGGATCGGCGTACGCTCGCACGACCGCGCCGCGGTAGAGCGATTCGGCAAAGAAATTGCGCCGTTGATTCTCACCGGACCGCCGGGAGCAACCGGCTTTTCTGGTGGTCGCCCAAAGCCGACTGAAGTGGTTGCGTTTTTCCCGACCCTGATTCCCAAAGAGGTAATTTCCGTTGAAGTTTCAGTCGAAGCAGTGTAGCAACAACAGTAGGAGCAGGTAACATGCGAACTCGGTGGATGGCAATCATCGGTGTCATTCTGAACGGAGCACTGCTGTGGGCACAGCCACTTACGTATGGTGACGTTCCGCGAACAACGATCACTGGAACAGCGCCGCCGTGCTCCACCCAGATCCAGTGGGGACCACTGGTTGGTGTTGGAATCGGGTACGCAGGATTGTTCGTCGGCCTGGACTATTTACAACGGAATGCGTGGTGGAAGGATCAGCGAGGTCCTTTCCACATTCAGGAAGACTGGGATTACGCTAAGCAAGCCGATAAAGCAGGACATTTCTTTGCTGGCTACTTTCTTTCCTACTTGTTTTCGGAAGCCTTAATGGCAAGTGGTATCCAACATCGAACTGCCTTTGCCATTGGCGCAGTAATGGGATGGCTTTATCAGGGCTACGTGGAAGTGCAGGATGGCTTTGCTAAGAACTGGGGCTTTAGCCCATCAGATTTCGCCTCCAACACACTCGGTGCGCTGTTCTTCTACACCCAAACACTGCTGCCAGCACTACAACATATCACACCGAAATGGCAATATTTCCCGCCTCGCTGGATTGGTGAGCGTCCCACCGACCATCCCACTGCCATCGTGGATGACTACAACGGGACCACCATCTGGCTATCGTTCGATGTTTTTCCCATTCTGCCCAAAACGTGGCAGCAGTGGTATCCAAAATGGCTCAATCTTGCCATCGGTTATGCTGCCCGTAACGTTGGACGCCCGGAAAACGGATACCGTCCTGAACGTCGGGTCATCGTGGGACTGGACTATAACCTTCTGCAATTGCACACACCACCGAAATCGTTCTTCGGGTGGCTCTGGCAAACTCTGAACTACGTCAAGCTCCCATCACCGGCAGTAGAAATCAGCCGATCCGGCGTTCGCTTTCTTCTGCTCTACCCATTTTTCTGAGCACTTTTCCGCTCTCGAAATCCATACGCAGCCTCCGGTTTAGCTCCGAGAAGCTGACACACAACTGCTTGCGAACACTCGCTTGCACAAAACGCCAGGCAGGCACAGCACCGGTGCACCCCAAAACGGGGAACACCGGGAGCGCACACTTCAGTGTGCCTGGGAATGCACACCTTAGGATGCGTCTACTGGAAACGCACACTTTAGTGTGCATCGCTCCTTGCCGACTAAAGCCGGCGCTCCCAATTACTGGAAGCACACGCTCTCAGACGTGCATCCTTTTCGAGGAAAGCCAGCGCTTCGACTGACAATCGAAGATCGCAAGAAAACGCACTGGCAATTGGCTGAATGGCTGCTGATGACCGCAGGAAGCACAATTGAGAAAAACACCTATGGGGAAGAAAGCGGAAGTTCTCTCGTGCACCCTGGGGGACTCGAACCCCCGACCCGCGGATTAAGAGTCCGCTGCTCTACCAACTGAGCTAAGGGTGCGGTCAAAAACACGATTGTGCGGCGAAAAAATTGCGATTCTGGCGATCCACTCCGTCACATCGCACAGGCATTCCACGGAAGTGCACATTTTCAGGTGCCTCGTCTTTTGCCGGCGAAAGCCGGCGCTCTCAGCAGGAGCAGGTCGGCTGGTCGCCTACCGGGCGTAGCATCGCTTCGCGCCTACACATCGACCGGGAGCGCACGCTTCAGCGTGCTTGGGAACGCACACTTCAGTGTGCACTGTCTTTGCCGACGAAAGTCGGCGCTCCCAGTAATATGCCGGCGAAAGTCGGCGCTCCTGGTCAGCTTCTTTCTCTCCTGCGGAAGTGTGCGGGACAGCATCAATTTCACCGCCCTACTCTGTCGCAAACCAAGGTTGCGGTGCCTGGCAACGGTGCTTCCAGCTTCGGGAATGCTTCAATATGGCAGAATCCGATAGATTGCCGGTTCTCCTATTTCAACCCAGCCGTTTTTTTCCCGCATTGCCAGGAGCATATTCCCATTGTCACCAACCATTGGCAGCAGATGGAGCAGTGGCAATTCATCCAGTGACGCATACTCCAGGATCTTGCCCGTTGTGCGGTCAAACACCACGACAGCACTGTGGAGATCAAAATGGGTGATCACGGCAATATTGTCACGTGCCAGCAATGGCGGAATGTCCACCTTTCCTTCGATCGAACGTTTCCAGCGCAACGTGGTTCCCTGGTAAGCCGCAACGATCGAATACACCTTCCCCAACCGGCTTTCATAGCCAGCAACCACGAGCAGGCTATCACCGCTCACCGCAAACCCGCGCGGTGTCGCTGGCAGCGGCACAGAATCCTTCACCGCTCCTTCGGCAGCAGCAACCACCCACAGCCGTGGAATTCGGTTTTTTCCGTCGACCGAAACCCCGGCAACGTAAACATTCCGGTTTGAAGCAGCGACCATTTTCAAAGCCCGGGTCCGGGATAGCGGTGTTTTCCACCGAACCACTCCTGCTGTGTCGACACAGACCACTGTATCAGTAGCACCATACTGTCGGGCAGTGATAACTGCATACACATTGCCAGTCGAATCAGCAGCAGCAAGCGGTAGTAGGCCCGGCGCAAAGTGGTGTTCCCAGATGGGGTTCCCCTTCAGGCTCAGAGCCACAATAGTACCCCCATACGAATGGACAACAAGTCGGGTCTTCCAGATCAGCGGCACGCCGTACCATCCAGCCTGCTCCGGTGATTGCAGGCTATACCGCCATCGTACCGTGCCATCTGCATCGAGCGCAAAAACGGTTCCCTGCGCGGTGATGCCGTAAACCCGTCCGCTGCCATCAGCAACCAGCGGCACAGCAATCCGTTCAGGAAAGCGGTGCTGCCAGATGATTTGATCATCTTCAACTTTCAGGATAGTTCCATCTGCCCGCACCAGATATACCGATCGTCCAACCGGAAGTGGTGGTTGCACCATCCCCTGTCCTGCCTGCACCCGATAACTTTCCGATGCCTCCAGCTTGTGCGGGATAAAAAAGCCGGTGCGAAAAGCATCGACAAATGCTGCATAGTCGCTGCTACGGTGTGCCGAACCAAAAAGGTTCACACCGTCTCCCTCCATAGAACCTGAAGGAGCAGTACACTGTCCGCCAGGCAGCAGCACAACTCCCGCAATGATGCACAGAAGCAGTCGGTGAAACACAATGGTTACCAGTGTTGCCTGCGACCTCACCTGGATGCCTCGCTCCGCTCCCGCCGCTTCGGTCGGGTGGTTGGAATCCCTCTGGCTTCGATCTCCCGCTTCCATTCGTCCAGATGCTCTAACAGGTACGCTTTCGCTGCCTCGTAGTCATTGGGAATGATGCCATCCAGAATGGCGTCCTCGATCTTTTTCTTGAGAAATCCAATCGCTGGCGATGGATCGAACCCGGTGATAGCAATTAGCTCATCGCCCCGAACAGGAGACTGAAACGCTCGCAGTTTATCCTTTTCCCGAACTTCCAGTACCCGCTGATACACCCGATCGTAATTTGCCAGATACTTTCGCACAATATGCGGATTTTTGCTGGTAATATCCGCCCGGCAGAGGAGAAAAAGATCTTCCAGGGCATCGCCCGCCTGCACGATCAGCCGGCGAATTGCCGAATCTGTCACTTCCTCCTGCACTAACGCCATTGGCCGATGGTGCAAGCGCACCAGCTTCTGTACGTATTCCAGATGATCCATCGGCAATTTCAGGGTGCGGAAAATGCGGCGCAGCATTCGCGCGCCAACCTCTTCGTGTCCGTAGAACGTCCAGCCTTTCCCCTCGATGAACCGTTTCGTTTTTGCCTTGCCAATGTCGTGAACCAGCGCAGCAAATCGCAGCCAGAGATTCTCCGATTTTTCAGCTACATTGTCCACCACCTGCAACGTATGGAAGAACACATCTTTGTGCGCATACTCCTGTTTTCCAACCTGATACACCTCTACGCCTGCCAGTGCTGCCAGTTCGGGGAAAATGAACTGGAGCAAGCCGGTGGTATAGAGTAATTTCAACCCAATGCTGGGCTTCGGCGCCTGGAGAATTTTCAGAAACTCGTCAGTGATCCGCTCCTGCGACACAATCGTAATGCGCTCTGCCAGCCGCTTCATCGCATCCACAATCGCCGGATCCACAGAAAACTGCAACTGAGCAGCAAAGCGCGCAGCGCGCATCATACGGAGCGGGTCTTCATCGAACGTCACCAGTGGATCTTTGGGCGTTCGAAGAATTTTCTTCGATAGATCCTGCAAGCCACCGAACAGATCGATTACCTTCCCTTTTTCCGGACCGGTGACGGCAATGGCAATGGCGTTGATCGTAAAATCCCGACGTTCCAGATCATCGACCAGCGTGCCTTCGGTTACAATCGGTTTCCGGGAATCCGGAACGTACTGTTCCCGGCGCGTTCCTACAAATTCGAGCCGATACTCCTTGCCAACCGGTACCATAGCGGTTCGGAAGCGTTCGTAGATCACCGCTTTAGAACGAAAGTGGCGTGCTACAAGCTTTGCAAAGCTGAGCGCATCGCCAATGACGGTAAAATCGATTTCCCGTCGGTCTTTTTTGCCAAGGAAGTAATCCCGCACATAGCCACCTACGACATACAGTTCGATTCCCTCTGCTTCCGCCAACGCCGCCACCTGTTCCAGCACGGGATCGCGCAACTCTACCTTTTTGCGCTTCCGTCGCGGACGAAGTACCACTTTGCCCATCGTTCCTGTCGGCATTCTTACGACCGTCGTTTTTTGGACTGCTCCAGCAGTTTGCGAATAACTTTCGCGATGGTTTCCGGATGTTTCTTCGCTGTCTGCTCCAGCGATTCCTTTTTCCGCTGAATCAGTTGCTGTCGCAATTGCTCCCGCCGGGAGGATGGAAGCTGCGATGGCGAATGCCCTGCTGGCGGCAGGTTCAAATCCGGTCGAGCGGCACGAAATGCCTGTCGCAAAGCGATCAACAGTTCCAGCTTTTCCTTATCGGTCATCAGGGTAACTCCACTTGTTGCTCACACTCCTGCTCCAATCGCCGGATTTGCGGCTCCGTTCCCGCAATGATCAGCGTTGCTCCCTGCTGGAGTTCAACGTTCGGATCGGGCGGAAACTCGATGCGTTCATCTGGCAACTTCATTGCCAGCACAATGACCCGATAGCGATTGGTCAAGTCCAGCTCCCGGAGCGTTTTGCCCACGAAAGGATGATCGGCAGTGATCTGCACCTCTTGAACGTGGACATCCATCACGATCTGTTTGGTCACCAGCTCGAAGGTGTCAATCAACGATTTTTGTAGCAGCAGATATGCCAGGCGAACTGCTCCGATCTCGTAAGGAGACACAACCATATCGGCACCGGCGCGTTTCAATCGCGCTTCGGCACTGGCATACTCCGCACGAGCAACGATATGCAGCCGGGGATTTAAGCCTTTGGCGGTCAGAACGACAAACACATTGTCCGCATCGTGCGGCAGCACAGTCACCAACCCAGCCGCTTTTTCAATGTTCGCCATGTTCAATACTTCCTCCTGCGTGGCATCGCCTTCAATTGCCAGAAATCCCTGTTGTCGAAGCTGCCGAACCGCTGCTCCCTGCCTTTCAACCAGCACGTACGGTTTGCCCAGCCGCTGTAATTCGCCGGCGATTCGTGTTCCGGTTCGCCCACCACCGCAAATGATGTAATGATTCGATAGCCGCATTACTCTCCGCAAAGTCACTCGTTGCAAAAACCGCTGTGTTTGCAACAACGTTTGTGCCAGAACATTCAGTGCATACAAGGCAGTTCCAACACCAAAAAAGACGAATACGACGGTGAAGATCCGACCTGCGGGTGACAGAGGGTGTACTTCTTTGTAGCCGATCGTGGTGATGGTAATCACCGTCATATAAAACGCATCGAACCAGTCCCATCCTTCGATAAGCATATAGCCCAGCGTGCCAACTAAAGGGAGCAGAAATAGGGCAAGAAGCACGCCCGCCAAATGTCCTTCATACGACAACCGATACCACCACCTCAAGGGGTTGTCCCTCCCGTTGTACGCATCACGGAGTCCAGATTCCGCGCGATCGACTCATACACTTTCCACAATTCGGGAATAAACAGCGGCACTTTCTTTCCTTCAATTTCTACCGCAAATCGGTCGTGCGTCCACACCAGCAGCCGGTGCAACTCCCCTTCCTGCCGCGTCAGTCGCCAGGTCTTCGGATCCACCTGTGTCGCTTGCTCAAAAAAATGTGGATACACGGATAGGAATTCGGAACGATCGCCGTAATCGGTGATAGTGATACTCAGATAGCCCTTGTTGCGGAAGTAGAATTCCCGGTGCACAATCAGTTGTTCATATCGCTGTCCCTGCGATCGCCCGATCACTGGCGGTGCACCTTCTGCATCCGGAAAAGTATCTGGCAGCACTTCCTGAAGCTGGACGGCGGTCAGAGCAGGCAGCGCCAGCGAAACGCTTGATTGACCCGTATCTGCCTGTGTCACAGGCGGTGTGTTTGCCGGTTCGGATTCAGATCGATCCCGGCACTGCCACAATAGGAAGAGAAGCACCAGCAATCCACTCCCCACCCATCGTACTGCTTTTGAATGCCCCATTGTCTCATCGTTATTAACCATCCTACGTTTCAGGAGGTAAAAAACGTCTCCTCCTTTTCATTGTTTTGGAAGCATCGCACAACCCGGTGAACCGTCCGAACTTTCGTATATTTGCCGAAGCGATGAAGATACGCAAATACATAGGGCAATCACTGCAGGACGCGATGGTGCAGATGAAGCGGGAGCTCGGCGATTCGGCGGTTGTGCTCTCAAGCCGAACCATTCAAAAAGACGGCGTTGCGTACATCGAGGTCACAGCCGGCGTTGATGAGCAACCACCAGCTCATACTGCCCGCATTAACCCGGCAGTGCAGAAATACGTCGAGCAATTGGTCGAACAGTTGCGGACGCAACAGCGCCTGTCAACACCTTCTCCATCTCCCGAATCGACTACTGCTGTTGAGGTTGAAGCCGGTCCCGGTATTTCTTTCCCCCCACCATTGCCGCTGGACCCGTCATCAGCCCTGTTTCCCCTGCCACCCCAACTGGAAACGCTGTGGAATATTTTTTTAGCAGATGGCTATGCACCGGACGTTTTGCGCCCGATTATGCAATCACTCTTTGCTGATCTTTTGCACGATCCAGCCGAGCAGGGCACTTCCAGAATATTGAACGCCATTCTGGATCGATGTTTGTTTGCTGATCCGGGATGGCTCCTGAATGCCACCGCTCAGCGCCTCTTTTTCATTGGTCCCAGCGGATCGGGGAAATCCTCGTTTATTGCCAAATTGACTGCCTGGCTGCAACGCCATCACATCGGGACAACCCTGCTGACCACTGACACTTACAAAGTCGACGGCAGCACATTACTTGATGTGACTGCCGAACTTTTCAAGCTGCCGTATGCAAAATTTTACACCGCTCAGGAAATGCATCAATATCTCACCGAAACGCCGCCAGCAACTCCGGTCGTGTTGATTGACACCCCCGGCTGGAATCTGGCAGATGAAACCCAGCGGCGGGAACTGCTGGGCTTTTACGAAGCAGCTCAGCCAACTGCAACGATTCTGGTAATGCCGGCGTATTTGCCCCTATCCCATACGCTCACCATCTGGCAGTACAGCCAGCCGTTCCATCCGTCGTATGTCGCAGCGACCAAGCTTGATGAAACCTTTGCTTTCGGCAGCATCCTTTCGTTCCTGTCAAAAACCCGCCTCCCGCTGGCGTTTGCCTCCACAGGAAGTGAAATTCCGCACGATCTCCGTATTGCCAGCCGGGAATTGCTGTTTGCTTATGCCCGGCAATCCTTAGAACACAGAATGCAGAATCAGATGGAGCAGACCGATGGCACAAACGCCTGATCATACCCTTCCTTTCACCATCCTGCTCGCCAGCGGCAAAGGCGGTGTTGGCAAGAGTGTTATTGCCGCGAATTTAAGCGCAGCCCTTGCCAACGCCCACCATCCAGCGCTTCTGATGGATGCAAACCTGCACGCTCCAACGCTCCACGTTCTCTTTGCCGCCGACCCTCCGTTACGACTCCATCAATACGATCCGCAACACCATACGCCAGAACAATTGCTGCATTCTGTCTCGCCACATTTTGACCTCATTGCCGGTATGCCGGGAGCAGAAAAACCGGATCTGGAGATCCTTCGGGACGTCTTACGCTCTATGCAGCAAACGCGACGCCATAAAATCATCGTCATCGACACGGCATCCGGTATCACGCCGGAACTTCTGACGCTTCTCCCGTTGTCGCATCTGCTTTTGCTGATCACAACCGATGAACCAACCGCCATCGTGGATACGTACGGCTTACTGAAATACCTGGTCCAGCAGCAATCGCTCCCGCTACCAACGTTGCTGGTGAATATGGTCGTGGATCCTGAAGATGCCCGGCAGACAGAGCAAACGCTCAACGCTGCGACCCAGCGCTTTTTGAATCTCCACATCCCGATGATCGGGTTCGTTCCCTACGATCGGACCGTGCGACGCTCGATTCTGAACCAGACGTTGCTGATGCAATTCGACCCATTTGCTGCCAGCACGCAGGCGATCTTACAACTTAGCCAGACCCTTTTCCGTTTCATTGAATCTGTGGAAAAACCGACAACAGCAGCATAATGGCAAAAAAGAAGAAAAAGAGCGGGGATGAACAACAGGAAGTCGTCATTCGAGCAGACTATCCCATCAAACTGCTGCTGTTGGTCAATCTACTGATCGCCTCGCTGCTTTTTCTCTGGCTGGTCATTTTCTCCGGCTTCGACATTTTAGCAGCTTTCTTTCGCGCCTTCTTAGCCTTTACACTGTTGAGCTTTCTGGGTGGATTGGCGCTATGGGTGATCGTCACCATTGGCGTTCGACTGCGAGAGCAGAAAATGCAGGAAGAGTTTCAACGCTTAGAGCAGCAGCAGCGAGAATTTCTGCAAACACAACTGGAACTCCAGAAAGAATTGCAGGATCTGGAAGAAGAAAAATGGGTTTTTGAAGAAGACGAAGAGGAAACGGAAGGTAAAGAGTCGAAGTAAAGGGTGATAATGAGCAATGCGGAAGTATCCTCCTCCTTTAGAACCGGAAGAAGTCGAGCGGTTGTGGCAGGAGTATCAACAGAACCGAACGGATGAGATCCGGCATCGGCTCCTGTTCCAGTACCTGGGCTTAATCCGCTACGTACTGAACAATTTGAACCTGCCGCCAAACCCGATCTTGGCATACGAAGATTATCTCCAGTTCGGACTGCTGGGGTTGAACGAAGCAATCGAACGGTTCGATCCCAATCGAGATGTCAAATTTGAAACCTTTGCAATTCCTCGCATTCGCGGAAAAATTCTGGACGAAGTGCGCCGCTACGACTGGCTCTCCCGAACAGCACGGAAGCGATCGCAGGAATACCTCCACGCCGCTGAAGAGTTACGACAGAAGTACAAGCGGGAAGTGTCTTCGGAGGAAATTCGAGAGTACCTGAACCTGAGCGATGAGGAATATCAGGAGTACCTGCGAGCCGCAGCGGCTGCCTCCTATGCGGCTTCCTATTACGATCCCACGTGGCCAGAGGAAGGGGAAGAGGGAGAAAGCACCAATCCGCTGGCATCGCTGCCTTCCTATCTCCCGACGCCGCAGCAGGAACTGGAGCGCAAAGAAATGCTGGAATATGTGGTCAAACTGCTGGAAACCCTGCCCGAACGACAACGGCTGATTATGACGCTGTACTACTACGAAGAACTCACGTTCAAGGAAATCGGCGAAATCCTGGGCATTACCGAAAGTCGCGTGTCGCAGTTGCACTCCGCTATTCTGAAAACCCTTCGCGAGAAAATTACAAAGCGATTTTCCTTATGAAACCGGACCTGGTACTTCGACTGTCCCGTATCCAGCAACTGCCGTCGGTTTCTCCCGTTGCGGCAAAAGCGCTGGAGATGATCGAACTGCCGAATGTGACCGCAGGGCAGTTGGGTGCGATTATCGAGCAGGACCAGACCTTAGCAGCCCGCTTGCTTCAGGTTGCCAACTCTCCATTCTATGGATTTCCCCGGCAAATTTCCACGATCGAACTGGCAATTGTACTGCTGGGCTTCGACACGATCAAGGAAATTATTCTCACCTTCCTGATCCAGCGTTTCGTTTCGCGATTCAGCTCTTCACTGCTGGACACGTATCAATTCTGGCAGTACTCCGTTTTCTGCGGTGCTGCTGCCCGCGTCTTTGCCCGCCACCTGGGCTACCGCGTTGCGGGCGAAGCCTTTGTCACCGCTCTGATGCACGATATTGGCATTCTGCTGCTGATTCTGGCATCGCCGGCGGAATACCAGCGGGTGCGATCCCTGCAAAAGATCCGCCTCCTGCCTTTACCGGACGCGGAATTCGCCGTCTTCGAAACAACCCACGCAGAAGTCGGCGGCTGGCTGGCACAGCGGTGGAACCTGCCAGAGACGCTGGCAACCGCTATCGAACAGCATCACCACTATCCCAGGCCGATCGAACTTCCCCCCGTGATCGCTCCCAACCAGATCGCTCCTCAGTTAGACCAACCACTAACCGTGATCACAGCGCTGGCAGAGTGGGCAGCAGCGAAACTCAACCGCAAGCAGTGGGCAGCAGAAGTGCGCTATCCAGCACTCTACATTCCCGATCCGCTCCTGACAGTGCTGGATTTGGAACACCAACTCACCACCGAAGAAAGCACCCTCCGGCAGGAAATTCAGCAGGAGTACGAAAAAGCCCTGGCATTCCTCCACACGTAGTCTCCCGGTCGATGCCAGCGACAAAGGGCTGACAGAGGACAAACTCTCAGGAATCTTCTCTCCATTTTCTCCTGCGGGCAAGGGGCAAGGGTACTGGGACGTAGGATCCAGCGTACCTGGGAACGCACCCTCCAGGGTGCATTTTCGCCGGCTAAAGCCGGCGCTCCCAGTGGGGGCCCGCTTCAACAAGCATTTGCCTCATTATTCACACGCACCCGTAGGGGCGACCGGCTGGTCGCCCACCGGATTTCTTCCCTACGTGTTCATCGGGAGCGAACACTTCAGTGTGCATTCTTGCCGACTAAAGTCGGCGCTCCCAGTAATATGCCGGCAAAAGCCGGCGCTTCCAATAGTTGCCAGCTAAAGCCGCACTTCCAGGTCGCTGGGAGCGTACACTTCAGCGTGCATTTGCCCCATTATTCATGCACACCCGTAGGGGCGACCGGCTGGTCGCCCACCGGATTTCTCCCCTACGTGTTCATCGGGAGCGAACACTTCAGTGTGCATCCATTGCAAGCGCACGTTTTAGAGTGCATGCCGACTAAAGTCGGCGCTCCCAGTAATATGCCGGCGAAAGTCGGCGCTTCCATTGCAATACTCCATTTCGGTATGGAACTCTGGATTAGCAGAATTTCCGGTCAATCAACCCTTCCGTTTTCCAGCGTTTGATACTTCCCTCAGAACTCCGATAGCGTGCACGCTACAACTTATTGAGCTGGAATCTCAAAGATCGTCACCACTGTTTTGCGCGCATCCTGATCCAGACAGTACAGCCGAAGACGCTTGTCCACGTCGATCAGCGGAGCAGCTAACACCGATTCCTTCTTTGCTATGGGTGAGCGTAATCGATACGCCTTCCACAATTGGAACGGCTGACGCTGATAAATTTGCCATACGATGTCTCTGGTGCCAAAGTGATACCACACCACCGAAACCCATTCCGGCGTCAGGGTCAGGTCTATAGGATCAATAGGCGTATTGTATTTGAACCACCGGCGTCGCTCCTTGATATCCTCAGGAATTTGATCCCGGTACTTCCACGGACGCAAAATGCTTTCAGAATAATACGCCTGGATTTGATAACTGCTGCCAGAGCGCAGCAGCAAAAGAGAATCGCTAAAAAGATTGAGATAGCCGCAGTCTTCCGTGTCGCAATCGATCAGCGGGAAAGATTTCCAGTAGCCAATGCCCAGCCACTGGCGATTTTGGGGTAAATCTCCATAATGACCGAGAAACTTCCCGGTGTTCAAATCAAATTCCCATACTAAGGGATCGTTGGCTTCAAATTCAGCAGATTGAGGGTTTAAATAAGGCTTGTTTGGAAGATTGACCTTCCAGGCCATTTGTTTTTGTTTCCAGTTAGAAACGGGGAGAAGAGCTGTGTGCCAGGGAGAGATGATTACGTAGTGGAGAAAGTCGACGCCTACATATGTTGGAGCATCTGGAAACTGGATTTCGGCTTGTCGGATTATCTTACTCTTCTGATTAGGTGGCGTATAGAGTACCAGAATGTACCGTTTCCCCAGACTGATAGAGGTATCCAGTTCATCCCCGGAGCCCGGTCGGACTTCAAAACTGTCAATGACCGTATAGAAATGAACCGTTGCAAGAGTGTCACTGGTAGGGAAAAAGCCGAAACACAACATGAATTGTGTCAGAAGTCCTAATTGGCTGACGAGTTTTCCTGCGCTGTCGATGGGAACTCTGCATAGTGCTCGCTGTAACGAATCGCTGGTTGTGATCTGCTGAATCTCCTTGCCAGAGCGAAGATCATAGATCCGGAGAATTTCCTGATCAAGGTCCTCTATTACCAGCCATTTGCTGGACGGGGAACACCGCATTCCCTGAAGTCGTCCCGTTGTTGTCGTGCTGTCATCCTGCAAAGCTACGGTGTGCACTGGATGAAGTTCGGGCAATGCGTGAATGCTGCTGTCAAATTGGGAAGTGTAAGAGAAAGACTGTTCCCGGAATTCCGGAAGCAGCTTTTTCAGTTCAGGACGCAGAGGATCCCATTTTTCAAGATTTTTCACCAGGTGCTGAAAAAACTGACCGGGAAGTAATCCTGCTAAGACCATACTGTGCAGCAATTGTCCCTGTGCGTTCCAGATCGTGAGCGTTGGCATCATCCGTGGTGGCAAATGCAGATCCTCAAAGATGCCAGCGGTGTCTAAGAAGACCGGAGCAGCCAGGCGGCGATAGGTGTACTTTATGATCTGTCGATCTGCCCAGTATCGCGTCTGCCGCATCAGAACAATGACCGGACCCGGAAACTTGTATCGTCGAAGCATCATTGTTACCATTTGCATAGTACCAAATGCGTAGTTGAAAACCTTGTGTTCAAACAAAATCACTGCGTAGTACTGGTAGTCCTGCGATGCTGGCGTAACCTGTCGTACAAATGCTCGGAGCTTTTCTGATTGGATCGGTAATTGCCGTGCTGGGAGCGATGGGGCGGTAAGGTACAACAGTGCAAGAGTGATCAGAGAACGGACGATCAGTCTCATCACGGCTTCTCCTGTTTATTAGACTTTATGATAGTTCTCGCTTGCTGCGACTAAAGCAGGAAACCGCTGAGCAATGTCTCTGATTGACAAATTCACTCATTTTCATAGCAATGGGCATCCGGAAAGGAATTTTTGTTGAGTATCAATTCACAGAAACTGCTTTTACTTTCCCACTAAAAGGTCATTCGCACCATTTCGTTGAAAAGCACCCATCTGGCGCTCTGTAACGCTCGATTTTAACTCTATATACACGTAAGCGCTGAAATTTTTGCGATAGGTGTAAAGTACCCTGACAAAATCTGCCATTCCCCACCATTGGAAGCGCGCGCTTCAGCGTGCACTACCCATAGCAGGATACTCCTTTGAGTTGTGCAGGGCAAACCAGCGGAATGCTCACCCGTCCGGCATCGGCTCCTGCGAATACCACACCGATGTTGTTGTCGTGCTCAGCGCGTACGAAGCATATCCCTATGAGCATCCGCATTCTTCATCGAGAGGGTCAAGGATAACGACAACGGGAAAGGATGATTCCGGGGGGGGGGGATAGTTTTTCCGGATATCCTGAACGATTTGCCGGTGCAGCCGGCTGAGATTGGAGGAGTCGATTTTCAATTTTTTGTAGATGGCTTCCGGGAATACTTCCTCCACACTCCGGGCAATGCCAGCACTGATTTCCCGCAACGTCCACCCTTCGACCCGCAGCCACAACAGCGCCCATCCTTCCACCCCAAAATGGCTGCATACGTGTTTGCGGATTTTCTGGAGATACAGCCGGAGCACTACGCTGGTATCCCCATCTTCACCTACGATGGCGATGTTGTCATCCAGCGGTTCCACGACGCAACTGGATGAGCGACGGCAGCAGTTTTTCATCAGATTGTCCAGGGTGGTAAACACATACTGGTACAACTGCCCCAGACTTTCCAGTGTGGTCATCTTGCCCATCGTCCGCAGCCATGCCTCCTGAATCGCATCCTCGTAGTCTTCTTTGCAGAAGCCGGGATAGCGTTGCGGCAGTTTGGCGAGCCACAGCGTCGACCACTGGCGATACGCCTGTTGCACTTCGGAACTGTACCACCAGGAAGGAAGCGCCCCGTTCACTTTCTCCGGACAATTCGGTTCTGCGGTCTGCTGGCGTTGCGATGAATCATTTGCCATCAGCGAGCTCCTGTATCTATGACTCTGTGATCATTGCTCGCCAGCAATCACATTAAGGTGGAAGCGAATTTAAGAAATTTTTCGGTAATACGCAACAGGTCACAACAGACGCAAAAAAATTTACCAGAAAGCAGTATAATTTTCAGCCGCATCCGTTTCCTTATACTCCCTTATGGTCAGTTACCTGCTACCACAACACACCCAGTTGGGTTTCAACTTTATACTGTACTTTTTTGAGCACGCGCGGTTCATATTCCATCTGCACTGTCAGGCGAAGTCCAAGGAATTTCCAGAAGCGCCACTGGAGGAGTGATTTGAATAAGCAGCGCCACTGCTCACCGGCGTGGAGATTTGCCCGCCAGTTCCCCTGCAATTGGAGTCGCCACTGCCCTCCGTTAAGCTTCATTTGACTTTCGAGCGTTGTCTGGATTCCATATTCCGTATACCATCGTTCGACGCGGTCGCGTGTTTTCCGATTATCCGTGAGCTTTGTATGCCTGCGGGCTCTGATCTGCCGGAATTTCACCCCACCCTGCCATCCCAGAGATCCACCATCCCAGCGGTATCGATAGTGCCATCCCAGTTGCTGAGAGCTGGTCACAGGATCCCACCATTGGGCGACGGTCTGAAGTTCTCCACGTTTCAAAAGCATATTTCTCAACGGCGCGGTTTCAACGCCTACTGCCAGCAGCGGATTGACCTGCCATCCCAGCAACCATTCCCATTGCGCTTCGATGGAACAGTGATTTTCAGCAGGAAAGAAAAATTCTCCATCCTCCAGCTTGTGATACACCCATTCCACATCCAGCTTTGCCAGGAAGCGCAGTTGCACAAATCCGATTTTCCATACGGGCTGAATCCGAACGCCCGTTCGGGATGCAATAAACAATTGTTCTGCAACTTTCCAGTTCCGTGCAGCGCTCAGCATCAGCGTTGCATGCCCCTCGATCCAGGGCAACGACGTTCCTGCACTCGATGGAGGTGTTCCTGCCCCGGCAGGCAAGATCACCACCAGCATCAACGCCCAGCCAATGCACCATCCGTTCACTTTGGCACGCTCTCACTGCACGAGTCTCTATAATTATAAACACTTCAGCGCTACAAATTTTGCGTCGGTGGTAAAGTGATCAGTGGTACGCAAAAAATGCCGTTGTTATGTGTATATAAGGGTAGAGAGGCTGGTGGTTGTTTTCTTCCACGACCTGCGTGTGGCAGTGTCCCTGCCCCGCTGCCCGCCGGGAAGTGTGAAGGAAGCAACGGGCAGGCACCAGCTTCTCTAAGTAAAGTTACATTGGAGTATGAACAAAGACAAGGATCTCAAAGATGAAAACTCGCGAATATGGATACCTGGTAATTATGGTAAGCATTGGGCTTTTTGTTCATAGTATTGTCTGTAAAGCCGAACGGGTAATTGAAATCCCAGGACAGTACGCAGTAACAGAGACGGTGATATGTGAGTGTGACATTGATGAAGATGGAGTACCTGAGCAGGTCCAGGTTACGGTGTTACGTTGTCAAGGGGATGGACCATACTGCATCCGAATCTTTCTTCGAGAACCTGGTGTACTTGCAAGGGCAGAACTTTATGATGATGGACAGATAGTAGAAACGAAGCAAGGAGTATACTGCGGACCAGGACCCAGCGGTGATCCGAATGTAGATGCCTATTTTAAGGAAATCGAGTAATACGGTATGTCCTGCCCCCTCCTTATGGGGGCTTCTTTTTCTGTGCGCTGTAAACAAGAATGAGAGGAACTATGAGGGTCAAAAAGCAGATAGTGCAGTGGTTGTGGTTGACCGCTATCTGCACGGTGTGCCTTTACTCGCAACAATCTGAACCATTGCAGTCGCAGAGTATCCTCAAGATTGCAAAGACAGTTTCTGGATCCTCCGGGCGGTATATTGCTGTCATTTTGTTTCAGCATAAAGTCTTCAATTACGCCTTTGGGATGATGAAAACAGTGGCTCAGACCTTGCAGTATCACCACTTTCCGGGACCAGTGTTCGCAGTAATGCGGATGACCCGCCATTGGAGTGATCGAGCAATCGTACAGCGTGAATATAGTAAGCTATCAGTGCCTGTTGTGTTGGATACCTTTGGACTTTTCGAAGAACTCCAGATTCCTCTTCAGACCTTTCCTATACTCACAGTCTGGGACTCCACCGGTACACTGCGGTACTCTTCACAAATTCCTGCTGTACTGCAGGGTTCTATCTACCGAAAGCTTATCATGCGTTTGGATTCCCTGCCCTTTAGGAAAACCGTTGTTCGAAGCAAAGCGACCCAGACCCAGTATAGCGATCCTTTTCGCAAGCACTTGCAAGCTTTGCCAACACTGGTGCCACAGGCACAAGTATTCTTGCAAGATGATAGTACAACGTACACAGGGCGATTACAAAGGCTACGATGTGCTCCTTCGGAACGCTTCATTGTTCTGGGAGATTTGGACCAGGAAGTAGTGCGAGTTTACCGTGCTGCCGACGGGAAAGAAATAACAACTATTACTACCACGCCCTGGCTACATCGATTGTTATCGCCTGTTCCTCTGGAAGCTCTAGATTCTTCATTCCATTCTTTGGGATTGTTGACCCACTTTGCTGACTTCGGCACGTTCTATCCTACAACCAATACACTAATTGCTCATCACTTTTACACTGTTATAGACAGTGTGCTCATCCAGCGCAATTCCAACAAACAGCGACTTGACACGAACATTCGGTTGGGCAAACGCTATGTACTGGTGCGCTACACACCACCGTATGATTCCATCCACCATTGGGTTAAGCTGGATGCTCCAGATACCCCAGGCTATCTATCGATCCAATCTTTTATACCTACAATTTCACCGTGGGAAACTGCATTGTTCCCGGTTGATAACTGGGTGCAACGAAACTCTCTCTCCGTTGTCGGGCTCGACGCTCCGACAGACCCTGCATCTGCTGAGTTTGAAGCCCACGATCCCCTGCTGTGGGAATTCAGTCTCCGTAGCGGGAAATTTGTTCGATCCTATGGTGATCTCAGTTACAACAGGAGTCTGTTGCGTATTGGATATTGGAACTCTCATCCCGCAGTTGATTGCGATGCTTCCGATTGTGCCTATCTGAATTACTATCACGACACATTGTATTTCATCCGATCCCAGACTGCGTATCCAATCGCTGCTTACTACACTTCTGCCGTATTGTATCCCCAGCAGAATCAGGAGAATCCTATTCTCCAGATTGAGCCGAAGCAGAGAAAAGCGATGGTGAACTCTCTCTCACCGTTGCATCCAGTAGATCTCACCGTTGCGGATTCTTTGGTATCGATTGTATGGTATCACTTCGGCACTGGAGAAATAGTGTGGCAAATATATCATCGTATGCCGTTCCGCTTACTCAGGGAATACCGCCTACCACCATCGCCGTTGGCTGCGCACTCGGTACTCCCAATGCCTCAAATCAAAGTCAGCAAGCAAATGAATCTATATCTTGTCGATCAATCGACAAGAAAAACGCTATTGTTGATCTATTCATATCCAAAAGAACGTAAATCCACAGGATAAATAAAGTTCTTGCTCTTTACAGAAGGTAGGCGGCAAAGCACTATGTGCGTCGCTATGCTTTACCATACAGCACCTACGACGGTGTGCAAACAAAGCGGTATTCCGTGGCCAGCAATAACTGCGGGTGGATTCAGTAGAGTGTTGCTGTAGCAACGGTATATCGTTTCCGTGAACAAGCAGAAATTCTATATTTCAGCGCAAAAGAAAAAGCTGCTTCTATTCATTATCTTCCGCCATAGCTGCAAAACTAAATAGTTGGCAACGCGCTCGTCCCGCGGTTGAGACGAAATAATGAGTGCAGATGATATCGACGATCTCTGATCGCTAGTGTCTGAGCTGGGATTCTGATTGCTGGCGCTTGTAGTACACGGTCCCTGGAAAATCTTTACTATAACACATAGCAGTTCCTGGCGAATTCTTGTTAGTATCCATTCCTCGATAGCTGTTCAGCACAGTGCCATTGTTCTTTCCAATGTCCATACAGAACTCCCAAAGCAGTTTATGAAGTTTTTCGAAAACCATCAAGCGCAAAATTCACAAACTCGCCGAAGCACTATGGTGCCTCCTGTTCCTCGGCTTTGGTACTGACATAGCATTACCGGAGCCTTCAATATTGCAGTCTTCGCGCTACCTGCGGTTCATACTTCAGATTAAGAGAACGATCATCGGTCCCGGAACTACCAAGACTACTGATAGAGAATCCACTATCTAAAGCGTTGTTGTGCTTTGCCAACCGGATATTTGCTCGGAAATCCGATATCACTCTGTGCATCAGGATCCAGCCGCAAAGGAAAGTACCATTGCTTCATACCGTTTTTCAGGCATACTTGTCACTCACTGAAATAGGAATGACCCAAGCAAAATGCGGTGCAAAAAAGCGTATACTATCGTAAAGACTAACAGTTGTGTCTTGTCAGGTGTTGCTGCAGATAAAGTTCCTACTGGTAGGAGGATTGGAAGAAGCAGTGGACAGACAGTAGCTTCTGAGGTTCATTGAGATTAAGGGTTAACGTATCGATGCAGGAGGCAACAATGAAACGGATCTCTGTAATTCTATTTCTCGGGGTGATTCTCTGGGATTCCAAAGCTGCACTCACGGGTGCACTGTCTCTGCATAACATTGTATTCGATGGAAACTCTCATTTTGAAGCTGTGTGTTTGCCTGGAGCTGGGAATTGAACACTTCCGAAGGACCTCTGGAATTTCTCCCCCTGCGCCATTGGTGCCGCGCAAAAAATGCCGCCGTTAGGTGTATATATGTTGTGAAAAATGAAAGATCAGATACTTGCGAGAAGCAAAAACAGATGTTTAGGAAGAGACAAGAAAAATCAGCTATTGATTGCTATCTGGAAAGTGGAACAATGGATGTTTATCAGTTTTGGGAGCACAGTCAAAATCAGGACACACATAGCCAGACAGCAGGATGAATTCTGGAATTATCTCCTGAAACCGATGTGGGCGAGCACTGGCAACTTCTCAAGCGTTTCCCCGGTATTTTTATCAAGTAAGCAGAGAAACGTTTACTAACTGCGGAGGAGTTATGCAACAGCGTTGTTTTCGATGGTATGCGGTAGGTTTGCTGCTTGTGCTACCTGCTCTATTGATGGCACAGCAGAACAGTGAAGCTCAGGGAGCAAAGAAAGATTCAGCAAAGCAACAATCGGTCGTTATATTACCTTCGCAGATTACGGTTCCTGATACTCTGCAACCTCTGATGTCAGCGTGGCTGGCAGAAATTTTTGGGTCCAATGTCCGCTCGCCTTTTGTTACAGTTGTACTCCAACCAGGCCTCTGTTCTCGGTGTGAAGCCTATCTTCCCCATCTCCTTGATATAACACTCCATGTTGATAGTGCTCTGAAGAATAACATTGCCTTAGTTGTTCATTCTCTCTCTCCTGGCACTGTGGATATGCTGAAAGAAGAGTACCCTTATAGAGATTACTCTATCGTTCACTATGACTCTACAGGCATTATTGAAAAAATCGTTCCCAGCGGAATGCCCTATTACATTATCTGGGATGCGGCGGGAAAACCCCTGTATAGTGCTCTTCTCTTCGGACGGGTTGATATTGAGGAACTCCAGACTGTACTACAGCAGGCATTGCGCAACCGCCAGCCGTTAAATCTGACAGCCGAGATGCGACTCCCGAAAAAAGTGAATTCTGCAGCCCAATGTACATTGGGGTTTCAATCGGACGGAGTATATCGCTGGTCTGCTCAGAAGGAATACGTACTGTCGAACTCATTTTTTTCGCTAGGGCGGTCAAGCATTACGGGTATTTTTCCTCAACTCCATCTTTTTGCATTTGAGACGGATATTCTACGGTCCTACGTTCTGTATAGCCTTGACAACGACAGCCTGTTCTGCATTCTGCAAATTCCTGAAGAGGCAATTCTCCAGCATATTAGCATTGATAGCTTAAGCGTTATTAGGATGAAACGCCTGGGATTATTACGTCCCATTCTAACCGGTGGACTACAAATTGCTCCATCTGCCACTGTCCAGGAGTTATACTTACCTCAAATCTTTTACGAGCAGAAAGAAAGCGGGGATTCAGTTATTGGTGCTTCTACTATTCAAAATATTGCTTTTCTCACCGTAGATCCTTTAAAGCAATGTTTAGCAATAGATACTCTGTTTCCTGTTCCCTTCGAAGAAGAGTATATAGGGGTTCTCAGTGATGTTTATCAAACACCTCTTCCTGATCTGACTCGCACCAAATTATTATACAGACTAACAAAGGGCGTTCCTTTTACTTCGTATGCATACCGAAAAGGAAGTATTCTCCGAGATCGCTTCTATGATTCCGCCTTCGCCTTCGCTCTCTATGACATCAATGCCCAACGTTTTACTATCCTGCCAATCAGGCTACCCGACGTTTATCGGCGCCTCAAAATTGGCTATGGTCCCCTGCTTCCTCATTCTGGATGTTTCCTGGATTCCAATCGCTATGCAGCCGTCTATCCCCTTTCTCCCTACCTCTGGATCTACGGTCCTCACACGATCGATACGATTCCACTCCGATCTTATGCGACCCTCAAACAGCAGGTGCAGAAAATTGCCCGTGTGCTGCGCTCGGCGCATCAGGCAATTCGTGATACCAATGCCTTTTTTGAAAATTACAGCGAGATCGTTGATACGACGAAATCGCTTCTGCAACTTGTTCTTATGGACATTGATCAAATCAATGACTCATTAATAGCTGTCTACTACAGAGTTCAATTACCCCAACGTAGAGCCTATCGTTCTGGAGGAATAATGCCTTCGATATTATGCGAGCTTTACAACATACATACAAAGCAGTATCTGACTTCGTTTTCTGCTGGAACTACTCATCCTGGGAAGCAATGCGGTATTCTATGGTTCTACCACATTCCCGGAACGCCGTGGAATACCCACTGGTATCTGGTCAGTTGGGAAGGCAACCGGATGCGAGTTACGGAGTTCCACATAGACAGACAATAATAGCATTTTTGTCAGTGATTGGGGAAACATCCGTGAAAGATTATTCCCCGACGAATGCCAGATGCTATTTCTCCTACTGACTGATGACAGCAGCGCAACTAATGATGTTTTCGGTTGCAGGGCTTCAGAAACGAGGTCACTTCCTCTTCCCCGTATCTCTGTCTTCCCGTTTCCCTTACGGCTGAGATACGAGGATCTCCCAGGTCGTGGAAGGTACCTGACCTGTGAGGGATAGGTTTCAGAAATGGATTTTTTGTTGAAACAATGTGCAGAAAATTTCGTTGTAAAGTGAGCACAGCCCGAAAACTATGCGATCGTTTCCTGTCTGCTGGAGTGCGTGGCAAAAGTAACTCACAAGAAGCTGCAAGCAATGCGATAGTGTAAGCCACTGATTAGAATCGACAATGGAAAGTAAGATACTGAAGCGAAGATTGGTTTTGCGAAGAAACACTCTTTGTTCTTTCCTTCTCTGGTTGCTTGCAAAGACTTTCGGATAGGGACGCCGGAAGTATCACAATAGAGGAGTTCTGATGCGCACGTTCTGGCTTCAGCGGTACGGCAGCATCGCAGCCCTTGTAGTTTGCACAGTTCTCTTTCTGCAATGCTCTTCACCCGATCCCCAGCAGGAAATACTTCACCAGTGGGGATCGCAGCAGGCAGAGTTTGATCCTGCCCGCCCTACGGTTCTGTATGCCTTCGATGTTTCGACTTGCCTTTCCTGTGGATTGGTTGGGCTGAAGGCGCTTATTGAGCAGATTCATAAGCTTGGACTGGAGGCGAATGTTCTGGTTGTAGTGGCGTCGGATCAGCCGGGAGAGAGTCAGGTGCTGTGGGATCAGTTTCCACGTGATATGATCATCGAAGACACACTCGATGCGCTGAGAAATGTCTTTCAGGTCCAGACGTTTCCAACGATGCTGGTCATTGCACCCGATGGGACGGTGCTCCGAAAAATTCCCGATCCTGTGCATCACTTTCCCTCTGACGACGAGCTAAGGCAGCTTCTGGCACCTACTCCGCAGACTCTAAGCGAATTTCCAATTCATCGGTCCGGACCACGGACAATTCTTGCTCAGATCGACGATGCCGTGTATCTGTCGCATCTGCAAACCAGCATCCTCCTTGATAAATCCCAGAATAAAATTTTCAGCCTTCATACTGGAACAGATTCGCTGTTTGTGCTGTGGAAACCAGCAGATTCTCTCCGATTTCGCCCTCCCTTTGCGCCGACAACCGCCATTCCGGATTCTCTATGGGCACGGTTCAAAGATGAATATGGATACCCGTTTCTGACGGTCTACAATATCACCGGTGTTCGAGATTCGACTGTGATTATTTCCTTTTTCACCTCGTTTCCCAGAGATCCTGCTGCCGAAACGCTCGATCTGGAAAGTCAGTTGGGATTGCTTTTTCTCCGCCTCCAGTCGCCACGTACTGCTCAACTCGATTCCGTGGTGGTGCTGGATGGCTTTCCTCCGAAAAACGAACAATTCTTCTTCGTGGGCAATCAGTTGTTAACCTTTGATTATACCGACAGTGTAATTACCGGGTGGGAGTATCGCGATGGGCAGTGGCAGGAGTTGCCATTCCATCTGCGTTTCAATCCATCAGAGCCAGCATCTTTCGGCAACGCTATTCGCTTTCCTCTTTATCCCGTTCCGCTGTCCAGCGGAGCAGTGCTCATCTCCCTGAAACTGGAATATCCCGTGTGGCTGCAATGGGATAGCACACAGCAGCAGATAATCGCAACACCCTGCTGCCAGGATCTTTTCTGGTTGCCACAGTATCGAGCGAAAATACACAAATTAGTTCTTTCGAAATTTGGAGAAATCACAGCCCTGAAACATAAGCTCGGATTAAAAATTCCAGCGAGAATTCAAGACTATATCAGTTGTCTGAGATTCCAAGATTCTCTGGTCATCGTGCTGGTGCCATTTGTCAAAGTTGACAGTGTTCGCCAGGTTGATATGGGAGTTGATGTCAGTTCCATCCATCACCGATACGCTTTCATCTCCGCAAATTTCCCGAAACATCGGCGTGATACAATTAGGCCCATTCGGGTTGCAGTCGTTGCTGCTGATCCGACCCAGGTTATTGTATTAGCCAAGTGGAAAAGGATCGGGTGGAAGGGTTACCGCATCCCGCTGAGACTCTCATTTTGAGGCTGTTTGTTTGCCTGGAGCTGGGAATCGAACACTTCCGAAAACTCTCTGGAATTTTCCCTGCGCCATCGGTGCCGCGCAAAAAATGCCACTGTTAGGTGTATATATGTTGTGAAAAAGCAAATCAGATACTTGCGAGAAGCAAAAAACAGCGGTTCAGAAAGCGACTAAGAGGAATTGGTTGTTTATTGCTATCTGGAAAATGGTGCAAAAACAATGGAAGTTTATCAGTCTGAGAGTACAGTAAAAATCAAGGTACGCATAGCCAGACAGCAAGATCTACTCTGGAAGTGTTCTTTAGAACCAGGACAGAGAGTAACGATGACTTGCCAGTGGGTTCCTTGCTGTTTTTATCAAGTAACTGCTTCCTGTGTTTGGGGATTTACCGATCCTGAAAATGGGGAGGGAATTGGGTGGACCGATGCAGAAGTATGCTTCCATCCGGATACTCGTACCGGGTATGTGAGAAGTTTGCCAGATACGCAGGAATTCCATCGCTACAGCGAGTGGGAATAGGCATGTCAAAACAACCAGTAATGGCAGTTTCAAAGGGAGCTGCTAGCAAGCAGCTCCCTCTTTGTAACTCCCTCCTCCTGGCAATTACCTTATACCTGCTTTCTTCTTGCACGTTCTTCACTTCGGATTCCAATCCTGTACAACGGGCGATTCAGCAGTGGGGATCGAGTGTCCAAAATTTTGCACCATCGTATCCGACGGTTCTCGTGGCGTTTGATATTCAAAGTTGTATATCCTGTGGTGCGTTAGCGATCAAATTAATCCAGGACAAAATAGCTAAATACAATCTTGCTACAAATCTTTTGATCGTTATCGCCGTGGATCAGCCCGGAGAATCACAGGCTGCGATTCCATCAAATTTCCACAACATAGTGGTTGAAGATACAAATGGTACCTTAGAAAAATTCTTTGACGTTCGCAATTATCCCACGTTACTCATTGTCGATAGCAGAGGAAAAATCCGCTATAGGCTTTTTGATCCCGTTCATAATTTCCCGTCGGATGATATTCTGCTGCGATATTTAGCCCCTATTCCCATCGATCTATCCTACCGCGGAAATTGCCTTCAGTCTGCAGATCAGAAATCAATTCTTATCGAGATTACGGATGTCAGTGCCCACCCTTCCCAGTCTATGGTATATGCAGTGGACGGAAAGCAAAATGCTCTTTTCTCCATCACTCCTCACACTGCACAGATGCTCAAAATATGGAAGGCGTCTGATTCACTCCGATACCATCCAGATTATCAGTCACAACTTTCTGATAGTCTTGATTGGTGGGAAAAGCTCCGTCAGCAAGTTCCAATTGCCTTTGCAAAACTGGAGGCGGTAGTCTATGCATCGTCGTCAGTGGTTGTACTCCAGGGTTCACTATTGCGACGGAAAGGGCGGGCTGTCTTACAGGTGCCATCCTTATTCTATCTTTCCTCTTCGCTTCCCCCCAGGGTTCTCAGCCTCCGATTTTTGCCGCACATCCCTGGCAAGCTGGTAAATTTCCAGATTTTGCAGAATCAACTTCTGGCATTGTCTGCTTCTCCCGACCAGTTAGCAGTGTATTCCATATCGCCGCAGGATACTTTTCGCAGAGTTGCTGATTTGCCACAGGATACTTTGCTGCCATCAATAATACAGCGTCGGGTATATAGCGATCCATCTTGTGCCATCAACCGCACTACCGCTTTGATTTTCGACTTAAAACTTCCCAGTATGGTGATGCTCGTCTTTGCTCCTGATACCCTGAGAATTGACACAGTGTACAGAATTCCGCTGACTGGAACATTATATCGGTATCGGCTGCGGTATTTTCGGAAATTTATTCAATCTTTCGGTGAAATCCAGGGCATTTTATCCAGCCTCCAGAAAAGTTCTTCACCCGTATGGTTGGATTCTCCCGTCTCGCTTTCTTTCCTGAATGATACGGTATGGGTTGTATCAGTTCCTTACACTGACAAGCGTACGAATGTCCCCCACCTGGTGGTGCAATGGTACACCTTGCGAGGATTCTTCAAAGAACGGATCTATAGCTTTGATCAGGAAGCTCGCACCGACCGATATGTGACAGGCTCTCTGCTTGTGAGTAACCATCGCCTGTACTTCGCACTCAAGTGGAAAAAACGCGGATGGTATGTGTATCCCATCCCTACCTGATTACGAATTTGCCCCTTTAGTGGTGAATCTGCCTGAGCATCAACGGAAGGATCAGAACAGCCCCGTACAGGTTGCAGTCGTTGCTGCTGATCCGACCCAGGTTATTGTATTAGCCAAGTGGAAAAGAGAAGGGTGGAAAGGATACCGCATCCCGATGAAACTCTCACTTTGAGGCTGTTTGTGTACATGGAGCTGGGAATCGAACACTTCCGAATAACCCTGGAATTTTCCCTGCGCCATCGGTGCCGCGCAAAAAATGTCGTTGTCAGGTGTATATAAGGTTTGAAGAGGAAAAGCAGAGAATCAGAGGATAAAAGCGGTGATTTTCCTTCCATCCGGCAACTGGAAGGTAATCAGTGCTGACTCTGTATCCAGAAATAAAAAGTCGATCAAAAGCTGGTGAGAGTGATGCAACGGCGTAACTGCGAAACCGCGCTTCCCTTCGCTGTAATCCTTGCTGCAGCACTCCTTTTCGCCGCCATACTTTCCGACAGTATGGCGCGGGTTATCGTTGAGAAGAAAGGTGGAGGACTTAAAGGATACAATAAGGTTGTGGAGGTGCACGAGGATTCGCTGCATTCTCTCCGCTGTTAGGGGGAAGGCTGGGAAGCGTGTGCGTGGACCCTACCACCAGATGCACATCCCGGATTTCCCGAACTCATTGACTACGCGGAAGCCCGGATTGCGGAAGGCAAGTTGACCGGGACGTATTCTCAGAAATTTGACGGGAAACTGTGCTTTGTGAAGTGGACGGCACAGGATCTTGATAATCTCCGCATTGAGCTCTGGACGGAAGATGAAGAAGCATCCCAAAGAGAGCAGGAATAGAGTGCAAAAACTACCAACGAGCGTGCGGATTTACCGCAAGGCGAATAAGTTCTCGTGCTACTTCTATCTGCGAAAACTACCAACGAGAGTACGGATTCACTGGATTTGCTGGCTGTTGTGCTTCAGTGTTGCGATGCCGAGTTTTGCACAAACACCGCAGGCGGGGAAGGTTCCTCGCCTGTTTCGTCTTGTCCGGCTGGTACCCGTTCCCGACCATCTGGAAATCGACCCGTTCAAGCGGAGTTTGGCTGTTACCGACCGCTCCCTGTGGCTGTATCCCGGCAGTCAATTGTGGGCACAGTCGGAGTGGCTGTACATTTACCGCTTCGATACTCGCCAGTGGGATTCCATAAAAATTGCTATCCGGGATTCTCTGCTGATGCGCAATCTGCTGGATGCCTGGCGGATCTCCGTTGATAATGCGATTC
This sequence comes from Candidatus Kapaibacterium sp., assembly GCA_015490805.1. Lineage (GTDB taxonomy): Bacteria > Bacteroidota > Ignavibacteria > Kapaibacteriales > WFXC01 > WFXC01. The sequence goes on from WFXC01000044.1 coordinate 52,504, forward strand.
CCGCACTGATGTCCGATGACACGCTGGTGATTGTTACTGCTGGAATGCGAATGTTTCTGTGCACCATTCAGCAGCAACCATCGACGGGTGAGAAGATCCTGGTGCGGTGAAAAGAGCGCAAGATCTACAGCAGTCTATGGGAACAGCCGGTGGTATTCCCCGACGCTATCGTTCTCCTCCACCACGGGATCGGAAGGAGCCAGTTGTACGATTCCTCCCATACCCTGGTGGAGCGTTATGATCTGCGAACCGATTTTCTCCAGCGGATCTTCTTCCCGGATCCTGAAGGATTCTGGTTTCTGTACTTCTACCCACCCTATCCACCAGATGTCTGTTCGTGGGGCATTGCCGTTTCGGAGATCACGCGATACCGTATCCGCTTTTACAACTGGGATGGCACCCTGCATTCTGTTCTGGAGCATCCGAACGAACGATGGAACGGAAGCGCTTTGCTCCGGACGCTGCACGACACATTGCTCAGCACCGTGGAGGAACAGGGTGGTGTGGCGGCAATCCGGATGCTGCGCCCGCTGTTCTACCGGAAGGTGAATTCCATCCAGCGAGCGGCATTTCTGAACGATTCCCTGCTGCTGGTGATATGGTGGCAGCAGGACACGATACCGGAAACTCCGGTCAAACGCATAGCGGATCTATGGCAACTGCAATCTAATGGTCAGTGGCGGATGATCGCAGGAAACATTGCCCTGCCCCGATCGATCGAGCAAGCGCGCGAGTCACCCATTCCCCTGTGGTCCACCTGGTTCGTCGTCAGCAATGGATTTATTCTGCTGCCGGGAGAAATGCCGGGGACAAAAGGATCAGGCATTTTCATCTGGAGCCTCGATCCGCAGGCGATTCGGCAACTGCGCCAGTGGTGAGCACTGTCCCCTTACCCTCTCTCTGGAGAGCGTTCCCTGTTCAAAAATGAAGGGACTGCACAAAAACCAGTTGCCGCTTCTGGTGAGAGAAGAAGTTCCTTACTGACAAAAGCCAGTCTCTTGCAGCATCTCCTTTTTTCCTTCCGGGAAAAAGTTTTCCGCACACCGAAGGGGCAAATCTGGTCCGATCACGCCTGCTCCTGTTTCTCCGTGCCCGCTCTTTTTCCCCTGCAGGTGAAAAAATTGTCTGCGAGTTCGCAAAAAATGCCGCTCTTATGTGTATATTTGTATTGAGAAGCTGTGTTTCAAAAAAGGAGCTCTCCGATGCGGCAGCACTCTCTTTTCTATCGCTCCATTTTCGCACTGTTTTTCGGCTTTCTCTTCGTAGCCTCTACGTTCAGTTCTCGCGAGCAGCGCTGGGCTCAGGAAGTATCCGCAACAACCGCTCTATCAGAGGATTCGCTTCAACCGCACATCTTTTTCATTCTCCCTGATGGTAGAATTCTCCGGGACACGCTCCCTGAGAAGTACAGAGCGCAGATTGAACAATGGATGAAACAGGCGCCGCAAAGGTACAAGCAGGGACTGGAAGCGGCGCGCAAAGCGCAGAAAATGCTTGAGCGGCTTTCAGGTTCTCTCAAGAAAATGCAGCAGGATTTCAAAGTGCCACCAGAGCCATCGGATATACAGAAGCTGTGGGAAGAAGCGCTCAGGCAACACAAAAGAGCGATGCAATGGTATCGGATGATGAAACCGAAACTGGATTCAGCGAACCTGTTTCTAAACGAACTTATTGATCCTGATGCCGCCACGCAAGCCATTGAGCAGGCGCAGGATGCACTTGACCAGGCAACGCAGTGGTGGGAGCAATTTCCCGGTACGCCGCCGGAGCTTCCCGAAGGTATCGACGAAGTGGAAATCGCCCGTCAGTATCAGGAACTCGCCAGCCAGCTCTACGACTATCTCGAAGACCTCAATGTTTTGCAGCAAGCACAGGAGCAATACCAGGAGGCACAGGAAGCGTTGCAGACATTTCAGGAGCAATTCAAGGAAGCAGAGCAGTGGCTTCAGCGCTACGAAAAAGCACAACGGGAATACGGGAAGGCGATGGAACAATGGCAGAAATTCCGCCATCCTGATGCACTGCCTCCAGCAGCACCTCCAGCGGTGCCGCCAGCGCCATCCCCGACATCGCCTCCAGCAGTACCGCCGGCGCCATCCCCAGCGGTGCCGCCAGCACCACCGCAGCAGTAAGCTGCCATCACTGCGGCAGGTGCGCCGGTGGTGTTTGTACGACGATGCAATGTGGTGTCGCGCTTGCAGCAAGGGTATCCTCGGCGGTGCGCTCAAATGCCCTGTTTCGTCGATGCGTCCAAATTTCACGTAACTCTGTAGGAAGCAATCCTTTAAGCCGCGCTTTTCGGCGAAGAAACAAACGCCTCGTGTGTCGCAACCGCTTGGCGTGTGGGGAGTTAGAACAGAAACGCCAGGTGGTGCTGTACGTGTTCCTGCTGATAGTACGAAGTGAAGGGATCTGGATCGTAACGCACCTGGGCAAGTACCAGACCGCGGGCAGGTGCTAAGGGACTGTTTAACGCCCGATCTTTCTGCTCCAGCGCTGCTTGCAGTTCTGCGATCGTCCGCTTGCCCCGTGCAACATCGACCATTGCGCCGACCAGCGAGCGAACCATTCCATAGACAAAGCGGTTGGCGGAAACCACCAACTGCCATACGCCGGGAGATAGCAATCGCCATTCACACCGGTCAACGTTACAGATGTAGTTGCGAGTATCGGCGTTGAACTTGGAAAAGGTGGTAAAATCGTATTCGCCGACAAAGATGCCTGCACTCTGCTGCAACAGCGCCGGATCGATTGTGTACCGCAGTTGCCAGGCATAGTGGCGATAGAAAACAGACTCAAACAACGTGAGGGTGTACAGGTACGTGCGGTGGATGGCAGCAAACCGTGCGTGGAAGTCGCCGGGCACATCAGCACACCACAAAACGCGGATATCCGGTGGCAACATTGTGTTCAATGCCTTCGCCAGATTCAGCGGGGGTAACGTCACGGTCGGCGGCAAATCCACGTGCGCAACCTGTCCCAGAGCGTGGACACCAGCATCGGTTCTCCCTGCTGCAATGACGTTGATATACCGTCCCAGCATTCGGCGGAACGTATTTTCCAGCACTTCCTGGATCGACGGTGCATTCAACTGCCGCTGCCATCCGGAGTACTGCGTACCATCATATTCCAGCAACAGCGCAACGCGTCGATGGGAGTGGATTGGTCCTGCCATCGCTACGATACCACCGGTAATTGTACCACGGTTGCTGGGGCGGTCAACGGTTCGGCAATGTCGCCAACCAGTTGCGCCGCTTTACGGCGATGGATACGCACGGCATATCGCTGATGTGCCAGCGTTGCCGGCGCAGGCACAAACAGCCGGATGTAATTTTCCGTCCATCCAACCCATCCACCGTGCTGTGGATCATACTGCTCCGGGATCCATTCCAGCGTCTGCCCAACGAATCGTTGCGCAAACGCCTGCCGCTTCTGCTCCGACAGTCGCCGTAATAGCTGCGATCGCCGCTTTTTCTCTTCTGCCGGCACTTTGTTCGGAAATAATGCAGCATCCGTTCCGGAACGTTCGGAGTAGCTGAAGACGTGCAGATACGCCACCGGGAGACTTTCCAGAAACTCGTACGTTTGCTGGAAGTGTTCTTCCGTTTCTCCCGGAAATCCGACAATGACATCGACACCAATAGCGCAATTGGGCATAGCTTCCAGAATCATCGATACCTTCTGACGGTACGTTTCCACCGTGTACCGCCGGCGCATCCGACGCAGGATGGCTGGAGACCCGCTTTGCAATGGCAGATGGAAGTGGGGGCAAAAAACGGAAGATTGGGCGATCAAAGATACGATCGATTCGGTGACCAGATTCGGTTCAATGGAGGAAATACGCACTCGAAGACCGGGACGCATCGCCTCAATCGCCTGGAGCAACTGGAAAAATTTGCGATTTTGCGGATCTCGATAATCCCCAAGATTGATCCCGGTCAACACTACTTCCGGATAGCCTGCCTGCTCCAGCGCCTCAATGTGCTGCAATACTTCCTCTATTGCCATTCCCCGACTTTTGCCCCGCGCTTTCGGGATCGTGCAGTAACTGCACTTGTAATCACAGCCATCCTGCACCTTCAAAAATGCCCGCGTTCGACTATCCTCCGGCGCCGTTGCTGCCTGATAGAAACCGTCGGGATCGGAGACAAACAGATGTGTCGTGCAATCCTCCGGATGCGAGGATAAAAACGAAGCAATCTGTCCTTTGGCAGTATTGCCGAACACCGCAATAACGCCGGGCTGCTCCGCTAATTCTTCAGGACGGAGCTGTGCATAACAGCCGGTCACCACGATCTTCGCTGACGGGAATAATCGGTGGACCCGGCGAATCGCTTTGCGCGCATCTTTTTCCGCCTGTGAGGTGACAGCACACGTGTTGATGATGACATAATCAGGTATTTGATCCGATGCAGCGACAGTGAAGCCCGCTTCCTCCAGTTGATGTCGGATGGCAGAGGTTTCAGCGTAGTTCAGCTTGCAGCCAAAGCTAATCAATTGTACTGTCCCGCTACTTGTAGCCCTTTTCATAAATTTGCAAACTTTCTTTTTCACCCAATTGCACGGATAAACGAACACAAAATGTGGTGTAGTCTATGAAACCGGAAGTTGCACACTCCCGTGCTACCGTTACGGTGCGGGTTACAGAGGAAATGACAGCAGTACTGGATGGGCGCCTCATCCATCCGGTCTACTCCACGTACTGGCTGGCATATCACAGCGAAGTTGCTGCCCGGCGCGCAATTGAAAGATTCTTCGATCCGGGCGAGAATGCTGTTGGAGGCGAGCTGTATCTGAAGCATCTGGCGATGGCAGCCGTTGGGGATCAGGTAACGATCACCGCTACGGTCACCGAAGTCCGGCTGCCGGTCATCAAATGCCGCATCGAAGCGGTGTCCCGATCCCGGAAAATCGCCGAAGGATTCCAGACGCAGATCGTGTTGCCACAGGACCGGATCGACCAGCTCATCCGGGAAGCGCAGCACCTGGCAGCACATCCCTCAGCGGCAGTTCCAAAAGCATCGGAGTGAGAACAATCCTTCCGTGTACGCCCAGTTGCTCGACGAGAGTTAGCACTCCCGGTCAGCGTTCCCAGCAGGAGTGCACGCTTTAGCGTACTTGGGAGCGCACCCTTTAGGGTGCAGAAACATGCCGGCTAAAGCCGGCGCTCCCAGTCGGCGCTTCGGGTAGGATTTACTGGGAGCGCACGCTTTAGCGTACTTGGGAGCGCACCCTTTAGGGTGCATTTTTGCCGGCTGAAGCCAGAGCTCCCGGTGGCGATGTTCATACCTATGCCACATCCCACCTGTAGGGGCGACCCACTGGGTCGCCCAGCGGGCGAAGCACTGCTTCGCCCCTACACGGTGTATTTTTTTGCCGACTAAAGTCGGTGCTCCCAGTGGGAATATGCTCTCTTAGGATGTATCTACTGGGAGCGCACGCTTCAGCGTGCTTTCTCATTAGTAGAACAACCCTCTGGGTTGTCCGGGCAAGCCAGTGGTTTGCTTTATCGGTATCCTTTACCACAAAGAGTGGATACAAACCCGAAGTTATTCGTCAACACGGGCATTGTGGATAAAAAGAGAGCAGAGGATGCGAAGTGGCTTACTGGTCGGAACAGCGATACTGCTGGGAATACTGCTTGGGAACTCTGGCTGCTGGATACAGGAAGATCCGGCGTTGCTCCAACCATTGCAAGCAGACACAGCATTTGTCCGTGTGCTGAATTTAGCTGCAGATCGTCAGGTGCGAAGTGTGTCCATTGGCAATCTGTTCACGATTGCCGACGTTGGCTATGCGCAACTGTCACCGCTCCGGGCAATACCGGCTGATTCTCTGATCGTGCGCATCCACCGATCGGGAGCGGATACCACCTGGCAGGATTCGATCGTGCTGCGGAAAGGAACATACACGACTTTTGTCGTTCTTCAGATCCAGCGGGGCGGCGACATACGCGATACAGTCGTGCCGCTGGTTGCACTCCCTGCACCTTCGGAGGTAACGGTTTCCAAAGTTGGCATCCGCCTGCTGAACGCTATTCCTGATTCCGCCCTGTATGGCATTGCAGTTGGATGTCCTTCTTCACACCCGACCTTTGGCTTTGTTCCCTATGCCCGAATTTCCAATTTCGTGGAACGTCCGCCCGGCGATCTTGTGCTGAGCGTTCTGCGCCGTTATCAGCAGCAGGATTCCGTTCTGCAATTTGTCCGCATCACCACCGCCGCACCGTTTAGCTTTACTCTTATCCTCTTCCGGGATGTACAGGGACAGTGGCAGTTGGGAGTTCTGAACGAACAGCAGTCTGCTGCGGCGTGGCAGCTTGCAGAGCCCACAACAGAGCTCACAGCAACGCTCACCATTGCCAATTTAACAACAGCTCCGATCGCTGTCCAGTTGAACGAAACGCCGATCTTTCCTGCCGTATCACCGTGGCAGCGATCCTTGCCCGTATCGATCGAAGCCTGTCGGAGCGTAGAGCAGGACACTCTGACCGTTACCGCTGGTTCGGGTGTGTGGAAAATCCCGGCACAATTTGAAGTGCAGAAAGAGTATGTGCTGGTTGCAACGGCGGATACCGGCGGCATCCGATTGCTCCTGCACAGCTATCCTTTGTCCTCACCGGCTGGGCAGGCGGTGATTCAGTTGTACAATGCAACATCCGAGGCTTCCCTACTTGCCGCTTCCGGTACCCGGCAGCTTGCCGACGGGCGGCTGGCAGGTGGTGAAGTGTTAGCAAACAACTGGCACGCTGGCACTGTATCATCGCCCATTTCTGTGTTCCCCGGCACTCTTCCCCTTGCCTTCTTCCATCCGGATTCTGCAAACCGCTTTGTCCAGGGCGTCATCGCTACCCTCCAGCAGCGTTCCTACCTGGGCGTTGTTCTGCACCGCAATGCGCAGTTCCAGATGGTGCTGTTGCCGCAGGGTCAGGAGCAAACCGAGCTCACTCCATTGCCCACCGGTCGATTTCTCCGGGTTGTCAACTTAAAAAACCAGCCCATCGTGCTGTCCGCAGCGCCGGTATTTACCCAGCTCACAATGCCAGCAGAAAGCGAACTCTCCACCGTGTTGCCACTGGATGCGGAAACGGTAGAAATTGATCAACACCCTGTTACATTTCAGGGAACACCGGAGCAGCGAGCGGCAGTATTGATTGCTCCCGTCAACGACTCCTCCTTCGTCACAGCACTTTTCTACCAGCTACCGCGGAGCGTAGACTATCCAGCTATCCGTCTGTTTCACTTAGCGGACGGCATTGCTGAGGTCAACGTATCGCTCGATTCCCTGCACGGGGATCTCCTGCTCACAGCACTCCCTTTCGGCGAACATAGCGATTTCATCCAGCTACCGCGAGAGCGGCGAACTACCTTAGTGTTCTGGCATCCTGAAACGAAAGAGCGCTACACCCGGCTGGAAAATCTCTTCGCTCTCCGCGGACGCGCCTACACGATCGTTTTCTATCGCTCTCCCCGAGGATACCGTACCTTCTTACTCCAGGAGTTCTAAGACCAGCACGGTACGCGCGTATACCGGAGGACAACTCCTGCCAGTCGGCAAAATGCTGAGCACATCCCAGAGAGAATACCACCGTCACGCTGGCAAAGCAGCACCCCACATCGCTCAATCACGCATCGCTTGCCACCAGCAGCAACTGCATCCATACGGCATCCCCGAAAGCAGCATCCACCCCAAAGCTAAGCTTGATTTTTTCTTCATTGAGCACAAAAAATTTTCCCATTAAGCAGCACCATCCAAAAGCCGACCTTTACCCCTGCACAAAGCAACCAGTAGGGACAATACGACACAGCTTCCCGCTTACCCGGCTAACACTTTCCCCCAGCGCAAAGCAGCCAGCAGCAATGGAGACGGACCATCTCAATTGCAGCTTCCCCCTCGTGTTTTCCACAAAAGTGCACTTCCCACGGCAGCCTCTCTACAGAAAATTTTCAAAACCACTTTGGTGACATTTTGAGCGGATGAAAATCCCGCTGCAATTGAGCATCCCCCGATTCTGTAAGCACAGCCGCCCCCACTTCTTCTGCCGCAAGCAACGAGCATCCAGCATTCTCCAGTGACATTTGGGAAAAATGCCCTTGCATTCGGGCAGAGAGCAGCTTAAATTGCAGTGAGTTGAATTCAGTAATAAAGAAAAGACGCTTTCGTCTCGGCGTGCAGGCGGCAGGTTTGCGTCTGTAAGTTGAATTCAGTAATCAGGGGAGACAGGTTTTCAGTTAAGGTGTTCAACCAAAAGGAGCTGAGCAATGAGGAGATCTGTCACAGCAAGAGCGATCTTCTTGAGCTTTCTTCTGGTCTGGCTGGTATCCGGCTGTCAGGAGAAACCCTCAACGCTCCTCACTGAACCTGACGGGACAATCACACGCTCTGGTGGGCAGCAGGAAGGGTCTGAAATCCGGCAAAGCAAGCAATTTCCCGACCGCATTATTACGGGAACGGTCCAGGCAGCAGAAGTGTACCGGGCGGGAAACCTAACGATAGCAGAAGGGGCAATGGTAACGGCTCCAGGTTCCCTGACCATTCACTGCACGGGGAAACTGACCCTGAACGGTCGGATCCGTAGTGGCGGCGATTTAGTGCTCATCGTACCGGGAGGACTGGAATGTGGACCAGAGGCGATGGTGGAGCCGGGAGGAAATTTCATCCTGGTAAGTTCTCCCGAATTGGTACCAACGCCGGAGCAGTTGGAAATGGACATCCAGCAAATAGAGCAATATGGTCCGGGAATTGGCGTGGGAAAAAGCCCGTTTGGAGACTCCCGCCGAAATCCTGTAATGAGTACCCCTATTAAGGCACACAAAGTTTTTGTTTTTCCACCACCTGTCTGGCTACCCCCTATTAAGTTTCGTAAAGATAGCAGCGGGCGGAGCATATGGGTATATATCTGGGGCCAGCTCAACGTTGGCAGTCGCGCCAGAAAATCAACGACCTATGATCTCCCTCACGGCAAACGCGGAAAAGATAAAAGTAGATGCAATGCTACCGGAGGTAGAGGGGGAAGAGGTGGATCTGTAGTTCTCCGCGCTACCAACCGCATTGAGTTTTACGGTGATGTAACCTTCAATCTGGGGTCTGGGGGGCCTGGAGGAAATGCAACTGCTGTGGACTGCTGTCCTGCGCGAGCAAGAGGCGGCAAAGGGGGGAAACCTGGCTTATTCAGAGTCGAAGTTGATTTCTTTGGCTTAAACCAGGCCATTGTCGTCCACGACAACTTAAGGTTCAATCTTGGCAGTGGAGGCAAGGGAGGAGATGCCCACGCAGAGGCATTGGACGGTAAGGCAGGATGTCCTGGCGAGAGCGGATGTAATGCCACAGCCATCGGCGGTAATGGTGGATCTGTTAACTGGAAGGTAAGGTATTGGGGGAATATCATTGGGCTCGACAAAATCACCATAGGTGTGAATGCAGTTGGGGGACAAGGAGGGAATGCTATAGCGTTCGGCGGTGACGGCGGAAAGGGGAAAGATGATAACTGTAGTTCCAGTCCCTGCCACGGCGGTGATGGCGGAAAGGCTATAGCCAGAGGAGGCAAGGGCGGAGATTTCGTCGTCGCCGTCCCAGCTCCTCTAAAGCGAGTTGGGAACAGTACCGGGGGTAACGGCGGAAACGCAACTGCCTATGGTGGTAATGGTGGCGATGGCGGATGGTGCTGCCAGCCACCGTTTCAAGGTGGTGATGGTGGTAAAGGAGGAGATGCAGAAGCATATCCCGGTCTGCCTGGCAATGGTGATGTGAATGGCAATGCAGGCAATCCTGATGGTATATCCGGCGATGGAGGAAATGGTGGATGGGGCGCACCTCCACCCAATGGTCGTCTCGGTCAGGGTGGCAATCCGGGAAATGCAGTCAATGTTCAACAGGGACAACAGGGACTGGACGGACAGCCGTGCTGAAGAAACGCTCGTACTATCCGTGTGCGAACTTCCAATGGAAAGAACGAAGAAACGGCAGGACTACTACCCGATGGAAAAAAGCACCGACGATTGGTTGTCCTCAATCAGCAGTAAAATCGGTGATGATCAGACAAATCATCCGATCACCAGCGAAAATTTGTTTATTCCTGATGTGAAACCATTCGGAAGGAGCAAGCAATGAAACAGTTCACCCTCCTCCAATGGCTACTCATACTTCTAACAACAACTTCTCTCACCGCGCAAAACCTGGATTGGCTGGGAACCCCTCCCGGATATGCTTCCAGCCGAGCTTTGGCTCTGACTCCTGATGGCAGCGAAGTTCTGGTGCAGTCATACGATACAACGTTAATACAGGTTCTCACAACGCTGTGGGAAAGCAGTAGTCAGTCACATACTCCAATTAACACTTCGTGGATTCAGCTTCAGGGATACGATATTGCAGGAGATGGAGAAACGGTGGTAGGCATTGGTGTTCCGGAGGAAGGCGATGATCTTCAACCTTTTCTCCGTCGAGCCGACACAGTTATTGCCCTTTCTGTCCCCGAAGGAACGTGGTATGCCATTGCACGAAGCATCTCGCAAAACGGGCGCGTCATAGTCGGTAGTTGGGTAGATTCTGTCGGTATCTCTCATGCCTGTTGGTGGAATTCTATGGGAGAGTTCTCGGAGCTACCTTTACCGAAAGACGGTGAAGCTGAGGCTGTAGATGTTTCAGCAAATGGTGATGAAATTCTCGGCATTCTCCGAACAGACAAAGGAGAGTTCATCGTTCTCTTATGGCGTCGGAAAGGAGATAGCTATGTTGTAGAACAACTTCCTGTTCCTGCAAACTACCTCTATGCATCTGCGCGAGCAATTTCGTCAGATGGAACGTTCGTCGTTGGGGCTGTGGCTGACACTTCCCTGACCCCCTTAGCAGCAGTATGGGATCTCCGGCACTCACCAGTAGAGGTATATGTGCTTCCTCTCCCCGATGACATCAGACCCAGCGAAGCTCTCGTTGTTTCGAACACTACTGCCTCGATGGGATCTTCCGATCCCACAATCCTTGGGCGATGGATAGCTTCTTCCGGTGAAGAGAGAATATTCCGCTGGACAGCACAAACAGGATTTGAAGATCTTTCCTACACCTATGCAGCGCTGCTACAAGATAGTTCGCTACTTGGCACTCCAACTGCCATTACTCCCGACGGCAGCGTGATTGTGGGACAGGGATACAATGGCGCATCGCAAAGGATAGAAGCATATCGGCTCAGCATCAGCAATTTCCCTCCGTCAATTCCAGAAATGCTGTCCCCTGATAGCGCTGCACAGAAAGGACCAACGCCAACCTTTGTGGTGCGCGGAGAAGATCCCAACGGTGACTCCGTACGCTATGAAATAGCAGTGTGGCAGGGTACGGATGTGCGAACGTATCGGACCGACTGGGTAGCCAGTGGTGAACCTGATAGTGTTACCGTTCCTCAGATCGCTTCTCTCTCATCGGGACAATGGTGGTGGCGTGTGCGCGCAGAAGACAAAGCGGGCACACGGGGATCCTGGAGTGACTCGCTGTCCTTCAGCGTCACGTCGCCGAACCGTGTTGAACCGGGACAGGGCGTTGAGATTCAACAGGTGCATTTCTCCTTCTCCGGCATTGAGGAACCTTTCTCGGCGTGGGGACGACTCAGTGTTGACCGGGTTACCCTGACAGGAGCGACTGATCTTGCGGGAGGATATCTCAACCTTTTCACGGATCTTGGGTGGGTCGTTCAAAACCTCTGGATTGATTCCACAGATACGGAGGTAGTGACGTACTTTGCTCTGGCAGCCGAGGATGGACAGAAAGTAGACACGCTGTCGGGCTACGTGATCTTTACTCCCAAACCTGTACCAGAATTGGGTGATGGACCGCGATTGGCATTTCCTGTGGACCGGGTTGTCTGGAATGCAGAAGGGGCGGGGGAAGGAACGGTCTCGCATATTGGTGTCCCGCCGTCTCCGAATATGATCACCTTCGATCCATCGGGACTTTCCTGGAAAGTTACGCAACCGCACGACACAAATGTTCAAGCGGCAAAGAATCAGTGCTTTCCAATGGCGATTGCTAACAGCTTGCAGTATCTAAAGAACCGATACCAACTCAACATTCCACACGCTCACCGTCCTGGGCTGCGCGGTGACACAGTCAGTATCGTTGGATGGCTGGATAGTCTGGCTAATCGCTTTGCTCCGCGGCGGGACTCCGGGCGCGGCGTGTGGTTTCAGCCAATGCTGCGGGGAAAGTTTGCCTATCTGGAACGTAGTGGGTTGCAGAATGCATTAGTTCACAAGCATCAGGGAAGAGGATATGGAGACTCAACGCAGGGGCAGGCACTGCCACCAGGAAACTTCACCAGTAGCGGCATTACCTCTTATGATAGCGGAGCCGTGGTAAGCTGGCAATGGATTTGCGATGAGATTCGGCGAGGCGAAGACGTAGAGATCGTGTTTTCGTATGATTCGGCTGGACATCCCCGAGGGGGACACGCTGTGCGTGTCTTCGAATGTGGTCAGACCTTAGGCATTCCGTGGATAGGATATCTCCACGATCGGGAGCAAAGCAACGATACCGCTGGACTGGAAAAAGTTCGAGTATATGTCCTTGATACCGATGGTGACGGTATCCCCAACCTTGGTAGCAATAGTCGAGAAATTCGGTTTGCGCTCTCAGAATCCATCAAAGAAGCAACAGGAATGCAGCCCAAGCGTTCAGTACCTCTGAAACTCTGGATAGAACCGCTTCCCGTTGTTGAAGGTGCTCGACTCCATTACCGCTTACCGGAACCACAGCCGATTCGGATAGCCATCGTCGACCTGATGGGACGCACCGCTGCCGTTCTTGCCGAAGGATTTCACAAAGCAGGGGGCTATACGATCGGTATCCCGGCTCTACCATCGGGAATCTATATGGTAGTGGTACATCTGGAACGCGATGTTGTAACATACCCGTTTGTGGTCGCTCGATAACTCCAGTACAGGTGCTGGTCGAATCAAACCTCCAAAGCTCCCGAACGCCAATACAGCAGCACATTTGCTATGGGATTCCATCGATATCTTAGGAACGCCAGCAGCATCGCCTCAGCATTCTACTCCTGACTCCGCATTCCAGTGCATACGGCGATGGGGTAGCCACAGGTAGCTGGGTCGAAGAATGGAAAAGATCTGATCACACCAATCCTGCGAAATCAGTAGATGTTTTCCCGTTGAGGGACAAGCCTGGTGGTGCTACTACCAGAGAACTGATTCTTTATGGAGCCTGAGCCACTGGTTGCACCAGTTGCCGTTGTAGATATGTTCTCCGTAGGTACTGGGTCCTTTGTTTCTGCAACTCGAAGGACAAAAGATGCGCTTTCGAGCAACGCTCTTTTCTTGCCACCGCATTCTTTGTCCCGGTTTTGTTATCCATACTGAATGCAGCTTTGCGCTGCTCTCTGCGCTGGGCGGTGAAATTAGTACAAAGAGTCTGCTATTTTCTTCCTGCTTGAATAAAGGGTCGCAGAAAAAAGGAGCGCATCTTTTCATCACGGGAAAAATGCAACAACTATTCAGACTCAATTTGCTAACTTTATGTCTGGTGGATCTGTGACACATAGCAACAGAAAAGTGATGGCAGACCACAAACTGAATCAGCTCCTGCGCGCATTGCCTCCAGTGTGGTGGAAGCGGATCAAGCAGGGCATACGGATTCAATTCACGGAAGCAGAGCAGTCCTTTCTGGAGCTTCTGGAACAGCATCCAGAATGGGACGATCAGCAGTTACGCTCTGCTCTCCAGCAGCAAGGAATTCAAACAGATCTTCGGGCACTGCGGCACAGGGTGTATACCAAGGTATTGCAGATCGGAGCATACGCGTTAATGCAACGGGACGAACAAAGTACTATATTGTTCGATCTGGTTCTCTCCCGCTTTGCCTTTGAGTGGGGGCAGGATAGCGATGCCCTAAGGACTGTAGCAAAAACCTATCGCTCAGCCGATATCGCTGGTGATCCTATTCAAAAGCTGGCAGCAATGGTGCTACAGCTTGAGTACCATCTTCATCGAAACTTCCAACTGCTGGATCACGAGGCACTACGCAAAAGCTTCGAGCACTTGCAAACTGCTCTGGACCAGACTCAGCGATATGTGCGATTGCTTTTGCTAAATGTCCAATGGTACTCGCGGTATTTTGAAGGAGAAATTCGAATTCCCAGTTCCGAGTATACCACGATTGCTCCTATGGTTATCGAGCAACTCCAGAAGATTCCTGCTTATGAAGCAGACCCGTTTCCCATCCCATTTCTGCGGTGGAACACCGAAGCTCTGCTGTGGAATATACAAGGGCAACCCAATAAGGCGGTTGAGTGTTATGAACAACTGCTTCGGTATTTCCGAAGGGACGAAGATCGAAAACAGCTCTATTTACAGGCGTACTTCAGTGCACTGCATAATCAAGTCATTGCTGCAACAGCAGCTCGTAACGCAGCGATCGTTGAGCAATGCTTTGCGGAAATCACCCAGCTTCAGCAGCAATCACAGGACACGACCAAAGACGCGATAAATATGCTCTATCTGAACGTCGCACTGTATTTAACCCTGGAATTGGGGATGTTCAGAAATATTTTTGATGATCGATCATACGTTGAGCAAGTATTGCAACAGTATCGTCGACAGTATCCGTATTTTTACAAAGTAGCTTTATACCATCTTGGCTGCATCGCCTTCTGGTTGCAAGAATATGAGCTTGCCCGCCAGTATCTGGAAGCCGCTTACGATCATACCTCACAACGGCTGTTGCAGCAGATTGGCTTTACAGTCCGACTCCTTTTATGCATCATTGCCTGGGAACAGCAGGATCTTGAGGCGTTGGAACGGTTACTGGAGCGTCTTCGCCGGTTCGTCCGGCAGTATCCAGCTTTTGTTCCGGTGGTACGTACGGTGCGACGCATTGTAGAACGGATGCCAAACACTTTTGCAGAACGTGAGCTAATGGAGGCACAGCCATTTTACCGACAAATTCACCGGATGCTTTCGGATATTTTAGAACGAGAAGCGATAGAATTTGACCTTATCACCTGGCTGGAAGCCAAGGCGAAAGGAATATCGATTACGGAGTATTATCAACAAAAGCGGCAGCAGCAGTGGGAAGAAAGCAGCGGACGAATGCCAGCGTTGAAGTTCCTTCAATGGCACGAGCTGGTGCCGCAGTAGTTATTTCTTCCTATTCCGGAGTAATGAGAAGATGGGAAACTGTGGTCCCGAACCAGTGACATTTTGGAAAAAATGCCCTTGCATCAAAGTAACGTACAACATAAATTTGCGATACTGTAATGTGATCCTTTGCAGGAAGGACAGTGGAAATTATTTCTGTACAATGTAGGGTTTGTTGCTCTTGCCTCGCAGGTAATGATGTTGAATGTTGCGGTATTATCACAATGGTGGTTGCAGTAAAGAGCAAGATACTTTTGCCAGACCCTCATTTGGTGATCGACTGGGCAAGGAAAAGTCTTGAAAGGACAAGTTGCTCTGTGAAATCCACGAACTGGTTTGGACACAAACTTTTGGTGATGGGTATCCCAGGAAGTTGCCACAATAGTGCGGGCACACTTTTCCCAATTCCCGCTTTGAGGTGGACGGAATAAACACGCAGAATTTCTGCTAAGGGAATGGGTACTGTAATAGACTTGAAGCAGGAAGATTGGTTGATGTTCAGGGAATGTTCTGACTGAACAACCAGCCGTGTGTGCCATAGAAATGGAGGACCATATTATGACAGGCAGATCTGTTTGGGCTGCTGTGTTCGGAATGATCCTCTTCGGAGTTGACGTGACGTATGGACAGCAACTTCTTTGGCCCGACACGTTAAAGTGGAGCAGGAGAAGCTGGGCTGTCGCTGTCTCTGCTGATGGGCGCTTTGTCGTTGGTGTAGCAGAGGACTCCTCTGCTGTGCAGCGTTCTTTTTTGTATGATGTGCAAACAAAGAAGCTGAAATCTCTGGACAGTTTTGGAGGCAAATGGGTCGTAGCCTACGACATCTCTGAGTATGGGAATGCCATCGTTGGATGGGCAGAGGACTCGAATTCCAAACAGTTTGCTTTTTGGTTGCACGTTCCGACACAGACTGTAGACGATCTTGGAACTTTTGCGACAAAGTGGCAATGGGCACGGAGTTGGGCGCGTGGGGTTTCTGGTGATGGGAAATTTGTTGTTGGTGAAGCACAAGATGATAGTGCACGTACCCGCGTCTTTCGGTGGAGTGCCCGAACAGGCCGTAAGCAGGACCTGACGCCCTCCTGGGGATTTGGTGGACGTGCTTTGGGAATTTCTGCCGATGGACAATTTGTTGTTGGCTGGGCATGGAGAGACAAGAAGCGGCAGGCGGTTCGCTGGAACGCTGAAACAGGACATCTGCAGGAACTGGGTTCTCTGGGCGGTGACGAAAGCTGGGCTCTGAAGGTGTCAGCAGATGGACGCTACGTGGTCGGCTGGGCAAAAAACGCTGCTGGTCACCGCCGTGCTTTTCTGTGGGATGCGCAGACAGGGACGATGCAAGATCTGGGAACGCTGGGGGGAGATGAAAGTGTAGCCAATGCTATCTCTGCAGACGGACGCTACGTAGTCGGCTGGGCACAGGATTCTACTGGAGTTATTCATGCCTTCCGGTGGGATGCGCAAACGCGGTCAATGGAAAGCCTCAATGCTGCGTATGCTTCTATCTTGTCCGATGGATCGCACCTGACCGCAGCGTATGATATTACCCACGATGGACGCTATATTGTAGGAGAAGGGCTTCGAGCAGGGACGTGGCAAAGTAGGGCTTTTTGGCTCAATACCTGCTCCGGAGGTGATACTGACCAGGACTATATCTGCGACGACTGGGAACGCAACGGGATCGACATCAACAATGATGGCACTGTAGATCTTAATTTACCAGCATTAGGTGCCAAGGTAGGACAACGCGACATCTTCGTGGAATATGATGCAATGCAAGGGATGGCTCCGTCCAAAGCAGCGATTGATTCGGTCGTCGCTGCCTTTCGGCGCGCTCCTGGAAATCCCCCATTTGTGCTGCACGTGCAGAACGGAGGAGATTTATCCATACCGCCAGATTCCGTATTGACCGTCTGGCAGGAATTCGATGCGCTCAAAACACAATATTTTGGCACACCTGCAGAACGCTCAAGTCCTAACTGGAAAAACATTCGAAAAGCTAAGCGACAAGTCTTTCGTTACTGCCTCTTTGCAATTCAATTTGCTGAAGGGAAGGACTCTACTTTTATTATATCTTCTGGTTATGCGGAACTCCCCGGTGATGACTTTATTGTCTCCCTGGGACACTCCTCCTGGCAAGATTTTCGGCAACAACTGCTTAACAAGCCCAATCCTCCACTGACGTGGGATAACGTCGTGGCAGGAACCTTTATGCACGAGCTGGGACATACCCTCGGACTTCGCCACGGCGGCAGCGATCACACAAATCATAAACCGAACTTCCATAGTGTTATGAACTACCTCTGGCAGTGGCCTCGTAGAAGCTATGCAGGAAGTTGGATTCTGGATTACTCCCGTCAAACGTTCACCACCTTAAACGAAGATTCCCTTTCTGAACCAGCAGGCATCGGGGGACACGCAGGACATGTGCTTCCTATCGACACCTTTTTTGTTCATGAGCGCGGTCCCGTTGATTGGAACCGAGATGGAGATACTGGGGATACCGGTGTAGCACGAGATGTCAATAGAGACAAACGCAGGGAAACGTTGAGAAGCTATAATGACTGGGCAAACATCAATCTACGCCGCGGGATCAACTGGCAGGATCGGATGCACATCCCACCTTCCAGAATACAACGTGAACTGACGCCGCCTGCAATACCCCAGAAAGTAGCAGGAGCAGACGGTAATCGCCTCTGGCAACAGGACGACGCGCTCCGCGAGATGACTTTTGAGATCTATCAACAACTGGCTTCTCTTAATGACCCACCGTCGGAGGTGGAGATCATAGAACCACTCGAAGGGGCTGCAGTACCTCCAACCCCAACTTTTGTTTTTAAAGCCAACGATCCCCAGGGAGATTCCCTGGTCTACCGCATCGAGCTGAGGCGTGACACCACTGCTATTGCCTGGCAAACAGCATTCGCTGTGCCAGATATAGCCGCATCATTTACCCTGCCCGATTCGCTGGCATTAGCCGGTGGGACGTGGGAATTCCGCGTCCGGGCAATGGACTGGAAAACGGCGCTGGGATACTGGAGCCAGTGGCGAACAATCACGGTAGAGGCAACCAGTGTATCGGAAAATCCGCTCTTTCCTCGCCGACCAATTCTTGAGCAGAATCAACCGGAACCATTCCATTCAACAACGACTATTCCTTTCTTCCTGCCACAGCGAACTGCTGTGACGCTAAAGGTCTTTGATCTGTTCGGCAGAGAGATAGCAACGGTAATCGATGCAGTGCTTGAAGCAGGCAGGCATTCAGTGGTTTTCGATGCCAGTAAGTTACCGGACGGAGTATACATCTACCAGCTCAGAGCTGGTGAGATTGTTGAGGTAAAAAGAATGGTGCTGGTGCGGTAATCCAACTTGCGGTGTATTCCTATCGCACCATCAGGACTGAAGGAGAAGGTAGCTCAAAAGGTAGTTCAATAGAACAGGAGAAACAACGATGAGAACCTTTCAAGGCGCCTTTGCACTGGCACTGCTGATCGCGATCAGCAGCTTTGCTCAAGAACCTGCTTTCTTTTCGAAAGCATATCAGCAACCGATCGAGTTTATTCAGGAAGTTTTGGATGGTCCCCTGAGGGATTTCTACGTGGACGTTCAGGACCCTGTTGATACTACCCAATCCTTCCGCCAGCGGCGTACTTTTCAGCTTTCCCGGACAGGATATAGTGGCTTCCCTTTCAAGCTATGGATCGACACAGCACTTTCCGGCAATGCGGCTGTTCAACCGAAAGTCGACACGTTGCTCAATTTCTTAGTGAATCAAACTCCTGACGGATCAAAAAATCCCAATCTTGGCATTGGAACACTCCTGCGCCAATGGGTTGGGACGGTACCGAATCGATTTCCACAGGGCAATGCTGACACAGTCCACTATCTTGTTACAGACGTCAACTCCCCTGTGCACTACCCTGCGCGTGGATGGTTCAGCCCAATGGATCAAAAAGACACTGACAAAAGCAATAAGGGCAATATTCTCTACCTGAACTGGCGAAATTTTGGCACCGGGACCGCTGCTGAAATCGCAGGCACGGCTGCCCACGAGCTGGTTCACCTGATCGAACATCGATACGATCCGCAAGAAGAACGCTTCAGCTTAGAAGGACGGGCGCAGATGGGAGAATACATTTGTGGCTTTCAGTGGGATGAGGTTGTGAACTCTTTCGTAACAGCGCTTCCAGCTTACAAGCGAAGAGGCATTCTCCAGTTCACCGATTTTTCAAGAGAAGACGTGGAAATAACCTATGGGCGAGCGGCGCTGTTCTACAAGTACTGTCTGGAACAGTACGGCGATACGCTCTTGCGATATCTTGTGCAGAATCCGCTATCCGGCAGAGCCGGGATTGATTCTGCACTGCGGCAGGTGGGTGCCGATCGCTCCTTCGTTGAGCTGGTTCGGGATTTCTGGATCGCCCTCTGGGTACAAGATCGGAATGTGGATCCTCGATGGGGATTTCAGTATCAGCTCAAGAATCGACCGTTTTCTGATAAGTCATTTTCGGATTATGAAACCGACTTCGATTCAACAGACATCGCGCTGTTGTCAGAATACGAAGCTGCATACGTGGACTTCAGTGCTGCTGCCCGAATTCTCCGTTTTCTGGAACGCCAGGATTCGGTGGTGGTAAAACAGGTGTTGCACACCGTACCGAAAAAAGTCATTGGCATTACGCTGACCGAACCCTCACTGACTCCATCGGATGTGATGTGTAGCTATGTTGTGGTCAATCTTGGCACAAAGAAACTGTACGATTGTAAACTCCAGAGCCGAAGTCTGGATTCAGCGTATTTTCTGGGGAACGGGGTCTTGTTCGGTAGCAAAGCACAGAACGTAGCTCTTTTGTGGGGGAATGCACGGTTCGCCAGCATTGTTCCAACGCGAGGTGATGACATTTCCTGTCTGCTTTACCGATCGGATCTTCGGAACTGGAAGGTGCAATCGCTGTTGTTTGCCGGCGTGCTCTATGATACGGTCAATGCTTACAGTATCAATCCTCCACAACGAGCGCTGACACTCGGCGATGTCGTTGCCGGCAACACCGGTATTGCGTGGGTTGTCAGCGACCACCAGGTGAAGCAACTGTCAGGATGGGTACAGGATTCAACCGCTGTTTTTATCGGCTATGAAGATGACCGGCTCCGGTATGGGTGGCAATGGCAACCGCATACTGCCTTCCCCTCTCGCCTCCGATTGCTCGGCGTCGCTGACCGGCGAATCTGGTGGACCGATGATAGGAAAGACACCCTTTACGTCGGCGATGTCGATACCCGATCGATGCAATCCCTTGTCCTTCGTCCCGCTTTTACGCTCTGGACCAATGAGGATTTCCACCTGGATGGCAGCGTGATGGTGTGGCGACGGAGTTACCGGGGCAGTGATTCGGTGCAAATAGTCGTATGGGGACCCAACCACCCCTATACCGTGTTAGCAGAATGGAACCATCCCATCGCTGATGCCCGGTTCTACGACATTCTCGACCATCAAAAAGGGCGGGTGGTATGGCGCTTACCGGATACGGGACGAGTTGACAAGCCGGACACGCTGGTTATCTTCAATTACCGATCCCGAACAGAGCAGCGAATTGTTAGTCAAGCTCCTTCAGCGGCGATCCACCGCGCTCGCCTTTTCGGCGACACCCTGGTCTGGACGGAAATCGTCGCTCTGGCTCCAAATGAAAAGCTCCACACGGTAACGGCTTATAATCTCACAACCCGGCACGTTATCCGGCAATGGAGTTTTCCTGAACCAGTGGAAGCAGAGTGGTGGATTGTGCCGCAGGCGCTGACTGCTTCAGGGCTCTGGTGTCTGATCCGCATCGATACAATGGACAACAACGATCAGAGCTACCAAACCCGGATCTACCAGTTGTCCTGGGACGGACGCATACACCGTCGGGCAGCGATTGCTGGATGGACACCGAATGATGATCAGGTTCATCTGACCGCATTGGATGGCAAAGCAAACGGTGTGCTGGTGCCTATCACTGATTCTTCTTGTGTCGTAGAACTTTTTCCAGCAAAAGCGCAGTGGGATGATCCCGCTACAACGTACCATCCGGGACTGTGGTATGTACCGCTTCAGCGCGTAGGAACGCCGGCAGGAGTGACAGAACAGCAAGATCATCCAGTCTTTGACCTTTCTATCAATCCTTCTGTCAATGATGGAAGCTTCACCATCTGCTGGAGTGCGTTGCCACAAAGGAGTGGCACAGCAATCGTATCGATCTATGATGCACAAATGCGATTGCTCTGGAAACAGCGCGTGGACATAAGCCAGCGCTGCTTCCAGCCACTACTCCCGATGCTGAGCAATGGGATGTATGTGTGCCAGTTCCAGTATGGAACCACAACGGTGGTTCAGCCGTTCTTCGTGCGCCGGTAGTGTT
Source organism: Candidatus Kapaibacterium sp. (assembly GCA_015490805.1). GTDB lineage: Bacteria > Bacteroidota > Ignavibacteria > Kapaibacteriales > WFXC01 > WFXC01. Next base: position 74,036 of record WFXC01000044.1, read on the forward strand.
CTGGGCTCAATAGCAATAGATTCCTTATGGACGGTGGACATTCCAGTGTGAATTCAAGTGAGAGCACGCCCTTAGGGCGCATCTATCGGGAGCATACATTTCAGCGCGCATTTACGTTGGTAGGACACTCCTCTGGGTTGTCCAGGACAAGCCAGCGGCTTGGACTCCTATTTAGTTGTTGCCGACTGAAGTCGGCACTCCAGTCACTGGGAGCGCACGCTTCAGCGTGCATTTTTTGCCAGCTAAAGCCGGCGCTCCCGCTGTCGGTAGCCCCGATGCTGCTCCAGATTCTGCCGGAGAACGGTGTTGAAAAATAAAGGAAGCTGCACGATGAATTCCAGATTCTGGTTCTTCATTTTCTCCACACTCTGTATTCTTCGAGTTTCCGCAATGGCACAGCAACGGCAATGGACGCCTGTTGGACCGGGCGCTGGCAGCGATCTGTTGACAGCCGCTTTTCAACCCGATAACCCGGACGTGATCTATGTTGCTGGAGACATCGAGGGAATTTTCAAAACGACTGACGGTGGCAGAACGTGGCGGATGATCAATAACACGCTCAGCAAAACCTTTGCCGCCAATGCTTATTACGTTCAGGACATAGCGATCAATCCACTCAATTACCGCTCGGTATTCATTGCCGCCGGAGCGGTTTTCAAAAGTACCGCAGCCAGCGATAACTGGCAACTCTTTTTTCCGGATACGATCGAGTACACCGAACGGTTCGACGAAATCGCTGCTGCCGTGATCGAAATTGATCCTGTCGATACGAATTTCATTCTCGTCGGTTCAGGTAACCGGCACGAACTTGGCGAAGGGACAGGAAGATTGTACAGAACCAGTGACGGCGGACAGACGTGGGATACACTCTCCTTGCCCGGTAACCCTTCGAATGTTACTGGCATCGTGATCGACCCGATCTCTCCGGTTGGTAACAGGCGAATTTTTGTCGCAACGGATTTCGGGATGTACAGAAGCGATGACGGAGGACAAACCTGGGATGCAGTGAGCAACGGGCTGACGGATAAAATCTGCCGGCAACTCCGGGGCATTGTGCACAATGGACAACTGCTGCTATTTGTTACTGTAGAGCTGGATGTCGATCCGCAGGATACAACCCGCTACACGGGAGGGATATTCAGAAGTACTGACCTTGGAGAAACCTGGGTGGATATTACCGGAAATCTTCCGAAGTGGAGCGTCGAAGATGAGGCTGCTTATACCTACGCAAGTTTCGCTGTCCATCCATCCAATCCGGAGATTATCTACATCGCAACTTTTCGGAATTATGCTGCGTGGTCCGGTGCGGGAATTTTCAAGACTACCGACGGTGGCCAGACCTGGCGGCGGATGCAGCAGGGCTATCGCACCTCAACGGGCTGGCTGGAAACCCCGTTTTTTGAAGAATACAACGCCCATTATCTGGAAATGGCGCCCAGCGATCCGTCCATTCTGATAATGGGAACAGTGGATGTGTACAGAACCACGGATGCAGGCGCAACGTGGGAGCAAATATATGCCACGAAAACGGCAAATGGATGGACCACGCGGGGAATGGAATGTATGGCAGTTGAAGGAATCACTTTTGATCCCTCCGATCCAGACGTGCTGTATGTCGCCTATGACGACTTTGGACCGTTTCGATCCGATGATGGTGGGCATTCATTCTACCCGTTGGATCCGTATCAGGATCCGTATGAAGGGTACGATGCTGCCAGAAATATCATCGTTGACCCAGCGAACAGCAACATCATCTATCTGACCCGATACGAAGGTATTGGAGCAACAGAGGCGATCGGCTACGCTGATGGCGGCTTATGGATCAGTCGGGATCGGGGAAATACGTGGCAGCGCGTTGCCAATCTGCCGAAAGGGAAACCCTTCCTGGTAATGGACACAGCTTCTGGAACACCGCAGACGCGGACACTGTACTATGCCAGTTTCTGGAACGGGCTTTACAAATCCACGGATAGTGGAAACAACTGGACACAACTCGGAGCGGATACCAATTTCCGGTATATCTGGACCCTTTCCATCAACCCAGCGAATGCCAATGAAATTTTCGTGGGACTCTACAAAGGAAGTCGTGGCGGTCCGGGCGGACTGTACACATCCACCGACGGCGGAGCAACGTGGCGCAGACTGGAACACTTTCCTGCTTCCAGCGTTTTCAATATCAAATTCGACAGCGAAGGAACGGTCTACGTGTGTGCAACGGATTTCTACGACTGGAGCACCGAGGGCGGGTTATATCGCTCAACGGACGGCGGTGCTACGTGGACGAAAATCTTCGATGCACCCAGAACCTTCGATGTTGCGATCGATCCAGCGAATCCCCGCAACATCGCCGTTGCTGTGCAGGCGTGGTACCAGTATCTCCCGTCGATGAAGAAAGGGATTCACGTCACCACCGATGGCGGGCAGACCTGGACAGACATCACAAACAACCTCCAGCACACGCTCATCACGTTCATCACGCTCAACCCCACCCGTCCGAACCAGCTTTACGTCGGCACGCTGGGTGGCGGACTGTGGCGCACCGATGAAGTGTTCGTCACTGCCGTTCGAGAAACACGGAGAAACCGCCAGTCACAGCGGCTTCGTTCCACCGTGCATCCCAATCCCCTGAGGGAAACAGCAAACATCGAATTCGTACTTCCCCAACCAGCACACGTACGGCTGACGGTTACTGATATGCTGGGCAGAACGGTAGCAACCATCGTGGAAGGTGCAATGACCGCCGGAAAGCATTCGGTAGTCTTCGATGCAACGGCATTGCCCACAGGCGTTTATGCGTATCACCTTAGCGCTGGCGGCGCCGTCGATGTGAAACGTATCGTCGTGGTGAAGTAGGAGCGGGAAGTTATTGCTACGCTGAGTTTGTGGAGACTCAGGCTTTCTGCAAAGGAAGCCTGAAAGCAGGGAATACAGTTGCTACGCTGAGTTTATGGAGACCCAGAGTGTAGCGAGACTGCGAAGAAAGCCCACCGATGCTGCGCTGTGCAGGAGCATTTCAGTAACGGTTCCCCCGTACCGCCGGGATTTCGGGGGTGTGTTGCGTACTTCCGGGATCGCATAAGGAACGATCAGTCCGCTTTTGCTCCAGTAGCACGCTCAGTGATGGCCTCGCTTTGTTCCACTTGTTAGAACTCCTCCTGTTTCAACGGGGGCGCTGAGCATAGCCGGGATTGTGTAAGGGGAACCATAGCCGGCATCGTATAAGGGAAACAATTTTCTCGTTCGGCTTGATAGTTAGCATTTTTTTCGTATTTTCGCCTATCGCACTATGAGCTTCTGGTAAAGCAGGAATGGTAATGGCAGAACCACAAAATACGTGGCTATTGTTTTTGGGCTTGTCGTGTGGAAGTAGAAAAGCGAAGGTCTATAAAACTGCAGGATCTTCTCACTCCAGTGTTGGTTTCCCTCGAACTTTCAGGAACGATCAGGAGAGAAACGATGCGTCGATGGGTGCACTACTGTGCAGGCTTCGTGTTGTTTCTTGCTGTTAGCACCGGCAGCGCGCAACATCTGCGCTGGCTGGGAACGCTGGGCGGAAGTAAAAGCTGGGCGTATGGGATCTCTGCCGATGGACGCTTCGTCGTCGGCTGGGCGGAAAACGATAGTAGCTGGCGCCGAGCTGTGCGGTGGGATGTGCTGACTGGGCAGGTGCAGGATCTGGGAACCCTTGGAGGGAAGGAGAGCGTTGCGTTCAGTATTTCCGCCGATGGACGTTTCATTGTCGGCTGGGCAGAAAATGACAGTAGCTGGCGGCGGGCTGTGTGGTGGGATGCGCTGACCGGACAGGTGCAGGATCTGGGGCATCTGGGCGGTGGCTGGAGTCGGGCGTATAGCATTTCCGCCGATGGACGCTTCGTCGTCGGCTGGGCAGAAAATGCTGCTGGGCAATGGCGCGCCGTCCGGTGGGATATGCAGGCTGGACAGATGGAAGTGCTGGGGACACCGGGAGGGAGTGAGAGCATCGCTTCCGGGATTTCGGCTGACGGACGTTTCGTCGTCGGCTGGGCGGAAAATGGTGCTGGACAGTGGCGCGCTGTGCGATGGGATATGCAGAGCGGGGAGATTCAGGAGCTTGAAACCTTAGGAGGGAATGAAAGCTATGCGTTTGGTATCTCAGCCGACGGGCGCTTTGTGGTTGGCTGGGCAGAGAATGACAGCGGTGACGTCCACGCTGTGCGATGGGATATGGAAACTGGTCTGACCCAGGACCTCGGCACGCTGGGCGGCGGTTCGAGCTGGGCTGTAGGCGTTTCGTCGGACGGACGATATGTCGTCGGCTGGGCAGAGAATGACAGTGGCGATGTCCGCGCCGTCCGATGGGATGCCGTAGCAGGCATAGTGGAAAACCTCAGCCAGACCTACAGCGCCTTGCTCGCCGGCGATTCCTTCCTCAAAGAAGCACGCGCCATCCTGCCAGATGGCCGCTACATCGTGGGCGTAGGATTCAATGCCGTTGCAGGTCGCTGGCGAGAAGCTTTCTGGCTGGATGCGCAGTCTTCCACGGACCTGAGTGATGGTGGAGATATTCCGTGGAAAGTCAACGTTGTGCACCCTCCCGCTAGCCCTGACATCCACATCGGTTTTTCGCTGCCGAAGCCTGCATCCGTAACACTGGAAATCTACAACCTGCTGGGATACCACGTAGCAACGCTGGTCGATAGGATCCTGCCACCCGGCGAGCATCAGGTGCGATGGGCGTTGCCGAGGATACCTGAAGGCATCTACCTGTGCCACATCCGTGCTGGGGAATTGAGCAAAACAGTGAAGGTGATTGTGGTACGTTAAGGATTTTCACGGGCAGCAGCCATCGAGAGTTTCCGTGATGTGTATGCTATCGAGAATCGGCATAAATAAGAGGTATGCGATCGATACTGACCCTCCGCAATACTCTTTTCTGCGATCCTGAAGAATTCCCCTCTCACACGAAAAAAGTACCGTCTGTCCTCGGTGAAAATGACCATTTCATAGCGTCGCGAGGCAAGGAACAAAGTCTGCCTTATCGCCTCTTCGAGGGCTAAGAGTGCCGATTTTCATCAGCAAATGCAGATAGGGAGGACAACCCGCTGGCTTGCCCTGGACAACCCGGAGGGTTGTCCTGCCGGGGAAATGCACGCTGAAGCGTGCGCTCCTCTGGGAGCGCCGACTTCAGTCGGCAAAAACTTCCCTCTCCCTCTGGGTGAGGGTGTTGCACACCTAAGAGTGTGTGCTCCCAGGCGATGGAATATAGCCGGTTTTCACTGATAACCCGATGAGTATGCACGTGAAACCAGAGATATTTTGGAGAAACAGCGGCAACGTAGGAAGTAAACTGGTAATGTTCCCTGTTTGGTTATTACACTGTTTTTGCTTATATTGCAGCTTGGGCTTAGGGGTCTAGTTGATGGTTGTTGACTCTTGCAGAGGATACATAAAAATGTAGAACTGTCAAGAGGAGATAGCTATGCGAAGATGGTTCGTAGTGACGGGAGCTGCCGCTTGTTCTATTGCGGTACTCGTTTTACTCCTCAATGGATGCGCTACTATCTTCAAAGGCACATCGAACAATGTCGACTTCAGCTCTACCCCTTCCGGAGCCAAGGTCTACGTTAATGGAAATCTGGTTGGAACAACTCCCGTTAGAGTGAAACTGGAATCTGATAAAGTGTACCATATTGAGTTCAGAAAAGAGGGATTTGAGCCAAAAACTTTCACTATTACTAATCACATTGGAGTTGGATGGGTGATTCTTGATGTTCTTTTTGGAGGTCTCATAGCCATTGTGGTAGATGCTGCTACCGGAGCGTGGTACGAGTTAGATCAGGAGAGCATAAACGCTATCCTGGAGAAACAGCAACAACGTATGAAGTAAACTGGCAATGGCTTTATCTCTCTGAGCCATTTGCAAGCTGGAATGTTATCACTGTGTAGAAAACGGTGATGCTCTTCTGGAGTCTCCGTTAGCGGAAGGATGGTCTGTATCTGGATCAAAAGCTGCAAGCAGCGTCACTGCAATTGATGATGCATTCGTATTTCCGGACATTGTTTCCCAAAGAAGCAAGAAGAACATTTCTGGATTGTACAGATCGCTAAGCCTCCCAAGGATATACTGCGATGGGAATTCACTTGGATGTCCGGAAACGCTGGATACTGAACCCTGCCACCGGGGGCATTGTGCCCCCGGCGGCACTGCTATAACGTGAAGTCCTGGATGGCGAGGATCTGATTGTGCTGATCGCGGAGTATCAGGAAGTATTGTCCTGTCGAGAGCGATTGCGGGAGCGGGATCTGGAGCTCATTGCTGCCAGACTGAAGATTGCCGTTCCAGATGAGACCAAGGTCCCGTTCTGAGACATCGACGACTGAAATGGTGCTGCCGGGCAATGGTTGCGATGTGACGATTTTCAGATGTAGCACTGGTGGCGAAACATTTCTGTCGATGGTTACGCCTATGAACGAGACGGAGAGGATGCCGGCCAATGTAATGCCGATCCGCTCGCCTTGAACCGTCCGTGCACTGGTATCGCCCCAGATCGTGTCTACCACAATCACGAACTCTGGATCAAATTCCTGTGGATATCTCCCGTAGCGTGCTTCGTAATCTGCCCGAATTGCAGAGTCCAGTACAAAGGCAAAGGGAGGAATGTGCGGTGGCAGTTTACCTGTTGCTGCCAAGCCAGAGTCCAGGTAGACGCGCAAAGTAGCATAATATGCGTGGTTTAGGGAATCCATTTCGGTTTCTGGAAAACGCAGACTTCCTCGCCCTTCTGCTGCTGCACTACTATCGTAGTCCCACAGGGTAGAAAGCGAACACCATTTCAGGGAACAGAGCAGATGGAAGCCATACGGCGCGGGACCATACCGATAGGCTTTGATCTGCACGTATGCGGTCGTTCCTGCAAGCTCTGAAGGAAGCGATCGGAAATGTCGCGATCGATTGGGCTCAGTGCCAAAGCGAACAGGAAACCACGAATGCCTATTCGGATATACGCCCACACTGTCGAGCACTGCCAGTACTGCGTTGTCACTGGCGCGGCGGAGCTCCGTGACGAAAATCACCGTGTCCTGAATCCATCCCGGTGGCGTTACCCAGTACGCATCGGTCCAGTGCGGTGGTGACGGTGCAGAATCCAGTGGTATAGGAGAAAGCTGACAGGGAAAAGCACGACTGAGTAATCGAAAGAAAAAGAGTGTTGCATTGCCGGGGATGGTAAAGGTATCCGTGCGCGTGAAGTTGAGGAGAAAGGTGTCCAGCCCACGATCGGGAATTCCTTTGATTCCTTCAGAAGGGATGGACTTGTACCGGATGGGAATCACCCGTTCCGTTGAGCTGTCCAGCAGGAGGCGGAATTCACCAATGGTGCAACTGACGATAACGGACTCAAAGTAATCATTGAATTCGTAGTACGAAAGCTTGCCCTCATCCCTCATCGAGAAAAGGAAGAGAGGACGCGGATAAAATTGGTCAATCCATCGCTGGGCTACCACTGGAATACAGAGAATCAGGCTTATGACAAAACACCATCTTGCACACATCGCCCTGCTCCTTGCTTTCCGCCACTACCTTATTGTCTGAGAAACTTTCTTTTGCTACGGGTTTCACTTTCTATAGAGGATTTTCAGCCCAAAATTTTGCACGTCCGATCGCTGGAGCCAGCAGTGAAAGTGCAGACGGTGATTGAGAAATCTGCAAAGAGAAGAAAAGGAAATCAGTTCCTCAGTGGCAGAGGCATCGCATAATGGGCATCGATGCCGATTTTGCAAGGGAATGCTTAAATTAGAACCGATCAAAGAGTCGCTGAGATGGGGGACCATCGCTATGGGCGAGGAGACGACCATTGTACAGCAACTCTTACCACTGTTCCAGTATGCCCTGCCAGATATTGCACCGCAGCAAATAACGCAGGTCCTGGGTCAACTGCTGGAGGAACAGTCCATAACGGAGGTGGTGGATGCATTTTTCCACTTTGATCAGCTTCTCCCGAAAGTTGCAAGGCAATGCCAGGTATCGAGTTATCACCCGCCTGACCTCTTACAGTTCCCGGTTGCACTTCGCATTTTGCAGCACACGCTCCAGCACTTTCTGGACCACCACTTTGCTGCTTCTCCCCCAGAGGATCGAGAGGATGCGGTGCAAGAAGCGCTTGCAATCCTTCTGAAGAAAGCACCCCGGAAGATTCGACACATTCCCGGAGCGCTCTGGCGCTATGCGGAAAAAGTCGCAGTTCGGTATCTCACCTCGGAGAATCGCAGACGGGCGCAGAAAGTGTCTGCACTCTCTCAGGAACCGGTCGACTTGCATTCTCCCGAAATAACAGTGGACGCCCGACTGCAACTGGAACGTCTTGAGCAGTGGATACGCCGGCGGTTCGGTCCGGACGTCTGGGATATGGTGTGCCGCAGGGCTCAGGGATGGACCTTAGAAGAAATTGCTCATCTCCATCACTGCTCTGCGGCAACCGTTTGTCGCCACATCCAGCAGGTACTGGAAGCACTGTCCCAGCATAACGATTGACAACAAGCATTGGTACGAGGGAATCGGACAGGTATACCACTGCGAAAACATACCCATTGGCTCGGTGTCGTGCGATGCTCGTTTTCTCCGCGCCGGAAATGCTTATGGAAGCACTGGTAATCAGGAAAGGGTCTGTCTTTGCGTTGAATAATGTCCCCAAAAGATTGAAGCCTGAGACTCTCGCAAAGTGGCAAAGGCAACAGCTCTTTGCATCCAATTTGCTAAATTTATGTCGGGATGTTCAAACAATCTGAACGCACGATGGCAGATCACAAACTGAATCAATTATTGCGCACACTTCCTTCAGATCTGTGGCGGCAAATCAAACAGGGAATACGGATTCAACTCACGGAAGCAGAGCACGCCCTTCTGGAGCTTCTGGAACAGCATCCAGAATGGGATGACCAACAGTTGCGCTCTGCTCTCCAGCAGCAAGGAATTCAAACAGATCTTCGGGCACTGCGGCACAAGGTATATACCAAAGTGTTGCGGATCGGAACGTACGTATTTATGCAACAGGACAAACAAGGTGCTGGACTGTTTGATCTGATTCTCTCCCGCTTCGCTTTTGTATGGCAGCAGGATAGCGATGCTTTAAAATCTGTGCAAAAAACCTATCACTCTGCCGATATCGCCGGTGATCCTGTACAAAAACTGGCGGCAGCGGTGCTGCAGATTGAGTATCACAGTCATCGGAATTTTCAGTTGTTCAGCCAGGAGGAGCTCCAACAGCATCTGGAACAATTGCAGGAAGCACTGGATCAGACCCAGCGATTCGTGCAGTTACTGGACATCCATTCCCGATGGTACACCCACTACTTTGAAGGAAACGTTCGAGCTTCCAGTGCTAAGGGCAAGATGCTTATTCAGCCGGTGATCGATCAGCTTCAGCGCATTCCTGCTTATATGACCGATCCTTTTCCCATCCCTTTTTTGCGCTGGAACACCGAGGCACTGCTATGGGGTATCAGTGGTCAACCAGCACAGGCAGTAGAATGTTATGAACAGTTGATCCAGTATTTTCAATACGATTCCCAGCGACTGCAGTTGTACCCGTTAGCCTATTTCAATACGCTGCATAACCAGATCATCTACGCTGCAGCCGCTCGCGATGCGCATACCACCGAGCGGCGGTTTGAAACTATCAAACAGCTTCGGCAGCAGGAAAACGGTGTTGCTCAAAGCAACGAGATTGTTAGGGATGAAGTGGAAATGCTGTATCTGAACGTGGCGTTGTATCTGGCACTGGAATTAGGACTATTCGGAGAAATCTTTGCCCACCGGCAGATAATCGAACAGATTTTGCAACAGTATCGCCAGCGATACCCCTACTTTTACAAAGCAGCTTTGTACCATCTTGGCTGCATTGCTTTCTGGCTGCAAGAATACGACCTTGCCCGGCAGTATCTGGAAGCTGCTTACGATCGCACCTCGCAACGGCTGTTGCAACAAATCGGTTTTCTCGTACGACTCCTTCTCAGCATCATCGCCTGGGAACAGCGCGACTTTGAAGCAACAGAACGTGCGCTGGGACGCCTGTATCGATTTGTGCAACAGTACCCTTCATTTGTCCCCGTGGTACGAGTGATGCGACGCATTCTGCAGCGAATACCCAACACCTTCTCAACATCACAACTTCCAGCAGCGCCACCATTTTACCAGCGCATCCATCGCATCCTTTCAGAGGCACTGGCACAGGAATCCATCGAATTCGACATTCTCACCTGGCTGGAAGCCAGAGCGGCGGGCGCTTCCATCACCGAATACTACCAGCAGAAACGGCGACAGCAGTGGGAAGAACAGAGCGGGCGAATGCCAGCGCTGACATTTCTGCAATGGCACGAGCTGGTGGCAGAGTAGTCGGAGTTTCTGTGCTCAGGGAGAAGAGTAAACCGGAGCATCAGCCTGTGGCGACAGAATGTAAATAGTAGAGCAAACCGCTGGCTTAGCCTGCACAACCCGGAGGGGTGTCCTACCGACGAAATGCACCCTTAGGAAGGTGCGTCTCTGGCAAATGCACGCTGAAGTGTGCGCTCCCAGTTGCTGGGAACGCCGATGTGAGAGTGCTCTACTGGGAGCGCCGACTTTAGTCGGCATCTTTGCACCCTAAAGGGTGCGTTCCCAGTGAATGCACGCTGAAGCGTGCGCTCCCGCTAAATACAAGCTGCAATGCGTGTTTCCCGGGGGTGACGTGCCGACAACTTCTCTACACTGGAAACCCGCAGCGGCACATACCGCTCAAAATCCCCTGCTCTGCGAAGCGTTGCACGCTCGTAGCGCCGTTTGAGAATAGGAACGCGCGCCATAGCATCCCCCGTCTGTGACGCATCGCACGCTTGCGACGTCGCCGGGTGCTATGGGTTCGTTTTTCAGCGCACGATGGAAAAGAGTTTTGTTAACTGATCATCAACGCCCTGAACGTGCAACACGTACAAACCGCTACTCCATCGCTCTGCCGGCACCTGCAACCGCAGCCGGGTCACCGGATTGATTTCCTTCGTCTGAAAGAGCACTTTGCCTGCAAGATCCGTTATCCGAATCTGCACTGGCTGCGGACGGGTGAGTGCCAGGTCGATGGATAGCACCCGGTTCTCGTCGTAGAGCGTTGCGGCAATCTCTCGATCCTGATGCGGCTGTTCGGCAACTCCCGTAACGATGATGTTGATCGGAATGGTCAGATTGACCGACCGTGGATCGTTGTCTTCGATTTCCACAAAGGCGGTGGGAAATTGCTCAGACTTCGGAGTGTACCGAATGCACAACGGCGCTTTCTGATTCGGCATCAACACTTCTGGATACTCGAGGATTTCAAACTCACCCAGTTGATCACCGTAAATGGCAACGCTGAGGATACGCAGGGAGATGTCGCCCAGATTCTGCAAATCGACACAACCTTCGCTGCCCTGCAACCCACCGGGAGTGATGTGTCGGGTCACTTTGATCAACGGGCTGATTGATCGCAAGAGGCGATATCCCACATAGCCTGCCAGTGCGATGTGCAGCTCTGCCGCATCGGTCGCATTGCTTTCTACCACCAAGGTCGCTGGCTGCGGTCCCAGTTCCTTCCCCGTAAACTGCACTTCCAGATCATAGCTTTCCGACGGGGGAATGGTGACCGGATCGGAAAAGTTGACTGCATAACTCCGACTCATATCATCCTGAATCTTTGCGTTGAGAATCTGCACCGGCACAGTACCGGTATTCAGGATGGCAACGGCGCGCGTGATCGTTTCCTGGATCACCACGCTATCGGCGAGAAAGAGGGTATCAACAGCGGCAGCGATTGTGCGAACGCCAGCAAAACCGCCCAGTGGAATTTCCAGTACTGCGCCATTCTCTGCATTACTCCGAATTTGCACTGCAGCAGATTTATGTCCCGGCGTCTGCGGCATAAAGCGCACCGTCACCGTGCGCTGATCACCGGGTTCCAGCAGCCAGGGCAAATCTCCCTGCGGTTCTGGATCTTTCCGCCACGTTCGGTAGGCAAGCTGATAGTCGTCAGCATTGGCACCGCTGAGCAGAATATCGGTGATTTTTAAGGTCTCGCTTCCCGTATTCACAAGCTGAACGCTCGCTGTCTTGTACGTGGTTGGATCCCCGACAACCACGGTATCCTGAGCAAAAAGGATCGTGTCGGATCCTGCCAGTTGCACATCCAGCACTGGCACTCCCACCGCTTCTCCGAAGATAAAAGCGGAACGCCGTCCACGAGTGCTTTCTGCATTGGTTGAATCATTGCAGTACAGTTCCAATCGGGAATAGCGCGCACCAATTGCCTGCGGTGTGAACCGAATGTAGATGTATCCGGTATCGCCCACAGCGATCACGTAGTTGCCATTATCAATCGGTTTCTGGGGAAACGCCGAGACAATTTCGAAGTCAGGATCACCTGGAATCAGTCGGACACTCGACTGATCAATGAGCAATCGAGCATCGCCAGTATTTACAATCGGTACCGCAACTTCTGCTGAGTAACCAATCTTCGTCGGCGGAAACTCTACTCTCTTCAACCGCTCCAGCCGGGAATTCCGTGCCCGCAGCCCATACAGATCATAGGACTGCAACCCGGCAGTGAGTTGATCGGCTTCATTCAATGCCTCGATCGCATTGTAGTTGTGGTCGGCCGTTGCATCGGTCTGGAAGAACATCCGAGCAAAATACACGCCCCGGCGATGGGGCGCAAAGAGCACCCGCATTTGCAGCGATTCTCCCGGTTTCACCGTCACCCCCACTGCCGGATCCACCACCTTCCACGCTGTTCCATCCCACGCCTGCAACTGGAAGTGGCGATCCAGCGACACCGGTTCTCCCTGCCCAAAGCCGTGAGTCCAGAGCACGCGGAACCGCCCGCCGACGGGATTATCCACATCCAGTGCAACGAAGTGGAAATTCCACAGCCGCACGTTTCCACCGATCCCGGTATTGGAAATGGTAAAGGGAAAATCTGCCGGCTGTTCACCAACCACTGCTTCCCGCTGCTGTCCCAGCACAGAACCGGACGGAGCGTGCTCATCGTTATCACCGATGGCAAACTTCAACCGTGTGGGCGTCCCCTCGCCGCGCACCGTGACCAGGTACTCATCGGAAAACACCGTTTGCTGCACATTTGAATACTGAAATCGCACCGTTGCCTGCTGCTGCCCAATGCTGCTGGGATGAAATCGGATGGGAAGTTTCACCGTATCACCCGGCGCCACGGTACCGACGATTTCTGGTGGAACGCCGGTTGCTCCCAGCAACTGGAACTCTCCCCCCTGCAGGTCATAGAAGCGGTAGCGCAACGTCTGCGAAGATTCATTCCAGAACAGGGCAAACTCTCGATCCGTCGTTGCATTCACCGCAACCTGTCCAAAATCCAGCTCCAGCGGATCGATCACAGCATCCAATCCCAGAACGCGCCCCTGTAGTCCAACAGAGACGGGATCCAGAAATTCGGGGCAACTGGCACCATCAATGGACGAAAGGCGGAAAACTAACTGGGCGTTCCGTGGACCGAACGCATTGCCGGAAAACGTTACCTGAAACTGCTGCGAACTGCCCGGTTGCAAGGCTGCCACCTGCGCGGGGGTTACCGAATACGAACCGGCGCCCGGACCGGAAATTTCGGTGGTGATCTTCAGCGGCGCATTGGAAGAATTCTGATTGGTAATGGTGTACGTCTTCGTCAGGGTCGCTCCTACGCTGATCCGATCGTTTGTATTCGTCGCTGCATTGAACAGTGTCGTCGGCGGCGCCGATACGTTCAGAATCGGGGCAATGCAGAAGCGGATATTTTCTGTCGGGAACGTTCCAATCGTTCCGTATGGATTCGACACCGAACTGGAGTACGTCCACGATCCATTTTCAAATTTACACGCAATGTAATTTCCCGGATCGCCGTGGCTGTCTTTTTCAGGAATGTTGTAATTGGACAACGCTGCCGTTCCTTCGTTTACACCGGTGTAAAAGGTCATATTCGATGGCATCGTACCACTGACACCGCCAAAGACAAAGTCGATCGACTTGTCGGACTCGTTCAAAATGATCTGGAAGGTCACCCGCGTACTGGTACCATAAATCTTCGCATTTCGCCATTCAAAGACAATTCGCCGATTCGGTGCACTTCCCTGAACCGCATAGTACCATTTCGACGTTGTGTCGTTCGAGAGATCCAGATCGCCTCCGAAGCCAAAGATTGCATTCCACTCTTGGGAATTCCCCCAGTATCCTGCGCTGGATGGATATGGAAAAGAGTTCACGGTGACCACACCTCCCCCACTGGAACGCGTCCGAATGGGTTGAAACATTCCATTCGTGCTCACAGCGTGTGCTAAAACATTCTGGTTTTCTTCGTTCAAATTGAACGGGAACGCAAAATTGATGACCTGAGAATTACCAAAATTTCCCAGCAGAATAATGCCATCGTCATAATTGCCATACAGCGGGCTGCTTGGATAGGTCGAGGTATACTGCTTGAGATCCACCAGGGTTGAAGAATTCGATTGCGATACGGGAACGTAACTATACGGCGATGCGATCACGTTGTAGATCTCGGAAATCGTGCGGCTCGACAGTGAAGCGGTTGTCAGGAACAAAACGATCAGCGACAGAGTGAATCGTTGCATCAGCGAAACTCCTTTGATTTATCTCACAACGGTCTGAGCGTTCTGTTCGCTGCGCCAAATGTCCGGAACGTTACCGCTTCACTCCCTCCGTTCTCATCCGTTTCCAACGCTCTCCGTTCCGCTCTTCCTCCATTCCTGCCATTTTCAACATTTCCAATATAGCACATTTTTCTGACACGACCAAAAAACACAGCAAACAACGCCGCGAGTAGATGCGTCGATTTTGGATTAGCACAAGATAAAAATGCACGCTGAAGCATGCGCGTCCGGTAGCAAGAAGTGTCTTACTGGGAGCGCCGGCTTTAGCCGGCAAGCAACGAGAGATGCACTCTAAAGGGTGCGCTTCCAGTAACAAGGAGTGCCTTACTGGGAGCACCGGCTTTAGCCGGCAAAGAATGCACGCTGAAGTGTGTGCTCCTGGTCGATGCGTAGGGGCGAAGCGGTGCTTCGCCTGATGAGCTATCGTGTGTTCCTGCGGATGTAGAAAGTGGGCGACCAGCCGGGTCGCCCCTACGGATGGGATGTTGTGAGGATGGTTGAATACGCTCACTGGGAGCGCCGACTTCTGTTGGCAAAAGCTGAGAGCGCCGGCTTTAGCCGGCAAAAATGCACCCTAAAGGGTGCGCTCCCAGTAACAGGGAGTGTTTTACCGGGAGCGCCGACTTCAGTCGGCAAACAACGAAAGATGCACACTGGGAGCGCCGACTTTAGTCGGCAAAGAATGCACACCGAAGTGTACGCGCCCGGTCGTGATGAGAGGCGAAAGTTCCTCACACCTGTGACAGGTACTGCGCTCCTTCTTCGTACCGTTCGATGAACTCCTGGACGACCGGATCGGAGGATTGCAGGAGCTCCAGCGGTGTGCCAGCAAACTGCACTTTACCATCGTGGAGGAGCACAACGGTATCGCCGACGTTGGTTACCGAGAAGAGATCGTGGGTAATGACAACGGAAGTGACGGAAAGCTGCTGCGCCAGATGCCGGATGAGTCGGTCAATTTGCTCCGAGGTAACCGGATCCAGCCCGGTGGTTGGTTCATCATAGAAAACATACCGGGGATTGCCGACCAGCGCGCGGGCAATGCCAACGCGCTTGCGCATCCCTCCCGATAATTCTGCCGGTTTTTTGTCCTTCAATGCTGCATATTCCCGAAGAAAAACTTCTTCCCCCACCTCTTCCCGATTCGGGAGCAATCCGACTGCTTCCAGCACGCGCTGTGCTTCGCGCTCCAGATACTCTGGATCCCGCACTCCGTGTTGATACGGCGCTAAAACGACATTTTCCAGCACCGTCAAAGAATCAAACAAGGCTGCTCCCTGGAATACAAAGCCGATATCCTTCCGCAACTGATACCGCTCTGCGGCACTGAGCTGCGCCAGCGGCTTCCCATCAATCCAGACCTCGCCCCGGTCTGGCGGCAGTAAACCAACAATGATTTTCATCAAAACGCTTTTACCGCAGCCAGATCGCCCAATGATGCACGTGGTGTGACGATCTGGAATTTCTAAGGAAATCCCCTGCAAAACTGCTTTGTCCCCAAACGATTTAAAAATGTTCTTAGCAATGATCATCAGCCGTCATCCAGCTCTTTGCCGGGCTGCAACGATTTCCAGAATCCGTTCCGCTGGCTGGAAAGAAAGGTCGTAGAGGAAAGAAAAAGGTTCGGCTTCAATACCCAGGGCGTGCACGAATGCAGCTTCCGTGTTGAGTCCCTGCTGCTTGAGTTTTCGGACCTCCAGTCGCAGCGCCGGAAATTGTTCCAGCAAAAATTGTTCGATCAACAAATGGCGAACAGCTCTTTGTTCCAGTGGCGGGATCGGTTGGGCAAAAACCTCTACCGGCAGCATTCCCCAGTACCACCGGGCAATAAGAGTTGGAATTCCCTCCCGTTCCTGATGCAGCATCCGAAACTGTGGATAGCCTGAGAAATGATGCAAGAGCACCTGCTCCAGCTCACCACTGAGCGGCAGGTAGCAGCTAATGTCCACGTCGCTACCGGCAATGTGGATGCCCAGCGGATATGTTCCCGTCACTATGGGTTCGAATGGTGCCAGTACGGAAAGCAATTGCATCCGCTCCAGCGCTTCGTACACCTGACGTTGTATCCAGTCTCCCTCCAGAAGCCGCTGCGGCTGCAACGCCTCTATCACCCACCGCAAGGGATCTTTTACCATTGCAACACCTTTGCTACCTGCTCAATCCGATCGATGACTTCTTGACGGGTTTCACCAACAGTTGTTACATGCCCCATTTTCCGCCGTGGACGCACCCGTTCCTTGCTATAAAAATGCACGGAAATTTTTTCCAGTTCCAGCAAAGCGGCTGGATTCTGAAGAAAAGGATCGCCTTCCCGGGTCCCCAAGATGTTGATCATCGCTGCTGCCGGCACGATCATTTCCGTTGCGCCCAGCGGCAGCCCGGTAATTGCCCGAATGTGATTTTCGAATTGACAGGTGAAACACGCTTCAATCGTAAAATGTCCGGAATTATGAACCCGCGGGGCTATCTCGTTGAACAGCACTGTTGTTTCATCGACTAAAAACAATTCAATTGCCATCGTTCCAACAACTCGCAAAGCGTCAGCTAACCGTGCCGCCCGTTGCTGCACCTGTTCCTCCACGCCAGCATCTACCACTGCTGGCGCGAAGACTCTGTGACAAATCCCATCCTGCTGAACAGTTTCCACCAGCGGATAAAAGCGGATGTGTCCCGCAGCATCGCGAGTATAGACCAGTGCCAGCTCTTTCTGAAAATCCACGAAAGCTTCAACAAAAATGCCGGAGCGTTCCTCCCGCTGCTGCAATTCTCGCAAAGCACTTTTGATGTCCGACGGCTGATGCACTACCCGGTTCCCGTAACCATCGTACCCGAGGAATCGGGTTTTGAGTACTACTGGATAGCCATACTGCTCAGCAAATGCCCGAACGTCAGCTTCAGTTTCAACGGCACGGTACGGGGCAACGGCAAAGCCTGCCTGCTGTGCAACACTTTTTTGGTTATACTTATCCTGCAATCGCTGGAGCGACACAGGCTCTGGATACACTGGCGTAATAGAATGGAGCCAATGGAGGGTGCTGGATGGCACGAACTCACTTTCAATCGTGATCACATCGCAGCTATGGGCAAAATTCCGCAACACTTCCCACGACTGCCACGATCCAACAAATTCCCGATCGCAACTGCGCGATGCGGGCGAATCAGAAAAACGCTCAAAGATGTGAACTCGAAGCCCCAGTTTCTGCGCTGCCGCTGCCAGCATTTTTGCCAGTTGCCCACCACCCAGAATACCAACCGTCAAAAACACATTTTCTTCTTTCTTCGATTTCAGCATTTCCCAGCACGTTACCCTACGAAACTTTCCAATTTACAAATATACACGAAGAGCAGAACGCTCACCGCTTGCAACTATGCTTTTTTTACCGTATATTGGGGAGTGAAATGTTCGGGTATCACCCTCTAAGGAAGCGGGCGCGTTACTGGGTTTGTCCAGCGGTCACTGCTTGCAAATTAAAGAGATCATCAACGCGCAATCGCCGCCCTCCAATGAACCGCTTGCGGTAATAGGGACTTTCCAACGAAGAGACGGTCACTCCGTAGCGAGAGCTGGCGTGGGCGAACAGTCCGTGTCCTAAATAGATCCCGACGTGCGAAACATAGACAGAGCGGCGGGTGTGGAAGAAGACCAAATCCCCAAAGCGAAGATCATCGATATTCTCAATCGGTTGTCCCAACAAATACTGATACCGGGCAGTTCTGGGAAGCTGCACATCGGCTGCTTGTCGATAAACGTGTTGCACCAGAGCGGAGCAATCGATCCCGCGACGCGTGGTACCGCCGTACCGATAGGGAGTTCCAATCCATTCCAGAATCGAACGCAGAAGAGCTTTTTTCTCAACTCCGGCGTCAGTCACTTCTTCATCCTCAAATTGTGCAATGTATGCATCCCATTGTTCTCGAAAAGCGGTGATATCGTAATCAGCAGGATTCCAGGCAAGCGTATCGGTTTCTGGCAACATTGCTACTGCCTCTGTATCGGTCAGCACCTCGCCATCTTCGTTCACCATTTGCTGCAACTGCTGATCCGCTGGCGGCTTATACGGCAACCCTGCCAGCTTTGCCAGATCTTCATAAGCCTGCAAAAACATCATTGCCTGCTGCCTCCCTTTCCGCGTATCCGACCGTCGCCGATGCCGTCGCGGTTGATCCTTTTGCTTTTGTTTCTTCTGCTTTGACACCGCCTTGTGCTTGACCGGCGGCACGCTCCAGCCAGAAAGAGGAAAGAAAGCGATCAAGGAAAGCAGTAAAAACGCAGTACCTACAATCCGCATCCCATGCCCTCTTTTATTGCCCCTGCTGTTTCCACACATACTTCAGCAGCAATCGATCGCTGCCATCAACAAAAAAGCCGCGCACCCACGGCTGTGTCAGCCGCTGGATCACGTTATAGTACAAAAACACCCACGGCGCTTCCGCTAAGACGATTTTCTCTATCTGATGGTATATCTGGAACCGCTGCCGGGGAGATAACAATGGCGAGAGCGCCCGCTCGTACAGCGAATCGACCACCGGATGAGCAAAATGAGTGGTATTTGGTCCGTACGGGGCAAAGAATGGAGAATAGAAAAGCGCTAAGAAATTTTCCGGATCTGGGTAGTCGGCGATCCAGCTGGTTCGCCAGAAGGCTAACTTACCGGTTCGCACCATCTCCAGATGCTGTGGAAAATCCACCTGTCGGAGTTTGACCCGGATGCCAAATTTTCGCCACTGTTCCTGCACCGCTTCTGCCACTGCCATCGTCCGCTCACTCTGTCCCAGTTGCAGGGTAAATTCCGGCAATCCTTTGCCATCCGGGAACCCGGCTTCAGCCAACAACTGCCGCACTCGTTGCGGATCGTACCGATATCCCTGCACCGTCGAATCAAAGCCGGGAAAACCCGGTGGTAGAATGCCGAAATGTGCCGGTATGCCTTTGCCCCGCAGTACATAGCGAACCAGCGCTTCGCGATCCACAGCGTAGTTCAAAGCCTGCCGCAAGGCGCGAGAACGAGCAAAGGGAAGACGCCGGGCGACAGCAAACGTCGTATCCAGCAAAAAACCGTAGTACTCAATCGAATATGCCGGCGCCTGATACAATTGCCAGTGCCGATATTCCGCCCGAAGATGCCCATTTTCATCAAACAACTGTGGCTGAAATGCCGGATCAATCGCACTCAGAAAATCCAATTTTCCCTGCTGGAACAGCAGAAACTCCGATTTGGTGTCTTTCAGAAAAGTGACCACGATGGAATCCAGATAGGGCAGCCGACGTCCCTGCCTATCCCGCTCAAAATACCGGTCGTTCCGATAGAGCACCAGTTCCACATCTTCACGCCATCTTCCGAAACGAAACGGTCCCGTTCCCACCGGATGCTGAAAAAAACGTTCGCCATAGAATTCCACCGCTTCCCGTGGCACAATGAAGCAATAGGGCATAGTCAGCAACGCCAGAAACGGAGCAAACGGCTTCACCAGTTGAATCTCAACGGTAGAATCATTGAGCACTCGAATACCTGAGATTCCTTTCGGTGTTTCTTTCCCTGCCGCCGTTGCTTCGAAAAACGCTGCAGCGCCAGCGATCTTATCCCGCAGCACCCACACTCCCGTTGACTTTGTTCGGGCATTGCAAATACGTTCAAAGGAAAACTTCACATCTGACGCCACAACCCGCCGAGTTCGCCGGTCCCCAAAGCAGGAATCTTCGTGAAACCAGACATCATCTCGAAGTACAAAAGTCCATCGCGTTCCTGTTGAATCCACTGTCCACCGGCGAGCAAGGGAAGGCACAATGGCACCAGTGGTATCCAGTTCCACCAATCCGTTGAAAAGCTGTGTCCCCACCCAGATCGCTGCTCGATACCCCATCCGAGCTGGATCCAGGGTATTTAACCCATCCGGTTCGTTGTAAAAAAATCCCCCTTCCCGAATTGCATCCGGCACTTCCGATTGGCACGCTCCCAGTGCCAGCGCAAGCAGAAACACTCCTATTTTTACCAACCGCACTTTTTGCATTGTGCCGGGTCTGACATCCCGCATCGTCTTTGTCTGCGGCTGCGGATCGTCCACCATTTTGCCGTTATTCTCCCACTGTTTGCCGTAAGCCGATCGCCAGTCGCTTCAGAATTTGCAAATTTGCAGTTTGTAGGGCAATTAGGGCATAACAAAGCGGTGAAAAAGCTGTCATCAATGGTGCTGGACTATGCAGTGGTAACGCTCAAGCCACACTTTGAGCGTTTCATCCGAAAAGGACAACTGTGGGCATACGACAATGAAGTCGAAGCAGTCGAAGGAGATCCACAGCCCGGTGATATTGTGCGGGTCCGGAATTATGCCGGTAAAGACCTGGGACTTGCTTTCTACAATCCCCACAGCAAAATCCGCATCCGGCTTTTGCTCACCCACACCGCTCCCATCACTGCTGATTTTTTCGCCGACCGTATCCGCAATGCCTATCTGCTGCGGCAGCAGTTGATCGATTTCCAGCAGAACACGATGTATCGATTGGTTTTCAGCGAATCCGATTTCCTCCCGGGACTGGTTGTCGATATTTTCGACCGCTACGCAGCGATCCAGATGTTAGCTTACGGTCTGGAGCGGTTATCTGCCGAAATTCAAGAAGCATTGCTGCAGGTTCTGCCAGATTTGCGGGGAATCTATGCAAAAAATGATTCAGTTCTGCGGCAGAAAGAAGGACTTCCCCTGTACGAAGAAACGCTCTGGGGCAGCATTCCCGAAGAAATCGTATGTCTGGAAAACAATCTCCGATTTTGCATCAATATCGCATCCGGTCAAAAAACGGGATTTTTTCTGGATCAGAAAACCAATCGGCTGTGGATACAGAAATTCGCACGGGACCGTGCGGTTCTGGATTGCTTTAGCAATCAAGGGGGATTTGCTCTCAATGCGGCGGCAGCCGGTGCCCGGAGTATCACAGCGGTTGACAGCTCTGCTCCGGCGTTAGCTATTGCGCAGCGCAATTTCGAACTCAACGGATTTTCAAAGCAGGCAGTCGAATTTGTTTGCGATGATGTTTTTGATTTCCTTCTGGAAGCGAAACGATCAGGGCGCCACTGGGATTTGATCATCTTAGATCCGCCAGCTTTTACCAAAAGCAAGGAACAAATTCCTGCCGCTATCCGCGGCTATGCTCGCCTGCACCGCCTGGCTTTTCGGGTGCTGGCTCCGGATGGCATTCTTGCGACCAGCAGTTGCTCATACCACATTGACGAAGAGCGCTTTCTCCGCATCGTCCAGGAAGAAGCGCTTCGGGCAGGTCGTTTTTTGCAACTTCTTTACCGGGGACAGCAATCACCTGATCATCCCATCTTGCCAGCAATGCCCCAGACAAAATATCTGAAATTTTTCCTCTTCCGCTGCCTCCAGTCTCCCGCTGAATGAGCTGCTCTCTTCGGGCAACGTTGGATTGTCAGTTTTGAGCGGCATCTCCCAGCGCTATCTCTCAGGACATCGTGATCGCTTCCTCCCGCTTGTTTCTGCCTGTCTCAGCACCACTGCTGCATCTATTTGCGGAAAAACGAGCCAACAGTATGCTGATGAAGAAAGCAATTATCACGGCTGCAATCTATCGACTTTCGAACGGGAGTTCTTTGTTTTGTACCTGCTTTGCGCAATGCAGAACTCTCTATCAACAAAAAACCCGCCACAAGGGCGGGTTTCACAGTTGAAGCTTCGATGGAAATTTTGCTGCAACAGTTATTTCTTGTTGCTGGGTTTTTCAAAGACCTTTGACTGGTCTGGCTTTTTCACATTGCCATACGCCATCACCTGAAAGCTGGAAAAATCCGGATGAGAGGTTTTGAATGTTACCACTCCTGTAAATGGTCCCGGCTTCGTTGGGGTCACTTTCACCAGCAAGACCGCTGAGGATCCAGCCTTTAGCGTCGTTGGATCTTTTACATTGAGCTGCAAACCGTTGCTGGCTTTAAAGTCAGACAGCGTAATATCCTCTTTAGTGTTGTTCTTCACCTTGACCTGGGCTTGCGCTTCTTTTCCCACCTCCATACTTCCGAAAGCAAAATATCGCGGAGAAATCGTCACAGGATCCCGCACCACTGCCTTCAAATAGATCACCTTGCGCGGCTGCTTCGGATCATTGCTGCTGATCGTCACCGTCTTGGTCACACTCCCAGAGCGTCCCTTGACATTCAGCGATACGTCAATCGTTGCCGTATCTCCCGGTTTAAGCAAGTCTTTGTCCAACAATGTTGCTGTACAACCACAGGCAGCGCGCACCTTTGATATTTTCAACTCTTCATCACCGACATTTACGATCTTCACCTTCGCCTTCAACGGCGATTGTTTCGAGCTCACCGTTCCCCAATTCACAACAGGTCCATCGACAATTTGTAGCTTCGGTTGCGCCCACGCAGCGCTAACCAGTACGAGAGCGACTGCCAGGCTCAAGAAACTCCGCCGCATTGGAACACTCCCTCCAGTTTTTGTGACTACACTTTGCACAGAGAAACGTTGACGATCATTCCTTTATCCCATTGCGTCATAATCCAACATAGAGAGCTACCGCTACACTGACCCCCACAGCCCGCCACGCACTTTGCTGTTCGAGTGGGAACAGCGGAGCAACAAGCCGGACAACGGGACTGGTATAAACACCATAGGCAAGCGGAATATCAGCACCAATACCAACGGCTGCACCAATGTTCAAAGTGGCAAGCTGGGCAACAGGTGTTGCGACAATCGTCCGTTCAAATGAACCATCAGCAAAGCGGCGCTCCGGAGGACTGATAATGCGCTCCGTTTGTGTGGCTTCATACGACAGCAACACACTGGTCATTACCTCTGCCGTGACAAAAGCGTAGGGCATCAACAATCGCTGTTTTACCCGCGCTCCTATTTGTAACTGCTGGACTATCGGTGTAAATTCATACTCTGTAATCAACGGCGGCAATGTATTCCCAAAAGAATCCTTTTGCGGGATTGGATCTGTGCGGTGCGTGAATTGTATTTGGCGACGGATCCATCGGAGTATACCGCCAATAGTACGATCAGGACGAATCCAGTATTCTGCGGCTGCTCCCACACTCCATCCCTGTCCATACGCCGACCGATAGACACCGCACAACGTCCATCCTTCCATATTCCGAAGCTCCCCCCAATGATATTCAAATGCCGCTCCCCCTTCTACTCCTATGTACAGCCGGGGATGTTCAAAAGGCAGGCGCACAGAAGGCGTCCATTGAAATCCCTGCGCACGAACGATGCTCACAGCAGCCAGCAGCAAAAGGATCTTCCCAACAATGTGCATCATCCCTTCTACCTTCTCCACAATAGCACCGTTTTAGAAAAAATTCCCGCCTTCATTCGGCACAGGTAAACACCCGGCGGCACCGATGGCAGTGGAATCATATACCGTCCCGCCTGCGAATGCCACTGGCGATGTTCCCACACCTTGATGCCATTAAGGGTAAAAAGCTCGAATCGCACCGTGATATCGAACGGAATCTCGTATTCAACCGACCACGATCCATTATGCTGTCCCGCTTGCAGCCGAAAACGGTAAGCACCAACTGGCGCTAACTTTTGCTCCAGTCCACAGAGCGAATCCAAGGCTACAGCGCTACCTTCTGCCAACAACTCCACAGCGCCTTCACACTCATCCACGACAACCCGCGTGTCATTGAGTGTCACTTCTGTCGACGCCTGCGTTCCCAGGAAGGTATCGAACCACAACACGATCAGGGTATCTCGCAACAACAGCGGATCTGGCTTTGTAATCCGGACAGCAAGCACTGCCTGAGGATCGCCAGGAAGCCTGGTCTGCTGCGCATCGACCGTTGCATTTTCTGCTGCGGTGCCTAAAACTTCAAACCGCTGATACTCCAGCAGGGTTTTATTGTAACGCAGCGCAAATTCGATCGTATCAATTTGCTGCAGCAAGTCGCCATAGGGCTGCATTGCCCATCGTATGGGCAGCGCTATAGGTCGTCCGGGGCGAACGCGAATCAGTGCTGGCAATTGCATCGGAACGACCGGAGGAGCAATACCGCGTCCTTCCAGTGGAATGCGGTATTCTTTGTACGGAAACGCTTCGTCCGTATGCACCACCAGCTCTGCGGTAAACGTTCCTACCGATGGAGGAGCAAACCGGATCGGAAAATCAAGGTACTCTCCCGGTTCGACCGTCTTTCCAACGTACATTCCCTGCAGAGTGAATACGCCTGAATTGGGAACAATGACTGCAGCTACAATGAGGACCGGGGCATCCCCAGCGTTGGTCAGCCGCACTGAGCGTTCTACAATCCCATCAGGACAGTTTTGCAAGACTACAATGTCGCCAAAATTCATCGCCTGCTGGCTCCACAGAACCTCAGGTCGAATTCCCCGCCCCACGACCACAAAACTCCACTGGCGAATTGAATCGGGTGCTGTTCCAATGCGATCAGGAACATTGCTGGAAAGCACATAGCGTACAGCGTGTTGCCCCGGACTTTTCGGTTGAAACAGCAAATGCACCGTATCGCGCTGCCCAATCGCCAGGCTTGAATCGTGCGGCGAGACCACCTGATAGTGGAGTAACGCATTGGGCGTCAGCTCTTCCAGCACATAGAAAAAGGTCTGAGCAGGATGGACGACAAGATTCCCCAGGTTACGAACAAATGCTAGAATGCTTTGACTTCTGCCAACCCGCACCGCTCCGACATCAATCGTATCAACCGCGCCCCCTCGCCGTACATCGAAGGGCTCTGGAGGAATGCCACCGCTGACGGCTGCTTCCAACAGCAACTGCTGCTCCACCCCAATTCCTCGCAGGATCGCCGTCACCGAATCATCCCGGCGGTTCCCATTGATCACCGAATGGTAACGGACAATCAACCGCGCCGTATCCCACCCTCGATCTGCTGGCTGGTAGACAATGGGCAATCCGAGCGAATCCTCCGGTGCCAGTTGAACCTGATAATCGCCACCGGCAATCCGAAACTCGCCAGCAACGCTTCCGCCTACAAAGAGAATCGTATCGATCCAGATGGCGTGCTGCTTGGAAATGTTGACCAAGCGCAGCAGCTTTGGCAACGAGGTTCGATGAATGTACACAGAATCAAAGTCCCGCTCTGTTGGAGCAACATTGAGTCGTACAGGAATCTTTTCAGCAATCAGTACAAACTCCTTCTGCGTAACGATCTTACTGGTATCATCCTGCTGCCGCACGCTCAGGCGTAGTCGCACCGCTTTTTTGCCAACCGGGAACGTCAGCGTTCCGTCATACAAAAAAGCAAACTGCTTATCGTAGTACGGTGTCAGAGTATCGATAAAGCAGGTATCGCAGCCTAACTGGAACAATTCCACGAACTCATCTTTGGAACCGGGAATAATGTCCACCACTTCGTAATACGGCACCACTTTTTCCGGGATCGTCAGGCGGACATTGCCCAGATTCCGGATGGTAAAAGCCCGGATTCGTTGCTCTCCTTCCGAGACTTGTCCAAAATCGATCGTATCCCGCAGGGAATCCGCAAACTGCCAGCGATACCAGATTTTCGCAGCACTCAGCAATCCCCGTCCCCGCAGCACTACCGAATACGGCGAAGTATTGGTTGCAGCAATGCGCAGCGTATCCCGCACCTGCCCTTTCTGCGTTGGGCGGAAAACGATGCGCAGGGAATCCGATCGCCCCGGATCCAGCGCTGCTGGTGGCTGCGGCGGTTGATTCGTATCCACCGGATCGGTCAGAAAGAATGGATCAGCAACACCGGTATATTGCAACAGGGTTGCTGCCGTGTTGCCAATGTTGCGAATTACCAGCGTCGTATCTTTTTGCTGTCCAACCCACACATCCCCAAAGTCGATTTCGGGTAGTACCGATAATTGTGCCTGGACCCCTTCACCCTGCAGCAGAAAGCGGAAGTAGGTTTCTCCAGCGCCGGGATTCTGCGTGGGATCATTACAGAAGACCAGCACCTCTGCCTGTTTCGCCCCAACACTGGTTGGCTGAAATTGGAACACCAATTCCACCGAATCCTGCCACCGTTGCAAATCAGTGGTTTGCGTTAGCGGTACACCATCGGTTCGCTGCACCGTAAAGTCGGCGATGTTCGTCCCGGCTACTACAATCTGACGAATCCGCAATGATTCCAGCCCCCGATTTTTCAAAATCCGGCGAAATTGAATCGTTGCTCCGCCTCCAACAGGCGCCTGCCCAAAGTTAAGCACCTCTTCTCGAAAAACGGTGTTGGGAATCGTATTTGGTGGACCATCGTTCAAAATGCGATAGGGATTGGGCTGGATTACCAACAGTTCAGGCGACTTGCGCTGAATTACCACTCGAAATACAGCCGTATTGTCAAAGTAGTACTGGTTATTTGCTTCACCATACCGATCGATGTATAGAAATTGCGCTTTGACATCGTTTCCATAAACCGTTCGTGTGTACACATGCTGGGGATTGTACGTATCGTTTTCCGGAATAAATCGATACTTTTTCATCGCATCCGCACCGTCCAGTTGCATATCTTCGAGCGTGAAATTCTGATCAACCCGCGCATTGGTCGCAAAAAAGATTCGGCAAGCAGCGGGAGTGATACTACAAAAAGCCTGTCCCTGCCATCCGTTATCCTCCAGCGGCAACTTCGGATATTGTGGTAAGCCTGCAAAACTGACCAGTGAGAATCGGGAATCGGCGGTGAGCTCAACGCCTCCAACGATGGTACCAAAAACCCCACTCCCACTGACCGTCCACAAATACGCAGCCTGCTTCCAGTGATAGTACCGTGAAAAGGTGCGTTGCGGCTTGTTGGTCTGCACATACACCGTATCGTCTGGCTGTGCCCATACAGGAGCAAACAGCACTGGCAATAAGGCAAGAGCAATAGCAACAGCAAAATTCCCTCCATCTCGGCGTTGCTGTGTCATTATTGGATAGCTGGCTGTTTCACTGTATATTTGACTTTTGATTTCAGCAAATTTAGTATACTTTCGGCAATGAACCAAGGATCAGCAATCACGATCGGCGTCTTCGATTCTGGTATTGGTGGCCTGACCGCTGTCCGGGAACTGGAACGGTTGCTGCCCACTGCCACCATTATCTACCTGGGCGATACTGCCCGATTGCCGTACGGCACCAAGTCGAACGACACCATTCTCCGCTATACCATCGAGGGTGTAACGTACCTGCTGGAACACTACGACGTAACAGCCCTGCTGATCGCTTGCAATACTGCTTCTGCCGTTGCCGCTCCCTTTCTTCGACAACATCTCTCCATCCCGGTATTCGACGTGATCGATCCAGCAGCGCAGCAAGCGGCACAACAAACGCACACAAAGACAGTGCTCATTACCGGCACGTACGCAACGGTTGAGAACCGGGCATATGAGTACAGTCTGGCGCAATACGATCCCACCATTCGCACGCTCAGTGTACCGTGTCCCCTTTTTGTTCCCTTAGCCGAAGAAGGACTGGCAGAGCACCCGATCGCCTATCAGTCGGCACGACTGTATTTAGAACGCTTTACTTCTTCCGATGCTGACACGGTGATTTTAGGTTGTACCCACTTCCCCCTGCTTACAGCGGTTATCCGGCGCGTGCTGCCGGGAATGCATATCATCAATTCCGGAGCAGCGGCTGCCTCTGCCCTGGCTCGCACCGTTGCTTCGCAACCTCCGCAACCGCAGCGCTCCGGTGAGCTCCACGTCATCGTGACCGATCTTCCTCGCCAATTTCCTGCCATTGCTGAGCGCTTCTTAGGACACTCTATCGATTCTTTGCGCGTTGAGTCCAACCTTCAAACTGCGCTGTCCAATGTCCTCCAGCCTTGAAAGACAGTTGGTTGAAGCTTTTCAGCAAACCATCGAGATGCTGCAAGCGATTGTTGGTGCACACGAACGTTTTTATACCACCAGCCATTCCGTTTTTGTCGGCGAAAAATCCGCACAGGTAGCGGAACGACTGGGACTGAGCGCAGAGGAGGTTTTTATTACCCGCATCGCTGGCTATCTCCACGACATTGGAAAGATTGGCTTACCAGACCGAATCATTGGCAAATCAACCCGATCGATGACGGATCAGGAGTTAGCACTCTATCGATCCCATCCGGTTCTGGGACATCGGATTCTTTCGCACCACAAGGGATTTACCGAAATTGCCACAGCGGTCTTGCATCATCACGAACGGCTGGACGGCAGTGGCTTTCCTCAGGGATTGTCCGGCAAGCTCATTCACCCCGCAGCACTGATCATTGGAGTTGTCGACATCTATCACAATGCGGTGTACAAACAATCGAGAGATCGGACCGAAGTTGCCAAATCGTCGACTCCATACTTCTCAACACAATCCCTGCTGGACTACACCCGCCAGCGATCGGAGCAGGCATTGCAGTACCTGCAATCGAAGGCGGGCAGCACCTTCAGCGAAAAAGTCGTTGATACATTCATTGCTCTCATTGAAGAAGAGCGCCGGAAACTGGGACAAAAGGTCATCCGGCGGCTGAGCGTGGCGCAACTGCAACCCGGAATGCAACTGGCAGAGAATTGCTATACTTCTTACGGTCTGCTTATTGTCGGCAGCAATGAACCGCTAACACCATCGATGATTGAACGTCTTAAGGCTTTCGCAGAAGCTGGGGAAATTCCAATGAAATTGCTGGTGATTGTGTAGCCAATGGCAGCGTACATTATCCGAAAATTGCTGTATTCGGTGCTGGTGCTCTACGGTGTTCTGACCATTACCTTCTTTATCAACTACGTCCTTCCCGGCGATCCTGCCCGGCTGTTGCTGGGACAGCGCGCTGATATTGCATCGGTCGAAGCACTTCGCAAACAGTTAGGACTGGATCGCCCGCTGTACGAACAGTACGTGAGTTATCTCTGGCGAGTGCTGCACGGCGATCTGGGACGCTCGTTTGCGACCAATCGGGACGTAGTTGAAACGATCGCTGAACGGATTCCGGCAACGGCACTGCTGGCAGTCAGCGCTATCATTCTTGCTTCCATTCTGGGCATTCTTCTGGGAATCTTCTCTGCACTGCGGGCAAATACCTGGCTTGACACCACCATTATGACTACCGCCTTGCTGGGCATTTCACTGCCGTCCTTTGTCACCGGATTGCTATTTGCCTTGCTGTTCGGCGTTCTACTCCAGTGGTTGCCCATTTCTGGTTACATCAACCGGGGATGGGAGTATTTACTCCTGCCAATGATCACCCTGGGTGTTCGCCCGCTGTCCATCATCGCCCGCCTTACCCGAAGTAGTATGCTGGAAGTCCTCCATCAGGAGTATATCCGTACGGCAAAAGCAAAGGGCCTACCCCAATCAGTCGTTCTTTTCAAGCACGCTCTGCGCAATGCTCTGAATCCAGTAGTCACCACCGTCAGTGCCTGGTTCGCTGCCTTGCTTGCTGGAACCTTCTTTATCGAGTACATCTTCAATTGGCCCGGCATTGGCACGGTCGCCATTAACGCCATTGAAAAGCTGGATTATCCTGTCATTCAGGGGGTTGTGTTGTTTACCGCTGTCGTGTTCGTGATTATCAACTTACTGGTCGACATTATCTATGCTTTCCTGGATCCGAAAATCAAACTGTCATAGCGGTGCATTGAGATGAATCGCGAAGCATATAGCGATCGACACGGGGGATTGTGGCAGCAAACGTGGCGGCGGCTGCGGCAGAGTATTGCCGCAATGGTGGGACTGAGCATTATCAGTCTGCTGACCCTGACCGCAATTTTCGCAGACTTTATCGCCCCATTTCCGCCACACGTGCAAATCCTGGAATATGCGATCAAACCGGCTTTCTTTCGCGGCAATCTCCTGCTGAAACGTAATCCTGCGCATCCGGATGAACCGTTGCTGATTCCCATCCAGCACTACGAAGTACGTGGCGACACTGTTGTTTACACGGACATCGACGGCAGGCGCCACCGCGTTGCAATTCAGCACCTGTGGGGTGATGATCCTTCCGATTGGCATCGACAACCGCTCTTTCTGCTGGGAACAGACCGGTATGGACGGGACGTTTTCAGTCGCCTGGTCTACGGCGCTCGCATCAGCTTATCGGTGGGATTGATTTCTCAGGGCATTGCACTGGGCATCGGTATTCTCCTGGGAGCACTGGCAGGATACTTCCTGGGCTGGATCGATGACCTTATTATGTGGCTGATCAATGTTGTGTGGTCGTTTCCAACAATTCTGCTGGTCATCGCCTTCTCTGTTGTCTTAGGACAGGGATTCTGGCAAACCTTTGTTGCTATTGGGATTTCCACGTGGGTCGACATTGCCCGCATTGTTCGGGGACAGTTCCTTTCTCTGCGCGAAGCGGAATTTGTGGAAGCAACCCGCGCGCTGGGCTATCCCACGCGGCGGATCATCCTGCGCCACATTCTGCCCAATACCCTGGGTCCGCTGACGGTTATTATGACCGCCGGCTTTGCCAATGCAATTATCGCGGAAGCAGGATTGAGTTTCCTCGGCTTAGGCGTGCAGCCGCCCACGCCGTCGTGGGGACAGATGATCCGGGATGGATATGGGTACATTGCAGCTGGGGTGAACTGGGAACTGACCGTCTTCCCCAGCATTGCCATCGCACTGGCGGTCATTGCCTTTAATCTGCTCGGCGATGGCTTGCGAGATGCGCTCGATCCTCGGACCTTAATGCGGCGGGAGTAATGGAACGTTCGTTTTTAAGGGTACAGCGCAAGTATTGAAGCAGCAGGAATGAAACCAGTTACGATCGCGGCTTTACGAAAAGCAAAGCAGTTGCCGCCGGTGCTGCTCATCTTCGGCGAAGAACGGTTGCTGGTGGAAGAAACGCTCCAGCAATTGCTGCAGGAAGCCTACCGACGGGGTGTTACGTCGCAGCAGGTGGAATTCCTGAACTGTGAAGAGCTTCCGCCGGAGCAACTGCTTAGCCGGATGATGGCTTATCCTCTTTTGGGAGGACGGCGGCTGCTTATTTTGCGTCGCGCCGAACGGCTGGCAAAGCTGGAGAAGCGCAAAGAGGGAACCCTGTTGCGTCAACTCTTAGAACACCCGATCCCGGAGAACACACTGGTCTTCGTTGCTTCGCTTCCTACCCTGGACGGCATCAGCCGGCAGCTCAACAAACCGCGACATCAGGCAACGGTGGAGAAAAAACTGCGGAAAGCACCGTTTCCCTTCCCGTTGTTGTTAGAACGCCATTTGTGGATCGAACATCCGAAACTGTATGACCGGGAAATCCCGTCGTGGGCAGGAGAACGCATCCGGCAGCACAGCAAATCCATTGACCCCGACGCTCTGGAATTACTGATCCAGTATGCAGGCGATTCGCTCTATGCAGTCCATAACGAAATTGAAAAGCTCATTCTCTACGTGGGCGATCGTCCAAAGATCACCGCTGAGGATGTTGCCGCGCTGGCAGGATTTGCACGTGAGCATACTATCTTTGATCTTCAGACAGCGATCGGTAAGGCGGATTTGCCGCGAGCGCTCCGGATACTCAAGCATCTTTTAACCGTTCAGCGCCAGTCTCTAATCATCCTGACAATGCTCACCCGCTACTTTACTGTCCTTCTGAAACTTGCGCAGCTTCGGAAGCGGAACACGCAGGAATTGAGCAAAATCACCGGGATCAACGCATTTTTCATCCCCGAATACCTTGCCGCTCTCCAGCAATTCCCTCTGAAGGCAATTGTACAGGCACTGGACATCCTGTATCAGGCTGATGCCCGCATTAAGCGGTCGGGGGAAAATGCCGAAGGGGTGCTCATCGAAGCAATCATTGCCATTATCCGCAACGCAAAGGGACAACAATGAAAAAATTCATTTCGCTTGAAGCGCTCAATGCCTCACTGGTAGTGTGCACAAAATGCCCACGCTTAGTGCAATGGCGGCAGCAGGTTGCAACGGTCAAGCGGCGCAAGTATCAGGACTGGGAATACTGGGGCAAGCCTGTTCCTGGCTTTGGTGATCCCAATGCGATGCTCCTCATTGTTGGCTTAGCGCCCGGCGCCCACGGTGCAAACCGGACAGGCAGAATGTTCACCGGCGACCGAAGTGGAGAGTGGCTCTACCGCGCCCTCTTCGAATACGGCTTTGCCTCCCAGCCGGAATCCATTTCCCGCGACGATGGGCTAACGCTCAGCAATTGCTACATCACTGCCGCGGTCCGGTGTGTACCCCCCAACAACCTGCCGACGCGCGAAGAACGCCAGAACTGTTTCGAGTATCTCCGGGCAGAGTTCTCACTGCTACCCAACGTCCGCGTCCTTCTTGCCTTAGGCGGCATAGCGTGGGAAACCAGCCTGCGGCTGCTTCGCTCCTTCGACGTTCCCATTCCCAGACCGAAACCCCGGTTCCACCACGGAGCAACGGTACAACTCGGCACGTACTACCTCATCGGCTCCTACCATCCGAGCCAGCAGAACACCCTCACCGGACGCCTCACCGACGCAATGTGGCGCAGCATCTTCGCCCATGTCCGAGCAACCATCGATTATCTCCGGTTCCAGCAGGAACAGTCAGAGTAAGGCAGGTAACCGCCCGAATCACCAGCGGCGAGCTCCCCCGCACCCAGCCCGTGCTCTCCTCTACAACGAAAAAGCACGAAAAGCACCGGCTTCCTCCGGCAAAAAATCCCCCTCTCTCTCTGGGAGAGGGTTAGGGTGAGGGGGAATGGTATGCTGAAGCGTGCGATTCCGGGACACTGAGAATGTCCTACTGGAAGCGCCGACTTCAGTCGGCAACAACTGAAAGCATCGACTTTCGCTGGCGCATTGCATACGAAAGTGCACGCTCCTGGCACCGGAACCCTTCCTTTTCCCAGGATGAACGCTCACTCCAGCAGCTTTTCAGCATACAAACAATGCTTTTCTCACTGCATCGTGGATTTACTGTTTACGCAATCAAGTTTGGGAACACTGAAGCTGAACAAAACCCACCGGAGGACCGATGATGAGTGATACCCAACCCAACGGGGCAACTTTGGGATTTGAAAAGAAACTCTGGGAAATGGCCGACCGATTGCGGGGCCATATGGACGCAGCCGAGTACAAACATACGGTGCTGGGACTGATCTTTCTGAAGTACATCTCCGATGCGTTTCAGAAGAAATACGAGGAACTGAAAGCGCTGCAAGAGACGGAATATGCCGATCCAGAGGACCGCGACGAATACCTGGCGGCGAATGTATTCTGGGTACCGCCAGAGGCACGCTGGGAACGAATTCAGGCGGCTGCGCCACAACCTGAGATTGGACAGGTAATTGATCAGGCAATGGAAGCGATCGAACGTGAAAATCCACCACTCAAAGGTGTGCTACCTAAAAATTACGCTCGCCCAACGCTGGACAAAATCCGGCTGGGAGAGCTGGTCAAGCTGGTGGGGGACATCGACCTGCGTGCCCGCGAGTATGGAGTCAAAGATCCGCTGGGACGGGTGTACGAGTACTTCTTAGGTCGATTCGCTGCTGCTGAAGGCAAAGGTGGAGGCGAGTTCTACACTCCCCAGTGTGTGGTACAGTTGCTGGTCGAAATGATCGAGCCCTACCGGGGAAGAGTCTATGACCCCTGTTGCGGCTCCGGTGGAATGTTCATCCAGTCAGAACGCTTTGTAGAAGCGCACGGTGGCAAACTTGGTGACATTGCTATTTATGGGCAGGAGTCCAACCCGACTACCTGGCGACTGGCGAAAATGAACCTGGCAATTCGCCGCATCGAGGCAGATCTCGGACCACACCCGGCGGACACTTTCCTGAACGACCTGCACAAAGACCTCAGAGCCGACTACATTCTCGCCAATCCACCGTTCAATATGAGTCATTGGGGCGGTGAGCGACTGCGGGAAGATCCTCGATGGAAGTACGGGGTCCCGCCAGCGGGCAATGCGAACTATGCCTGGATCCAGCATTTCATTTACCATCTTGCACCCAACGGCACAGCCGGCTTTGTGATGGCGAATGGTTCGCTATCCACTTCCACCAAAGCAGAATTTGCCATCCGCAAGGGAATCCTCGAAGATGATCTGATAGAGTGTATCGTTGCCCTGCCGGGGCAACTCTTCTACACCACGCAGATCCCCGCCTGCCTCTGGTTCATTACCCGCACCAAGAAAAGCAATCCGAGGCGCGGCTGGCGCGACCGCACCGGCGAGACGCTCTTCATCGATGCCCGCCGAATGGGGCGGCTGGTCGACCGCACGCACCGGGAACTCACGCAGGAGGAAATCCGCCAGATCGCCGACGTGTACCACGCCTGGAAGCAAGGTAAGGGTTACGAAGACAAACCCGGCTGGTGGAAATCAGCCACCATCGAGGACATCCGCAAAAACGATTACGTCCTCACCCCAGGACGCTACGTGGGTGTGGAGGAAAAAGAAGACGACGAGATTCCCTTCGAGCAGAAGATGGCAGCCTTGGCCACACAGCTCTATGAGCAGTTCGAAGAAAGTCACCGGCTGGAAGCAGAAATTCGCAAGAATCTACAGGTGTTAGGGTATGGGAAATAACCCATCTTATTAAACGAAACGCCCTTTTCGTTTAATAAGCCAGCGCGTTATTAAACGTTCGTTGAATAACGCTTATGTGCCAAGCGAGTCAGTAGCTTCCCGGCGAAGCGTGTAGCTGAATCAAGACACAGATCTATTTGAGATGGGAAACAAAGAACAGCAAAAGTGCTATGCGGGTCACCATTAAACCGGAACTCCTCCGATGGGCCAGAGAACGTGCTGAGGGTACGATAGATGCGCTCACGAAAACATTTCCACGATATGAGGAATGGGAAAGCGGGAAAAGTCAACCGACCTTGAAACAACTGGAACGACTGGCAAAAACCTTTCGAGTACCGCTGGGTTTTTTCTTCCTGGAAGCCCCACCGGAGGAACCATTGCCCATCCCGGACTTTCGTACCATGCCCCAGGCAAGACTTTCCCGCCTCAGCCCAGAGCTGCTGGAAACCATTTATATTTGTCAGCAACGGCAAGAGTGGTATCGCGATTACCTGCTGGCTCAAGGAGCAACACCGCTGCCGTTTGTCGGGTCAGCGACCGTAGCAGACGATGCAAGTGTCATCGCAGCTACCATCCGCGATCGGATCAATCTGGAGATTGAGAAACGGCGTGTCATTCCCACCTGGACGCAAGCGCTCAGTTACTTTATCGATCAGGTAGAAGAGGCTGGTATTCTGGTAATGATGAATGGCGTGGTGGGGAACAATACCCATCGCCCTCTGGATCCGGAAGAGTTCCGCGGTTTCGCTCTGGTAGACGCCTTAGCACCGGTGATTTTTATCAATGGAGCTGACACTATTGCCGGTAAAACTTTCACGCTGGCTCACGAACTGGCGCATATCTGGCTGGGCAAATCGGGAATATCGGATGCCAGTCTTGAGAGATATCCGCAAGAAACGGTGGAACGCTGGTGCAACCAGGTAGCAGCAGAGCTGCTGGTACCCATCACTACATTGGTAGAAAATTTCAACACCAAAAATGATTTACGGCAGGAATTGCAACGCCTGGCTCGCATATTCAAGGTCAGCACACTGGTGATTCTCAGGCGGTTGTTCGACGCAGGGCTCCTGAGCCGGGAAGCTTACCGGCAAGTGTATGAAGAGGAGCAAAAGCGGGTAAAAAGCTATAAGCAGACATTAGCTGGAAACAAAGGTGGGAACTTCTACTATAATCTCGCTCGCAAAGTCAGCAAGCGTTTTGCTCTGGCATTGGTCAGCAGTACGCTGGAAGGACAGACGCTATTTCGGGACGCCTATACGCTGTTAGGCATTCTGAAGACTCAAACCCTCAAGAAATTCGCGCAAGAGCTGGGAATTCGGATAATGGCGTATTTACTGGATTCGAACGTTTTCATCCAGGCAAAGAATCTCCATTATGGTTTTGACTTTTGCCCGGCGTTCTGGGACTGGCTGGACGTTGCCAATGCTCAGGGACTTGTCTTCAGCATTGAAAAGGTCAGGGACGAGTTAATCGCAGGCGATGACGACCTGGCGGACAGGGCAAAGCAGCGTGAAGCAAACTTTTTCCTTCCTCCTGACACACGGGTTGTCGCTGCATTCAGTAAAGTCAGCAGTTGGGTAATGACTCAAAATTACGATCTTGCCGCAATAAACGCTTTCTTTCAGGTAGCAGACTACTACCTGGTAGCACATGCTCTGGCACAGAACTACGTGCTCGTGACACACGAAGTTCCTGCAGCTACCAGACGGAAAGTAAAACTTCCGAACGTTTGCATCGGTTTAGGAATTCGACATATGACTCCATTTGAAATGCTGCGTCGGGAAAAGGTCCGGTTTGTGTTAGAGAAGCAATAAAGACTGCTGTCGATCACAATGTGGAGAGATGGAGACATAAGGGGTGAGGTTTTGCTTGATTTCACGATCTACACCATTGGAGGTGGTTGGGGAAAAGAAATTCCTGATGAACAGCATCAAGAACCCGTTGCCGTTATCCGGGGTACTGATATTCCTAAAGTCCAGTTGGGAATTGTGGAAGGTGTGCCTCGACGATGGGAATCCAGTTCGAAGGTCACTAAGAGACAACTGCAACCGGGCGATTTAGTTATCGAGGTATCGGGAGGAAGTGCACAAAGGGGGCAACATACCGGCAGAGTACTTTATATATCCGAGAAAACTCTGCAAAGGTTCAACATACCAGTTATTCCTGCAAGCTTTTGCAGATTGTTGCGCCTTGATACAACACGGGTGGATCCGCAGTTTATCGCCTATCAAATCAACTTGATGCATTTAGATGGCAGCATCGCTAAATTCGAAGTCCAGTCTACAGGTATAGCCAACTTTCAATTCAAGACGTTTCTGGAAAGCATACGTCCCGCTATTGAAGATGTCCCAACGCAACGCGCCATTGCGCGCATTCTGGGCACACTGGACGACAAGATCGAGCTGAACCGGCGGATGAACAAAACGCTGGAGGCAATGGCGCAGGCACTGTTCAAGTCCTGGTTCGTGGACTTCGATCCCGTGGTGATCAACGCCCTGCGAGCGGGCAATTCTATCCCCGAGAAGTTCGCCAAGCGTGCCGCCTACTATCGGGAGATCCTTCATCGACAAAATTCCCCTCTCCCAGAAGAAGAGAGGAGCTTACTGTCCGAAGACATCCTGCGCCTCTTCCCTACCCGCTTCGTCGATTCCGTGCTGGGCCCGATTCCGGAGGGGTGGGAAGTGAAGGCGATCGGTGAGGTAGTAAAGTGTGTCGGTGGGGGAACTCCTAGCACTAAGAAACCGAAATTCTGGGCAGGAGGGACCAATCCGTTCCTGACACCGAAGGACATGGCATCACTGGACGCGCCAGTTGTATTGGATACAGAAAGATATATTACGGATGATGGAGTGGAGCGCATCAGTTCTGGGCAGCTTCCGGTTGGCACAGTTCTTCTGTCGTCGAGAGCGCCAATAGGCTATCTGGCTATAAACGCGGTCCCTGTTTCGGTGAACCAAGGCATTATTGCCATGATATGCGAGGGAAGTGTTTCCAATTATTATGTCTACTTTTGGGTCAAGGAAAATTTGCCCGTCATTAAGAGCAAGGCTGGGGGAACTACTTTTGCAGAAATAAGCAAAAGAAATTTTCGCTCCCTCCCAATGCTGATTCCATCAGTTGCTTCGTTGGAAAAGTTTGGAAGTATCACTGGCTCGATTTTTACAATGGTTGTTGAAAATGCGAGGTCTTCCCGCACCCTTGCCACCCTCCGCGACACACTGCTCCCCAAACTTATCTCTGGAGAACTGCGAGTGCCGGATGTAGAAAAGATCCTGAAAGACGCCCTATGACATACAACTCTCACATCCACCGCCGCCGCGGCACTCGATTAAAAGGATACGATTACACCCAACCGGGAGCCTATTTCATCACCATCTGCACGCAGGGCCGGGAATGTCTGTTCGGTGGGGTGGTGGATGGGAACATGCAGTTGAATCCGTTGGGACATATTGCCCGCCAATGCTGGTTAGCCATTCCAGACCATTTTCCTCACACGGCATTGGATGAATTTATCATTATGCCCAATCACATACACGGGATTATCTGGATTGTGGAAAAACCGAGTGATGCGATTGTGGGTGGAACGCATGCGAAAGTCGGGGCACAACACAAAATGGGAGGGGCGACGCATGCGTCGCCCCTACGCACCCGACCTAATCCACCACGGGGACCGAAACGGCAATCCATCGGTGCCATTGTCGGTTCGTACAAATCCGCCGTCACTAAACAAATCAATCAACACCGTGGTACCCCCGGTATGCCCGTCTGGCAGCGAAATTATTACGAACGCGTAATCCGCAATCACGATTCCCTAAATCGGATTCGTCAATATATCTTGGAAAATCCCCTTCGATGGCATCTGGACCGGGAAAACCCTGCCGCCACGGGTAACGATACAGAATGGGAATCTTGGGTAAGCCAATGAATCATCTAACCGAATCCACCATCGAACAGATGGCTCTGGACGAACTCCAGGACCTCGGCTGGCACACCACCTATGGACCGGACATCGCTCCGGATGGCAAGCGTCCGGAGCGGAAGAATTACGCCGAAGTGGTGCTCAAAGATCGGCTGCGCGAGGCGCTGGAGCGGATTAACCCGGAAATGCCGCCGGTTGCCCTTGAAGAGGCAATTCGCAAGGTCGTTACTCCCGAAAGTCCGGCACTGATCGAAAACAACCGGGCTTTCCACCAGATGCTCACCGACGGCATAGATGTCTCCTGGAAGGATCGGGGAAAAACGCGGCACGGCAAAGTATGGCTGGTGGATATCAGGAAACCGGAAAATAACGACTGGCTCGCCGTAAACCAGTTTACGGTGATCGAAAACAAGCGCGAGCGGCGTCCCGACATCGTCCTGTTCGTCAATGGCCTGCCGCTGGTAATAATGGAGTTGAAAAATCCGGGCACGGCGGGAGCAACGCTGCATTCCGCCTTTCACCAGCTCCAGACTTACAAACAGGACATCCCTTCTCTTTTTCGCTATAACGAGTTGCTGATCATCTCTGATGGCATACAAGCACG
Organism: Candidatus Kapaibacterium sp.; assembly: GCA_015490805.1. GTDB lineage: Bacteria > Bacteroidota > Ignavibacteria > Kapaibacteriales > WFXC01 > WFXC01. The sequence goes on from WFXC01000044.1 coordinate 113,657, forward strand.
CTTCGGAACACTTACCAGCGGCTGGGATCGCTTTATGCCGTGGCGCACTATAGATGGAACCGACCTGTACCGCGAGCCGGGCAATGAAAAGCAGACCGAGGGCATACTGCAACCGGGGATTCAAACGCTGATTCGTGGTCTATTCGAGCACCGACGCTTTCTGGACTATTGCCTGAATTTCATCACTTTCGAAGATACCGGCACTGGAACAGCAGGGATTGCAAAGAAAGCTGCCGGTTATCATCAGTACCACGCCGTGAATGCAGCACTGGCATCGACTCTTGTAGCCTGCGGCATCGAGGCGGACGCTGCGCAACTCTACACCCGATTTCGCGAGGCAGCAGCAGCCGACCCCTTTGGGGTGAGAGAGCCTGAACGGCAGTATCAAACCCGATTTGGTGATCGGCGAGCCGGTGTTGTCTGGCACACTCAGGGAGCAGGCAAAAGTCTTTCGATGGTCTTCTACGCCAGCAAGGTTATTCGCCATCCGGCGATGGAAAATCCCACAATTGTGGTTATCACCGACCGCAACGATCTGGACAATCAGCTATTCACCACCTTTAGCGCCAACCGTCAATTACTGCGTCAGACGCCGGTGCAGGCGGAAAGTCGGGCACACTTGCGCGAACTGCTACAAGTGGCTTCTGGTGGCATTATCTTTACCACTATCCAGAAGTTTTTCCCTGAACACAAAGGCAAACGTTACCCCCGTCTTTCCGAGCGCCGGAACATTGTGGTGATCGCTGACGAAGCGCACCGTAGCCAGTACGACTTCATCGACGGTTTTGCCCGACACATGCGCGATGCCCTGCCCAATGCAACATTCATCGGTTTTACCGGAACTCCTATCGAGAAAGAAGATCGCAACACTCGCGCCGTTTTCGGTGACTACATTTCTATCTACGACATCCAGCGAGCCGTAGAAGATGGTGCTACTGTTCCCATTTATTACGAAAGTCGACTGGCAAAAATCGAACTGGATGAAGCGGAAAAGCCGCGCCTGGACGAAGCCTTCGAGGAAATTACTGAAGTCGAAGAAGATGAAATCCGCAGGCAACGATTGAAGTCCCGGTGGGCTTCCCTTGAAGCACTGGTTGGCGCTGCAAAGCGCATTCGCTTAGTAGCTGAAGACCTGGTGCATCACTGGGAACGCCGCCGTGAAGCAATGCTTGGCAAAGCGATGATTGTTTGTATGAGCCGCCGCATTTGTGTGGAGCTGTACAACACCATCATAGCACTGCGTCCCGACTGGCATAGCGACGATGATAGCAAAGGAAAAATCAAGGTGGTAATGACCGGTTCAGCTTCTGATCCACTGGACTGGCAACCCCATATCCGGAACAAAGCCCGGCGCGATCTTATCGCCCGACGCTTCAAGGATCCGGATGACGAACTGGAACTGGTCATTGTCCGTGATATGTGGCTCACTGGCTTCGATGCACCTCCGCTGCACACGATGTATATCGACAAGCCAATGAGCGGTCACAACCTGATGCAGGCAATTGCCCGCGTAAACCGGGTGTTTCGCGATAAACCCGGTGGATTGGTCGTGGACTACCTTGGCATTGCCGACTCGCTCAAGAAAGCGCTGGCGGTCTATGCTGAAAGTGGTGGTCGTGGGAGCGTCGCCATCGACCAGGAAGCGGCGGTAGCGGTGATGAAGGAGAAATACGAAGTGGTGCAGGGTATTTTGTACGGCTTCAACTACCGCTGGCTGCTGCAAGCTGAACCAGAAGAGCGCTTGAAGGGCATAGCTGATGCGCTGGATTTTATCTTGCAGCAGGACAATGGCAAAAAACGCTATTTGCAAGCTGTAGCAGCGCTTTCCAAAGCATTCGCTCTGGCGGTACCGCACGACGAGGCACTGGCTATCCGTGACGAAGTAGGGCTATTTCAGGAGATCCGGGCTGCACTGATTAAAGCCACTGTGAGCACAGCCGAACGGACACCGGAGGCAATCGAAGCGGCGGTGCAACAACTGATTTCAAGAGCAGTTTCAGGTCACGAAGTGATAGACATCTTCGCTGCCGCTGGACTCGACAAACCAGATATCTCCATCCTTTCCGATGAATTCCTTGCCGAGGTGCGAGCGCTGCCACAAAAAAATCTGGCGGTAGAGGCACTCAAGAAGCTGCTCCAGGATGAAATCAAGGTGCGACTGCGCAAAAATGTAGTGCAGTCACGGGCATTTTCTCAGATGCTGGAGGAAGCAATTAGAAAGTACCACAACCGCGCCATCGCTACGGTGCAGGTCATCGAAGAGTTAATCGCCATTGCCAAGAAAATGCGCGAAGCACAGCGCCGCGGTGAAAAACTGGGACTATCCGAAGATGAAGCGGCTTTCTACGACGCTCTGGCAGACAACCAAAGTGCGGTAGAAGTTCTGGGCAATGAGACCTTAAAGACAATCGCTCAGGAATTGGTAGAAAGAGTGCGTAAGAGCGTGACCGTGGACTGGAGTAAGCGGGAGCATGCTCGGGCAAATCTGCGGGTTTTGGTCAAGCGTATCCTCCGGAAATACGGCTATCCCCCGGACAAACGGGAACAGGCGACGGAGTTAGTACTGCAACAAACTGAAGTTCTCTGCCAGGATTGGATTTTGCAGTAAATCGCCATCGTCCCCGCATCGAGGCAACACCGGAAAATGCAAAGAAAATCCCCTCTGTGTCGGTGCAGTGCAATACGGATGCAAGGGGTGGATCCTCGTTTCTGCCCTGTGTCGGGAAAAACCCGGCTTCTGCAAATCCCCTCTCCCTCTGGGAGAGGGTTAGGGTGAGGGGGAATGGTATGCTGAAGCGTGCGCTCCCGACACACTGAGAATGTCCTACTGGGAGTGCCGACTTCAGTCGGCAACAACTGGGAGTGCCGGCTTTCGCTGGCACCTTTGCACGCTAAGGGTGGCGCTCCCGGTGCAATGGTAGGAACGAAGCGGTGCTTCGCTCAATGGGTTGTTGGGTGCTCCTGCGGGTGTAGAAAGCGGTCGACCAGCCGGGTCGCCCCTACGGATGAGGTGCTGCAGGGATGATTGAATACGTCGGCTGGGAGTGCCAGCTTCCGCCGACAAAGAAAACGGTCAGGAACGTCGCTGGTTTGCCCTGGACAACCTGGAGGGGTTATCCCATCAGCAACAATGCACACAGAAACGTGTGCCTCCGGTATCGGGAATGAGAAATGCAGAAAGATGGAAAGTGGTGGGCCCTGCAGGACTCGAACCTGCAACCCGCGGATTATGAGTCCGCTGCTCTAACCACTTGAGCTAAGGGCCCCCTTCCTTTACGGCACACCAATTCGGAATAGTCCGATGAACAGTCCAATCTGGACACCGAAACCACCGCCATTCAGGGTTTTTGGAACGTTCTCAACACGCTGGATATTGTCTGCTTTCCAGTCGCCGGTCCAGGAGAAATGGTAGGTTCCCGCTATGCGGAGTAGCGCTGTCGCCGTTGGTGACCATTCAATCCCAAGCTGCGGAGCAGTAAAGAAATGGAGTGCCTCCAGCGTTGTTGAGCTGTTGATCGATGGTTGACCAAACTGGAATTCTTCGTCAAAACGCCGCTGCTCCAGGCTCTGCGCAGCACTAAACCGAATGCTCCCCCATCCAACCTGAAGTCCGGCAACAATTGCTAACTGAGAAGCGGGCACGAAAGCATAATCAACCGTCAGCGCATTGTAACTGACACCATACTCCAGACGCCGCTGTACCTGTACCGTATCGTTACCATCCCCAATAGTCGTTGAACCAGTCTGCTTCCGGGAGCCAGCCGTATACAAAAACCCGAATCGGAACTTTTTGCCCGGATAAAAGGATTCGGCGATATAAAAACCAGTACCGTAGAGCGGAGCATCAATAGACGGCGTTTCCTGCGGGAACAGTCGCTCCGCCACTTGCCGCACAGCATCGACGTTGAGAAATTGCGCAGTGCCGATAACGCCAACTCCAACGACTTCATAGAAGCTACTCACTTCTTCCTCTGGCAGATCTTCGAAGGAAAAATCTTCGATTTTTTCATCCTGGGCCCTGAGTGGCAGCCAGAGGAGTAGTCCAAGGAAAAGCAGGCTGATCAATCTCATTTGTCCTGTCCCCTGCCCGGATGGATATACTCTTCTGGCTTCAGCTTACGGATCTTCATCTCCACCTTGTCGATGGGATTATCCCGCTCATCTCGCGGCACATTGGCAACTTTATCTGCCACGTCCATTCCTTTCAATACCCGCCCGAAAACGGTGTATTTTCCGTCCAGCCACGGTGCATCAGCCACACAGATAAAAAACTGGGAAGTCGCACTATTCGGATCTGGTCCCCGCGCTGCTGACACAATGCCCCGTTTATGCGGAATATCGCTGAACTCTGCCGGTACTCGTTTCTGCGAAGGATCACCATAGCCCCACATATGCCGTGGTTTATTTTTGGAATTCGGATCACCGCCCTGAATCATAAAGCCGGGGATCACCCGATGAAAGGCGGTGCCATCATAGAATTTGATCGAAACCAGACTGTCGAAGTTTCGCACGTGTTTGGGCGCAACGTCGGGAAACAGCTCAATCACAATGTCGCCCAGCTTTTTCCCTTTCTGAAACACTTCGATCACATATTGTGGACGCTCCACTTTTTTCTTCTTCGCCTGCTGCGTCCATCCAGTCAACAGACTTCCCGTGAATGCGACGATTATGGCAATACTCCAGACTCGAATCATTTGCGCTTTCCTCTTGTTCAACCTCGCAAAGTTGCAAATTTAGGAAGTTTTTGTGGATCTCAGGTCTTTTGCTTCTTCTTCTTCGCTGATGGGAAGAGCACATTATTCAGAATCAGCCGGTATCCCGGCGAATTTTTGTGCAAATTCAGATCGGTCGGCGGATCCCCGACAGCGTGCTGATAGTCCTCGGGATCGTGTCCGCCCAACCACGTAAAAGTGCCACGACCAAAGTTGCCGTGGATGTACTTGACCTGATTTGTTCCTTCCCGCTTCCCCAAGATCACCACAGACTTTTTGATCAGCTCTTCCCGGAACGCTGTTGTCTGTCCCAGAAAGCCGCGAACGACGTTGACGTGACACTGTGTCAGCATCGTGGGCACCGGATCATACTTGGCAGAAAATTCAAACAACGTAAAGTAATCGGTCGCTGCTGTTGCCAGCAAGGTACGGGCGTCAATGTCGATGTTGGAAAATTCGTACTGGTAAGGATCCATCACCAGTTTGAAATTTTCAAATGCAAACGTCCGGGAAAAATCCAGTTTTTCCTGCGCGTGTGGATCGGGCGGATCGCCATCATAGACCACATCGCAAATGTCCACATTCATCGCTGCCTGCGCAATGTCGTAGGTGTCGGTAGCGCTGCACATTGCAAACATAAACCCGCCGCTGGCAACATACTGCCGAATTTTTTCCACCACTGCTTTTTTCATTTCCGATACTTTCCGAAATCCCAGCTTGCGCGCCATCTGTTCGTTCAGCTCCACCTGCTGAATGTACCAGGGGGCATTGTGGAAGGCGGCGTAGAACTTTCCATACTGCCCGGTGAAATCCTCGTGGTGAAGATGCAACCAGTCGTAATGGTAAAGCGTATCATTGAGGATTTCCTCATCCCAGACTCGATCGTAGGGAATGCCGGCATAGTCCAGCGCAAGAGTTACTGCATCATCCCAGGGCTGAAATCCCGGCGGAGCATAAACAGCAATTTTTGCCGCCTTCTCCAGCCGCACTGCATCCATATTACTGTTGGGATCCTGCACCTCTGCATAGATCTGCGCTGCTGTAACCGCATCGACCACTTCAAAAGCGACGCCTTCCAGCCGACATTTCAAAACAATTTTTTCCGAATACGGCAGCATAAAAGAGCCACCCCGATAATTCAGCAGCCAATCAGCAGTCCATCCTTTGCTGAGTGCCCAGTACGTCACGCCATAGGCTTTCAGGTGATCGGTCTGGGTCATATCCATCGGAATGAGAATTTTTTGTTGGGCAAACAACGATCCGGCACACAGGATCAGGGATAAAATAAACACCCCCATCAGGTGTCCTTTGTGCTTCCAGTGGTACATAGGCTTTCCTCCAGATTTCTGACAAAACGAAAAGGATACAACGTGGATCAAAAGAGCTGTAGTGTATGATGCAGGGGCGTCTGGGATTGTTCGTGTTCTTTGCGATGCTGCTGTGTGTCAGCCCCGTCTTTACGCAATATCCTCCGACGGTGCACTGGGCATCGCGCGTCATTATTGCCTCTTCCTCTTATCAGCCTTTTGGTCCCTATTCTGCTGAGCAACTCTTAGGAGAACCAAACATCCTTTCGCTGCGGGGTACGACCAACCCGTGCTCGTGGGCGGCAGATCCTCAACACGATGGGCTGAAAATTCACGATAGCACGATCAAAGTCCGACTCGTTCTCGGCTTTGATTCCCCGCTGCGTCCCCGGCAACTGGCAGTTGCGGAAAATCTCAATCCCGGCGCTATCGGCAAAGTCACGCTGCTGGATAGCTCCGGACATCGCCAGTGGGTAGTCTACGATAAAGGTCCACAGGTGGTAAAAGCTAAATGGCGGATGTGGAATTTGTTCTTCGATCCGCCTCCCTTTGACGTCTCTGCCGTTGAATTGATCGTGTTTACCGGCGCTGTACCGGGCTGGAACGAGATCGATGCAGTGGCACTGGCAACGACGACCGACACGGTCAAGCCACTGATCAACATCGTCGATGAACGCGCTGCCAGCTTAGTGCCTGAGAACTTAGGAACTGCGATCAACACCCGTTATTCGGAACTGCTGCCGGTTATTGCCCCGGATGGAAACACGATCTTTTTCTGCCGTCGCGGCGATCCCCGCAATACCGGTGGACCGACCGAAGACATCTGGCACGCGGTTCGTGGACCGGATGGACAGTGGCAACCAGCTATCAACCTGGGACCACCATTGAACAATCGTGGAATCAATTTCCTGTGCTCAATCCTTCCTGATGGCAAAACCGCGCTGGTGGGCGGAAAGTATTTGCCAGATGGACGGATCGCGCCGGGTGCCTCCCTAACTCGCTTTGACGGGATGAACTGGAGCTTCCCCAAACCATTGCAAATCCAGGATTTCCACAACCGTGGACGCTTTGTCAACTATTTCTTAGCCGCTGACGGCAGAACGCTGCTGATGGCAATCCAACGGGACGATGGCTACGGCGGAATGGATATCTTTGTCTCTTTCCTGCAACCTGACAGCACGTGGAGCAGACCGCTAAATCTGGGTCCCACAATCAACACGGCTGCGGATGAATTTACCGTCTTCCTTGCTCCGGACGGTAAAACGCTCTATTTCAGCTCCGAAGGGCACAATGGATATGGAAGTGCCGACCTCTTTATTTCTCGCCGGCTGGATGATAGCTGGACGTCGTGGACAAAGCCGCAAAATCTGGGACCGGTCATCAATTCTCCTAACTGGGACGGCTACTTCTCCATTCCGGCAACGGCGGATTACGGCTATTTTGTATCGGTTGAAAATTCGCAGGGACGGGAAGATATTTTCCGTGTTAAGCTCCTCCCTTCGATGCAACCGCAAATCAGCATCGTTGTCGGCGACACTGTTTATCAAATCCACGACGTGCTGTTCGAATTAGGAAGCTGGGAACTATCAGAAGAAGCACAGCAAGCCTTGCGCCGATTGGCAGCGTTTTTGCGGAATCATCCGGAGTACAACCTGATTGTCATTGGTCACACCGATGATCTGGACACGGAGGAATTCAATCTGGAGCTCTCGCGGCAACGTGCAGAATCTGTGGCAACATTCCTGCAGACCTTAGGCATTCCACCAAGCCGGATCACGATCCGGGCGATGGGTGAATCTCAACCGCTGGTGCCCAACACTTCGGAGGAAAATCGCCGGCGCAACCGACGTGTTGAATTTCGCCTTCTGCGAAATACGGAACTGAATCGAGGAGCTCTGGAACAACCATAGGGAGACGAAAAATGGAATTACACACTTTTACAACAGGACTGGTCGCAACGAATTGTTACCTGTTACTCAACCCGGACAATGCCACCGCCATTTTGATCGATGCACCGCCAGAATCCGCTGATCCCGTACTATCCGTACTCCAGCAGCACCGCTGTTCTCTGGAAGCCATTCTCCTCACGCACACCCACTGGGATCACATTGCCGATCTACACATTTTCAAAAAGCGCACGGGCGCCCCGATTTATGTTCACCCGGCAGATGAATACCGCCTGATTGATCCTGCTGCCCATTCTATCTTTCCACTGCCCGTCGACATTCCTCCTACTCCTGCTGATAACTACGTTGAACACCAGCAACAGCTCCAACTGTCTGGCACCGACTGCACTGTGAAGCACACACCGGGACATACGGAAGGTAGCGTGTGTTTCTACTTCCCTCATCTCCAGTTCCTGTTCTCCGGCGACACCTTGTTTGCTGGCAGTATCGGTAGAACGGATCTACCTGGCGGCAATATGGAGCAACTGATCAACTCCATTCGCAAAGAACTTTTGACACTCGATGACGATGTGGTCGTATATCCGGGGCACGGTCCTTCGACCACCATCGGCGAGGAACGCCACTACAATCCTTTCCTGATTGGCGTTTAGCTGCGCCTATGGATGAAGGTACACGGCGTCTAACGTGCAAACGGGTGATACTGGACATCTGTCTTAGACGGTAGCCAGCCTCTGCCAATGCATTCCGAAACTAAGGAGTTTCGCCAGTAACTGATTGGGAACCCAAGCTTCAGCCGGTAACAACGCACTGGTGCTCTATGCTTTTTCACGCTCTTCTGACGCACCGTAACTATTGCCCGACTGCTCAATGGCGGTGAGCAGAATCTCTGCTACATCCTGCACCTTCACGGTTTCTGCTTTTTCCTTAGCTTTGACACCATCGGTCAGCATTGTCATACAGAACGGGCAATTAACAGCGATTGCGGAAGGATTCAATGCCAGCAGTTCTTCCGTCCGCTCAATATTCACCCGTTTCCCTTCCGTCTCTTCCATAAACATTCGCCCGCCGCCGGCGCCACAGCAGAAGCTACGATCCCGGGTGCGCTGCGGCTCCGCTACTGCTGACCCAGCTACCGATTGCAGCACCTGCCGCGGCGCTTCATATTCCTGACCGTATCTCCCAAGATAGCAGGAATCGTGATACGCTATGGTCTCATCCAATTGCGCAGCCGATACCGGCAACCGCCCCTGCGCTACTAACTGCTGAAGCAGTTGCGTATGGTGCAGCACTTCATAGTTGCCCCCGAAAGCGGGATATTCGTTTTTCAATGTGTTGTAGCAGTGCGGACAAATGGTCACAATTTTTTTGACATTGTACTGATTCAGCGTTTCGACGTTCATTTTGATAAGCATATCTGCCAGGTATTCGTTACCGATGCGGCGAGCTGGATCACCGGTACATCGCTCCTCCGTTCCCAGAATGCGAAACTCCACCCCTGCCCGCTGCAGCAACTGTGCAAAAGCCTGGGATACCTTCTTTGCCCGCGCATCATAGCTCCCGGCGCATCCGACCCAGAAGAGCACTTCCATCTGCGGATCTTCGGCTATTGTCTTCACGCCCAGCCCTTTCGCCCAATCAGCTCGCTCTTCGGGTGAGAAATTCCACGGCGTGAAATTGTTCTCCAGGTTATTGAGTGCCGTTTGCGCTTCATACGGGAAATTCGCCTCCATCATCACCTGCCCGCGGCGCAGCTCCACAATCGCCGGCACGTGTTCGATTGCAACGGGACATTCCTGCATACACGCACCGCAGGTGGTACATTGCCACAATGCTTCGGAGGGGATGTAATCGCTGACTAGATGCTTCGCCTCGACCGCCTCCCACGCCTGTTCATCCACAGCTTTGCCGTTCTGCTTTGCCCATAGTAGCGGCGCTCGCTCCCGCGTTCGCTGATTGATTTGCACAATAATGGCGCGAGGATCCAGTACCTTGCCCGTCGTATTCGCCGGACATACACTGGTACACCGTCCGCAATGCGTACAGGTATAACCATCCAGCAGGGTCTTCCAGCTCAAATCCTCGATGTCCAGCGCACCGAACTTTTCTACTCCCTCAGCCTCAAAATCGATCGGTTTTAAGCGATTGGGAAAGGGAATTTCAGCGAAAAACACATTTGGCAAAGAAGTCACTACGTGGAAATGCTTGGAATACGGCAAGTAGTTCATAAACGCCAGGATCATCAGGATGTGAATCCACCAGGTAATGTGGAACAGCGTCGGCGCAGCCGCCGGGCTGATGACGGCAGCCAGCAGGTGACTAAAAGGGCGAACAGCCCACGCATACTCAGCATCCATCGTAATGCGAGCAGCATTCATCAGCAGCAGGGAGGTAACGATCACAAAGATCGCTACCAGCACAACCGTTGCATCAATTTGTTCCTCCCGTGATCCCTGCAATCGCGGCACTTTCAACACAAAGCGTCGCCACAAAGCGCCGATGACCGCAAACACGATAAAAGTCGCGAAAAAATCGGCAAGGAGCGTCAGCACCGAATACAGCGGTCCCAGAAAGGAAAAATTCCATCGGTGTCCCGACAATCCTTCCAGAATCGCTTCTGCTGCCGGCATCAGTAGTGCTAAGAATCCCCAGAAAATCAGCACGTGCACAATGCCCGCCCCCTTATCACGCAAAATCTTTTTCTGAAACAGGCCAATCTGAATCATCTGCTTCAATCGCTGTCCAATCCGATCCCAGCGATTTTCCGGTTTTCCCAGCATAATGTAGTGGTAGATTCGCCACAGGTTATAACCGAAGAAAGCGAAAGCAGCGATCACAATGACCGCAAAGATTATTGTTTCCACGCTCATCGTTGTCTCACCTGCTGATTTGTGACACAGCCCCAACCGGTTTTAAAAATCGCAACATAGCAAATTTTGGAGCAATGACACGCAGGGATGTCCTCTGCGAATCCGTAAAGAAAGACCTCAAGCAGAGGAAGGCAGGAGTTTCAGTTTCCAAGGAAAAAGTCTCGGCAGGTACTGCTCACAATGGATTACGCTGATGTTTCTATCCCGAAGCACTGCATCTTCATTGGGAACGCCAGCTCTCGCCAGCAAAAGGGGCACACTGAAGTATGTGCTCCCCAGTGAATGCACACCGAAGCGTGCGCTCCCGGCGCGATATGCAGGGGCGAAGCAATGCTTCGCCCGGTGGGCGACCAGCCGGGTCGCCCCTTACGGGTACAGTATCATTGCAGATGACAGGACAAGCCTCCGGCTTGCCCTGGACAATCCGGAGGGTAACCTCACCAACGCCGATGCACACTGTGAACGTCGATCACCACAAAGCACGGGAGTTGTGCGTCTTACGGCTTCACAAGTGGAACAGCGAAAGGAATGTTGATGGCGCGATTTTACTCCTCTCTGCTGCTGATCACATCGATGTGGCTAATCTCGATTCCGGGATTGCTGGCGCAGAATCAAGCCGGCTTACGCTTCGTCAACCTGAGCGGCCTGGCAGAAACGATCGACTTTTATCTCAGCGGCGTTCCTTCACCGATCATTCGCAAAGTGCCACCACAGACGGCAACCGGTATTCGGACGGAATTTCCACCTACTACCTACCATTTCCAGGTGCGTGCTACAGGAGACTCCACCGGACCCATACTGGCAGAAGCAGTGGTCGAGGTACAAGCCGGGCACTGGTACTCCCTCTGCTACCTGTCCGATAGTACCACTTCCCGGCTGCTGGTGCTGGACTGGGATCTCCAGAAGCCGCAACTGACCAATGTCCGGGCGCGATTCATCAATCTGGGTTCGCTGGAGCCAATTACCGTAACCCTCCGTGGCAATCCCTTCGTCCTGAATCTCGGCTATCAGGAAGTTTCTGAGTTCGTTGAAGTGCCCTTGCTGCAGGTAGAAACGGTTGGAATGCTCAATGCTTCGACAGGCGAGTTGTTAGCACAATTTGCAACACCGTTCGAAGGCAACAATGTCTACGCTGTGTTCTTTGTCAAGCGGGGACTGGACTGGTACGCCATCTGGTTGAACGAGAGTCAACAGGATGAACAAATTCCTCTGACAGAACTCCAGAAACAAACGTATCGGCTCCGAGCACGGTTGCTGAACTTCGGCACGGACTTCGCTGTTGAACTCCGGCAGTCTGCGAACAGTCCCGCGCTGCTACGAGCAGCAAGCCGGACCGCTTCTGCTATTTCCCCTATTATGCTCTACGCTGATTCGAGTCTGCAACTGTACCGCACCAGCGATTTGACCCAATTGCTGGCTGAGTACTCCTCCTTTACCGCTCAGCCCTATACTGACTACTGGTTCGTCGCTACGCCGTGGGACAACCAGTGGCAACTGGTGCCGCTATCCTTCGACCTTTTCTCTCTGCCTGCCAGCACGCTGGCGCTGCGGCTGGTCAATCTCCACCCCAACATTGCTGCTGTCAAGATGTCTATCGTTGCGCAAAATGATGTGCTGTCCTCTGACACCGTCCATCAACTGGGCGTTTCACAATGGATCTTCTTCCCGCAACAGAACTTTCAACTGCTGGTGCACAACACAGCAAACGGCGAGAAAATTTTTGAAGCGAATCTCTCCGCTCAGAATCTTACCGGTCCACACACGCTGTATCTTACAGCCGACGATCAAGGCAATCCAGTGATCTACTACGTTGATCCAGAAGATGGTGCTGCGGCTACTCCTTTTCAGGAGTTACAGTCCAGCACGCAGATGATCGACGCAGCATACCGCTTTGCCCAGCTTGTTCCCACCGATGTCCCGCTGCAGGGAACAGCCAATGGGACACCGATCGGCGGTCCGGTTGCGTATGAGCAAATGTCGGAGATATTCTCTCCACTGCCCGGTTCTCCTTTGCAAGTGCAATTCCAGCCTGCTGGACAGGACACTGTGCTGTATCAAACCACATTTCCGGTGGAATCACAGCGCCGATATCTTACCGTTTTGTGGCAAGGGGATTCCCTCCAGTCGCTCACGGTCCAATCACCTGCCAAGGTTGGCGATGGGCAACGACTCTTCATTCGCTTCCTCCATTGCAATGATCAACTGCCGGGAGATTTGCAAATCACGCTGCCGCAGAACAAGGTGATCACTGTAGGCTACCGGCAAGGATCAGACTTCATCGTACTGGACCAACCCTCCTCAACCTTGACATTTACCCTGCAGAGCAAAAACAATCAACAATGGCGGTGTCAGGCAGATCTGGAACCAACGAATTTCGTGTATACGGTGATCTTCGTAGCAGGACAAAGTGGAACACCTGCTGGCTATCTGCTGCCAGAAGAACAGGAAACAGCAGGTCCCTTAACCCCACTGGATGTGCAGGAAGTGGTCAGTGGGATGGAAGAAGCAGCAAGGGGTGAGTGGGTACAACTGGAACGCAGCGGCAAAACATTGGTGCTGAAAGTCCATAGCTCTTCGCTGCGTCGATGGAGCGCTTCTGTCTTCGATATGATGGGACGACAACTCTGGCATTTTCAGGGTACAGCGCCGTCGGTGGTTCGCATACCAGCGCACCAATGGAGTTCGGGATGGTACTGGATAGTTGTACGTGACACCAAGGGACATCAATGGATCTCTCCCATCGGGTGGTAATTTTGCTCTTGATTGGCTGGTCGTGCTTCTTCCTTCGTCCACTTCATTCGCAGCCGTGGTCTGAGAAGATAACAGCGCCCACAGAGCCAGCACTGCTCCTGCTTCAGGTGGTGGAGGTTCCGGAAGCAGAAGCGGTGCCCCGCTGGGATGAGCTCCTCTCGCGCTATCGACTCGATACTATTGCCAATGCAGTTCCGGATCTGCTGGCTCTCCGTTCCTTGCGAAATGCCTACACTCAGCAGCGCTGGGAAGATGTCGATACCCTGGCTGCCCACTGGCTCCAGCAATTCCCCAATTCCCCGTGGAAACCGCTTGTGCTTATTCTGCGAGGCGAAATCGCTCTGCGGCAGCAGCGATACGATACAGCATATGATTGGTTCGCCCGCGCAGTGCGCAGTGCTCAGCAGAACTGGCGCCATCGACAGGATACCACCTACCGCCTGTGGGAAGGGTACGCCCGCTATTGGTCTGCCATCGCCCTGGCTCACCAGGGACAATACGAAGATGCTGCTGTCCCGCTCCGTCGCTACTATGCAAGTCATCCGGAGGGGCAATATGCAGACGATGCTCTGTTCTGGCTGGGACTTTTTGCCGAATCCCGCTTTGCTTTCGATACGGCGATGCAATACTACGATCAGCTCATTACCACCTATCCGCACCGGAATACTGTCTTAGCTACCCATCTCCGATTAGCCCAATTAGCTTTAATCCAGCGATCTGCCCGTACAGTGCTGGATCACGTGGAAGCTGGCCGCACCATCCTGCAATCCGGAACGCCGTATGAACCCCAGACATACGTGCCTTTCCCGAACCGGCAGCTCCAGTATCTGGAAGCAGAAGCGTATGGATTGCTGGGACAGTACCAGCAGGCGCTGGACCTCCTGATGCCCTTACTGAACGATACCATTCCCAACACTTACCAGCCATACCTGCAATTCAGTGCTGGCTGGATGGCATTGAACCTGCACCGCTACGAAGATGCGCTGCAATACTTTGACCGCGTCATTTTCGATACTTTATCGCCACCGGTTGTCCAGGCAGCCGCCCGGTTGTACTACGCCGTTGGACTCCGATTATCAGGCGATACTGCCGCCGCTGTTCGGATGTTGCAGGGATTGACGCAGCGGCAGGAGTACCCTTTCCGCGGCGCTGCTTTGCTGGAACTGGGGCAGATTTACTACCAGCAACGGGCTGTTGAACCGGCGCGGTGGGCACTGGAACGGGCGGTCAAAGAAGCAACGAATGTCCGAACGCGGGTACAGGCAGCACTCCTTCTGGGTTCGCTCTACCTATCGGAACAACTCTATGCAGCAGCAGCGAAACTCTACCGATCAGCGGAACAGTGGACGCAGCAGACGCCGGAAACGCTGCTGCCGGAACGCCAGCAGTATCTGGCAGAAATCCGGTACAAAGGCGGTGTGGCATTGGTAGGAAATCAGCAGCCAGCAGCAGCAATCGAGATGTTCAACCGCTTTTTAAGCGAACATCCCGGAGATGCCCGACGAGCGGACGTTCTGTTCTGGCTGGCGGAGGCATACTACCGCAGCAAATTATATCGAAACGCACTGGCACACTATGAAGCGCTGCTGGAGCAATTTCCCGCCATACCTCACCGGGAATCGATTCTGTACGGGATGGCGTGGTCACATTTTCACCTCCGCCATTTTGCGAAGGCTGCTGCATTATTCGAGCGACTGCTCCGGGAATTCCCCCGATCGCCGTATGCCCTGGATGCTTTAGCTCGCAAAGCTGATGCACTGTACCTGAGCGGAAAATTCCTTGCCGCAGCCGCTACTTACCGACAGGTGGTTGCCAGAGCGCCCAGAACAGAGCTGGCACAGTACTGCGCCTATCAAGTTGCGCAATCGCTCTATCGTGCGAAAGATTACGAAGGTGTGATCCGGGAAACGGAGCGTTTTCTCAAACTGTATCCCTACGCCTCGCTCGCAGACGATGCCTTGTATTTGCACGGCTGGACTTTGTTCCAGTTGAAACGATACGATGCTGCAATCCAGGCGTTCCAGCAACTGCTGGATCGTTATCCCAACTCTCCCCTTCGGGAACGTGCTCTCTATGCAATTGGCGATGCTTATTACAACGCGGGACAATACGAACGTGCCATCGACGCCTATCAGCAATTCGTTTCCACCTACCCCAATAGCCCCTTTGCTGCCAGCGCGCTCCAGAGCATTCAATACTGCTACGTGCTTCTGGGCAAGCAGGAAGAGGCGGAACTGGTCATCGAAAATTTCACAGCGCAGTTTCCTCAAACGCCGCTGGCGCAGGAACTGTACTGGCAGAAAGCCGACGCTTTATTTGCCAGCGGTCAATATCGCGATGCTGCCGAGGAGTTTCAGAAATTCTTAGAACGGTATCCCGATGCGGATCGAGCCGCTGAAGCGCTCTTCTGGCTGGCAAAAAGCTATGCCAGTATGGCGGAAGGAGCAGTCCGATCCCAATTACTGCATCAAGCAGACTCGTTGCTCCAGGTTCTGATCCAGCGCTATCCGCACAGCCCGGTTGCGCTTCGGGCACAGTTTGAACGTGGCAGGATCGCCAGACTGCTGGGCAACGTTGCTCTTGCTGACTCCCTGTGGGCTCAGTTGTCCGCTGCGGTCCCGGATTCGATCATCGGCATCAAAGCCTTATTCGAACGTGCCTATCTCAAGGAAGAGCTGGGCGACACCACAGACGCCTTAGCACTGTATCAGCAGTTAGCAACCCGATATGCCAGTACTGATTTCGGTCAGCGCAGTCAGTTCCGCCTGGCAGCGTATTACCGGGATCGGAAAGAGTATGATCGGGCACGACAGGAATTTGCAAAGCTCGTCGATGCAGATTCACCATTGGCAGCCGAGGCGCAATACTGGATTGGAGAACTGTGGCTACGCGAGAAAAATTACGCTAAGGCGGCGAAAGCATTTCAGCAGGTAAAACGCCGATTTGCTCAATACGAGCGATGGTACGTGCTGTCTCTGCTGAACTTAGGCTATTGCTACGAAAAAATGCAGCAGTGGGATCTGGCAGCAGAACAGTATCGGCTGGTCTTAGCCCTGCGGAGCGATGATGAATTCGCCCGCACCGCCCGGTCACGACTGGAAAAACTACGGAGCAAAACGCAATGAAAGCGCAACGATTCCACCTATGGATAGGATTGCTTGCCGTGATCTTCTTCAGGGCATACTCGCAGGAAGCAGGCAAACCCAACCAGGAACCGTTTGAATTGCCAGAATTCATTATCACTGGCAAAGCAGAAATTGGCATTCCAACCTATCAGAAGCCGTTACCTCATCCCCCAGCACTCCTTTCCGCTCAGGCATTGGAGCAACAATTCTACTCGCTGGAAAAAATTCCGCCGCCACCACTGCCGATGCCGAAGTTCCCGGCTTTGCAACCATTGCCGGTTCCAGCGCGCGGTTTTCTCAATGCTGCGATCGGGCTGTTCCCCACCGTTTCCCTTGGCGGCACATACCGATTCCACTGGCAGGGTTTCCAGTGGCGTCCGTCCGTATCAGCGGAATTCAGCAAAGGGCATCAACCGAATGCTGGCTATACAACGGTGCATCTGTCACTGGGCACCCAGCGTTCCGGTGCTTTCCCGGTATGGCAAACGCCGTACCGCCTGCGGGGAGATACCCGCTTTGCCCTGACACACTACCGCTTATATGCGCTTGACACGGCTCCCCGACGCCGAAGCATCTTTGTGCGTACTCGATGGCAATGGTCCAGTCAGTGGTTTTCCCTTCCCTACCAACTCCAATGGCAGTGGCGATGGTGGGGATTGCAGCAGGACGGAACCCGGAAAGAATGGCTGATGACATTGCAGGCGCAGGCTGGTCTCTCTCCTGTCGTGTCCCTTCCGCTGTCCCTCCGCACAGCACTGACCTTTGGGAACAGCTTTGGCGCCCCCATCGCGCTTGCAACCATCGCGGTACAATGGCAGACGGTCATCGATCACACTTTGCAGCTTCAGGCAATCGCTGGACTCGAAGCGGGACAGGCAGCGGCAAACCGCGCGGTGTATCCCCTGCTCCACGTAGAAGCTGCTTACCGCGCATCTCCCGACTGGAGTGCTGCGGCTTCGGTGCGGTGGCAACTGCAACCGGAATGGCAGTGGGAATGGTGGCAGAAAAACCCTTATGTGTCGCTCACATCAGCAACGCTTCTGACTGCTCCTCTCCGGCTGAAGCTCCAGGGGCGATACCATCCGGCAACAACGCTGTCGCTTGCTGCCGCCGCTACTCTGGATCTGGGGCGACTGGGAACGTGGGCGCAGGCACAGCTACCGGGAACGTTCGATCGGCGCTATACAACGGCGACGATTGCAGGACTGAAATTCCTATGGCACTGGGATATTACGTCCTCTCTCCGTTGCAATGGCGTCCTGACTCTGCAATGGTCGCAGGAACATCAAACGCATACCATCCTGCCTTTTACGCCCGCTGTCCGGGGTGAGCTGGCAATTGTATATCGATGGAACGAACAGTTTGCTGCTACGGCTTTGCTGTCCACCCGCTCAGCACTGTACACTGGCAATGAGCAATGGTTACCGGCGTACGGGATGCTTTCTCTTCGCGGGCACTACCGCCCGGCTCCCTTGTGGGAACTCACCTTCGCACTCAACAATTTGCTGGATGCTCCGTTGTACGAATGGAACGGCTATCGGAAGCGGGGGGTCTATGGGGAAGTACAGTTACGCCGAACGCTAAAATAATTTTCGTCTCGGTGCATCACTATGGTGTGGCTGAAAGTTCAGAACTTCGTAATTTTACAACTTCACAAAAGCGAGACAGAGATTTACAACAATGCCGGGCTTTGATCCAGAAAAACTGCGACCGGAAGAAGAAATTGGCGGGTTTCAGCCAACCGATCCAGATGATGAAACCTTCTACGCCGAAACGCTGCTACAGCAGGCAGAAGCGGTCGCGCAGGAAGCAGTAGAAGAAGGAGCAGCTCAGGATCAGCCGGAGGAACAGACTGTAGAACAAGCAGGAGAAGTGGAAAAAGCGCCGGAACCTGCAGCAGCAGGATCTACCGTAGCAGTTTCCTCGACAACTATTCAATCGCCATCCTCAGCAGCAGCATCAACAGAAGAACCACTGTCTGCACCTCCAGAACAAACACAACAACCATCCGAGGAATCCGGCGCTCAGCCGCCACAATCTGCGCCTCCAGAAGCAACGCAATCACCATCCGAACCATCACCGCAACCTGAAGCAGAAGTTGAAACTCTGGAAACGATGAAGACGGCGCCACTGGAATCCGAAGCAGAAGAGGAGATCAAACAGTTGATCGAAGAAGAGCTGCGCCGGACACAACAAACGCGGGAGCAACTCAGCGAAAAGCTTCAAAAAGAAACGGACGTACCGATCCGCATAACTTCAGGAGAGCCGGAGCCCCCAACGGAGGATACAGATGAAGCGGTGATTCCCATTGATGCCATTGAATCCACCAGCAATCCGGTCGAAAAAATCGGTGAAGAAGCAGCGCAAAAGGTTACGGTCGACTGGGTAGAGGAAGAATCCACTGTCGTTCCGGAACCGGAATCTACAGACGCTGACCGCAAAAAGTGGCTCATTCCAGCCCTGGTGGCGGCTGCCCTACTGCTTATCGGTGGCGGTGCAGCCTTCTATTTCGGCTTATTCTCGCCCACCGCAGCGCCACCTGACACAACCGCAGTTGCAGCCCACGAGTCATCTTCGGAAGCAGTTCCGGAACACGAAGCATCGCATTCAGCGGAAACAGCAGAAGCTGCAACTGAAGAGGAAACCCCGGCAGGGGAGGCAGCTTCAACTGAAAGTGAAACATCACCGGAAGAAACGCATTCCGCTGCGCATCCGGAACCCTCCCCAGCGGCGACGGAACACACACCTGTAGCAGAACACGCACCGGCAACAGAATCAGAAACGCCGACTGCTACACCCTCGATAGCAGCAGAGCACTCTCCGGCGCCAGCGGAACACACCGAAGGCAGTACAACCGATGATGAGAAAAAAACACCTTCCCACCGAACAACGCCGCCCGCTGCCGAACCATCGCATCCCTCACCATCTGCACATACACCATCGCCTAAAGCGCAGCAATCGCCAGAGCACACTACGCCACCTCCGGCGCATCAGCCGCGCCGTCGGTCTACGGTAACCCGACCTTCGGAATCACGGGGCGTCTACCTGGTGCAGGTCTATGCAACACCTTCTCTGGAAGATGCGAAGCGATGGATGGAGCGGCTACGTAAAATGGGCATTTCGTCGGTGATGGTGCAAACGTACGAAATCGGAAATCAACTGTGGTATCGCGTCCGCTTCGGTCCTTTTTCATCCCGCAAAGCAGCAGAGCAAGCGGCGAAAAAGTATCATTTTGCTCAGGTGTGGATCGTACGAGTTCGATAAATGCTGAGGATAACGATGGGGGGGGCACAACGAACTTATCGATGGGAAAACGAGCAGCGCCAACTCTCGCTGACTATCCCGTGGGACCGCATTACAGCAAAAAGTTTTCTCCTTTCGCTCATTGTCAACGCCTGTCTCATCTGGATGATGACGCAATTTCTGGATGTTACGCCGGAACTGCGAGAACCGCAGTACAAGACGATTCCGATCCGGCTCATCGATTTCGGACTGGGCGACGGACAGGGATCCAGCGGAGGAAATCTCAGTAAGCCGGGACGGAAACGGAAGGGACCGGAAACAAAAAATCCGTTGCGGGATGCGGAACGCGCGCCACGCCTGCGGGCAGTGGAACGGCACCCGCGAGAATATCAGGCAGGGGATAATCCCATTGCTGTTCGGGAGTTCTCGGCTGATCGTCCTTCCAAAACACCCACCACTGATGCTACCGGAACTCGCGACATTGGTACACCGGACGGAGAAGATCTGGGCATTGGATTGGGGAAATTTGGCGACGGGCCGGGGAGTGGCTACGGTTACAGCCTGCAATGGGGCAGCGGTGGTAATCGCATCGTACTGCACAAAGAGCTGCCGGAATACCCGCGAGGCGTCCGAACTGCTGCTCAAATCCGCCTCCGCTTTACCGTCAAACCCGATGGCAGTGTCGCCAGCATCATCCCGCTCCAGAAAGGCGATCCGCAACTGGAGCGGGCAGCAATGCGTGCCCTCCGGCGGTGGAAATTTAATCCGCTCGACAGCAACATTACAATGGTGGGCATCATCACCTTCACCTTCACACTGGAGTAAGCAGAAAGGAACAGCCCACGCTCTTATCCACATCCCCGAAGTTGCAGGTAACAATGCCGGCAGTACCGGCTTTTGCCCTCACTGGGAGCGCCGGCTTTAGCCAGCATATCGTTGGGAGCGCCGACTTCAGTCGGCAGACACTGGAGATACCCAATCGGATACTGGGAGCGCCGGCTTTAGCCGGCAGAAGATGATGCGCGCTGAAGCGTGCGTTCCCAGTGCTAAAGGAGCACCGACTTCGTCGGCAACGAAAGTGCACCCTAAAGGGTGCGTTCCCAGCAAATGCACACTGAAGTGTGCGCTCCCAGTGGATTAGAAGCACGACGTTCGCCGGCACCAACTGGGAGCGCCAGCACTGGGAGCGCCGGCTTTAGCCGGCAGAAGATGATACACGCTGAAGCGTGCGTTCCCAGTGCTAAAGGAGCACCGACTTCGTCGGCAACGAAAGTGCACCCTAAAGGGTGCGTTCCCAGCAAATGCACACTGAAGTGTGCGCTCCCAGTGCACACGTGTGCGTTTCCTGCACCCCACTGCCAGCGCTGGTTTTCGCCAGTCCTTCGCCAGGAGTGCCGACTTCAGTCGGCAAAAGATAAAAGATAAAAAATGCACGCTGAAGCGTAGTTACCAGCGCAATGGAGGGACAAGTTGATCAGTACTCCTGAGAGGGGGTGCACCACCACACACCCCGGCAGTACAATAAACAATGGACGGCTGATCGTCCTAATAGTCGAAGCCAGTGGGAAGAGCAACAGCGCAGAGCAAAGATGCTAACACTGGACACGTTTCTTCAGGCAGCAAAGGATGAAGAGCAGGGACAATACCGCATTCTGGCAGAACTGCGAAAGATTCAGCGCCGATTTAACCAGACTCGCCTCTTCCCGGAACTTGCCCATCTCATCGAACTGTACCGCTCACTCCAGCTCATCCTTGATAATGCTGAGCAGGTACGCAAAGGACTGAGTCGCCCTATCAAAGCCATCGATCTGGAAAACAAAAGGATTATCTACGAAACCCTGCGACTGGAGCAGGAAACCTGGGAAATTGTGGAAAAAACTATCCGGTGGGCACTACCGAAACTGCAAGAGATCATTGCAGAAGGCATTGCCATCGGCGAATTCGTCGAAGAACAGCTCAACGTCGATATCGTGGGTGTGCTCCCATCCTACATCCAGGAAGGTTACGTTCTGCTGCCGGATCTTCCCCGCCGCGAATATGCGCTGGTGCGCTACGAACTGACCATTTTCACAGCGCCGGATGAAAAATACCGCGCGCTGAAAACCCGGATCGTGACGCGCTTCGCTTTTCCAGTCATCCACCAACCCCCAACGCAACTGAAAGCCAGGGTACAGCAGTACGAAACGGAAATTGCAAACCCCGCTCTGTATCAATTCACGGTAGAGGTCGATTTTCCCTTCGAAGAAACGCTGTATCCCATCGCCAAACGCAAGTTTCTCCGATACCTGAGTCAATTCCTGCAATAATCCTGTTTCGGGGCCCTGTCCATCAGTAAATGGGGAAAAACGTGCCGCCAACGACCGTCATCACCGATCTTCTACAGCTTCCGTCCATCAATAAATGGAAAGAAACTGCTGAAATGTAACCTCCAGAAATGCGGCAAGACAGTCCGTGATATGCAATTCCCCGGAAAATCTCTTCAACCCCCGCTCCCGTTCTCCGGTTTCGACGGTGGCTCAGCACCGGTGCAAGGAAAGCGGCACAGAACCTTGCAGTGCACTAAATCAGGGCAACGTTCGTAAAAATGCATTTGCTAAGCGCTTCAAGCCGTCTTAGCTCAGTTGGTAGAGCAGCTGACTTGTAATCAGCAGGTCGGGGGTTCGAGTCCCCCAGACGGCTCTTGGAGACAGCACAAAACCTTATTTGCTTCAGCAACTATTCTCCGCTTCTCTGCTGCATTCCTCTGTTTTCAGGTAATCTAACCTCCCGCGATCCTCAACGGGCAGCACTTCTGGACTTTCCACACGATCATCGCGAAGAATGCATTCTGTCCTCAGTCGTCCTGCGGACGGCAGCAAAGCTGCCGGGATCAGATAGCACTCACTGGCTTTTCCATAAGTGAACCGCTATCCGCTTCGATCCAGAGAGTGATTCTTCTCAGATTATCCTCGGTGCTACCACATCATAGTGGTGTTGCTCCAGCGGACCTCCAGCATCTGCATCATCCACGCTCCACGATCCACCATCAGTAAGTCACCACCTGATCCCGCCCCAACTTCCATACCTGCTTGCTCAGCCGAATCACACATACATTCCATACTCAAACACCAATCGTTCCCGATACCGTCGTTCCAGCAGCCCCGCCAGCACTTTCTGATCGGCATACACCCAGCGGAGAAACTCCCGCGCCGCTTTCCGAAAATCCTCCTGATTCACAAATCGCAACATCGAGGACTGGGCAAATGCATCCTCACCAATATTGTACACAAACAGCACCAGCGCATCAAATTGGTGTTGCTTCAGCGGCACCTTGACCAATCGCTCTACTGCTTTTTCCGCTCGCTGGACCGCTTCTTCAAAAAGTGCTTCAATTTCCTCACGGGAGTAATCACGATCCGGATCGGTAATACGAGTGCCATATCCAATGACCCAACGTCCGGCAACATCCTGGTAGGGTTCTGCAACGTACCCCTCCAGTTCTTTGAGCATTCGCCGTGCCTTCTCACTTAATCTCATTATTCTCGCCCCCCTTTTCCAACATCAGGATGATACCGTTGGTGCATCTTCACGCAACTGCTCCCTAATCCTGTCACGTGCTTTATCACACCTTCACAATTTCCATAGGCGTCACAACCGGCTGGCGTGGCAGTCGCCACGGAATAAAATGACTTCTGCATTCCCAGTACCACTGATACATTCGCCACCCTTTCGGATGCTCAAGACACTGCTGCGATTCCGCCAGTAACTCCGATAAACTCCGCTTTGCCACTTCTTCCCCCGCTTCCCTTTCTGACTTCGGAAGCACAACCCGTATCAAGTCTTCAATCGCCAGCCCCGCCTCAAAGAGGAAACGCACGCAAACCCGATACGATTCCCCCGAAACAACGTCAAAAGCATCCATCTCAATAGTCTCACCCAGAATAATATCCAGCACCGGATCAAACGGCACACCCCACTGCACTATCCGCCGCTTTGCCACCTCCTCTACCGGCTCCTTCAACTTCACCCCGCCAAAAGGAATCTCTACAATCCCCACCTGGTTAATCCCATACAGCACCCAATCCATCAGGTCGCACTCAAACTCAAACTCCGGCGGATTATATCCAGGCTCCAACCCCCACCACTGCGGCTCTTGCTCTTCCTCCACATACTCGCCAGTCCAGAACAACACCCATTCCTGCCAGCAGTAAAACTGGTGACCCCTGGCACCCGGATGGTCCAGTCCAAGTAAAATCATCGCACGCCAGGCATCCAGAAACCGCCGCCGCCGCAAATGCTCCAACACTACCCCGCCCAGCACCATACACCTATACTGCATTTCCGGAATCCATTTCCCACAATACTTCTCGTCAGCCTCGACCCATATATAACCCGCAACCCGACTCAACCATAACGCTACCGCATCATACTGGTGCTGCTGTAGCGGCACATCCAGCGTCTGCATCATTTTATCCACCTCCTCCGCCCCCCAGCAAGTCACCGTCCGCTTTGCCAGCAACTCCCGTGCCCGCTCACTCATCCGCATCGCCTATGCTCCTGCGTGCTTCTGCCTTCCACCGCCGGATCACCGCCTCGCTCAAACCCGTATCATACGCCAACTGCCGCGTTGGCTGTTCCAAATTCGCCTCCACATACCGCCGCGCCAACCGCCGAAACACATACTTCGGAAACGTCACCGCCGTTCCTCCAAACGCATCAATGAGCTCCAGCATCTTCTCAATCCCCACAATATGCGCCACCATCCGCATATCCAGCGAGTCGATCAACTCCAACGGCTGCTGCTTCACAAACTCCAGAAATCGCTGCCGCATCCCTCTGTCCTTCGGTTATTCTCACCGCTGTAAACGTCCCTCCCCGGAAATTTATTTCCACCTGGGAGCGCACACTTCAGCGTGCATCCACTTTGCCGACTAAAGCCGGCGCTCCCAGTCGGCGCAACCCGGCTGGTTACCCATCCCGCCAGATGCCACATCCCACCCGCATGGGCACGGTATCGACGTCTCTCTACCGTCGCACTGGAAACGCACGCTTTGCGGCGCACGTTGCCCGTTACCCCACACACCCGTAGGGGCGATTCGGCAGGTCGCTCAGATTATTTCCGCATCGCACCCCGTAGGGACACAACGTGCTGTGTCCTTACCATTGTACTGGGAGCGCACGCTTTAGTGTGCATTCACTGGGAGCGCACGCTTTAGTGTGCATCCTTTTATCTTTTGCCGGCTAAAGCCGGCGCTCCCAGTGCCGGTGCAACCCGGCTGGTCATCCGTCCCACGCACCCGTAAGGGCAAACCTACGTGCCTGCCCATCCCGTAGGGGCGACCCGGCTGATCGCCTATCGACGCCCCCCGATCTCCCCTCTCCCCACGGGAGAAGAGGACGAGGACACTACCCGCCACACTTTCCCTCACCCTATTCCTTGCTCAGAGGAAGGGAAAATTTCTGGATACACGGGCATCATCCTGTGTGACTGTCCACATTCCTATTTTTCGCGGCGGCAATCAGGTGGTTATCCACAAGTAGACACACAAGACTGCTCCCGCCATTTTGCACTGCCATCTGCTCCGGAGGAACGAATGGCAAGTCCCAAAAATCCACGCATTCAAATTCTGCCATTGAGCGCTGGCTCGGTGTACACCGAAAAGCGTTCCATACGTCAATACTGGCGGGAAAATGGGTTGGTTAGTGGTGAAGTTGATCGGCAGGAGTTTTGATTGAAGGACCTGTGGATTTCCTGCACTTGGTCATCTGTGCGAAGAATTGAGCGGTTAAAGTCGAAAGTGTTGCGGGAGGTGGAGGATTTGACGCTGGAGAAGTTGACAGATAAGGAGTATTGTTGGCGGTTATTGCGGAGTTTTTTCGAGGGATGGTTTGAATATGCGATAGAGGATGGGCAAAAGAATGTGAGTCGGAAGAAAGTTTTGCGAATTTTTGATTTTCCGGTGGAGGGGGAAGTGTTGCGGGAGACGAAGGCGCCGAGTGATGTTTATAAGGCGAAGGTAGTGGTAAAGGATATGGTTTATCGGTATTATCGTGGGGAATTGGATATGGGGGTAGCGTGGAAGATTATCGAGATGTATTTGGATCAGTTAGATTTATGGGATTGGTTTTGGGAGCGATACGAGATGTGGAAGCGGGATTGTGAGCGTCGAT
>WFXC01000045.1 GCA_015490805.1 Candidatus Kapaibacterium sp.
CGAGGGATCGATCACTTCCAGTCGAAAGCGGATCTGTCGCCAGTACCCTTCGCCGCGGTTTTCCAGCACCGGTGGCGAGATCATTCGGAGGCGGTAGTTATAGGACCGATCGCTGAGCAGTTCCACTCTGCTGATGCCGGTATCTTCGTATGGCAGATCGAGGGAATCATCACGGGCGGTAATGGTAGCGATGCCGCAGCTATCCTGCCGCTGCAGCCGTGGCGCTTCCGTGTCCAGCTTCCCCAATCGGTTCCACGCCATCAGCGTGTGCCCGTATTTATTCGGTAAGTCCGGAGCCCACAGCCCTGCCAGTTGTAGCCCGACGGGCACCGGACTTTCCACCCACTGTACTCCTTCATCCACTGACAACCGTACTGCCCAGTAATCCGTCCCCGGCACCCGCTGCCATAACGACTGCGGCGATAGCTCCTTCAACTCCCGACCATTGTACCGAACCTTCCCCACTATATCCATATCCCCTCCGGCTGCGATCAGCAGGTTCGCTACCAGCCGGGTCGTCACATCTTCCCACTGATATCCCACCTGCTCGCACAGATACTGCTCCACCGGGATTGCCCACAGAAACACTGCTGCATCCCCCACTCCGCCGTACTGTACCAGCATAAAAGGGCGATCTGCTTCCCAGACCGCATACCCTTCGATGAACTCCTGCAGGTTGCCCCCTTTGACATATTCCATAAACTCCCCTGCCCGTCGAAGCAGTCCCGACCATTGTCCTTTCAACTGCCCGCTCTGCGGATCGTACCACCGCACGGTAAAGAGGGTGTTGTCTTCCAGCGCAACAACCCGGTAGTTATCGCCGCTGTAGATGGGTCCCCCAGGGTGATTTTCCAGCGGTCCGCGACTCCGCAAAGCGCGGGTAATGTACCGCTTCCCCCACACCCCCTTCGGCGGGAGCATCTCCGCTATTGGCTCCCCACGAAACTCTGCTACGTGCCGATATGGCAAATACGCTTCTGCATTGTAGCTTATTACTCCTACCGGCTGACTGGCGACGATTTCTGTTCCGGTAATATCCAACTCCCCCGGATTCCCATTTTCATCCAGGCTCAAACCCAGGCTACAAAAATCCAGCACTTCGCCTGCATTGAGAGTAAACTGGAAGCTTTTGCCCCAATCTCGGGGAAACACCACCTGCTGATCCTGCCCATTGATCCGCATCCATCCCCGCCCGTGCCCTCGAAGACGAATCTGGACACTGGTTCCCCCTTCCTTCCCGATCACGTAAAATCCCTGCGCAGGAGGAGATGCCACATCGGTTGAGTAGTCCGTCCGAAAAGAATCGTAATATCCCGCAAAAACGTAATGTTGTCCCCACACTGTCACTGGATAAGCAACATACGAACTAACAAGTTGCTTCCCTCCCCACACGGTGACAACAACTGGTTTCGAGCTCCGAATTCGTATTGCTGTGTAGCTGATTTTTCCTATCTGCTCGTGAACATCCAGAAGCGGAAGTTCCCGATCCGATGAAAGCTCTCGAACTTCCCCTGTTTGCAACCGAAACGGCGGCATCTGCCAGCCTAAGGCGGGAATATCGATTCTAACTTCCGTATTATCTTGCAAACCCAGTATGCTGAGTTTTAACTTCCAATGCGTATCCCCTTCTGGAACCACCCGTACCCAGAACTCCCGGCCAGCATATGCATTGCTCGTCGCCAATTGACAACCCAATAGTTCTGCCTTCAATCCTAAAATTCCACACAACCACCACAGCAGAATCCATATCCATTTCTTGCTCATCGCGCTCCTCCTTTTCCCCTGAGCGATGTTCTGCCTATGGTAAGGTATCCTGGCAGGCTTGAGATCCTATAATCAACGCCCCCTTCTCCAACTGCAGATCCATTTCCCGCACCTGCCCTTTCACCACTTCTATCATCTCCTCATACATCAGCACCTTCTCCTGATGACTGTCCAGCAATAACTCAAAACATCCATCACCCACCTTCGCCGGTTTGCCAAACTGTATCCGCCCCTCCGTTCGCCACAATGTTGCTTCATCCCTCCAATATCCCAGCAAATACAGCGCCGTGTCCTTCACCTCCATATGCCGCAACCGCTCTACATACACCATCTGGTTCTGATATCGCATATACCAATGCCCCTCCATCATATACACCCCGTGTCCCTGCCATCCCTTCCGGTACTGCCCAAACCAGTACTGCCCCCGATCCTCCGTCCATCCACTATCCCGCCGCGTCCCCACTACACTCACATAATCCCACATCGTGTCCGCTACTACCCACGTCTGCACATCCTCATACCGATCATACTCCGCCTTGCCCCCCTCGGCACTGCTGGCGTGATTCAATGCATACTCCAGCGTCACCTCCCCACTGCTCAACTGCATCAACTCCCCGCCGTAAATCGCTGGAAAAACCGTCTGCGTCGTTACCCCAATGTCCCGATTCCCCCAGCCTACACTCACCACATATTCCTTCCCCGTTGCCGGCTCCTCCACTATCCGCACCTTCCGAAACTCCACACACTGATCCCGATAGTCCGTGTACACCCCGTTACTCAGCGGTGCCCCGCTGCCCGCATCAAACAACACCATCCATCCCTGCTGCCGCTCATTCTCACACGGCGCTGGCGGTAATCCGATCCCAAACCGTGTCACCCGACTCCCTGCCAGAATCCCTCTCCCCTGACCGTCAATCCATAGATCCCAGTTCCACAACGGCGATTTGTCGTGATCCGGCGTCACAATATCCCGATAGATCATCACCCATTGCACTGTCCCTCGATCATCAATCCCCAGCACAAAGGCATCCTGCTCATCGGCTCGCCTCGCATACCCTCCAATCACATAGTGATCCCGCCACTGATCAATCTTCGTCGGTACCACTATCTCATACGGCTGCCCCTGCGCATCCTGCAACTCCAGCCGCTTTGCCCATTGTACCCGTCCGCCGGTGTCCACCCGTGCTACGATCAGCATTGTATCCAGCATCACGTATTGCACCCCAGCTATGCAGTATCCCCGTCCATCGAGGCTACGCACCACGCTCCGCCCTTCCAGATTCGTTTGATTCACATCCCGAAGCCGCACAAACCGCAGCACGGAAGCAGATCCGTCCACTTCATACACGTGGATTTCAGAGGGACCAGAGACAGGAAACAGATTCAGTCCCACAATCACATCGGCAACAACGGCAGGCGTACGGAGATCGAAATCTCGAACAACACCACTACCTCCAGAACCACCAGATCGAAGCTCTAGGCGCCACACATCCAGTTGGGCTAACAGCGGGAGGGTCATCGCAAACAGGAGTGTGTACACACACACACACACACGATTTGCAGAAAATGTTTTCGCTTTTGTCATTTTGTAATCCTTGAAATTGTGAAACGAACTAACAGTGTGAGACAAATATACAAAAAATTCCGGACACAGGCAAGACCGTCGAAGAGGGTTCGAGAGCGCACATTTCAGCGTGCATTCACCGGGAACGCACCCCCTTAGGGTGCATTTTCTTTGCCGACGAAAGTCGGCGCTCCCAGTCGGCGCTCCCGGCGAGGGATTCCTTGCAGTGCTGGCTATCGCGCCGCACCCCTTTCTGGATGCACCGGTTATCGGCAGCGATGGAGAAACTGGCGCAGCACGTACTGTAAGATGCCGCCGTGGTGGTAGTATGCAATTTCAATTTCGGAATCCAGACGCGTCAGCACCTCGAATTCCACTGTCGATCCGTCCGATTTCCGCGCAACGACTCGCAGCCGTTTACCGGGTGTCAGCCCCTCTGCTATTCCCTCAATGTCGAAGATCTCATCTCCCTGCAAGCCCAGATGCTCTGCGGATTGGCCTTCCAGAAATTGCAGCGGTAACACACCCATACCGACCAGATTGCTCCGGTGGATCCGCTCGAAACTTTCTGCAATCACCGCCTTAATGCCCAGCAACGCTGTTCCTTTTGCCGCCCAATCGCGTGAGGAACCGCTGCCATACTCTTTGCCAGCAATGACCAGCAAAGGAATGTTGTTTTCTTTGTACTTCATCGCTGCTTCATATACGGTCATCACCTCACCGGTTGGATGGTAGCGGGTCCACCCGCCTTCTCGATCTACCAGTCGATTCCGCAACCGCACATTTGCAAATGTTCCCCGGATCATCACTTCGTGATTACCACGCCGCGAGCCGTAAGAATTGAAGTCTTTCGGCTGCACCCCGTGAGCGATCAGGTATTGTCCCGCTGGAGAATCCGGAGGAATAGCCCCTGCCGGGGAAATGTGGTCCGTCGTGACGGAATCGCCCAGTAGCAGCAACACGCGTGCGTTGCGAATGTCCTGCAATGCTGGTGGTTCTTCCGGCAGATCGTGGAAAAACGGCGCTTCCCGAATATAGGTCGAATTCGGATCCCATTCGAACAATTCGCCGGTGGGTGCCGGCAACTGCTGCCACCGCTCATCGCCATCGAAGATGGTGCGATACGTTTGGCGGAAATCGTTGGGATCGAGCACGTCGTGCATCAGATCGCGAATTTCTTCCATCGTGGGCCAGATATCCCGCAAGTAGACCGGCTCCAGATTGGGATCATATCCGATCGGTTCAGTGGCAAAATCGATATCGATTCGCCCCGCCAGCGCATACGCTACCACCAGCAGCGGTGAAGCCAGGAAGTTCATTTTCACCAGCGGGTGGATTCGCGCTTCAAAGTTCCGATTTCCAGATAGCACGGAGGCAACGACCAGATCATAGTCCTGCACTGCCTTTGCAACCGGTGCCAGCAACTGTCCGCTATTACCGATGCAGGTTGTACAACCATAGCCGACCACGTGGAAACGCAGGGCTTCCAGGAAGGGCATCAGTCCCGATCGTTCCAGGTACTGCGTCACCACTTTGGAGCCGGGCGCCAGACTGGTTTTCACCCACGGCTTCACTTCCAGCCCTCGTTCCACCGCTTTCTTTGCGACCAACCCTGCTCCCAGCATCACCGATGGGTTCGAAGTGTTGGTACAACTGGTAATTGCCGCAATGACGATGGAACCATCACTCAGCAAGAACTCATCATTCCCAATCCGAATCTCCACGGACCGCAATCCAGCAGCCGTCTGCTCCGGTTCGATTTGCACTTCGGCTGGCACCTGCACTGCCACAGGCTGCACCGTTCCACCATTACTGGCACCACCTTCATCTGCCCACTGTT
The DNA here is from genome assembly GCA_015490805.1 of Candidatus Kapaibacterium sp. Taxonomy (GTDB): domain Bacteria; phylum Bacteroidota; class Ignavibacteria; order Kapaibacteriales; family WFXC01; genus WFXC01. Next base: position 5,169 of record WFXC01000045.1, read on the forward strand.
CCAGTTCCGGCACCGTTTCCTCCTGCCACGGCATTCGCTGCTCCAGCGGCACATACTGACGTCCGTATCCATCCTGCAGCAACTGAATGAAAGTTTGTTTTGCTGCTTTCAAGGCAATGCGATCCTGGGGGCGTTTCGGACCAGCGATCGAGGGTTCAACGGTAGAAAGATCCAGCCGGAGAACGTGAGTGTACTGAATCTGTTCATTCCCCGACCGCCAGAGAAGATTTTCTTTTGCATATCGTTCCACCAGATCAATGTGTTCCGGTGGTCGAGCAGTGCGTCGCAGATACTCGAGAGTCTGATCATCCACCGGGAAATACGTGATGGTACACCCAAATTCCGGAGACATATTGGAAATCGTTGCCCGATCCGGAACGGTGAGGGTCTTCAAACCATCGCCAAAGACCTCGACAAATTTTCCGACAACGCCGTAGCGGCGCAACAATTCAGTAATCGTCAGCACCAGATCCGTTGATGTGGCGCCCTCTGGCAACGAACCGGTCAGTTCCAGACCAATGACCTGCGGCACCAGCATATAGATGGGCTGTCCGAGCAATGCAGCTTCTGCTTCAATGCCGCCGACGCCCCAGCCGACGACCCCGATCCCATTGACCATCGGCGTGTGACTATCCGTTCCGACCAGCGTATCCGGGAATGCCAGCCCGTCGCGGTGAATCACCGTTTGCGCCAGGTACTCCAGATTCACCTGGTGACAGATTCCCATTCCCGGCGGTACAACGCGATAGTTCGAAAACCCTTTTTGTGCCCACTTGAGCAACTGATACCGCTCCCGATTGCGCCGGTACTCAAGCTCTACGTTCTTGCTGAAAGCATAGAGCGTGCCGAAATATTCCACCTGTACCGAGTGATCGATGATCAGATCAGTCGGAATGAGCGGATTGATGTCTTTTGGCGGACATCCCTTGCGCGCATACTCTGCCCGGAGCGATGCCAGATCCACAACCGCAGGCACGCCGGTAAAGTCCTGCATTAAAATGCGCGCCGGTTTGTACGGCACTTCTTTCTGCGGTGGTTGCGGCTGCCAGTTCAGCAGCGTTTCGATGTGCTCGCGGGTAACACCAAATCCGTCGTAATTGCGCAGCGTGTTTTCCAGCAAAATCCGGATGGAAAAGGGCAAGGACTCAATCGAGTATCCCTGATCTGCCAGTGCTTTTAAGCTATAGTACTGCACCGTCCCTGCGGCTGTTTCCAGCGTTTTTCGGATACCAAAAATATCTTCCGCCATCGTTCCCCCGTTTCTATGGTTTCACTTGCTTCCGGTCAGATTGCAAAGACAATCAACCACTGGCGCCTATTGCATCACTCGATGTTCAACGGCGACGTTGCGCAATTTGCACTGCCTGCTGCTGTGCCTGCCGCAACGCTTCTGCTGCCGTCTGCTTACCGTACAACACCTTCGTAACCGCTTCTTCGAACAGACGTTCAAACTCCAGCCACTGCGGATGCACCGGCGTCATTCGGGCAAAGCGCAACTGCTGCGCGAAAACGGCACGCCCCGGTACCGTCGCAAAGTACGGGTCAGCAAAGGTTGCAGTATCCGCAGGGAATCCGGCGGAGCTTACCAGCTTGCAGAATTGCAATGCAACGTCGGCGCTGGTCAGATACCGCACCAACTGAAGCGCCAGGCGAAACTGCTTTGTCGATTTTGCAATCGCCAGATATTCGCCTCCGGCAAAGGAGCGACTTTCGCCGCCTGGCATCGGCGGTACCAGCGCAAGGCGGTAGCGCAACGACGGATTTTCCTTCGGTATCCGATCCAGCAGCCACGATCCGGAAATCCAGAAACCGATTTTTCCCTGGATAAACAGATCATCCAGTCGCCGCTGCGTTTCCACCAGTCCTACCTTTGCAAACTGGACATATCGCTCCACCGCTTCAATGTTTTCCGGTCGATCGAAGGTCGGAAATCCGGTACTATCCAGCAGTTCCCCGCCATTACTCCACAGAAACGGCAAAACTTTCTTGTACAACCGGTGGGGATCGGCACCATTGACGCCGGTGCCATAGGCGTCGGGCAACTGCTGCACTGCCTGCGACTGCGCATACCATTGATCAACATCCGCTGGCGGCTGCGTCGACACACCCGCTTCCTGCAGCAATGAATCGTTGAGGAACAAAACCCGGGTATCGACCACCCACGGGACAGCATAGGTTTTCCCCTCCCATTGGGCAGGTGGATGGGTGAAGGGCAGAAAACGGGCAAGATCGACCGAATCGCTCAGATCCGCCAGTACGCCGGCAGCGGAAAACTGCGCAACCCAATCAGAACCCAATTCCAGAACGTCTGGAGCGGTGCCAGCGTTAAATGCTGCAAAGAGCTTGGCTTTCCCATCATTCCAGCTCAACTCGCTCAACTCAACCCGGCATTGATACTGCTGCTCGAACTGTCGAACAATGGTCTGGATTGCCGACCGCTGGGCTGGTTCCGACCAGAAATGCCAGAATCGAACGGTTGGAAGAGAGGATTGCGGCTGCTCCGTCCCACAGTGTGCGAGAAGGAGTGCCGCAATGATCCAGCCGCTGAGTTTCGCAATTGCTGCAACACGTTGCCTGCTGCTCATCCGGTCATACGTTCGATAATGGCAGAGCCAAATTCCGAGGTACGCACTTCCGTTGCCCCTTCCATCAGCCGGGCAAAGTCGTAAGTCACAATCTTATCCTGAATCGTTCTTTCCAGCCCCTGAATGATCAGATCGGCTGCCTCATTCCATCCCATATAGCGCAGCATCATCTCCCCTGAGAGGATGACAGAGCTGGGATTGACCTTATCCAGTCCGGCGTACTTGGGCGCCGTGCCGTGCGTTGCTTCAAAGATCGCATAGCCAGTCTCGAAGTTGATATTCGCACCGGGAGCGATGCCAATGCCACCAACCTGTGCTGCCAGCGCATCACTGATGTAGTCGCCGTTTAGATTCAGGGTGGCAATGACATCGAACTCTGCCGGTCGCGTGAGAATCTGTTGCAGGAAAGCGTCGGCAATAGCATCCTTGACCAGCAGTTTCCCTTCCGGTTGCCCATTGCAATCTTCCCAGGTGCACGCAACATCGGCAAATTCGGTTCGCACCAGCTCATAACCCCAATCCCGGAAACTCCCCTCGGTGAATTTCATAATGTTGCCTTTGTGCACCAGCGTTACTGATCGACGCTGATGCTGCAACGCATACCGGATTGCTGCTCGAACCAGCCGCTGGGATCCGGGTTTGGAGACCGGCTTAATCCCGATGCCCACCTGATCCGGCGCTTCTTCACCAAAGCGAATTTTTTTGTATTCCTCCGGGAAATGCGTTCGGAACAGCTCCATAAATTTGCGTTGCTCCTCGGTACCAGCTCGAAACTCAATGCCGGCGTAAATGTCTTCGGTGTTTTCCCGAAACACCACCATATCCACCAGTTCCGGATGCTTCACGGGTGAAGGAACGCCGGGGAAGTAGCGAACAGGACGGAGGCAAACGTACAGATCCAGTTTTTGCCGCAGTGCCACGTTGATAGAACGAATGCCGCCGCCCACCGGTGTTGTCAGCGGACCTTTGATAGCAATCACATACCCCCGAATCGCTTTCAATGTATCTTCCGGCAACCACACCGGCTTGCCATACACCCTATTAGCTTTCTCGCCTGCATATACCTCGAACCACACAATTTTGCGAGCTCCTCCGTACGCTTTCTCGACCGCTGCATCGAACACTCGCTGCGCAGCCGCCCAGATATCCGGACCGGTGCCATCCCCTTCGATAAATGGAATGATCGGAAAGTCCGGCACATTGAGCGTTCCATCACTGTTGACCGTAATCTTCGCCCCTTCTGCTGGCGGCACTAACTTTTCGTATTCCATCGATCCACCCTTTCCGTTGAACCACACTTGCTTGCGCCCCTTTGCAAACTACAAAATTGCAACTTTTCCAGCAGACGATGGGCAGAATCGTGCCGGCGCTGCGTATCGGAAGCAGGACAGGGAAACTGTGGACTGAGAGCGCCGACACTGGGAGCGCCGACTTTCGTCGGCAATGTTTATGCACACTGAAGTGTGCGCTCCCAGTAAACAGGAAAGGCCGACTTTCGTCGGCAAGAGAATGCACGCTAAAGCGTGCGCTCCCAGGTATGCTGAAATGTGCATTTCTGGCGCACGCTCCGGCTGCACCTTGCTACGGCGCTTTTCGGGGAGAGCGACTGCATACTGAATAGTGCACAGTTCAGGATGCCGATAGCGTTCGGCGCACTACTGATTTTGCTCAGGCTCGAACTTTTCGATTTCTTCCAGCAGCGCCGGGATGATTTCCTCCTCTTTCAGCCGGCGCACAACTTCGCCCTTCCGGTACAGGATTGCCACGCCACGACCGGCAGCAATGCCAATATCCGCCTCGCTGGCTTCGCCCGGTCCATTGACCACGCATCCCAGCAATGCGACCTTAACCGGCTTTTTGATCCCTTTAACTGCTTCCTCTAACTGGCGGGTGATAGCAAACAGATCGATGTCCAGCCGACCACAGGTGGGACAGGCAATAATTTCCACGTGGCGCTGGGCAAGTTCCAGCGAGCGGAGGATTTCCTTTCCCACTTCCACTTCCTGCTCCGGCTCTGCTGTCAGCGACACCCGGATGGTATCTCCAATGCCTTCCGCCAGGAGGGTGCCGATGCCCACAGCCGATTTAATGGTTCCAGTGCCGGGAAGTCCCGCCTCGGTAACGCCCAGATGGAGCGGGAAATCGGTTTTCTGCGCCAGAAGCCGATAGGCTTCGATCATCAAACGCACGCTGGTGGACTTGACCGAGATGACGATATCGTCGAAGCCGAAATCCTGCGCAATTTCCACGTGGCGCAGCGCACTTTCCACCAGTGCTTCAGCCGTTGGATAGCCATATTTTTCCAGCAGATCCTTCTCCAGCGATCCGGAGTTGACGCCGATGCGAATCGGGATGGAGCGTTCCTTCGCTCGCTCCAGCACCTGCCGAATCCGCTCCCGATTCCCAATGTTACCGGGATTGATCCGCACCTTGGCAACGCCAGCTTCGATCGCTTTGAGTGCAAAAACGTGGTTGAAGTGAATATCTGCAATGACCGGGATCGGCGAGCGCCGCACAATTTCCCCAATGGCTTCGGCTGCATATTTATCGTTGACCGTTACCCGGATCAGATCAGCACCTGCTTCGGCACACCGCTGAATCTGGGCAACAGTTGCTTCTACATCTGCTGTCTTGGTCTTGGTCATTGTCTGCACACTGATCGGCGCTCCGCCACCGATGGGCACATCGCCGACCATCACCTGCCGGCTCTGCCGACGTGGAAAGGGACGGACTACCGCTTCCTGCTGTCCATTACCAACCACGGGTATTTCGATCATCTGTCCTCCGCACTTATCCTACAACCGCTTGCTGGCTTCATACAAAATGCGTTTTTCCTCATCGGTCAGACTCTGATAGCCTTCCCGCTGGAGTTTATCCAGAATGCGGTCGACCTCATTTTCCAGTTGGCGTCGCTGTTCTTCTTCCAGCGGCTCTTCCAGCTTTTCCTCCGGCGAATAGACCCGGAACCACGATGGGGTTTCCGCCGGCGGCGGTGCCGAGGTGGTCACCTGGTAGCGAGGCGGTGGTGGAAGCGGACCATAGAAAAGCCGCCGGGGCAGGACTTTTTCCAGCACCCGCTCCGCCACTGGTAAAATACCGAACCGGTCGCCATACCGCAGCAAGAACCAGCCGAACAGGGCGCCACCAACGTGCGCAAAGCGGGCAACGTTTCCACCACTTCCTGTCACTCCTAATACCAAATCCAGAATGATGTAGCCAAAGATCAAGATCCGAGCTGGAATGGGGAAAAACAGAGGGAAGACGATGACCAAGCGATTCGGGAAATGCAAAGCAAATGCCAAAAGGACGCCGTAAATGGCACCGGAGGCTCCAATGGTCGGCGCCGGCTGCGAAAACAGCGGTGAAATCAACACGTTCGCTATGCCTGCACCGATGCCACAGAGCAGGTAGTACGCCAGAAATCGTTTTGATCCCCACTGCTGCTCCAGCTCAACGCCGAACATCCACAGGATGAACATATTCATAAAGATGTGCCAGAAACCACCGTGCAGAAACTGATAGGTAATAAGTTGCCACAGGTACACATAGAGATTGGGAAATGCTGTTGCCAGTGGCTGCAAGCCAAAATACTGGACAACGTACCACTCAACCGGCACTCCTCCAATGGTCAAAAAGCCCAGGAACCAGTTGACGGTGACAAAAATCAGGGCATTGGTCAAAATCAACGCTTTGATCACCGGGGGCATCGAACCAAACAGCCCGGAGCGCGCACCAAACATATTCATTCAGGAATTCCTCTTTGCCTCACCGTTGCCGTTTATGACGTGACTTTTCGGTCGTTGTTGTTTAAAAAAAATCCCTGCGCTATGGCGGCGACTGGACACTGCGCTGCCGCAACTGTGCTGCAAGGGTACGAAAGACGGCCTGTACTGTATCCGCATTATCTGCGGTGAAGCGGCGGCGGTGTTCAGCAATCGGTTTTCGCTCCGTCCCATTCAGGCGAACCAGCTGGAGCGTTGCTTCTGCCTCCCAGGGAGTCAACAATCGAATTGCCCCCATCACCGCCAGCGGAATGCCGGCATCAGCAAGGAGTTGCCATTCTTCTGGCGTTGGAGGATTATAGTTCTCCACGCCCAGCAATCCACCCCGCCGGTAAAGCGAATCCCTCGAATCCAGATCGAAAACGACCCAGTGGTTCGAATGGGCAAGCTCCTGAACGATCGCAGCGCTCACCCGATAAGACAGCAGGATCTTTTCTGCATAGATCTTCCAGCGTGCGGCATACGGAGACGGCAGGAACGCAATGCCGAGGACGACAATGGGATCGGCAGGCAAACGATAGGCATCAGCACGTGTCACGTGCGCCATCGGCTGCGGCAGTGCTGCTGCCATTGCGCGAAACAGCGCATCATAGTACGCTGGCAATGGAATCCACTGTCCTGCCGCCGTTTGATACCGAATAATGCCGTATCCAGTGCCCGTATCCCGGCGGTTATTCCGCCACTGAACGATGGCACGACATCGCACCACGCGGTGAATGCGACCGAAATGGAGCTGTAGCATTCCATCTGTCAGGGAATCCGGACGCAACACGAACCGGAGATTGGGTGTTACTGAATCAACAACCTGCATCAGGTGCGTGATGGCAGGCACTGAAACCAGCGCTGCCGCCGCAGGGCTTAGATGGAGCGTGTCCAGTGCCAGCACCAGCCGCGCGGTGTCGCTTCTCTCCTGTGCTATCCGCTGCGGATGCTGCTCCGGCGATGGGGAGCAGGCGATCAGGGCAGTGCATAGCAACAGAACGCCCCAGAACAATTGTGGGAAAATTCCTACAAATGGTTGGGAATTCTTCCCTTGCACATCCGCCGGAGTCAGCCGTAAGTTTGCATTTGGAGAAACGGAGGGCACTCCCTGCGTATGAACGGAGGGCACTCCCTGCCCCTGTGTCCATAGATGTTGGTTCTTCCCCTGGGAAATCTCACCACCGGCAGGCGGCGGAAGCCGCCTGCTTTTGTTCATCCCCTGCCATCGCAGCCTCAGGTGCCAGAATACGCAAAACACTGCCTTTGCCCTCCATTCGCTGCTACATTCTTCCGACACACACTCATCTCCCCTTTACACTCTTTGCAGAACCCGACGGTGTGGCAACCCAATCCTCTGAAAGTGATGCTCACTGTGGACGAGCATCGAGCAACACGCCCCTCCTGACAGGAAGCACTGGCGAGCAGCAGAGTACTCAAATCCAGCAGCAACAGCTTTTGGACCGGTAATTATCGGGACTTCGCTGTCTTCGCCCGAATTTGCTTTTCGGTCAGATTGCGCAGATAGTACAGGCGAGCCCGACGCACCTTCCCTTTGCGAGTCACGCGAATTGCCTGCACAAACGGGGAGCGAACTGGAAAAATTCGTTCGATGCCGATGCCATCGGAGAGTTTCCGAACGCAGAAGGTTTCGCCCATTCCGCTACCGCGGCGGTAGAGCACGACTCCTTTGAAGGTCTGAATCCGTTCCTTATCCCCTTCGACAACCAGCACATCCACTTCTACCTGATCACCGGGACCAAAATCCGGAATTTCCACTGGCTGCCCGTTGTTCTTCTCCTTCCGGAACTCTTCTGCCGTCTCCATCGCCATTGCCTGGACCAGATCCAATGGGTTGTTCATTGCCCAACTCCTTTTGTTCCTTGCTTGCTATTTTCCAGAAACCGCTAATGACGATCAGAACTATTCTCCATTGGGCAGCCACTTCCTACCCTGCATAATGGCGCTGAGCAACCCGCTCATACTCCTTACGCAGAATCACCTCTTCTTCAGGCAGCAACGTTCGGTTGCGGCGCGCCATCACCGTTTTTGCCGTCGCAATAGCACTGGTCACATAGTACAGCGGGGCGTCAGCGTGCCCGCCCCACGAAAAAGAGGGAATAAACTTCTCCGGAAATCCGGTGGTAAAAATATTGCAGCAGATACCGATGAGCGTACCGGAATTGATCTGGGTGTTAATGCTGGTCTTGGTATGATCACCGCACAGTACGCCCAAGAACATTCGCCCGGTTGCCAGTTTGGTATTCTCCAGTTGCACCTTGATAATGCCGTAGTTGTTTTTCAGATTCGAGACATTGGTGCCAGCACCAAAATTCACCCATTCACACAGGTAGGAATGCCCCAGAAATCCCAGGTGTTGCTTATTGGAAAAAGCGTGGATCACACTCTCTTCCACTTCGCCCGCCACTTTGGAATACTCACCAAAAGCGGTATTACCCAGCAACTGCGTTCCGGGTTTGACAAGGCATCGTGGTCCCAGATAGGCAGGTCCCTGGATATAGCTGTGTGCCATAATGCGCACGCCAGACTCAATAATGATCGGACCGGTGCGAGCATCCAGCACCGTATACGGATCAATCTGCACATCAGCAGCAATGCTCATTGCATCAGCTTCGATCAGGGTAATGTCCGATCGGCTCAGTAAATCAGCAGGAACGGTTTTCGGAAACCATTGAAAATCGTCCCGGATCGCTTCTCCCAGAAAATCAAAAATTTCCCACAGATAATGGAAGCATACCGCCGCGGTTTCCACCCGCTGTGCTGCCTGAAATACTGGATGGGAAAGGGATACCAGATTATCCAGCGTCAAGCTCTCGTGATGTTGTTGCGCAATGTCGGCGGGAATATAGGCGCCGATTGGCGTGTTTTTCGACAAAAAGATCACTACCGACACTTCGGCATCCCTGACTGCTTCTTCATACGACTGGCGCAACGCTTTCAGAGAGTCCGTTGTTGGCAGCACATTCCCCGCTAAAATGAGAATACTTCGTCCCGGATCAATCGCACGATCCATCGGCACCTGATGGCGGGCGGCAAAGGCAGCACGTTGAAGTGATCGCCCATCAAAGATGAGTTTGGCTTTCGGAAAGTGGCGCATCAGCTTTTCGTAGTGACACAATGCACCAGTTCGCAACTCCCACAGCGGATGCATAATGGAAAAGGGGTAGAAATTGACGGAAAACCCCAGCTCTCCGACGATCAGAATTTCTGGATCAAACATCTCCGCTTTCTCCTTGATGTCGCTCCAGGGCTGCTTTGATAAAGCTGATAAACAGCGGATGTCCCGTCACCGCCCGCGATTTAAACTCCGGATGGAACTGCGTCCCCAGGAACCACGGATGGTCGGGCAACTCGATAATTTCCACCAGCCGTTCATCCGGCGACAGTCCGCTGAAGACCATACCGTGCTGCTGGAGAATCTCCCGATACTGATTATTCACTTCGTACCGATGGCGATGCCGTTCCTGCACAACCTTTTTACGGTATGCCCGATACGCTAAGGTTCCCTCTTTCAAAATGCAGGGATAGCTTCCCAGCCGCATCGTGCCACCTTTCATTGTAACGTCCCGTTGATCCGGCATCAGATCGATCACTTTATGCTTTGCCCGTCGATCGAACTCTGCCGAATGAGCGCCCGTAAGACCACACACATTCCGGGCAAACTCGATGACAGCACACTGCATACCCAGGCAGATGCCGAAAAAGGGAATGCGGTGTTCGCGCAAAAACTGCACCGCCCGAATTTTTCCTTCAATACCCCGCACCCCAAAGCCGGGAGCCACAATCGCGCCATCAACCGTTCCCAAAAGATCCTCAAGTTTCGACTGCTCCACCGCTTCAGCATCCACATATTCAACATTCACGCGGGTATTATGAACTGCCCCGGCGTGGATGAGTGCCTCGTGGATGCTTTTATATGCGTCCGGCACTTTCACATACTTTCCCACCAGTGCAATGCGCACCTCGCGGGCAGGCTGCTTAATGCGGCGCACAAAGCGCGACCATTGCCGCAACGAGGGTCTGGTGCTTTTCAGTCGCAGCTTACGGGCAACAATCGTATCCAGATTCTGCCGCAGATATTGCAGCGGCACCTCGTAGATGGTTTCCAGATCGAGCGCCTCAATGACTGCTTCTGGCTCAACATTACAGAACAGCGCAATCTTGTTTCGAATCTCTTTCCCCAACCGGTATTCGGTGCGGCAGACCAGAATTTCCGGCTGAATCCCCGACTGCATCAGCATCTTGACCGAATGCTGCGTCGGCTTGGTCTTGAGCTCTTTGACCGCTTTCACATACGGCACATAGGTCAGGTGGATATGGAGCGCCTGCGTTCGTCCTCGTTCCAGTACCAACTGTCGGGAAGCTTCCAGAAAAGGAAGCGATTCGATATCGCCGACCGTTCCGCCAATTTCCACGATGACAATGTCATAATCTCGGTCAAAGACAGTCATTCGCCGCTTGATCTCATTGGTAATATGCGGCACCACCTGCACGGTCTTTCCCAGGTATTGCCCTTTCCGTTCTTTGGTGATCACGGTGTGGTAAATTTGCCCGGTCGTCGCGTTATTCATCCGGGTCATCTGCACGCCCAGAAATCGCTCGTAATGTCCCAGATCCAGGTCGGTTTCCGCCCCATCTTCCGTCACATACACCTCTCCGTGTTGCAATGGATTCATTGTCCCCGGATCCACATTGATGTAGGGATCCATCTTGATGATCGTAACGGTGTAGCCTCGCTGCTGCAGCAGTAAACCCAGCGAGGCAGACGTAATTCCTTTACCCAGAGAAGACAAAACGCCTCCCGTAATGAAAATGTACTTTGCTCGCTTTCCCCGTGCCAAGGAAGTCCCCACAGCATTATTGCACAACTTCAAACTGCAAATTTAGGGATAAAAGGCTAACCGCAGGGACATTCTCTTCGCCTGCTCCTCCTGCGCTTTCTGGAAGCAGCAACGGGGCTGCATCGGCATCTGCTGGCTGATAACATCTAATCCACGGATTTTCCGTAATTTCGCTTTTTGACGAAATTCGTACGAACGAATCTGTGCGCCAAATGCCAACGATCTACATTGACGGGAAACCTATTGAAGCGCGCGAAGGACAGAGCATTCTGGAAGCCGCCTTAGAACACGGCATCGAGATTCCCCATTTTTGCTGGCATCCAGCAATGTCGGCACCAGCAAATTGCCGCATTTGCCTGGTTAAAGTGGGAATGCCGCGGCGCAAGCCCGACGGTTCTTTTGAAACAGATGAGAATGGCAATCCCGTCATCCAGTATATGCCCAAACTCCAGCCCTCGTGTCGGTACCCGGTCAGTGAAGGGCTGCACGTGCTGTTCCAGGTACCAGAGGTCATCGAATCCCAGCACGCTGTGATGGAATTTCTCCTGATTAACCATCCACTGGATTGTCCCATTTGCGATGAAGCGGGAGAATGCAAGTTGCAGGAGTACGCGTATTTCTACTCCCGTGGAAAAAGTCGATTTGTGGAAGAAAAGAATCACAAGCCGAAGCACGTGATCTGGGGACCGAATGTGATTTTTGATGCAGAACGATGCATTTCCTGCTCCCGGTGCATTCGATACGCGGATGAAATTCTACACGATCCGGTCATCGATTTTGTCGACCGGGGCGATCACGTAACCATCGAACTCTTTCCAGGGACCCAGTTTGATAATCCCTACTCAATGAACGTCATCGAGCTGTGCCCGGTTGGCGCACTGACCAGCCGCGACTTCCGCTTCAAAGCCCGGGTGTGGGAAATGAGCTTCACACCATCGGTCTGTCCCGGTTGCGCCCGCGGGTGCAATATGTATGTTGGGGTTCTCCAAAATCAAATTCTGCGTCTCCAACCTCGAACCAATATGTACGTGAACCAGTACTGGATGTGCGATGCGGGGCGGTTGACGCAGTATCCGTTTGTTAACGAAAACCGCATCGATAAACCGCTGGTGTGTACCGAAAATGGAACGCTGACCGAAGTTTCGTGGGAAGAAGCCCTGAATGCTTTCTGGAACAAACTCCAGAGTGTCGATGCGAAGGAAATCGGCATCGTTGTTTCCGGTATGCTGACCAATGAAGATGCTTTTGCCCTGCGGCGATTCATCCAGGAGTACATTCCCGCCGCTACTGTGATGCTGATGACCGTTGAGGATCCGGAGTTCGAAGATGATTTCCTGCGCGTCCGGGATCGGCGTCCGAATACCCGAGGCGTGCAGACCATACTGGGCGATTTTCTGGCTTCTCTCTCAGTGGAGGAATTCCGGGAAAAAGTGGAATCGAAGCAACTGAAGCTGGTGTGGGTCATCGGTGAAGATCTGGAGCAGGTGTGGAGCGAAGAAGGACGCAGGATCGCCGACGGTGCCGACACACTGATCGTTGCCGCTTCGAATGCGTCACCGACCACCCAAGTTGCTGATCTGGTGCTCTCGCTGGCAACGTATGCTGAAATGGAGGGAACCTTCACGAACATTGATGGGCGTGTCCAGCACTTCATTCCAGCACTGACGACCGCAGAACGTCCGTATCGGTGGGGAATGAAAGCGAGCCGCTGGGATAAAATGGGAGCGTGGAACGATCGCTGGAGTCACGGTCCCCAGCGACATTGTCGACCGCTGTGGCAGATTCTGAGTGCTACTGCCAGCATCGCCGGACATTCGTGGAACTATCGGAAAGCAGCCGATGTCTTCGCTGATCTGTCGCAAACGGTCGAAGGATTTGCTAAAATGACCTATGCGCTGCTGGATGAGCGGCGCGGCATCCCGCTGGGGAAAGTTGATGAACCAGAACCGCCGGTCTTTCACTATGACTCTCATCGACTCAAGCCAGAGTCGGAAGAATACCGATACGTGCAGGTGTACGACAAAGCGGAACAATGGTGGTAAAGTGCAATGGAACTGCTGGTTGATTTCCTGATCGGTTTCCTGAAAGCTCTGATCGTTCTCTTCCTGGTTATCCTGCCGGGCGCTTCTGGCGCTGTGTATTTTGAACGCCGAATTGCCGCCTGGATCCAGATGCGGATTGGTCCCAACCGCGTAGGACCATACGGATTGCTCCAGCCGATTGCTGACGTGATCAAGTTGATTTTCAAAGAAGACATTATCCCGGCAGCAGCAGACAAGCGCTTTCATTTCTTAGCGCCGCTGATCTCGATCACCATCACGGTTGCCGTGTTTGCAGTCATTCCTTTCGGGCACTACGTTGTCATTAATGGTGAACCGGTATATCTGGGCGTCGCGCCCAACGTCCACGTCGGCATCCTCTACGTGCTGGCAATGACTTCGATGGGTGTTTACGGATTGACCTTAGCAGGATGGGCATCGAACAATAAATATTCTCTTCTCGGAGGGCTGCGCTCCTCAGCGCAGATGATCTCCTACGAACTGGCGATGGGACTTTCGATCGTTGCCCTGCTGATGGTTACCGGGACACCAAACTTGATGGAAATTGTGGAGCAACAGGCAGGCTTGCGGTGGAATGTACTCTACCAGCCGCTGGGTTTCCTGATTTTCCTGGTCGCTTCCTTTGCAGAAACGAACCGGACACCATTTGACCTGCCAGAAGCAGAACCGGAACTGGTCGGCGGTTACCATACCGAATACACCGGGATGAAATTCGGAATGTTCTTCTTAGCAGAATACGGCAATGTCATCGCTGCATCGGCAATGATGACCACGCTGTTCTTCGGTGGCTGGCAGGTGCCGTTTCTTCCAGAACTGCTGGGATTACAGGAAGGATCGGTTGCGCTGGCACTCCTGCAAATTGCCAGCTTCACCATAAAAGTTGCCATTTTCGTCTTCTTTTTCATCTGGGTGCGGTGGACCGTCCCCCGCTTCCGGTATGATCAATTGATGCGGCTGGGATGGAAAGTGCTCTTTCCACTGTCGCTGGCAAATGTTTTGATCACCGGGCTGGTTATGTTGATCAACTAAGAGCTTAAAGCAGCGATGAACGTGAATCAACCATCGGAACGCCAAAAAATGACATTCTGGGAGAAGCTGTATCTCCCGGAAATCGCCAGGGGACTGGGCATCACCTTCAAAATGCTCATTGGTCCGAAAATGACCATCCAGTATCCGGAGGAAAAATATCATCCCGGCGGCTACTATCGAGGACGACCCGTCTTAGTGCTCGATGAGGATGGAGAGCGATGCGTCGCCTGCGGTCTGTGCTCTCGCGTGTGCCCACCACTGGCGATTGAAGTGCGGGCGGGCGAAACGGAACGGGAAAAAGAACGGTATCCGGTGAAGTTCGAGATCAATATGCTCCGGTGCATCTTCTGCGGCTTATGTGAAGAAGTGTGCCCCGAAGAAGCGATCGTGATGAGCAAAGATCTGGAAATGGTTTTTGAAAATCGGGAAAGTGCAATTCTTGGCAAAGAAAAGCTGCTGGTTCCCGTTGCGCAGCTTCAGGATCGGCTGGAATACCTTCGAATGCATCAATACTACGAACCCCCTGCAAGAGTCCAGGACGCATAACCGCTTCCCGGTCAATGCACGTTGAAACGGTCGACCATCCCCTGATTCTCCTGCACGGTGGAGCCGGAGCAATTCACGAAGATACGCCACGCGCACGACAGCGGAATGAAGAGCGAGAAACGGTGCTGGGATCGATTCTCCGTGACGCAGCTACCCGGTACCAGCAGGGCGATTCTGCACTGGATCTTGTTGAATTCTGCGTTCGGGCAATGGAAGACTCACCGCTATTTAACGCTGGCATTGGTTCGGTGCTGACAGAGCAGGGATGGGTGGAAATGGACGCTTCGATTATGGACGGAGCAACGCAGAAAGCAGGAGCGGTTGCGCTGCTGCGCCGGCTTCGTCATCCCATCAGCGCCGCCCGGTTTCTGATGGATCATTCTCCCTACGTTTTCCTTGCCGGACCAGACGCTGAGCAATGGTTTGTTGATCAGGGACTGGAGACGATCGAGCCGGCGCGTCTCATTACAGCGGAACGAAAGCGGCAATGGGAAAAAGCTACCGGTCGACAACTGGACCACTCGGCTGAATCCGGTATGGAGCCAACGCAAACCGTTGGAGCTGTGGCGATCGACCGGGCAGGAAATCTGGCAGCAGCAACCTCGACCGGAGGAATGATGCGGAAAGCAGCAGGACGGATTGGAGACTCTGCGCTCATCGGTGCCGGAACATTCGCTGATAACCGCAGTTGCGCCGTTTCTACAACAGGGGAAGGCGAATTCTTTATCCGCGGCACCATTGCTGCTGCGGTTCACTGCTCCGTCACCCTGCAACGCCGATCTCTCCAGGATGCTGTCGTGCACGCGCTGGAACATCTCCAGTCTCTTGGTGGCAATGGCGGATTGATTGCTTTGACCCCATCAACGGGGGTTTTCGCATTTACAACCGCTGGTATGTACCGCGCCTATCTGACCGGGGACCAACGAATTTTTGTCGGTAGCCTCCAGCAATTGCGGGAATTTTCCCCGTAACGCCAGTTCCCGTCATATCGCTTCCATCGGATACAGCACCGGACGACTGGGGGCAGCATCCAGCGCAAAGGCGGGAACCTGAAGTTCCAGCATATAAATGCCATCGGCAATGGCGTTTGGCACATATACCATCTCGGTGATCGTAGCATTGCGACGCGGCTGCTCTGGATAATGCCAGAATGCCCGGTGTGCCAGCAACTTTCCTCCGTCATCCTCTCGATCCATTGAGGGAAGGTCGATCAGGAGATGTTGAATACCGAAGTCACGGAAGAAAGCAGCGGTTTCCGGTAGTACATACGGTGGGTTGGTCCCCGAATACTGCCGGGTCAGCTTCTCATCTCCGTTGGGCAAGGTACGAACGACCACCGCTTCGATGCCTTCCTCCAGCGGTGGAAGATCGTCGACCGCAATGACCTGATCACCGTTGGGCAACCGCCGGGGCTGTACACTGATCAGTTGGGCGATAAACAAAAAACAGGTGAGGGTTTCTGCAATGGTCAAAGGCTCTGCAGTGATGTGTCCCAGACACTCAGTGTGCGTGCCATTGCCGTGCGGATTGAACGTTACATCCTGGCAATTGCAGGATCCACCCTGAGCAACACTGCCAACAAACGAACCAATTCGTACCGGTTGAAATTCCGGCTGGCGGAGAAAAAAGGCATTGGGCACCGCCCCGTCTGCTCGTAAAGGGATAGCGATTGACAACGGTTGTGTCCGCTGCACCTGCCACTGCTGTCCCCGCCACCGAATCCACACCTCCATCATATCCGGCACGTTATGAATCTGACACCTCCGCGGTCATTCGCCGCTGAAGACGCTGGCGAATACGATCCAGATTGATGTCGGGAATTGCCGAGATGAGTCGGCGGGTATACGCTTCTTGCGGATTTCGGTAGATTTCATCCGCATCGCCCAGCTCAACGATTTTCCCCGCATTCATCACCGCAATTCGGTCACTGATAAATTTGACCACGCTCAGATCGTGCGAAATGAAGATGTACGTGAGATTGAACTCCTCCCGAAGCTGCACCAGCAAATTCAGCACCTGCGCCTGAACGGACACATCCAGTGCAGAGACGGATTCATCGCAAATGATGAACTTTGGACGTAACAGCAAGGCACGGGCAATACAGATTCGTTGCCGCTGTCCCCCGGAGAATTCGTGAGGATAATGGTAAAAATGGCGTTTTTCCAATCCCACCTTCTCCAGCAATTCAAACACGTATTCCTGCCGCTCCTTTTCGGAATCAAAAATCTGATGCACTTCCAGCACCTCCATCAGGGCGCTGCCAACGGACAGGCGGGGATTCAGCGAACTGTAGGGATCCTGAAAGATGATCTGCATATCCCGCCGCAACTTCCGAAGCTCCGCTGTATCCAGTGCTCGTACATTTTTGCCATCGAAGATCACCTCACCATCTGTTGGTTCGATCAGGCGCAAAATTGCCCGTCCTGTGGTCGTCTTTCCACACCCCGACTCCCCTACCAGACCCAGGGTTTCACCGGGTTTCACATCGAACGTAATGCCATCCACTGCTTTGACATATCCTCGAATGCGACTAAACACGCCGGTGCGGATCGGGAAATACACCTTGAGATTGTTCACCTGCAAGATCGGCTCTCGCTCTGCCAGCATCTGCCGCCGCTGTGCGATTTCCTCCGGCGTCATTTCCACCTGTCGCAGTGCCTCTTCCACTGTGATATGCTGCTTTTCCACAATCTGACCATCCGGGGTCTCCTCCATAAAATTCCAGATGGTCGGCAAAATGCGCAGCCGGCGATCCAGTCGGGGACGGCAAGCGATCAGCCCTTTGGAGTACGGATGCTGCGGGTTCTCAAAAATTTGTAAGACCGAACCCTGCTCCACAATTTTGCCCTTGTACATCACGATGACATCATCGGCAATGTCAGCAACCACGCCCAGATCGTGCGTGATGAAGATGACACTCATCTGGTGCTTCTCCTGCAACTCTCGCATCAACTCCAGAATAGTTGCCTGCACCGTTACATCCAGGGCAGTGGTTGGCTCGTCGGCGATCAAAATATCCGGATTGCAGCTCATCGCCATTGCAATCATTACCCGCTGCTTCTGTCCACCAGAGAGTTGATGTGGATACTGGCGGGCGATAACTTCTGGCCTCGGTAACTGCACCTCTTCCAGCAACTTGATCGTTCGCTCATACGCCTCTTCTTTACTCACTTTCTGATGGAGCAAAATCGCTTCCATAATCTGGTCACCACATCGGAAGACCGGATTGAGCGAGGTCATCGGCTCCTGAAAGATCATTGCGATCCGATTACCCCGATAGCGCCGCATTTCCTCTTCGGAAAGCGACAGCAAATTGACGGCTGTCCCATCTCGGTGATGAAAAATAATTTCTCCATCGGTAATTTCGCCCGGCGGCGACGGGATCAATCGCATAATGGAAAGAGCGGTAACGGACTTCCCAGATCCAGATTCGCCTACAATCCCAACGGTCCGCCCCCGTGGTACGGTGAAACTAATATGATCCACGGCTCGAACAACTCGTCCACCGCTTCGGAACTCGGTTGCCAAGTTCCTGACCGTTAACACTGGCTCCATTCTGCTCTTCGCTTTTTATACCGCTTGCTCAACTCTGCAAAGTTACAAAATGTTGCGGGTTTACCAACCGGTTACTCCCACTCGATCGTCGCTGGCGGTTTGCTGGACACATCGTACACCACCCGGTTGATTCCGTCCACCTCGTTAATAATCCGATTTGCAATGTTTGCCAGGATATCGTGCGGGAATGGATACCAATCAGCAGTCATCCCGTCCACGCTCCGAACTGCCCGAAGGGCACACACATACTGATAGGTCCGCTCATCCCCCATCACGCCAACGGAACGGACGGGCAATAAAACGGCAAATGCCTGCCAGATTTCTGGATAGAGCCCGTGTTTCCACAACTCTTCGGTAAAAATGGCATCGGCTTCTCGCAAAATGTGAAGCCGCTCTGGCGTCACTGCGCCGGGAATACGGATCGCCAGTCCCGGTCCGGGGAAGGGATGGCGGTACAAAAACTCCTCCGGCACGCCCAGTTGTTTTCCTACCGCCCGAACTTCATCTTTGAACAATTCCCGGAATGGTTCTAACAACTGGAGTGCCATCTTCTCCGGCAATCCACCAACATTGTGATGGGTCTTGATGACTGCCGATGGTCCCTTAAACGACACCGATTCGATGACATCGGGATACAATGTTCCCTGCGCCAGCCATCGCGCCTGGGGAATGGACTGCGCATACTCTTCGAAAACCTCGATGAAGGTGTGCCCGATAATTTTGCGCTTTTGCTCCGGATCCGTCACTCCTTCCAGCCGCTCCAGAAAAATTGCCGAAGCATCAATGAAATCCAGTGGAATGTGAAAATGCTGGCGAAACAGCTCGACAATTTGCTGACTCTCATTTTTCCGCATCAATCCAGTATCGATATGGACGCAATGGAGTTGCTGACCAATGGCGCGATGGATCAGCACCGCTGCCACGGTCGAATCGACCCCACCACTGACGGCGCAAATAACGTGATCCTCCCCTACCTTCTGGCGAATAGCCGCAAGCGATTCTTCCACAAAGGACTGTGGGGACCAATCTCCCCGGCACTGGCAGATGCGGAACAAAAAATTCCGGAGCATTTCCTTGCCGTACGCGGTATGGTGCACTTCCAGATGGAATTGCACTCCCCAGATCTGCTTTGGTCGATTTCGGATCGCAGCAATCGGCGCATTGGCAGTCCGGGCAATAATCTCAAATCCTTCCGGCAGTTGTTGCAGAGCGTCGGCGTGGCTCATCCACACGGCTGTTGGTGAAGGGATAGACCAGAACAGATCAGAATGATCGAGAATTTCCAACTCTGCTCTGCCATACTCCCGGCGAGCAGCCCGATCGACCACACCACCGAACAAATGCGCAATCAACTGCAAGCCATAACAAATGCCCAGAACTGGCACCCCCAGAGTGAAAATCCGCTGGTCGGGCAGCGGTGCATCGGGAGCATAGACACTGCGCGGACCACCGGACAGAATCACACCTTTGGGCTCAAGTGCCTGCAACGCTTCAAATGGAAGATGAAATGGATAAATCTCCGCATAGACGCCGCATTCCCGCACTTTCCGTGCAATTAACTGGGTATACTGCGATCCGAAGTCCAGAATCACAATCCGTTCGTGTTTCATTCCCCGCTCCACGATTGTCGCAAAAGGGACGTGTAAACGGACGAAGGACTGCGTTCGTTCACCCCCGATCCTCCTCCGTGTTTCTTTGCGTGACCCTACCGGCTTTCACCGAAAGCGCGGACAGGAAAATTTCCTATCTCTCCTTCCGTCACTAAGGAACGATGGGGAGTTGGAACCATGCTCAACTGAGAGCTCAAACCTGATGGCACGATGGAAAATTCTTATAGCGGAAGATGATCCGATTAGTTTTAAACTGCTGAAATGGCTGCTACAAAAACTTCTTTCCGACGATCAATATGAACTTCTCTGGGCACAAGATGGTGCTGAGTTGGTTGAACAGACGCTCGAAACCCATCCAGATGTGATCATCACCGATATTCGGATGCCCAAAGTGGACGGATTAACAGCGCTGGAGCACATTGCCGAAAAACTTGCGCCGGATTCTGAACTTCCCAAAATTGTCATTACCAGTGCGATCGACCTGCCAGATCTTTCATCACTGGCAGAAACCTTTCAGAATTTCGAGGTCATCCCTAAGCCTGTGGAGGTTGCTAAGCTTTCTGCTGTACTGCGGAAACTGCTTGCCACCGCAGGATAATCCCTTTTCCTTGCCAAACCGTGCTCTGAAGGAACAACTGACAATCCCAAGTGTCACCAGCACCTTACTGGAAGCTCCCGACTGGGCGCGCCGACTTCAGTCGGCAAAAAGTGCGTCCTAAAGGGTGCGTTCCCAGTAAACGCACACTAAAGTGTGCGCTCCCGGTAGGAAGTATGCGTTCCTATGCGAGGGACACTGGCACTCCCGATAGCTTGTTCAGGTTTTATTTTCCAGCTCCGAGGAAGCCTGCTGCTGAAATCGCCGGGCAAAGTCGGGGTATTGCATCAGTTGCTTAAACATTTCCTGCCGGGCACGATGAAGTCGTGACCGCACCGTCCCGATGGGAATACCCAACAACTCACTCAGCTCTTCATACGAAAACTCTTCGATTTCCCGCAGGAGTAAAATCTCCCGATACTCCGCTGGCAATTTCATCAAGGCGGAAAAAATCTCATCGCTGAAAAGCTCCCGATAATGCGATTCGGTCCACTGCTGAACTGGTAATGATATGCCATTTTTGACACGCTGATCGCCACTGTGAAGTTCTTCCGAAAAACTTTCAGTGGGATGATCTGCTTTCCGCTTTACCCAGTTAAGAAAAGTGTTTTTGAGAATCTTAAACAACCACGCCCGCATATTCTGATCTCGATACCGCTCTGCAGCCTGCGTCACTTTGAGGTAGGTCTCCTGAACCAGATCTCGTGCTGTATCCCGATCCTTACTAAGCGCCAGGGCATAAGCATAAAGATCTTGCATAAAAGTCAGTGCCGTCTGAAGTACCACGTCCCGCTGTGTTTTCCCGGATTCACCTTTGCGTTCCAACTGCATAGGCACCACTATTTGTTGCTGATAACGGGTTACAACACCTGCATACACTGCTCCTTTTGTTGAACAATCCCTAAGAAACAGAGTCTTCCAGCTTACGATGAATCCGTGCCAGCGCCTGCCGAATCTTCTTGCTTTGTTCTTGGTCACCTGCCTGCTCTGCAAGATCCAGAGCAACCAGTAAGTCCTGTACCGCCTTTTCAATCTCGCCCCGCTCCTCCAGCAGCAGCGCCCGGTGATAGTATGCCGGGAAAAGAGCTGCGTCGACCTGAATTGCTAAATCCCATTCATGCAAAGCACCGGTAAAATCACCAATCGCGAATTTGCCTAAACCACGTTGCAGATGCTGCATCGCCGACACCGGTTTTTGCGACTTAAAAAGCTTCTCTCTGAGCTTTTTCCACCATCCCATAAACGGCACCTTTTCTCCTGACTGGCTCGAGCTACGAATTTACGGAAAATCCGAAGATTAAGCAATGCCCCAATTCTCACAACAAGCTTCTTGGAATAAAAATTATCGATCACGGCAGCAAAGATACAAGCTCTTCTGTGTCCTTGTTCTTCTCTTAGCAAGAGTCAAACGTCGTCCCTCAGCAGAGGTTTCTTCTCACTTCTCGGATCTTTAATGAGGAAAACGTCTTCTTTGCTCTCACCGCGAACCGATTACCAGATCCTTCGCGTTCTCCAAAAACATACTCATTCGAGCGGAAAATGATGCTCTTGCCAGCCACTGCTTTCTGTCCTTTCTCGTATGAGACTACGACATACCATTTCACTCGAAAATCTTCGGCAATTCGCACACCCAATTAAGGAAGGTATAGCTCGTTCAACCGCAATACCTAAGCCCCAGAAGCAGATCGATAGACAGTGCTACGCCATCGGCGAGAGGTTGTCCCCCCCCCCTCTCTCTCTTTTTCTTCTACTATTGGAATCCAAACTCTCACCGTTGTACCTCCATTAGGAGTATCTCCCACCTCCAGCCGTCCACGATGAAAATCTAACAACAACAAGGCAATAGCTAATCCTAATCCCAACCCTTGCTGCTCTCGCTCCTTGCGCCCAAACTGGACAAATGCTCCAATTTGCTCCCACTGCTCAACCGTCATTCCTTCCCCGTGATCCCGAATGACAACTCCGTAGTATTCTCGGTCTACTACATCGGTGACTTCAACTATGCTTCCAGGTGACGAAAACTTAAACGCGTTATCCAAAATCTCAACGAGAATCTTTTGCCAATGTTGGTAACCAATAGCAATGGGAACAGTATGTGACAAGCTCAATTGTAAATCCGATTCTCGCTCATACCGCCGGGCAACCATCACTGCCGCATTGACGACTACCTCCTGAGCACAGGAAGTTACCTCTTGGCGCATCTGCTGCTGCAAAGCTTCATCCTGTTCAACTGCTCGCAACTGAGCATATGTCAGGAGATTTTCCATCAAACGCTCTAGGCGCTGGGAGGCGTGTAAAATCTCAGTGCCAATTTCCTGAATTTCATCACACTTGAACACTACTTCCTGTCCCGACACTTGTGTTATCATCTTTGCATATCCCTTGATTCCGTTGATCGCTGTGCGGAATTCGTGGGGCAAAGCATAAAAGACAACGTCCCGGATATATTCCAGCTTTTCTTCGACCTGCCGTTGAAACTGTCGATGGCGCTCCAAAAGTCGATTCACTGCTCTGACCAGCTCATAATTTTTGAACGGTTTAGTAATGTAATCATCCGCTCCCATTTCCATCCCACGGCGAATATCTTCCCGCTCACTATGGGCTGATAGTAAGATCACAGGCACTGTGGACAATGTTTGGGTCTGTCGAATCGCTTTTAACAACTCCAGCCCCGATCGTTTTGGCATCGCGACATCCGCAATAATAAGATCGGGACGCTCCGATAACGCCTTCTGAAGTCCTTCTTCTCCGTCCTGAGCTTCAATAACTTCGTAACCTTCCAATCGGAGTAGCAAAGAGACATTCATTCGCACCACCGGCAAATCATCGACGATTAAAATTTTCGGCTTTGGTGTTTCCATTTAAGCGTTGCTTTTCTCTCCGTCCAACATCGGAGCTATCGGCATTGCAATTCGCACTGTCGTTCCACCATTAGGAGTATCCGAAAAAGCTAACACCCCGTGGTGAAATTCCATCAGCAGCAAAGCAATTGCCAGCCCCAATCCCATTCCCTGTTGTTCATACTGCTGCCGTCCAAATTGGACATAGGGAGCTATCTGCTCTCGTTGCTCCGGCGTCATTCCTCGCCCCTGATCCTGTACGATAACCACATAGTCATTGTCCTCCACAGCATCGCGAATGCGCAACCGACTGCCAGGCGGAGAAAACTTGAATGCATTGTCGACCACTTCATAGAGGATCTTGTGCCAGTGATGATACTCGATTGCAACTGGAACATCGTGATTTAACACCAACTCCAGATCCTTTTCCCGCCGATACTGCAATGCCAGGGACAAAGCAACATCACCTACGACCTCTCGCGCCGGATCAGTTACCTTCTGCCGCATTTGATACAGCACTTCCTCATCCTCAGCAACCGATTGCAACTGAGCATAGATAATAAAATTTTCGACCAATCGATGCAATCGGGATGCGGCTGTACGAATCGCTACTCCGATATCCCGAAGCTCCTCATAGGACATCGGTTCACCATTGCCCAAGCCCTGAATCAAGAGCTCTGTATACCCTTGGATTCCATTGATAGCTGTGCGAAACTCGTGGGGCAAGGCGTAAAACATCACATCCCGCAACTGCTGAAGCTTCGCCTCAATGCTCTTACGAACCAATTCTGATCGCTTGAGCAATCGCCGAACCGCTCCCAGCAATTCCTCGCTGGTAAAGGGCTTCGGCAGATAATCATCGGCTCCATATTCCATCCCCCGTCGTATATCCTTCCGCTCCGTTTGTGCCGATAACAGAATAAAGGGGACCGTTGACAATGATTCCGACTTCCGAATGCGTCCTAATACTTCTAACCCTGACAACTTTGGGAGAAGAATGTCACAAATGATCAGATCTGGTTGCTCTGCGAATGCTTTGTGCACCGCTTCTTCCCCATTAACTGCCTCGATCACCTCCCATCCTTCTAACTTCAGCAACGTCGCAATGTGATGTCGAACCATTGGTGAATCTTCGGCAACCAAGATTCTCACAGTTGTCTGAGACATACGCCCTGAACCTATACACCGAACCCACAGAGAGCAAAGTTACAAAAAAGTACTGCAACAGTGACGTACAACATCACCGTTCCATTGCGCACTTCCTCCATCAGCGTAGTTACCTTTTACCACAGGGTTCAAACCATTCTGTCCACACTTTCACTGGAACGGAACAATGCTGTTGTAGTGCCAGAGCGCAGGAAGCGCTAGTGGTGTACAGCCACCGAATGGTTTTCGGTAATTCCAATTGCTGGATCGCAGCACGCGGTAATTCCGGAAAGCGGATGCCGCGATCGCCTGCCATTCCACAACACTGCGTAATAATTGCAGCGGGAACATAGCGCTGAAGCTGCTGATATATTTCGGGGAAGTGAGGACTTTGAACAATCCCACACGCCAGGTGAACTGCTACATGTTCCAGCGTCCCCGATGGTGTACCGTGTTGCAGCAAATACCACTGTGCATCCTGAATCGGATACTTCGGCATCCGTTTCTGCCAGTGCGCTGCGCAGGCACTGTGGTCGATCAGCATTTCAACTGCTTTCCCTTCGTCACTCCTGAACGCCCCATTTTGATACGGGAAGTGCCGCTCCAACTGCTGAAGAGAAAATTCCCGAATCCATCGTGCAGCATCGGGTAAGCCGCGGGAATCAAATACCAGCCCACAACAGAATGGTGTCTGCGTCCAGATCCCCACAGCTCGCTGCTGTAGCGCCATAATCCGGGCAACCTGGACCGGCAGCGGCGCTGGTGTGCCACTCACAAGGCGCGAAGGACACGAGGGCAGAATCACGGTATCAAGATCACCCTCGGAGAATGACGTCTGTAACTGCTGCCTGCGAACTGGCTGGATCACCGATAGCCATTGTCGCGCTGCTGCCGGGAGCAATGCTGCCACCGGCGTTTTCGCTATTCCTTTTGCCGCCTTTATCCCCCATCGAATCACCGTCTCTGCCGCAGCAAAATGCTTTGCGATGTGGACGGCAAGCCGTTGCTTCCATCCTGACTGCCGCTGCTGCCGCTGCTGCAACACAAAAGCACCAATGTCGATATCCAGTGGACACAGCACGGAACAGAGATGATCCGTGGCACACGTCTGATCAACAGCATACCGGTGTACCCTGCGCAACCGTTGCTGACCGGTTTGTGACAAATACTGCCATTCTCTGGCAAGCTGAATGCGCTGGCGCGGCGTGAGCGTGAGA
The DNA here is from genome assembly GCA_015490805.1 of Candidatus Kapaibacterium sp. Classification (GTDB taxonomy): domain Bacteria; phylum Bacteroidota; class Ignavibacteria; order Kapaibacteriales; family WFXC01; genus WFXC01. Next base: position 30,975 of record WFXC01000045.1, read on the forward strand.
CTCCGACTTGGACAAATGGATTCACAGAAGCCACATTCGGTGCATTGATCAACTTCTGGCGACACTGTCGGAAACCGTTTGAGATTTTCACAATGCACCCTGACATTGGTACTCAAGACCACGTCGGGATTCAAAATGCCCGCAGGATCGAACAGGGTCTTGATCTCCCACATCAATTGCGTTAATTCCTCACCCCATTCTGAAGCAACAAACGGAGCAATGTTTCGCCCTGTGCCGTGCTCTCCCTTCAACGCTCCACCAAATCGATCAACAACCAGTCGTACCAGATCCTGCATAAATCGATCGTACCGTCGAACCGCATCTGGCTGCTGAAGATCAGGAGTGATGACAAAGTGCAAATTCCCGTCCTTTGCGTGCCCAAAGATAATAGCGTTATCATAGCCGTGATCAGCAAACAATTGCTGCAATGCTGCTACCGCCGCTGCTAATCGGTCGATGGGGAACACCACATCCTCGATAATGAGTGTCGTTCCCGGCGGGCGCTGTCCACCAACAGCGGGATACAATCCCTTGCGCAAATTCCAGAGTTGTGCCCGCTGATACTCATTCTCGCTGACCATCAGTCGCCACAATCCGGGAAGTGATCGAAGACGCTGCGCAATGGCGGCACTCTTCTGATCCCGCTCCGCCGCTGTTGTCCAGCCGAATTCCACCAACAGCGCTGCCGACCGCCGATCGGGAACAGTCTCCAGCCCAAACTGGTGCAGTGCGGCTGTCATCTGCTGCAAGCAGGCAGCATCCATCAACTCCAGCGCTTCCGCATCCTGCAACTGCGGGATCACCGCTGCTGCTGCTTCGATCGATTCAAAAATCGCCAGTGCTGTCAATGGAAATGGTTTGATCGGAATCGTTTCCAGGCTCGCTTCCGCAATAAATCCCAGACTTCCTTCAGAACCGATGAGCAAATGGGCAACAATATCCACGGGACGCTGGAAATCCAGAAGTGCGTTCAAACTATAGCCCGTTGTGTTTTTCTGCCGGTATCGGGAACGAATCACCTGCTGCCAATCGGGACGCTCCTGCAATCGCTGCCGCAGATCCACAATTCCTTCGTAAAGCGCCGTTGCCTGCTGTTGCAGTTGGCTCTCTGCTTCTGGATCCGCCGTATCAATGACCGTTCCATTGGGCAGCACAAAGGTCATTGCACGCAGCGTGTGGTATGCATTATGCCGCACCCCGCAGCACATCCCACTGGCATTATTCGCCAGAATGCCGCCCATCAGACAGAAGTTGATCGAGGCTGGATCTGGCCCGATTTTTCGCCCATACCGTCGCAATCGCTGATTCACTTCGCCGGCTCGAACACCGGGCTGGAAACGCACTGTTGCTCCTTCATCTTCAATGGACAGACGGGTCCAGTAGCGTCGGACATCCACAATCACCCCACTGCCCACTGCTTGTCCGGATAAGCTGGTTCCTGCTGCCCGAAACGTCAGCGGCACCTGCCAGCGATGGGCAAAGCGGAACAATGCCTGAATCTCTGCAATGGACTTCGGGAAAACGACGCCCAGTGGCACAATGCGGTAGGCGCTGGCATCGCGAGCATAGGCAAGGCGGGTAAGAAGATCCCCGGCAACCTGTTGGGGACTCAGTATTTTTTGCAGCTCAGCGATCAGTGCGTCCGTACGTCGTTGCAATCGCATCCACCGTTCCCATATTCTCCGGTGCAAAATTACGCCTTCCAGCGCAACTATTCGCCCGCCGGACAGACAAATGGAATGGCACTACCACAATTGCTAGGAGTGCCGATTTCAGTCGGCAAAAAGCTGGGAGCGCCGACTTTCAGTCGGCATCTTTGCACGTCTAAGGGCGTTCGTTTCCAGCGCAATCTGTAGGGGCGAAGCGGTGCTTCGCCCACGGGCGACCCATCAAGTCGCCTCTACAGGTGGAGCTGTAGGGCTGATTGAATGCGCCATACCGGGAGCGCCGACTTCAGTCGGCAAAAATGCACACTGAAGTGTGCGCTCCCAGTAAATGCACCCTAAAGAGAGCGGTCCCTGTAAATGCACGCTGAAGCGTGCGCTCCCAGTAGCTGGAGCGCCGACTTCCATCGGCAACAACGGGAGAAATGCGTTTCAGAAAGACACCGGGTAAGGAAATCAATACCAGGAAATTTTTCCAGTGGATGAGCAATTCGATCGCAGGAAAGGGATAAAAGGGATAAATGGGCATAAAAAAAGGGAAGGCAGCTACCTACTCTCCCACACGGTCTCCCGTGCAGTACCATCGGCGGTACGGGGCTTAACTTCTCTGTTCGGAATGGGAAGAGGTGTGTCCCCCGCCCTATGGCCACCTTCCCAAAAAATTTTATGGGATGGTGGTAAGGCACGCGGTGAGCAGGCAAGGGGCAGAGAGATCCGCTACAAGAGCCATCCAGCCGAAGCGGCAAGTCTCTCGGACGATTAGTACCCATCGGCTCCACCCATTGCTGGGCTTCCACCTTGGGCCTATCAACCTGGTCGTCTCCCAGGGTCCTTAGCTTCCCCGGAGGGAAGCGGGATGCCTGATCTTGGGGTCGGTTTCGTGCTTCAGATGCTTTCAGCACTTCTCCTTGCCGAACGTAGCTACCCTGCGCTGCCGCTGGCGCGACAACAGGTACACCATTGGTTCGGCAGCTCCGGTCCTCTCGTACTAGGAGCTACACCCCTCAAGCATCCTACGCCCGCACCAGATAGGGACCGACCTGTCTCACGACGGTCTGAACCCAGCTCACGTGCCGCTTTAATGGGCGAACAGCCCAACCCTTGGGACCTTCTCCAGCCCCAGGATGCGACGAGCCGACATCGAGGTGCCAAACCAGTCCGTCGATGTGGACTCTTGGGACTGATCAGCCTGTTATCCCCGGAGTACCTTTTATCCTTTGAGCGACGGCCCTTCCATTCGGAACCGCCGGATCACTAAGCCCGGCTTTCGCCCCTGCTCGGCCTGTCAGCCTCGCAGTCAAGCCCCCTTCTACCTTTGCGCTCTTTGCACGATTACCGACCGTGCTGAGGGGACCTTTGGGAGCCTCCGTTACCGTTTAGGAGGCGACCGCCCCAGTCAAACTGCCCACCAGCCACTGTCCGGGGGGATCCACTCCCCGCCGTTAGAACTCAGGCACACCGTGGGTGGTATTTCACCGGCGCCTCCACCACCCCCGGAGAGGTGGCTTCGCAGGCTCCCACCTATCCTACGCACGATGTACCCAAGCCCAATGGCAAGCTGCAGTAAAGGTTCACGGGGTCTTTCCGTCCCGGTGCGGGTAACCGGCGTCTTCACCGGTACCACAATTTCGCCGAGCCCGTGGTTGAGACAGTGCCCAAGTCGTTACGCCATTCGTGCAGGTCGGAACTTACCCGACAAGGAATTTCGCTACCTTAGGACCGTTATAGTTACGGCCGCCGTTTACCGGGGCTTCGGTTCACCGCTTCGCCCCCGAAGGGACTAACGGCTCCCCTTAACCTTCCGGCACTGGGCAGGCGTCACACCCTATACGTCCTCTTACGAGTTAGCAGAGTGCTGTGTTTTTGATAAACAGTCGCTTGGGCCTGGTCACTGCGACCTGACCATGCCCCCAGAGGGGACACGGCAGGCACCCCTTCTCCCGAAGTTACGGGGCCAATTTGCCGAGTTCCTTAACCACGGTTCACTCGCGCGCCTGAGTCTACTCAACCCGCCTACCTGTGTCGGTTTGCGGTACGGTCACCCGTGTCCCTATCGCCTTTGCCAGCTTTTCTTGGCAGTGTGCTTCGCCAGCACGGGGCAAGCCAGTTGCCCGCACTGACTACGCTCCTGCGTCCCCGGCAAAGGCAGGAACACTGGTGGCGCAGGAATATTAACCTGCTTCCCATCGGCTACGCCTTTCGGCCTCACCTTAGGGGCCGGCTAACCCTGAGCTGACGAACATTGCTCAAGGAACCCTTAGGCTTACGGCGAGCGTGATTTACACACGCTTTATCGCTACTTATGCCAACATTTGCTCTTCCCTGCGCTCCAGAGAACCTCGCAGTTCTCCTTCTCTGCCCAGGGAATGCTCCCCTACCGCTGCTACTCCCACCGAGTAGCAACCCACGGCTTCGGTCGGGTGCTTTCAGTCCCGATCATTTTCGGCGCAGCGCCGCTCGACCAGTGAGCTGTTACGCACTCTTTCAATGATGGCTGCTTCTAAGCCAACATCCTGGTTGTCTCAGCAGCGCCACTTCCTTTACCTGTTAGCACCCAGTTAGGGACCTTAGCCGATGATCTGGGTTGTTCCCCTCTCGCAAATGGAGCTTATCCCCCACTTGCTCACTCCCAGGAAACATCTCCAGGCATTTGTAGTTTATCGGGGTTCGGTACCCTTTCGGGCCCTAGCCCCATCAGCGCCCTACCACCTGGAGACTTTTACCTGAGGCTGCACCTCAATGCATTTCGGGGAGTACGAGCTATTCCCGGGTTTGATTGGCCTTTCACCCCTATCCACAGCTCATCCGAGCGGTTTTCAACCCACACCGGTTCGGGCCTCCAGTGGGTGTTACCCCACCTTCACCCTGGCCATGGATAGATCACCCGGCTTCGCGTCTGCCGCCACGTACTCTGACGCCCTTTTCGGACTCGCTTTCGCTCCGGCTCCAGACCTTCCCAGGTCCTTAACCTCGCACGTGACGACAACTCGTTGGCTCATTCTGCAAAAGGCACGCGGTCACTCCCGCTACAGCGGCTGCAACGCAGCGATGCCATAGCGGTCGCTCCCACCGTTTGTAGGCACACGGTTTCAGGTTCTATTTCACTCCCCGCACTGGGGTTCTTTTCACCGTTCCCTCACGGTACTGGTGCACTATCGGTCACAGGCGAGTATTTAGCCTTGCCGGATGGTGCCGGCTGCTTCCCACGGGATTTCCCCGGTCCCGTGGTACTCAGGAGCTTCCTCACAGCTTTGAGCCGGTTTCGCATACGGGACTCTCACCCTCTCTGGTTGGCCGTTCCAGCGCCATTCTGCTACCAGCTCGCCGCTGTATAGCGAGGAAGTCCTACAACCCCGACGCGCAGTGCACGCCGGTTTGGGCTCCTCCCCGTTCGCTCGCCACTACTTGGGGAATCACGATTGTTTTCTTTTCCTCCGGGTACTGAGATGTTTCACTTCCCCGGGTTCGCCTCCGCCCGAAGGCGGATGACTCCGGTTATGACCCAGAGTCGGGTTACCCCATTCGGAGATCCCCGGATCACAGCCTGCTACCGGCTCCCCGAGGCTTATCGCAGGTAGCCACGTCCTTCATCGCCTGCCTGTGCCGAGGCATCCACCGTGTGCCCTTGCGAACTTGCCGCTTCGGCGGATGACTCTTGCGCAGATCTCCCTGCCGCTTGCCTGCTCTGTAAGGCACCCGCTGTGCCTTACCACCCCAATTTTCAAAGAGCTTTCACACTTGTGCTTTTCCGTTTCGGAATGCAGTTTAGGGGGCAGGGGTCGAGGCAGGAGATGGTCCATAGAAAGGAGGTGATCCAGCCGCACGTTCCCGTACGGCTACCTTGTTACGACTTAGCCCCAGTCGCCGGGTGTGCTGTGGGCGCCTCATCGGCGACTTCGAGCACCCCCGACTCCCATGGCTTGACGGGCGGTGTGTACAGAGCCCGGGAAC
>WFXC01000046.1 GCA_015490805.1 Candidatus Kapaibacterium sp.
ATGGATTTTGAGACGATCAAAGCAGTTTTGCGGCGGGTGATTCGTGGCGGGTGGGAGCGGTACAAAGAGCGGAAGGATAAGGTGGTGGTGCTGATTGCCGGGAATGCGATGGAAAGGAGGACCTTGGAAGAGTGGTTGCAGAAGTGATGTCTACAATAAGCCGGGAATTAGCTTCGTCCCATAATGGCGTTGACTGTGAACCGGTGTTTGATAGCGTAGAAATCTTCGTTAACCCGGGCCCACCAGGAGTGCCGGGAGGGTAGCCAACCGACCCGTAGCTGCCGTTGCTCCCCGCCGATGGTTGCAGCGGAGGTTACGGAGGTTGGGGCTCTCCCGAGGTCGCTCCGGGTCGGGGTTAGCGAAGGGCGGGCAGCTAAAGCGGGGATAGGCTGCTCGCTTTTTTTTATGCCTTTCTGTGGATTTCCTGCCATATATTTAAAGTTGTTGCATTTCGGGTTTTGTTATTAAAGGTTTCGGACGTTTTGTTGAATAAGAATGCCTGCTGGGAGCGCCGACTTGCGTCGGCAAAGGAAGTACACGCTGAAGCGTGCGATCCCGGTGGAGAGGTACAGCGGCGCTGTGCCCCTATAGATTTTCGATGATGGAATGCGGCAGGACCCCATTCGGACACGGAGGTGGAAATGGGAGAGCAGGTAGGGGATCATTCCGGAAGTAGCGATTTCCAGACGTTTTATTCTTTGTGGGAAGAGCTACCAGCGTCGCAGGTGCTGGAGTTTTTGAGTTTTGATCTTTGTGCCTCTTTTGCTTTAAGCTCCTGAAAGTATGCTTTGTAATATTGAACTACAGAGTCGATAGCCCAGATTATATAAGCGGGAATGCCGATGAAAATGGCGAGCAGCGAAATAACTACAAAGACATAACGCCCAATCTCAACACAAATATCAAAGTAGTCAGGCGACATGGCGCGAACAGTCGAATTCATATTGCGACTTCAAATCGAGACGCAGCAGGCGTGGAAACATTTTTTTCAGCGGAAGTGGACAGCGATTTCTGGCAGCAGCAGCCGCTGGAAGAGATGGAGCGGGTGCGGGATTTTTTTATCGGCGCTGGCAACAGCAAGACCAGTGAATCGCCCAGGTGATGGATTATCCGGGCTGGTGGCGAATAGAATCGCAACGAAGCGATGAGGAAAGCAATGAAGTTATACCGATGGTTCCACCCTCCGAAGAGCTTGCGCTATTTGCAATGCAGTGCGCTGGCGGTGATCTTAGCCTTTTTCGGACTTTGTACAATCACACCGACTTTGCCGAACTGGTGTGGCTTTGGGCTCTTCGAGTCTTTGCGCAGTCGTAGCGTCAGTCAGAATCCAGATGCTGGGTTCATCATTGGATTTGGAGAACAGCAAGTCGAAAAAAACGATGACCAAACCAATAGGAGTCACGATCATTGCAGTGATGCCGATTGCTACGGAAATGTAGAACACCAGGTCATAGAACCATTCCATTTTTCTGCTCCGATTATGCGACTACCAGGCGAAACGAACGATGGCGCGCACTATTGAGCTAATATTGCGGATCATCACCGAGCCGGCACGCAAGGAGATGAATAGTAAGTAGTACGGTCTCTGCAAGAAAGGATCAAGAGCAGCAATCCTTAAGAGAAACAAAAAGTGTCACAAAATCTTCACAACTTCGTTGTATTTTTTGCAAAGTGACGGGGGAATATTCCGTTCGCTTCTATCTCTATCCTGCAATGCGGCGGCGTTTGTGGAGAAAGTGGCGGAGTGCTAAGTCAAAGGGTTGAGCGGTGTCGAACAGGACGTAGTCGATGGAACGCTCCCGACATTCCCGCTGGAGAAAACGGATGTGGCGCTCCATTGCTTCCTGATAGCTCTTCTGGATGTGCTGTGGATGAGTCGTGATGCGCTCGCCCGTTTCCATATCTTCAAAAATAGCACTCTGAGTGAAACGGAAATCGCGCTCCCGCGGGTCCAGAATGTGGAACACCAGCAGTTCGTGATTGCGATGACGGAAATGTTTGAGGGCGCCAACAATTTCTTCTGGCTGGTCGAAAAAGTCGCTGATCAAAACGACCAGGCTGCGCCGCTTGAGCCGCTCCGCAATCTGGTGCAAAGCTGTTGCGGTACTGGTTTGCTCCGAAGGCGTGACCTTTTCCAGAACAGAGAGGATGGCATAGAGATATGAAAGTTTCGAGCGTGGTGGGAAGTAGTGTTGTAATGTGGTGTTGTACAGCGCAAACCCGATGGCATCCTGCTGACGAAGCAAGAGGTATGACAGCGCCGCAGACAGGTACGTGGCATATTCAAATTTGGGAATATTGCCTGCCGAAGCGTATCGCATTGAAGCACTGGAGTCCAGAATCAGCAGCGCCCGCACATTCGTCTCTTCTTCGTACTGTTTGACGTAAAATCGGTCGGTGCGTCCATACACTTTCCAGTCGACGTGCTTCAGTTCATCTCCCGGCATATACTGTCGATGCTCTGCAAATTCGACGCTGAAGCCGTGATAAGGCGAGCGGTGAAGCCCAGTGAGGAAACCTTCAACGACCAATCGAGCTTTAAGCTGGAGCGAACCAAGTCGGGAAACGACCTCGGGGCGAAGGTATTTGCGAACATCGGGTGCAATGCTGTGCATTCAGCGTTTCCTGTTGGTTGACCAATAAGTCACAAAAGACGGGAAGGGAAGGCTTTTCGTCTTGTTGCCTGACTTTCAAGCAGTGTCCGCTGCTGGGAGCATATATGTACCATTGGAGAGGAGGTTGGTGATGGAAAATCGGTCGGAATTAGCGCTCAAAGAGCTGGATGAAAAGGTTCGGGAAGTCGAAGCAATCCCGACGGTGCTTTCTGTGTTGCCACTGCGCAACATTGTTGTGGTGCCATTTGCGATGTATCCAATCCTCATTGGTCGGGCTTCTTCGCTCAAAGCAGTGGCAAAGGCATTGGAGCGAGGGAAGTTTATCCTGCTGCTGACGCAGAAGGATGCTGAAGAGGAAGAACCAACTGCTGAATCGCTGTATCGAACGGGAACCGTTGGCAAAATTCTGGAAGTTGTTCGCCTGCCGAACGATTTAGTCAAAATTCTGGTGGAAGGATTGGTCCAGGCGCAGGCGACCCGGTTATACAAAACTGCTGAAGGGTACTGGGAAGCGGAAGTTCAGCTCAATGTGCAGGAAGGAATTGATCCGACGGACAAGGAGTTGCAGGCATTGATTCGGCACGCCCGCGATCTCTTTCACCAGTATGTGCAGTATCATCGAGAGGTGCCACCGGAAGTTGCGACGGCGTTTGATAACATTGATGATCCGGTCAAAAAACTCTACTATGCTGTGGCAAATCTTCAGGTAGAGGCGGAGCAGAAGCAGAAAATCTTAGAGCATTTCAACCTGAAAGATCAGTACTTTGAGCTCATTGCCCAGTTAACAGCAGAGATCGATGTGCTGAAACTGGAACAGGATATTGATCAGCGGGTGCAGGAAACGATTCAGAAAGCGCAGCGGCGGTATCTTATCCAGGAACAGATTCGGGCGTTGCAGCAGGAGCTGGGCGAGGAAGCAGAAGCGAATCCAGAGCTGGCAAAGCTCAAGGAGGCAATTGAAGCGGCAAAGATGCCGGAAGTGGTGAAAGCCAGGGCGTACGAGGAATTTGAAAAGCTGAAGAAAATTCCGCCGATGGCGCCAGAGTTTACGGTTGTCCGCAATTATCTGGACTGGCTGGTATCCCTTCCCTGGGCAGAAGCAACGCCGGATAATCTGGATATCGAACACGTGCGGAAGATTCTGGATGAAGATCACTATGGGCTGGAGATGGTCAAAGAACGGATCTTGGAGTACATTGCAGTGCTGAACTTAATCCGGGAGGTGCGAGGGCAGATTCTCTGTTTCGTTGGTCCTCCGGGCGTTGGTAAAACATCGCTGGCAAAGTCGATTGCACGAGCGCTGGGACGCAAATTCGTGCGCATTTCCTTGGGCGGTGTGCGGGATGAGGCAGAAATTCGGGGGCATCGCCGAACGTACGTAGGAGCGATGCCGGGCAAGATCATTCAGGCGATGAAACGCGCAGGGACGATCAATCCAGTGATCTTGCTGGATGAAGTGGATAAGATGGGGATTGATTTTCGCGGCGATCCTGCGGCTGCCTTGCTGGAGGTACTGGATCCGGAGCAAAATTATGCGTTCAACGATCACTATCTGGAAGTGGACTACGACCTGTCCAAGGTACTGTTTATTGCAACTGCCAATGTGAAATTTGACATTCCCCAGCCACTGCTGGACCGGATGGAGCTCATCGAGCTGACCAGTTATCTGGATTTTGAGAAGCTGGAGATTGCCAAACGACACCTGATCCCCCGACTTTTGAAAGCACACGGATTGGAACGGTATCGGATTCGATTTCACGATGCAGCGATTATGGCGATTATTCAGGAGTACACCAAGGAAGCGGGGGTTCGGAATCTGGAACGGCAACTGGCATCGATCCTGCGAAAACTGGCAAAGCAAATCGTGTACGAGATTGCCCAGAAGCAGCAAGAATTGCAACTGGAAGCGCAGTCTAATGGACAGCAGCCCGAAGAAAAAGACTGGCATACGATTGCAGAGGAAGAAGTTCGCCGCGGACGCATTGCGATTCGCAAGCAGGATGTGTACCGCCTGCTGAAAGCGCCTCCTTTCCGCCGCCGACGCGTGCTGCTCAAGCCACAGATCGGCGTTGCAATGGGGCTGGCGTGGACCAGCTTCGGTGGGGATATTCTGCCCGTTGAAGTGATTATGATGCCCGGCAAGGAACGGTTGCTGTTGACTGGAAAGCTGGGCGAAGTGATGAAAGAATCGGCGCAGGCGGCGCTGTCGTTTGTGCGAGCGAATGCGAAGCGATTGGGAGTGCCGGAGCAGTTTGCAGAAAACACGGATATCCATATTCACGTGCCGGAAGGGGCGATCCCCAAGGATGGCCCATCGGCGGGCATTACGATAGCCGTCGCTCTTATTTCCGCAGCAGCTCAGAAACCGGTGCGTGGTGATGTTGCAATGACGGGGGAAATTACGCTGCGGGGAGCGATCTTGCCCATCGGCGGACTGACGGAGAAACTCGTTGCTGCCAAACGGGCGAAAATGTCGACCGTTCTCCTGCCTGCTGATAACGTCCCCGATCTGGAGAAAATTCCAGATCGAGTGAAAGAAGGGCTGGAAATTGTGCCGGTAAAACATCTGTTTGACGCAATGCCATACGTATTTCCGAAGACCTGAGTGAGGAAAGAAGGAAAGAATGGCAGGACCCGGTCGGAACACAGGGATGAACATCGCTGCGCCCTTGATCGGCATTTATCTTGCGATCTTTTTAGTCGGGATGGTTTCTCTTGGTGCGCAGCCGACGGATTTTATGCCCCCATCCGGGACGGAATTCGTTGGCGGTGATGAGGTCTTGTGGCAGTGGAACGCAGCGCCGGGATGGACAGTGACGATATTGTACCGAACAGATCAGATGAGCGATTGGGATACGATTGCTACCGATCTGACAACTGCTGCTCTCCAGTGGGGCGTTCCATTCTGGAAGCAGGTGGATTCCGTCTTTGTTCGCTTTGTTGCAACGGCGCTGCAACCTCCCGTTTTGCTTTTTGAATTGCCGAATGCACACGCAGCGGAAATTCGCACCGTGCGATTTTCACCTTCCGGGCGTTATGTGTTGAGTGTTGGTAAAGATGCACGGGCAAAAATCTGGGACGTCAAAACGCGGCAGGTGGTTGCTACCATCCCAGCAGATTTGCAGCAGTTGTGGCAAAGTACCGAGCCAACGGCTTTTCAGGGAGAATTCTGGCATTCTCCCGATACGGTGCTGTTAACGGTTGGCAGGCAGTTGGTGCGATGGTTGCCGTTTGAGGGGAAATGGGAATTTGTTCCGATGATTGGCGTTGCATTGCCCGAGGATGATTTCATTCGTACCGTAGCGGTCTGGAAGAATCAACTGGTATTTGGCACCGATGACGGGGTGCTGGTGTGGCTGCGGCTTGTGAACGGGATGATGGTGCAGGCGAAGGTGATGCAACAATTTACACCGCCACGTATCTATGATGTTGCCTGGGCATCCGATGGCAGCAGCATCTTCGCTGTGGGTAGTGATGGAAAGCTCCATCAGTATTTCCTTCCGGGGCTTGATCCGCAGGTTTATGCCGGGGAACACGGCAGGGATGGGGGATCGAAAGTGATCTGGTCGTGTGATGTTTCGCCTGATTACCAATGGGTGCTCACCGGTGGAGTGGATCGTCGCTGCCAGCGGTGGTCTGTCGTGCAGCGGCAGGTAGTGGAAGTATTACCCCCGGCGCAAAGCCACGTTCGTGTTGTGCGCTGGGCGCCGCATCGCCGGGAATTCTTTGCTGCCGGATTGGATGGGAAACTGCGGCAGTGGTGGCTGGTGGATGATACCTCGCAGCCAGTTCCCTGGCAGCCGATCGATCATCAGGCGCCAATTATAACAGCCGAATACGCACCATCGGGTGATACGCTGGCAACAGCCGGAAGGCAGGATTTTACCATTCGCTTCTGGCGCAATGGAACTGTGGCACAGTGGGATACGGTGCTGCGGTATTCCTATCGGCTTCCGCTCTGCGTTTCGCTGCCCGTGCTGTACACAGTGCCGGAGCGAAATGAAAGGATTCCAGTGGTATTGCATTGCCCGCCAGTTGAGTATCGGGAAGGGGATAGCGTCCGGGTACAGTTGATGATGCCTTCGGCACTGCTGTATCCGTATAGCAGCACTTTTAATGCTGAAATCCGCTATGGGTATCCGCAGGATACCGTTCTGTTTACCTTCGATCCTTCGCAGTTGTTAGCAACAGATACCATCGGATGGCTGCGGGTGCGAGTGCTTCACGGACCACCCAGAGAGGATTCACTGATCGTTCGCAGCGTGCAGGCGCGAGACTATCGGGACCGCTCGAAAAACGGTTTTGTGGTGTTGCAGGATACCTGTCGCTTGCTGGACTCCGTAGCGTTTGTGCCCGGCACGGTTCGCCTGCATATTACGCCCGTTGGTGAAGGCATTCAGTATCGTTTTGCCATTTCCTATGATACTCCATACCAGTTGCTGTTGTTTGATAGTCGGGGATCGCTGGTGCAGCTTGTGGCGATGGGGAATGCAGCGACAGTAGATGAAAAAACGGTTTCTTTTCGTCATATCCCTCCGGGATGGTACTGGATCGTCCTTCGAACTCCCTATCAGACTGTTGTGCGGTCAGTACAGTGGATGCCGTAGGTGGTACAAAGATGTATAGGGACGGTCGATGCGTCGTCCTGCTCGATTGTGTGAAGAAGATCAGTGTCACAAAATAGGAGTGTTAACCAATGCCAACGTATGAGTACGTATGCAAAACGTGCGGGAAAGTTTTTGAATACTTCCAGCCTATCACCGCACAACCGCTCAAGCGGTGTCCGGTGGAGATTTGCGAAATGCCAGCAAAGGGGCAGGGGGAGGTAGAGCGCAAAATCAGTGGGGGTGTTGGGCTCATCTTCAAAGGCGATGGGTTTTACATCACCGACTACGTGCGTAAATCTCAGGATGGCAAAGGGAAGACGCAGGAGAAGTCGGAAGATGAAAAGCACGGAAGCAATATCCGTACGGAAGGAGCGCAACAGGCGACTTCCTCGGAGAAATCAGAATAATAAGGAGAAGTTCATAGAGTACGTTTGCAGGCGATAAGAACAGAAAGTGGAATACATCTTGTGATACAATGAGTGATGCACCGTTTCAACATAAGCCTGTCTTGACCTTAGAATGCTTGAAGAATGAAGCGATCCAATTTGCAGAACGGGAATCCAGAAGAAAAGAATCTTCGTTGTTCGGAATTACGGATGGAAAAGCAATAGGTACGTATTTCGAGCAGAGATTTCGAGAATATTTGCGAAGTCGGTATGAGTTTCAAGGAGGGAGTTCATCGTCGAGTATAGATTTTCCTGAATTGGGTGTAGACATCAAAGTTACCAGTATTCGGCAGCCACAATCATCATCTCCGTTCCGCTCTGCACGACAGAAGGTGTATGGATTGGGATATTCTTTGTTGATCTTTGTGTACGATAAAGAAGATGATGTAGTAACAAAAACCGCTGTTTTACAAATCGTGCATGTGGTATTTGTTGACAAGGAACGCACTGGAGACTTTCAGACCACCACAGGTTTGTTACAGATTTTGCAAAATCAGGGGAATGAAGATGACATTGTTGCTTTTCTTGAGGAACGGAGATTGCCAGTAGATGAGATTGGGGCTATTGCACTGGCCCAAGAAATTCTTCGTAACCCACCCAAAGTGGGATACTTGACTATCTCTAACGCTTTGCAATGGCGTTTGCAGTATCGCCGAGTTATAGAGACAGCGGGGAGCGTTGAAGGAGTGGAGAGATTACGGTAATGCCAAAACGGAGCCGTCGGATAATCGAATTTGGGGATTTTCAGACCCCTCTGGAATTAGCACGTGATGTTTGCTCAGCACTTTACCGCTTTGAGATCCAGCCCGCGTCTATATTAGAACCTACGTGTGGTACAGGAGCTTTCGTACAGGCAGCGCTGGAAACGTTCCCGACGCTACAGGTAGCGATAGGGTATGACGTGAATGATGTTTATGTTCAGCAGGCGCGCCAACGAGTGAGTTCGCTGGATGTGAAAGATGTCAACGTCAGCATTCGCCAAGGAAATTTTTTTGAGATCGATTGGACACAAGTTCTCGCAGAGCTTCCAGATCCCATTCTCATAGTGGGTAATCCACCGTGGGTAACGAATGCGAAGTTGGGGAGTATTGGCGAAACAAGCAATGTGCCACAGAAGGCTAATGTTGATCAGCTTCGGGGGATTGAAGCTATTACTGGTAGAAGCAATTTTGACATTTCCGAGTGGATGCTACGGCAGAACCTTCAGTGGTTGGCGCCGCGTTCAGGTACTCTAGCAGTACTGTGTAAAACAACTGTGGCGCGCAAGGTCTTAAAGTATGCCTGGAAGGAAAATTTGGGAATACAAGAGGCAAAAATTTTTCGTGTTGACGCTCTCCATTATTTTGGGGCAGCAGTGGATGCCTGCTTGTTGGTAATTCGGCTCCATCCATCATCGACAACTGCGGAATGTCACGTTTTTCCATCTTTACAATCGAAGCATCCAGAGACTGTGTGGGGATGGCGTGATCGCAGAGTTGTTTCAAATACCCATGCCTACGATCGCTGGAAACACCTGATTTCCGATGAGTTTCAAGGATGGCGCTCAGGAATTAAACACGATGCAGCAAATGTTCTGGAGTTGGTTCAGATCAATGGACGATTTGTGAACGGGTTTGGGATCGAGGTTGATGTAGAGGAATCCGTTGTGTTTCCCTTGTTAAAAGGTTCAGATTTGATTTCGCAGTCTGTTCCTCATCGCTGGTTGATCGTGCCACAGAAAGCCGTTGGAGAGGATACGCGCCGCTTGCAGCAGCACTTTCCAAAGACTTGGCAATATTTGCTTCAATATGCATCGCTGTTAGACCGGCGCAAAAGCGCAGTATATCGAGGACGTCCACGCTTTGCAATCTTTGGCGTCGGTGCTTATTCCTTTGCTCCGTGGAAGGTGGGAATAGCAGGATTCAGTAAGCAGTTGCAGTTTGTACCCATTGCTCCAGTTGACCGCAAACCTGTTATGCTGGATGATACGAGTTACTTTTTTCCTTGTGCTTCTCAGGAAGAGAGCACCGTATTATTGCGTTTGCTGCATTCTCTACCTGCTCAGGAATTGTTTTCAGCTCTGATTTTCTGGGACGCAAAGCGCCCGATTACTGCCAACGTTTTGAATTCCCTTGATCTACTTGCTGTGGCTCGTGAAGTGGGAAATGATCTTGATTCGATACATCTGCTGTTGCAACGTGCTCGCAGCAAGTCACACTCTTTCCAGCTTCCGCTTTTTTGATGTTGTGAATCAGACAGCACAGCAGAGGGATTAGCGGATAAGCTCCAGGACAATAGTAAGGAGCAGGCCGATCGTGCCGCCCACAAGCGTTCCGTTGATCCGGATGAACTGGAGGTCTCGTCCGGTGTAGAGTTCGATCCGGCGTACAAATTCCTGATCATCCCACCGTTCGACGACCGATACAATAAAGGTGCGAAGCGAAGAGCGGTGCTGCGTGATGAAATCCTGGAGCATTTCAGTCAGGGCTTTGTTCATAGCGGTGTTGACCGGATCCTGTTGCCGGAGGAGCTGAATGACAGAATGGAGGAGCGTCTGTACCGCTGCTTCCAGTTTCTCCGGTGATTGTTCTACAAATTGGTACAGGGCTGCATTGAGCTGCTGGCTTATGTTCTGGATCATTGACTGCGCTTCCGGGTGTTCCAGAAGCTGGGAGAGGAGCGATCGGAGTTTTTCCTGATACACTTCTGATTCCTGAAGCTGGGTCGCAAGATCCAGAAGAAATTTTTCGATTTGCTTACGCAACGGGTGGTGCGGGTCATTGCGGACTTCTGCGATGAAACGCTCCAGCAGTTCTGTCAAATACTGAGCAACGTTATTACGGAAAGGGCGAGGGATGTACCACGGGATGCGCGACAGCAGAAATTCGTAGATCATCTGTCGATTTGCCTTCAGCCACGTTTCACCGTAGCTCAAAAGCTCGTTCAGGAGCAGTGCGTGCAATTGCTGTTCAACGAGAAAGGAAAGCAATTTCCCTGTCCATCGACTTACGTTCCACGCTGGAAGGAGCGATCGGAAGTGGTGGAGTAACTGTTCCATCCATCGCTCTTTGTCCAGATGCTGAAGGAGTCGCTGGACGAAAGTCGTTGCGTATTGCCGAATTGCTGGCTGCGCCTGTTCCAGCAGGTTTGCGATAGTATTCAGCAGGTTGAGTTGCTGGAGACGTTGTCGGAGGAGTACTGGTTCGAGGAAGTTGTTTTCGAGAAAGATGCCCAGACTTTCCGCCAGTTGCCGCTTCTTTGCCGGTAGGATCGCCGTGTGAGGAATGGGTAATCCCAGCGGGTGGCGGAACAGAGCGGTGACGGCAAACCAATCTGCCAGTGCACCGACGGTCGCTGCTTCAGCAAAGCCGCGAAGAAAGCGCATCCAGGGATAGAGCGGTTCCAGCAATGTAGCGAAAACTGCCAGGCTAAAGACGGCAAGAAGCAGCAGGGTGGCAACCGTCCAGATTCGCCGATATTGCTTCCAGAGTTGCTGTTCTTCGGCTGTGAGCGGACGTTCTGCCATTGGCGTTCCAATCGTGTTGCATACGTGTTCCTTCCCCGGTGATTGCTGCCGGGAAAAGGCGTTTACGACACCATTTGCCTGAACATTTGCACCAGGAGTGCCGGGATGGCAATGACCAGCAGCTTGAGTGCATACACAATGACACCGTAGACGATTCCTCGCCCTCTGGAGTACCCCAGAAGACCAGAAGTTGCCACGCCAGCAGCGATGTATGACCAGATGCTGAACAACTCAACCTGATTCAGCAGGCTAAAAGTTAAGGGAGAAAGCCGGGTAATATCAGAAGTAAACAGGAGAAGCGATGTCCCGTAGCGGAGCGATCCAGCAAAGTACATTGTGATAGCATTCAGAATGCCGCCGATGAAGATGATGCTCTGGGCAAAGCCTACGAAATTTGCAATGAGCAGGAATGGCGGCATCTCAGCCGTTGTCAGACGATAGAGAATCCAGAAGACCACCGCAGGTAGAAAAATACCCAGCACGCCTGAGACAACTCCCTGGAAAGTGGCACTGGTGAGCGAAAAAGTGGAAAGTCGTTCCCAGGTTTGATCGATCATTTCCTCCACCTGTTCTTCCGGTAAATAATTGGTGACTGCTTCAATCGAGCGCTTTGCCTGCTGAAAAACTTCGTTTAAAATGTCCGGATTGGAGGTCATCACATAAGAGGTCAGAATGGACAGGAGCACATTTAGCAGGATTCCTACCATAATCGGGTAAACGCGAGGCTGAAAGTAGGAGCGTCCTAACTGATAAGGAGCAATGAGAATGGTAAAAAAACCCTGATGCCACGGCATATCGGAAGGAGGTAGCGTGAAAGAAAGGTCTGATGCGCCACTCGATTCGTGTAAAGGCTGGTCTTCCATTGCGCTATCCTGCGTTGTTTTCGATTACATCGTTCGTCGGTACTGTCCACCGACCTGATACAGGGCATGGGTAATTTGCCCCAAGGAAGCAACTTTGCTGACTTCCATCAGTTGCTCGAAGATATTACGATGCTGGACAGCCGCTTGTTTCAGTTCCTCCAGTTTTTTCGGTGCAATGGCCGCATTGCGGTGCTGGAACGCGCGGAGATTTGCAATTTGTTGTTCTTTTTCTTCTTTTGTCGCACGTACCACCCGGTCGGGAATCTGGTAGGGAGATCCTTCTTTGCTGAGAAATGTGTTGACGCCGATGATTGGCAACTTGCCGCTGTTTTTTAACTGTTCATAATACAGGGATTCCTCTTGAATCTTGCTCCGCTGGTACATCAACTCCATTGCGCCCAGGACGCCGCCTCGGCTGTTGAGTCGGCGGAATTCTTCCATTACGGCTTCCTCTACCATATCGGTCAGCAATTCGATGATGAAAGAGCCCTGCAACGGATTTTCATTTTTGGCTAAGCCCAGTTCTCGGTTGATGATCAGTTGAATTGCCAGTGCCCGGCGGACAGATTCTTCTGTAGGGGTGGTGATGGCTTCGTCATACGCATTGGTGTGGAGTGAGTTGCAGTTGTCGAAAATAGCGTACAATGCCTGCAGGGTGGTGCGGATGTCGTTGAACGCGATTTCCTGAGCGTGGAGAGAGCGTCCGGAGGTCTGAATGTGGTATTTCAATTTCTGCGAACGTTCGTTGCCACCATATTTATGCCGAATCGCTTTTGCCCAGATGCGACGAGCAACACGCCCAATGACCGAGTATTCGGGATCCATTCCGTTGCTGAAGAAAAACGAAAGATTGGGAGCAAAGCTGTCAATGGGCATTCCCCGGCTAAGGTAGTATTCCACGTAGGTAAAGGCATTTGCTAAGGTAAACGCCAATTGGGTGATCGGATTTGCCCCCGCTTCGGCAATGTGATAACCGGAGATCGATACGGAGTAGAAATTCCGAACGTTGTGATCGATGAAATACTGCTGGATGTCGCCCATCATCCGGAGGGCAAATTCCACTGAGAAGATACAGGTGTTTTGCGCCTGGTCTTCCTTTAAAATGTCTGCCTGAACGGTGCCGCGCACAACTCGCAGTGCGTCTGCCTTAATCTTTTCGTATACTTCTCGAGGGAGGACCTGATCACCCGTGACGCCTAATAGCATTAATCCCAGCCCGTTGTGTCCTTTTGGAAGCTTTCCTTCATATCGGGGGCGGGGCACTCCCAGGTCTACATAGATCTGCTCAATCTTTTGCTCTACCTCTTCCTGTAGCCCGTTTTGCAAAATGTATTTTTCACATTGCTGGTCAATAGCGGTGTTGAAGAAGAAGGCTAACATCATCGGGGCAGGACCGTTGATGGTCATTGAAACAGAGGTTTTCGGATCGCAGAGGTCAAATCCTGAATAGAGTTTTTTCGCATCATCCAGCGTTGCCACGCTGACACCTGAGTTGCCAATTTTCCCGTAAATGTCTGGCTGGTAGTCCGGATCTTCACCATAGAGTGTGACCGAATCAAAGGCGGTGCTGAGCCGTTTTGCCGGCATATCTTCGCACAGAAAGTGGAAGCGTCGATTGGTCCGCTCCGGTGTTCCCTCGCCTGCAAACTGGCGCGTGGGATCTTCATCCTTGCGCTTGTAAGGATAAATCCCTGCGGTGTACGGAAATTCGCCGGGGAAGTTTTCTTCCAGACTCCAGCGAACAATATCGCCCCAATCCTGAAATTTTGGAGTTGCTACCTTTGGAATTTTCTGGTGACTGAGCGATTCAGTGAAATTTTCAACCTGAATTTCCCGACCCCGCACAGTATAGGTGGCAACGGGCTTTCGATAGCGCTCCAGTTTATTTTCCCAATTGGCAAGGATTTCTTTGACTTCATCACTGAGCCGGGATTCCAGTTCCTGATAGCGCTGTTGCAGAATGCTCACATCTTCCCCTGCTTCGGATAATTCCTCAATAGCACCTTTGAGGCGATAGAGGCGCCGGGCGATGGTGCTTTGCTCTTCCACGTATTGTTTGTATCGTTTGTGTTCGTCCACGATCTCGCCCAGATACCGGGTGCGTTCGGGAGGAATGATGTAGACTTTGCGGGTTGTTGCTTCTGTTAGCTCAAAGGAAGATTCCCACGGAACTCCCGTTTTGTTGCGAATCGTATCAATCAATGCGCGATAGAGCCGATTGACGCCGGGATCGTTAAACTGTGAAGCGATAGTGCCATAGACGGGCATTTTTTCCGGCGGCTCATCAAAACGATGATGGGCACGGCGATACTGCTTGCGGACCTCGCGCAGCGCATCTTCTGCCCCGAATTTGTCAAATTTGTTGATAGCAATCAGGTCGGCATAATCGATCATCGCAATTTTTTCCAATTGCGTTGGAGCGCCGTACTCCGGAGTCATTACGTACAACGTGACATCTGCCAGCTCCACAATTTCATAGTCTCCCTGCCCAATGCCAGCCGTCTCGATGATGATGAAATCCACCGGGGTGATTCGTAGTAGATCAATCGCGGGGCGCAACGTTGCGCTGATCGCACCGACCGCATTACGAGTGGCAAAGGAACGCATATAGATGTTGGGTGTATAGATCGAGTTCATTCGGATGCGGTCACCTAACAGTGCGCCGCCGGTCTTCTTTTTCGATGGATCCACCGAAAGAATAGCGACGCGTTTATCAGGGAAATCAATCTGAAATCGACGGACCAGCTCGTCAGTAAGAGAGGATTTGCCCGCACCGCCAGTCCCGGTCATTCCCAGGATCGGAATGGTGCGTCCGTCGAAGCGCTTGCGCGCTTGTTCCAGCAATTCTTGCGTCTCAGAGCGGTCAGCGTAGTTTTCAACAAAGGAGATAGTTTGCGCTAAGGTTAGGTGATCGTTTTGTGCAATTAAATTCAGTTCGTTGCCTTCAAGCTGGGTTTTGGTGGGAAAGTCTGATTTTTCCAGCAGGTCGTTGATCATTCCTTGCAAACCCATAATGCGGCCGTCTTCGGGAGAATAGATGCGAGTAATCCCATAGCGGTGGAGCTCTTCCATTTCATTGGGCAAGATAGTACCGCCGCCACCACCAAAAATTTTAATGTGATGAGCTCCCTTTTCCTGCAGCAGGTCATAGAGATACGTAAAAAACTCCATATGTCCACCCTGATAGCTGGTAACAGCCACTGCCTGGACATCTTCCTGGATGGCTGTCTGGACAATCTCTGCGACCGATCGGTTGTGTCCAATGTGAATCACTTCTGCCCCCGATGCCTGCATAATTCGCCGCATAATGTTGATTGCCGCATCGTGCCCGTCAAATAAAGAAGCAGCAGTTACAATTCGCACATTGTTTCGGGGTCTATAGGGTGCTGTAGACATTGGATATACCAGCTTTGTCCCGTTACCTTTATCCAGCATATGGACGGATGGTTACTTGCTTCAGTTTTCGTAAGTTAAGGTTTTAGCAACAGTGTATACAAGCACAGATGGGAAGCCGAAAGCGGAAAAAATCCTTGTTAGTTGTAGAGTCGCCAACCAAGGCGCAAACGTTGCGAAAATATCTTGGAAAAAATTTTGTCGTTGAAGCTTCAGTTGGACATATCAAAGATTTACCGCCGCATCGATTGGGCGTGCAGATTGAGAAGGGATTCAAGCCAGTCTATCAACTGGTACGTGGCAAGAAAGAGATTGTGGAGAAGATCTGTTCTGCAGCAAAGCAATCGGAAGAGGTATTGATTGCCACGGATCCGGACCGGGAGGGAGAAGCAATTGCCTATCACATTGCGGAAGAGATTCAAAAGCGGGCACCAGAAGCCAGAGAGAAAATCAAACGCGTGTTGTTTACGGAGATTACCAAATCCGGTGTACAGAAGGGACTGGAAGCGCCGCGGGACATTGACATAAATCTGGTATTGTCCCAGCAGGCACGCCGCGTACTGGATCGATTGATCGGCTATAAAATTTCTCCCTTTTTGTGGCGAATGCTGCCGGGCAAGTCAGAAAAGGTTTTGTCCGCCGGTCGCGTCCAATCCGTTGCTCTTCGGTTGATTGTAGAGCGAGAGCGGGCAATTCAGGATTTTGAGCCGATTGCTTACTGGCTAGTGTTTGGTGATTTTGCACTGGACGCAGAATCAGAGCAGACGTTCCGGGCACGATTGGTTAAAATTGCCGGGAAGGCGTTGCAGCGTCCGGAGGGTTCCGCCCGGGATTACACGGAAGAAGAATTGCAAAAACTGTTTTTTATTCGATCTGAGGAAGAGGCAGAGCGGATCATCGCGGAGCTTCGGGAAGTCCCGGAGTTTCAGATTGCTTCCATTCAGTCCCGAAAAGTATTTCGCAATCCGCCGGCACCATTTATTACCAGTTCTTTGCAGCAGGAAGCAGCCAATCGGCTGGGACTTTCCTCGCGACGAACGATGCAACTGGCGCAGCGGCTGTACGAAGGCGTGGAGATTGGGCAGGAAGGGGTTGTTGGCTTGATTACGTATATGCGAACGGATTCCCCGCGGGTCAGCGCTGAGGCGCAGCAGGAAGCGCGGGATGTTATCGCTCAAAAGTGGGGAGAAGAATACCTTCCCGAAACTCCGCCGCAGTATACTACGAAGGTGCCAAAGGCGCAGGAAGCACACGAAGCGATTCGCCCGACATCACTCCGATTTACTCCAGAGTACGTTCGCCCCTTTTTGGATCCGCAAATGGCGGCGCTCTATGAGCTGATTTATCAACGTTTTATAGCATCGCAGATGAAACCAGCGCAACTGGAGCGAACGACTGTTACGATCAAAGGAGGAAAGTTTGAATTTCGGGTGACTGGTTCGGTTGTGCTTTTCCCCGGATTTTTAGCTGTTTATCAAGAAGTGCAGGAAGAGGGGCAGGGCAGCGATGAAGATCGCGAGGAACAGCGATTGCCCGAAGGGTTAACAAGGGGTGCTGAGGTGTTTCCGAAGAAATTTTTTGC
The DNA here is from genome assembly GCA_015490805.1 of Candidatus Kapaibacterium sp. GTDB lineage: Bacteria > Bacteroidota > Ignavibacteria > Kapaibacteriales > WFXC01 > WFXC01. The sequence goes on from WFXC01000046.1 coordinate 17,012, forward strand.
AAAGCAATCCCAGACGAAACCACCAGCCCGGTATACAGAGGCGAGTTTAATTCGAGAGCTGGAGCAAAAGGGAATCGGGCGTCCCAGTACCTATGCAACGATCGTTAGTACGATTCAGGAACGGGGATACATTCGTGCTGAAGGGCGTCGTCGGCGATTGTTTGCCACAGAATTAGGAATACAGGTAAGCGATTTACTGGTTGAGCATTTCCCCGAATTGTTCGATGTTTCCTTCACGGCAAAGATGGAAAGTCAACTGGATACGATCGCCGAAGGGGCAACGGATTACGAGACCGTTGTGGAGCAAATTTACTATCCGATGGAAAAGCTGCTGGAGCAGGCGGAGGAGAAACAGGTATATCCAACGTTGAGTTGTCCGGAGTGTGGCGCGCCAATGACGCTCCGGCAAAGTCGATACGGACCATTCTGGGGATGTACCCGGTATCCTGAATGCAAGGGGACACTGCCGCTGGTACAAACCGCAGAGCAGAAGGAGGAGGCGGAAGTGCGAGAAGACATTCGGTGTCCGCAGTGTGGTGCACCGATGGTACTTCGGAATAGCAAGCGAGGACGGTTCTATGGATGCAGTCGATATCCAGAGTGCAAAGGCACCCGTCCGTACACTATCGGCGTTCCGTGTCCTGTGTGTAAGGAAGGGGAAGTGGTGGAGCGACGGAGCAAATCGGGGCGCATCTTTTACAGTTGTTCCCGGTATCCGGAGTGTGAATTTATTGCCTGGAGGAAACCCATTCCTCAACCCTGTCCTCAATGTAAGCATCCGTGGTTAGAAGAGAAGTATCAGCAGCAAGCAGACAAAGTTATAGCAGTTTGCCCGAATTGTCGTGCCCAGTTCCCTGATTTTGTTCATAATCAGGAGTCACAGAATGTCGAAACCGAAAAGAATTCTCGTCGTTGAGGATACCGCCAGTGTTCGAGAAAACATCGCCGCGATCCTCCGGTTGGAAGGGTATGAAGTGATTGAAGCATCCAACGGCGAAGAGGGTATTGCAAAAGCGCTGGAGACCAAGCCACACCTGATCATCAGTGATGTGCTGATGCCCAAAGTTTCCGGGCTGGAGATGCTGGAAACCATTCGGAAAACCAAGGAGCTGGAAACTGTACCGGTCATTTTGCTTACTGCTCGAGCAGAAAAGAGCGATGTCCGTGCTGGAATGGGTAAAGGTGCGGATGATTACCTGATCAAACCATTCCAGATTGATGAATTGCTGGAGGCGGTTCATCGGCAGTTGGAACGCGTGGAGAAAATTGAACATAGCATTCAAGAAAAGATCGAAGAATTGCGAGATAGCCTTTCCTATTCGCTTCCACACGAATTCCGTACAGCGCTCAATGGAATTCTGGGATATTCAGAATTGCTGTTGCAGACCAGCCGGGCGGGAGAAACGCTCTCGCCGCAGGAATTGGAGGAGATTGGCACTGCAATTCTGTCCTCCGGAAAGCGATTGTATCGATTAACAGAGAATTTTCTTTTGTACACCCAATTGCGGTTTATTGTGCAGAATCCACTGGAAAAGCAGCGGATGCAGGCGCAGCGGACGGAGCACGCTCAGGAAGCTATTCAGGAAGTAGCGCACAGTGTAGCGTATCAATACAACCGGACGCAGGATCTGCACCTGGATGTGCACAATACCGTGACCTTGGCGATTGGATATCAGCACTGGTACAAAATTCTGTACGAGCTCATTGACAATGCGTTCAAGTTTTCGCAGCCAGGAACACCAGTAGAGGTTGACGACTGCGTTGTAGACTCTTTGTATGAGCTCAAAATTCGAGATCGGGGCATCGGGATGGCACCGGAACAGTTGGAGCAGATAGAAGCCTACAAGCAATTTGGACGAAAGGAGTATGAACAACAGGGGTTGGGGCTGGGATTGGTGATCGTGCAAATATTGGTCGATTTACACGACGGAGAGCTGACCCTTGAAAGTCAGCCCAAACAAGGCACGACAGTAACGTTGCGAATGCCAATGGTGCAGGAATAAGCCGTGTTCGGAGTTGTTCGCCATATCCATTTTGTTGGTATCGGTGGCGTCGGTATGAGCGGACTGGCAGCAATTTTGCTGCAACAGGGATTTGTTATCACAGGATCAGATTTAGCAGAATCTGCTGCCGTTGAGCAATTGCGGGCGCAGGGAGCGAAGATTTTCATCGGTCATCGGCCAGAGCACATTGGGTCTGCAGATGTCGTGGTGTATTCCAGCGCCGTAGATCCCGATACCAATCCAGAAGTGGTAGCAGCCCGTAAGCGGAAGATCCCGGTAATTCGCCGGGCAGAGATGCTGGCGGAAGTCTCCCGTCTGCGATATACGGTCGCTGTAGCAGGGACGCACGGGAAAACGACCACGACATCAATGACGGGATTGGTGCTCCTTCAGGCAGGGCTCGATCCTACGATTATTGTGGGCGGACGCCTGAGCAATTTTGGAAATACCAATGCCCGGCTTGGAAAGGGTGAGTGGATTGTGGTGGAAGCGGATGAATATGATCGTTCTTTCCTCCAGCTTTCACCCGTTATTGCGGTGATTACTACCGTGGAAGAAGAGCACGTAGATATCTATCCAACCCGACAAGAGCTTCTTCAGGCATTTGAGGAGTTTGCCAACAAAGTGCCTTTTTATGGTGCAGTGGTTGCCTGCCTGGATGATCCAGGAGTGCGGGAGCTGCTGCCGGCAGTTCACCGGAGAGTTCGTACCTATGGAACGGTACGACAGAGCGACGTTCGGGCTGAGAAGATTCAACAACACGGATTTCGTAGCCACTTTGAAGTGTTTGCTGAAGATAAAATGCTGGGGACGGTTGAATTGGCAGTTCCCGGTATCCATAATGTTCGTAATGCCCTAGCTGCGATTGCTGTTGGATTGGAGTTGCAGATTCCCTTTGAGGTGATTCGTGAGGGATTGGCACGCTATACGGGCGTTGCCCGGCGGCTGGAGCACAAAGGGACGTTTCACGGAATTCCTGTCTTCGATGATTATGCCCATCATCCAACGGAGTTGAAAGTAACGCTGGAAACGCTCCGACAGATTTTTCCCCACCGCCGCATCGTGTGTGTGTTCCAGCCGCATACGTACACTCGAACGCAGCGCTTCTATCGAGAATTTGCCAGAGCTTTGCTGGATGCTGATGTCGCTATCCTGACAGCAGTGTATCCAGCACGAGAACAGCCGATACCGGGTGTTGATAGTCGATTGATTTGTGAAGAAGCACAAAAGCTGGGCCATCGATCAGTAGAGTGCGGAGAAAATTTTGATCATATTATCGCTTTGCTGGAACGGATTCTCACTCCCAATGATGTTGTGGTAACTGTTGGTGCTGGCTCCGTGTGGCGGATTGCTGATCAGTTAACGCAATCCGATTCTACAGCAATGTGATAAATTTGTAACATAGGGAATCAATCAGCGTTGCATTATTCACAGTGATACATCTTTGTTGCAAAGTAGAAAAATTGAGATTTACTAAGACGTTTCTGGTAAATTATGCAAAACATCCTATTCCATCCATTTTTTACAGCAATGCGATGGGATTGTGCGATGTACACAACGGTGCCAGCAAGTTAACAGTTCCCACAATTTTCTAAGCCTACATGATAGAGCTATGAGAATGGATGGAAAGAGTTGGCAATATTGCCATTCGCTCCAACAGAGCCAGTTCCTGTATTGGAGTAATGAGTTACAACAGACTTTGTGAAAAGTACGGTAAGCGGAGAGATCGTTGTTCAATAGAAATGGAACTTTGCCTTCGGCGAAAGCTCCAGAAAAGGTAAGTGGTAAAGCAAGAGCAAAGTTATCGCCGTGAGATCAACTTTGCATAGTTTTTGAGGATTTAAAAAGTCTCTTCTGTTCCGTTGGCAGAGGTTAAAGGCGCAAACCTCTGTCAGGAGTTGGCAAGATAAAGCCATGCTTGCCGGAAGGAGTAAACAGCGGCTATCTGGGAAGTTGTGCAAAGGCGATGTTGTTTTGGCAAAGTCCTCATTTGGTTGGTTACTACTTGTTTTAGGGTGCTAGATGATGAAAGGGACGTTTTGCAATATTCTGGGAAAGAGTTCGATTGTCTACGAGGGAATTGCTTTTTGTTTGAAATCGTTGGTTTAAACAAAGGGCACTCCCTATGAAGCTCACGATCGCCTGCGCTAATTTCGATCCTGGTCGAAGGTATAATTCTCGAGAGTTTCCCCGATTTAGGTCGGAGCTTTGCAGATTTCCTGCTTGTGGTCAAGTCCACACAGCATCGCTGGTGATATATTCCGTGTTGCTTTGTCTTTGGGAATTGCTTCTGCCTCTGCCAGTGATCGCGCAGCAATTAGTGTGGTTAGGTACGCTGGAGGGACAAAGTAGTTGGGCAGCAGATGTTTCCGCTGATGGACGTGTAGTAGTGGGTTGGATCACAGTGAAGGAAGGAGGAAGGCAGCAAGACTACGCATTTCGGTGGGAGGAAGGAATGATGCAGCGGTTGGAGGGAGTGGGCGATAATGAAAGTCAAGCATTGGCGGTGTCTGCTGATGGTACTGTCATTGTAGGGTGGGTGCAAGATTCGATGGGGCAATCGCAAATGTGCAGTTGGCAATATGGGAAGGTTCGGCAGTTTAAGCTGCCTTTTGGGCAGCAAGGAATAGCAACAGATGTTTCATTTGATGCTCGCGTTATTGTTGGTTACGTGTGGATTAACAATACGTTGCGTGCTGTTCGATGGAGCAATGGACAATTTGATGATCTGGGGAGTTTGGGAGGAGATGAAAGTCTTGCTTTTGCTGTGTCAGCCGATGGTTCGGTGGTAGTGGGGCGAGCACAGACATCCGACGGTAGTTGGTATGCTTTTCGGTGGGAACAGGGAATTATGCGCGATTTGCAAACGCTTGGAGGTTCATTCAATCTTGCACGGGCAGTGTCTGCAAGCGGTGATGTAGTGGTCGGAACTGCGGAGACAGTATATCGCCATAGACGCGCTGTTCGGTGGGTACGCAACAATGCTCTGGAGGACTTGGGTACTTTGGGAGGAAAACATAGCGGAGCGAGAGCCGTATCAGCCGATGGACAAGTCGTGGTCGGATGGGCAATGACGGATGATGGAAAAAAACACGCTTTTCGGTGGACACAGGAAAGGGGAATGGAAGATCTCAACGAAGTGTACGCACATCTTCTTATCGATGGCTCAATTCTGACTGCTGCAATTGCGTTATCATCTGATGGACGCTTTGTGGTGGGAAATGGATGGAATGCAAAGACCAAGCGGAACGAAGTATTCTGGCTGGATACTCAAGGGAGTACCGGAATGCGTGCGCCACTGGAACAAGATCAGCAACACTGTAGTATAACCTTTGATCCAGCAATCTGGGTGTTGAAGGTACGATGTGATGTTCAGCAGCCACTTCCTGTACGCATAACTATCTTTGATGCACTGGGAAGAGTCGTGAACAGCAAGCGGTTGTGGGGTGTGATCCCGGAACAATCACCGATTCAGATTCCAATATTGCCGCTGTCGCAGGGATGGTATTGGTGTGCGGTAAAAATCTGCGATCGATGGACAATCCATCCCTTTTTCGTGAGTCGTTGAGCTGGGTATTGCCAAACCCATAGAAAGCAATGTGCAGCCTCGGCTTATGAAGCGTTTCCGAAGGTAAGCAAAGCGGAAGTAAAGGATCAACTGGCGGAGAAGCCCATCCCGGCAGCAACGGTATTCATCGGCGTATACAGGAGTCGCTAGCGTTCGTCGGCAACGTTGCGAATGTGTAGAGGCGATCGGACCGGTCGCCCCTACGGGGAGCGCCGACTTTAGTCGGCATCGTTGCACCCTAAAGGGTGCGTTCTCAGTGAATGCACCCTGAAGCGTGCGCTTCCAGCTTCAAGCAACTACAAGGGTTGCTCTCCTACGGATAAGAATTTAGGTGTGGCGATACCGTGTCTGAACAGGGAGGATCCTGCTGGGATGTAGAGCGAGGAAGGAGGAAGTAGAAGAACACTGCAAGCTCACCGGGAGATGGAGGTGGAAGCAAAAACCGTTTTGCAGCGTCACCCCCCCTGGACCTTCCTTGTTGTTTCCGTGAAGTGAGAGTGGGAGACCGGTGTGATCTCCAGAGAGTCCGCCAGATAATGGCTTGCTCTTTGTAGCTGATCGAGGTGAAGTGGCAGAGGAAAATTGCCGAATTACCAAACGAGTAAGATGCGGTGGTAGGAGAAAAAGGAAATTTCAATCGGAATTCTCAGTGCGGAAGGCGGGACTCGAACCCGCACGCCCGAAAGGGCACCACCCCCTCAAGATGGCGCGTCTACCAATTCCGCCACTTCCGCTCAAAGCGGATAATACAACGGTTTTCCAGCATTTTCATTGGATTTATTTACCGAGGATTCCAGACAAAGATTTTACAAACACCCTCTTGTCCTAAGGCTTCGGAGCGATAAAGAAGGAGGTAAATGCCAGTTGGTACCCACTGCCCATTGCTGTCTTTGCCGTCCCAGATGACCGTCGCTGAGTTGTTTGCCGGGATCTCACGAATGCGATCACCAGCCGTGGTAAGAATGAGAACCGTAGACTGTGCTGGTAGATTAGTGATGTGTAAATAAGGATCGATGCCCACCGTAAAGGGTTGGGGAAAGTACTGAACAGAGTCCATTGTTTGCAATGACGCAACGGAGGTTGTGCGGAGTGCCAGCAGTGCTTTGCGGGTGCCAGCGTAAATCCATCCAGTTTTAGCATCGTAAGCAAGCGAAAGGATGGTCAGGTCGAAATTTGGAAGGACGGATTCATCGAAGACTTCGATGATTTCTAAGGATTGCAAATCCAAAAGCCACAATCCGGAGGGAGTACCAATCCAGAGAAGTCCTGTAGCGTCTTCGACCATCGACAGAATGATCTGTCCTTCGGTTCCTTCGACAGTGTAGAAAAGCGGCGTACCACCCAAAGCTGCTTCTTGAGGATTAAGCAAAACAGACAATCCTTTCTGAGTACCAATCCACAGCCAGCCGTTGCTATCAAACAGAAGGGCGTTGATCTGGTTGTCTACCAACCCATCGGTAGCAGTGAACTGTCGGTAGAGAGCATCAGAGTTGTCGTTGAGATCGTTTCCTAAGGAGAAGAACCACAACCCAGAGCTGGCAAGGTGAGAAGCGACCCATACGCCGCCGAACGGATCGGCGATGATTCGACTGAAACGGTAGGAGTTGGGAAGAGAGGAAAAAGCGGTCTGCCATTGTCCGTGCTGTCGGATTGCAAATCCATTGCCCCAGGGGTTGGTGACCCATAGGGTACCGTTGATGTCCTCCGTCACATCCCCAATAACGACAAAGTCATCCTGAAAGGGAGTAAGAGGAGCATTGCGGTGATCCCACCGAATCCACGTGAGTGTGTCTTCCAGCGGATGAACTTCTAACAGTCCACGCCCCCAGGAACTAATCCATACGGTTCCATTACGCTGAATAAAGAGCCGATACCAGTCATCCGTCTCAAGATCCTCGTAAACTGATGAGGAAAAATTTTCCCATTGCCCATTCCGAAATCTGCCAAACCCACGCCCTCGAAGATCAATGTCCGTTGCATACCACAGCGTTCCATCCGCAGTAAGTTTGAGATCGTTGATGCTGCGGGCTGCGATGGCATTCGGGCGAACAATGGTGCGTTTTTGGGGAGAAATGATCCACGCGCTGAAACCTTGAGTAAGGAGAATGGGCAGAACCTGATTGGATACGGTGGCTGCTGCCAGCGCCTGAAGACGAACAGGGAAAATATTGAATGCTGAGTCTGCCGTGTAGTTACGAATTTCAAATTGATCAGCAATCCACAACTGGTTGTCTGCTATCCGGAGTCCTGTTAGCGGTGGATAAGGAACCTGGTACAGTTGAGAAAAAGAGCCATTGTCGTAGCGAAACACAACGCGATCGGTCCCTACAACCAGTCCCTGATTCCAGACCACCAGTGATCGAACAGAAGTATTACCTAGTGGGATCGGGATGGAGCGCCATAAAGCAGGATTAGCTGGATTCTCCCACCACTGATCAGACAGCGGCGCGCTGAACAGCCCCTGGGAGGTCCCAACCCACAGGGAGTCTTTCCAGAGGGCAAAGGCAGTGACATTGGGAAAGGAAATGCCGGGCAACTGAGTCACTGTTGCCTGAAAAAGGAGGGACGGAAGATGCAACATTACAAAACCGAAACCGGTTCCTATGAGCAGGTAGTCATTCACAATGAGCAACCGGTTGATCGTAACATTGCCATATTCACTGCGCTTGAGGGAGATTTCCGGAAGTACTTTCCATTGCCGTGACGCTACGTGGTAGAGCTGCACAAATCCTTCGTTGCTTCCTACAATGACCCGCTGATGTGCAGAATCGTAGGTAATGGCGGTAAGGTCAATTGAGAACATTTGCAGGGGATCCAGACTTTCCACCGAGTCACTGACAAGGTTGTACCGATAAACCCCACCAGTTGTAGCAACCCAGAGCCATTGGGAATCCTGGATCGTGGCATCGACAGGAAAATCAAAAGAGGTGTAAACTCGCTGTTCTAAGATAGCCGGTTGGGCAATTGCAAAGAACAGGCTGACACTGTAAAGAAGCAGAATTTTGAATGAGGCAAAGCGTCGTAAACAAAGATTATCCCAGATACTGCGAAGAAGGAAAGGGCGAGTGGAGATGCAACGTGCTCTAGGCAAAAACCGCATATTGGTTTAGCTTGGTTGTGAGTGAAGATTCTGCAACTGTCGGGCTATGGATGCCATTTCCAGTGCGGCACGGGCAACGTCTCGCCCTTTATTTCCCGCTTTCAGTCCTGCACGGTCTAATGCTTGGTCAATGGTGTCTGTTGTGAGGATTCCAAAAATGCAGGGGGTATTGGAACGGAGATTGATCTGCTGGATACCGCTGCTAACAGCGCTGGCGATGTAGTCGAAATGCGGTGTTTCACCACGGATCAGAGCGCCAAGCGCAATAATAGCATCATATCGCCTGGATTGAGCACACTGATTTGCCACGAAAGGCAGTTCAAAACTGCCACTGCAATGGATGACCGTAATGTTGTCATCCGGTACGCCGAATCGCTTGAGCTCGTCGACAGCACCCTCCAGTAGCGTTTTGGTTACGATCTCATTCCATTGTGCAACAGCGATAGCAATTCGAAAGTTGCTGGTATTTGCAAGTTCTGGCGCGAGTTCGGTCATCTGGACGTCTCCGTTCTATTGACGCAACTGGAAAAGAGAAGGAAACGTGGAGCAGCCGATTTTCTTGTGGTTGTGTATGCTGGTGGTGATTCTGCTATCCCGCTATTACGCGCAGTTTTGTCCCTGAGAGTCGCGGGCATTCTGTCCCCGACCCGCTGTGTTGAGAAAGTGCGCTAGCTTGCTGGCAGAGCAGGCAGTTTGGAGAACTCCTTTGACATAGCACGTGCGTGTGTGATGTTATCTTGCTGATAGAGAAAGCGCTATCGTCGGGCAGAGTGTTACGGATGGAAATCGTTGTAAATGCCATTTTGCCGGCAGAGACATTTTTTGACTGTTGCCTTAGTCTGGATTTTAACCTGATGTTGCTGTTATTCTGCTGGATGGAGATTTTGTGTCTTCCATTGCCACGTTTGCCTGTCCGTAACGGCAGAAATTCCACTGTATAGCTGAAAGTAAGAATCGGGATTGTCCGGTATTTGCATTCCTCTCTGGAATGGTAGAAGTTCCGCTGGTACTGACCAGTATTCTATGCGGCTGCGTTACCATCGATAGGATGCTGGAAAATTTTTCCAGTGAAACATTCTGTTGTGCAGGGCTTAGCAACCTGAGATACGGTCATCAGAGAGCGTCACCGTTGGTGAGTGTTATCGATCAGGAGCTGCGGAAAATTTTAATGCTAAGTTCCATGTTTCCAGTGGTGGGGCGATGGTATGTCAAACGAACTCAGTTTCAATTCCGACACGGTGCGATCAAAACCAGCTACTGTCACGCCTCCTGCCACGTGATCACCTCCTTTCAATTCCGACACGGTGCGATCAAAACGCAGAACCGCGCGTGGCTGGAGGAATTGAACCAGCGCTTTCAATTCCGACACGGTGCGATCAAAACAAGCTAAACGGAACAACTCCCCGAACCCCCTCTACAGTTTCAATTCCGACACGGTGCGATCAAAACTTGAAAAACTATAATCCTACCAACCAACCAACCAGCGTTTCAATTCCGACACGGTGCGATCAAAACTATAAAACTATTCCGCGTGCTTATCGGGCGGATTTACTTTCAATTCCGACACGGTGCGATCAAAACATAAAAAATACCTCTTTCCACTCCCGGAGCAAACTCCTTTCAATTCCGACACGGTGCGATCAAAACACTTTGCCTGCCCTCTCTTTTTCTGTGAACGCCTGCCTTTCAATTCCGACACGGTGCGATCAAAACATTGTCCCATTTAAAATCCCAACGGAAGTTCCCAATCTTTCAATTCCGACACGGTGCGATCAAAACAGTGGAAATGCAGAAGCCGGGCAGCGAGCTTGCAACTTTCAATTCCGACACGGTGCGATCAAAACGCCGCGTCGCTGCCTGTGCCGTCGGGATGCCGCGAGCTTTCAATTCCGACACGGTGCGATCAAAACCAGCTACTGTCACGCCTCCTGCCACGTGATCACCTCCTTTCAATTCCGACACGGTGCGATCAAAACTATGAGCTAGTTTGGAGTATAGAAAACACTCTTTATGTTTCAATTCCGACACGGTGCGATCAAAACGATGCTTGCTGAGCTCGGCCAGCCCAAACCAAATGGGTTTCAATTCCGACACGGTGCGATCAAAACCCTTTTTTTGTTTTACCTACAATTTACTGATCACAGTTTCAATTCCGACACGGTGCGATCAAAACATGCAGGTGCTAAGATGGCACGTTCTCTTGTTCTGTTTCAATTCCGACAC
>WFXC01000047.1 GCA_015490805.1 Candidatus Kapaibacterium sp.
CTTACGCGCGGTTGCGGTCTGGCAGGGTCAGCGACTGTCGGCAGTTGGAGTTGCTGGTAGGACATTCTGTATCGCCCCATATTGCTATCTGTGATTTGCAGGAGCAGCGGTGGAAGGAGATACTCCCCATTCCGCTGGTGGAAGAGGATAGCAGCGGAAAGAAGGTCGGAGCAGAGTATGCAGTCTGGCGGGGAAGCAGCATTGTAGCGTATAAGGAAGGCGATCCGTGGATATGGCGATCGGACGACAGTGGGCGGACCTGGCAGATAGCATCCCTGGGGGATACGCTGGGGATTGTCCGGATTTTTCCGATGGGACCGATGCAGTTGGGGTTGACCGGGAGAGTGTATGATACAACAACCGTGCCGTATCGTTCCTATAGCCTGCTGATGGTGAGTACCGATGGAGGCGAAACGTGGCAACACCGCTTTGCTTTTCCCCAGAGTGAAGCCGATGCCCGGTTTGGAGTTGTCAGTTTCGCTGATGCGACAACAGGATGGATCGTGGTGAATCGATGGCAGACAGGGAAAGTAGAGCTATGGCGGACTACCGATGGAGGAGAGTCGTGGCGGCGGTGGGATGTGCGGGATGTGTTCCAGCCGGAGGACAAACAGTGGCGATCGGTCGGGATTCTGGCTATGCAGGCGTATGATACTGAGCGGGTAGAATGTGTGGTGTGGGCGATGGTATACGAGGGAGGAGTGTATCAGAAGCAGGTTTTGCAGTTGGTACAATCAACGGATGGGGGCAACACCTGGGAGCTTGAATGGACGAATGAGGATTGGGGCATTGATGCTGGTTATCCGGGAGCAAATATTGCATCCAATGGGTGGGAGCATCGGGGGATACTGTTGCAAGGTGACTTCGGAGGTGTCGTGATCTACACGCACAACGGAGGAAAACAGTGGCGGTTGTGGAACTTACCGAAGGAAGGGGGATTTCCCCGGCTGATTGATTTTACCGCTCGGTGTATGGTCATTACCCGCAACGCACCTGGGTACATTGAAGGTTTCGATCCCCGACCGGCCCACGTGCTCTACGTCACGTTCTTCAGTGTGACAGATGTTGCCGAAGAGTGGGAGGATGAGGGAAGCGGGGATGCGTTTGGGGTTCGCGTTCAGGTGGATCGAGCCAGTCAGATGCTGGTGATCCAATACGCACCAGAAGTTCGAGGATCTGTGAAGCAGGTAGCGCTCTATTCGCTCAAGGGTAAGCAGGTAGTTCGCTACAATCGAGCGGTCGGGAATGTGTCGCTGCGGGGCATCAGCCGCGGGATGTACTACGTGGTCATCTCGCTTTCGCAGGGACGCTTTGCCATCGCGCCGGTGGCAGTGCCGTAGCGGCAAGGTGTTGCGATGACCTCCTGGGAGCGCCAGCTTGCGCCGGCAAAATATGAACGCTGAAGCGTGTGCACTCCAGTCGCAACCCACTGGGAGCGCCGACTTCAGTCGGCAAAGGATACACACTAAAGTGTGCGCTCCCAGTACCCCCCTGGGAGCGCCGGCTTTAGCCGGCAAAAATGCACCCTAAAGGGTGCGTTCCCGGTGAATGCACGCTGAAGCGTGTGCTCCCAGTAGATGCACGCTGAAGTGAGCGCTCCCAGCACAGGGAACGCCACACTTGGGAGCGCCGACTTTCGCCGGCACGAACTGGGAGCACCGACTTGAGTTGGTAAAGAAGTGGATGGCTATGGCTGTACGCCGGGAATGATGTTCAGCTCATCTAATTCCCGGTCGGAGCGAGCGACGTAGGGGATGTATTCTCGGTATTGGGCACGTTTTCGGTAGTCGTCGATTCGCTGGCGGTTCGCTCCAGTGTAGCCGCTGCCGTCGTCAACGTAATCGACGCTCAGAATGGGTTTCTGGTGGTCAAGCACGCGGTCCAGCGGCGGAAAGCGGTGCTCGGCAATCCACGCGCTATCCTCTGAACTCCATCGGTGTGTTGCGTCGTAGAAAAGATCTTCGGCCGCCCATCCAGAAATGGCATTGAGCAGTTCTCCATTGTCGAACGCAAGAATTTGCTCGCCGTTCTGCGGAATGATGTAAAACGGTTGCTGTGTTTTGCTCCGGGCATAGTGTGCCAGATCCAGGATGAGGGTAATCATTCGGCGAGCTGCGTCGGCTTTTGAAAGAACCGTATCTTCACCATTATGAGAATCCGACCAGTATTCGACCACGTCCACGCGGTCCAGATAGATGCCAGCAAAACCCTGCTGCACAATTTTATCGAGATAGGCATACAAGATGTTTTTCCATTCGGTGTACCAGAAACGAACAGGGTAATTCCCTTCCCATTCCGGATTTTCACGTCCCAGCCACACTGGTGGATGATCGAACCAGCGGTCATCCCAGTAGAACCGGTAATCCTCTGCTTCTCCAATGCTGAGGTAGGCGATGGGAATTGTTCCTGAACGCCGAATGTGTTGAATTGCGAAGCCGGATATCGCGTTGCTTCCGAGCCATCGCGGGCGTAATCCATCACAACCAGATCGAATCCCGCTTGTGCAATCGCTGCTGGATCAGCATCCTGCAGTTGATATGCCCAGGTGCGGATCTCCAGCTTCCCGGTCGGTGGCGGCTCTACCGGCAACTCGATGGTGTAGAAACACCGGGGGAGAAAAACAAGCAAAACCAGGAGGATCAGCGTCATCATTCGGCTGCTCATCTCCCGATGCTGGTTTGTTGTGATAGATCCGGTCATTGAGACGCTCCAGTTCTGAGTTCTACAGCCCGGCTGTTGTATGCGCTATCCTGCAGTTCTCGACCAATCAATGTTTTTGACGATCAATGTTTGCCATTGCACCCTGTTCTATGGTTGCACACCGTCGATGATGTTGAGCTCGTCCAGCATTTGATCTGATCGTGCCGCGTAGGGGAGATAGCCGCGCGAAAGGGCACGGCTGCGGTAATCCTCAATGCGCTCTTTGTTGCTCCCCTGATAACCGCTGCCATCGTCGACGTAGTCCACGCTGAAGACGGGTTTACCTGCTGCCACCAGTTGATCCAGATAGGGGAAACGATGGATCTGGAGCCACTGCTGGTCTCCAGCACCCCAGGGATGGATGGTGTTGTAGAACAGACTTTCCGCAACCCAGCCGTCGATGAGCATCTGGAGCGAGTCGTTATCGTAACGGAGAATCTCTTCGCCATTCAGAGGGAGAACCCGGAAGTTCGGGCCCGCTTTTTGCCGGACATACTGAATCAGGTTGATCAGAAGCGTTCGCATACGCTCGGCGGTCGTCGATTCCGGATAGTGTTCGCCTGTGCCGTTGCTGGCGCTGGACCAGAACAGGAATTTGTCCACGCCGTCAAGAAAGATGCCGGCGAAGCCCTGGGCAATGATACGATCGACATACTGTCGCAGGATAGCCTGCCACTCAGGATGCCAGAAGCGAACGATGTAGGCGTCGGGCCAATTCGGATTTGCAGGACCCAGCCATTCCGGAGGGTCCTGATCCCATTCCGGTTTCCAGTAAAAGCGATATGGCGCTGCTTCGCCAACGCTTAGGTATGCAATGGGAATGGTGCCCGCATCTTTGATTTGTTGAATCTCTGAAGGCGTGTACTGGCGCTGCGCCGTGCCATCCCACGAGTAGTCCATTATGACCAACTGGAAACCACTGCTGGCAACTTCCGCTGGATGAGCAGCCTGAAGTTGAATTGCCCAGTTCTCCACCCTGAGCGGAGTCCGCAGGGGAGGAAGCGTCGGCGTATCGGAGCAGGCGAAAAATCCTGTGCTTCCCAAGAGAATTGCCAGCACAGTCAGAGCAGCAGACAGAAAGCGTCGCATTCTTGTTCCGGTCTCCATCATTTGTTCGACGATGATTGTACCCTTGTCTCAGAATGAGCGGAGCGTTTACCGCGTCGCCGAATCCGTTGACGTAATTGCTGCACTTCCTGGAGCCAGAGGGTGACGGTAGCATCGCTGGGCATTCGCCAGTCGGTGCGTGGTGAGAGCGAGACGCTGCCGACCTTTGGTCCATCAGGCAGAACGCTCCGTTTGAACTGGTGATGGAAGAAGCGGGAGTAGAAGGTTTCCATCCACCTCAGTAGATCCGTGGTGGAAAAATCTCCCCGAAATGCTCGCTGTGCAAGGAAGAAAATTTTTGACGGTGCAAAGTGATAGCGGAGCATAAAGTAAAGGAAAAAGTCGTGGACGATGTAGGGTCCTAAGATTTGCTCTGTGCGCTGAACGATGCGCTGCTTCTTTGTCTTCGGCAACAGTTCGGGGGAAATGGGCGTTTCCAGAATATCGTACAGCACCGTGGCGACCGGTTCGCCAGCGAATTCTTCATCCGCACACCATCGGACCAGGTATTGCACCAGCGTTTTGGGAACGCCAGCATTGACATTGTACATCGACATATGATCCCCATTAAACGTGCACCAGCCCAGCGCCAGTTCTGAAAGGTCGCCGGTACCAACGACCAGCCCGCCCAATTTGTTTGCCAGGTCCATCAGGATCTGAGTGCGTTCTCGTGCCTGTGCGTTTTCAACGGTGACATCGGCATTCTCCAGCGGATGATCAATGTCACGCAGGTGGACGGCAACGGCATCGTGGATGGGAATGATGTGGCAACGGGTTTGCAGGTATTCCGCCAGCAACTGGGCATTGCGTTGCGTCCGTTCGGAACTTCCCGGTCCCGGCATAATGACGGCGTGAATCCCGTGTCGGTCCCATCCCAGAGTGTCGAAGGCTTTTACGGCAACCAGTAACGCTAAGGTCGAGTCCAGTCCTCCGGAAACTCCCAGAACAACCGTTTGACTGCCAACGTGCAGCAGACGGCGCGCCAGCCCCGTTTTCTGAATCGCAAAAACTTCTCGACAGTGGAGCTCACGCTGCTGTTTCCTGCGTGGAACGAAAGGACGTTTGACCAGAGGACGGAGTAGCGACAGTGTATGCCAGGAGCGGTGCGGGAGTTCCCACAGAATTTTTCGGTAGGATTTCTCAGCGTTTGCAAATTTGTAACTGGGATGATACAGGCGCTCGTGCACCAGCCGTTCCACGTCCCAATCAGCAAGGATGAGGGTGCTGGAAAAGGAAAATCGTTCAGATTCTGCTAAGATTTGCCCGTTTTCCGCTATGAGGGAATGGCCGGAAAAAACTGTGTCGGTGGTTGATTCCCACGGTCCAGCCGATGCATAAGCGTAGCCCGCCAGCAACCGGGCAGATTGGTTGGCGATAAGGTCGCGCCGATACGCCGCTTTGCCCAGCAGTTCGTTACTGGAGGAGAGGTTGAAAAAGAGCGTTGCGCCAGCGACAGCCATATCATTGCTGGGCGGAATGGGTGCCCAGAGATCCTCGCAGATTTCAATACCAAAGACGGCGCGAGGTTCCTGCCGGGCTTGAAAGAGAAGATCCGTGCCAAAAGGAATGTCAGAGATACCGGCAATCGTGATGGTGCTACCCGGAGGAACGGAGGTACCAGAGACAAACCACCGTTCTTCATAAAATTCCTGTGAGTTTGGTAGAAAGGTCTTGGGAACAACACCGAGGATTTGCCCGTGACCAATGACAACCGCACAATTGTACAGACGGTTCTGAAACCGCAGCGGGGCACCAACGATCAGCAGAGGATCCCGTTCTGCTGAAACCGCTGCAAGATGTTCCAGTGCCGTAACAACTGCCTGAAGCAGAAGCTCCTGATAGAAGAGATCCTGACAGGAATAACCCGTCAATGCCAGCTCCGGTACCAGCAGAATGTCGGCACTCTGCTGAGCTGCTTGTTCCCAGAGTTGGAGAATGTGTTGCTGGTTGAACGTTACATCGCCGATGCGCAATTCCGGCGATGCAACCGCCACGCGAATGTATCCAAATCGCTCATCCATTTGCATTTCCTTCCGCCACCCTGCTTTTCTGCACAGCAGACGGATAATCTTCTCAAAGGTTTTTTGTTGTATCCCTTTGCCAGCGGAGATTGATACTATCGGAGATTTTCACCTTTCTGTTGGAAGGGGACAGGTTTTTCTCCGGTCTCCGGAAGGTGCTTCCATTCCCAGCTATGGAAAAGAGGTTCAAGGCCATCTCTAAAGGTGCTTCCTGTTGTTGGGAGCGCACGCTTCAGCGTGCAGTTTCCGGCTAAAGCCGAGGCCCCCGGTAGGGCATTTCCCGTGAGCTGGGAGCACACACTTCAGTGTGCATTTTCTTATTCTTGCGCTCTCGGTAGGACAGCGAGAGTCCATACTTTTGTGCGCAAGTCTCCCTTATCCTAACCCTCTCCCACAGGGAGAAGGAGATTTCTTTGCCGACTAAAGTCGGCGCTCCCAGTTGTGCCGGTGAAGTCGCGCCTCCAGTTCGCTGGGGGCGCACACTTTAGTGTGCATTTTCTTATTCTTTGCCGACTGAAGTCGGCGCTCCCGGTAAGACATTTCCTGTGCTGGGAGCGCGCGCTTCAGTGTGCAATCTCCCTTCACTCTCTCCAGAGAGAGGAAATTCCTTTGCCGAAGGACATCGGCCTTCCGATGGGTATGGAGCTCTTCTATCCGTAAGGCACAGGGGCGACGCAGGCGTCGCCCCTACCCGTAGAGTTACGAGGATACTGACTGTGTTTGCTGGTCGGCAGCCGTTTCAGATGATGCTTCGAAATCTGCTTCTTCCAGCCATCGGGAAGCGTCGATGGCAGCCATACAGCCGGACCCAGCAGCAGTGACTGCCTGGCGGTATCGGGGATCCTGGACATCACCGGCGGCAAAAACGCCGGGAATGTTGGTGTATGTGGTCTTGCCCCTGGTCAGAATGTACCCCTGATCATCCATTTCCAGCCACGGGCGGAAAATTTCCGTATTCGGTTTATGCCCGATGGCGATAAACACGCCGTCGATTTCCTTGATCCATTCCTCTCCTGTTTGCACGTTCCGGAGTCGGACAGCTTTGAGTTTTTTCACACCGTCGGATGATTCGCCCAAGAACTCCGTAACGATGGTGTTCAGAATGAACTGGATCTTGGGGTTTTCCTGTGCCCGTTTGAGCATAATCTTGGAAGCTCGAAATTGATCCCGCCGATGAACAATGGTCACGGAGCGGGCGTGGTGGGTTAAATACAGTGCTTCTTCCATTGCTGAATCGCCGCCGCCGACAACGATGACATCCTGATCACGGAAGAAGAACCCGTCGCAGGTGGCACAGGTTGAAACGCCGTAGCCCATATACTCCTGCTCGCCGGGTACGCCCAGCAATTTGGCAGAGGCACCGGTGGCAATAATCACGGCGTCGGCGGTGTATTCTTTGTTCCCAGCCCGCAGTATAAAGGGGCGCCGGGAAAAGTCAACTTCTGTAATGTATTCGTAGATGGACTCTGCGCCGAAGCGATGCGCCTGCTTACGGAATTTCTCCATCAGTTCTGGTCCCAGAATGCCATCTTCGAAGCCCGGATAGTTTTCCACTTCCGTTGTGATCATCAATTGTCCACCCGGTTGATTTCCTTCAAAGATGATCGTCCGGAGCATTGCCCGGGCAGCATAAATAGCAGCCGTGAATCCAGCCGGTCCAGAACCGATGATTGCTACTGTCTTTGCACTCATCCCTGAAGTTCTCCCTGGTTGGTTTGACATTTCTAAGCAAAATTCAAATCTACGAAGTTTTGCGATGGGATTCCGTGACTATGTCCCGTTTGATTTGCTTGTTCCACCACTGGCGGAGCGCACGGGCGGTGCGCTTGAGCCCTGCCAGCTTTGCCCGCTTGACTGGCATACCCTGAAACGTCTGGTGAAATTCTTCCTCGTCCATCGCTTCGATTTTCTCCAGTGGCAGGGTTGTCCCTACCTGCGGATGAAAGCGCTGTTCGACTGTTGGCTGCTGGAAACGGTTCCACGGACAGACGTCCTGGCAAATATCGCAGCCAAACAACCATCCTTCCAGATGCTCAGCGATGGTATCGGGAATGGGAATTTCAGGCTTGACTTCGATCGTCCAGTATGAAATGCAGCGTCGGGCATCGACGACATAGGGTTGGGTAATGGCGCCGGTTGGACAGGCATCAAGGCAAGCGGTACAGCGACCGCAGAAATCAGGCATTGGAGCGTCTGGTTCTAAGGGAAGCGAGGTGAGCAGAACACCGATAAAAAACCACGAACCAAACTTCCGGGAAATGACATTCGAATGTTTTCCCTGCCAGCCAATGCCAGCCTGAACTGCCCATTGCTTTTCGAGCACGGGTCCGGTGTCAACGTAAAATCGGGACTGAACCTCAGGATCAAGGGTGGTCAGAAAGCGGGCAAGCCGCTTGAGTTTTTTCGACAGAATTTTGTGGTAATCTTTGCCCCACGCATAGCGCGAAATTTTTCCTTCGCCATATCGCAATCGGTGGCGGTGCGGAGTGTAGTAATTCTGTGCAACGACAATGACTGATTGGGCAGCAGGCAGGATGTGCCGTGGATCACGCCGCTTGTCCTGATTGCGTGCCATATATTCCAGCAATCCGTGATAGCCGTACTGGAGCCACAGTTGGTAGCGAGCGAAAGATTCTTCCAGTACATCTGCTCTGGCGATCCCGATGTCACTCAGTTGTAAAGTGGTGAGTGCGTACTCTTTGACCTTCCGGGTCCATTCGGCAGTGTGATCTTTCACCGCAGCCATTCGGGCAGCTCGAAGGTGTCTTCCGGTAGTTGGACAAAGATCCAGCCATCCTGTTCCACAACAGCAAATTCCTGGAGGCGTGCATTTCCTCCGCCTTGAACCGCACCGTTTTCTAAGGAGTAACACCAGCCGTGTAGCGGGCAGGTGACTGTGTTGCGATCCAGATCAACCATCCCGTCTGCTAAAACCGGGAGTTTTAAGTGCAGACACATATTGGAAAAGGCTTTGCATTCTCCACTGGCAAGCCGGAAAATCGCAATTTCTTCTCCTGTTTCTAATTGAGCAGCTCTGGCTCGGGAACTCAGAACTTCTTCAGAGCGGCAAATGCGCTGGTAGCGTTTGCCATCAATTTCAAGAATTGGTGTCCACAGACTCATTCGATGGTTCTTCATACGCCGTGATTGTGACTGTTTCGCCCACGCGAAATCCCCCTTTGGGGTGAGCATCTAAGGTTCCAGCTTGAATGAAAGCATCGTGCTGAAAGACGATTAACCAGTGTTCTTCATACGCTTGCGGGAACACGGATTTTTTCTCCGCCAGTGTGGTCAGCGGGAAATTATCATACGCCATAATGTAGGGGTAAGGAACGTGGGCAGCCGTTGGGCAGAGGTCGGAGGGGAAAAAGAGGATGCCATCAGGAGTTTCGATCCGTACCGCTTGCAGGGCTTTGGTGTGCCCATAGAAAGTCTGAACAAAAATCCCGCGGAAAATTTCGCCATCGCCTGCAAGGGTTTCCAGTCGGCCGGCTTCTGCTAAGGGTTCAAAATTTTCTTTCAGGAACGATGCGCGGTCTTTTTCCGTCGGTTCCCGTGCCCATAGAAGTTGTTCCTCCTGAACGTAGTAGGTGGCATTGGGAAATGTGGGAACGATCTCTCCGGTTTCCAGCAGTGTCGTGGCGCCACCGCAGTGATCAAAATGCAGGTGAGTCAAAATTACATCGGTGACATCTTCGGGGGAGAGTCCAAAGCGTGCCAGTGATGTTTTCAGGGAATACCGGGAAGTATCGATTTTGTAAATCGAGCGGAATTTTTCATTCCCTTTGGGGTCGTTCCCGGTGTCCACTAAGATCACTTTATCCTCCGTTCGGATGAGCAGGCTTCGGGCAGCCATCGGGATGCGGTTTTTCTCGTCGGCTGGATGATAGGACCGTTCCCAGAGCACTTTGGGTACGACGCCGAACATTGCGCCTCCATCCAGACCAAAGCGTCCGGTTTCCAGCAATTCGATCTGGTAAGCACCGAGTTGCATCACTCCGCCATCCTTCGTGAAACTTCCATTTTGCCAACTGCAAAAATAGAGAATCCCCCGCATCCGGTAGGCATAGGTTATCCCAGAGCAAGCCTTAATGCTCTCTTTTGGAGTGCTTGTTCAGGGACCAGATTGTGAAGGCTCTCGGTTTACAAACCTAACGCGTCTCCTCTTTTGGAGTGCTTGTTCAGGAACGGAGCGACCGGTGATATTCACGCTGCCTACAGTAAAAAGGGTAGCATAGAGAACACCAGATGAAACATCAGCAAGGCTTACTTCCACTAAGGGAGTCTCTTCCCTTCGCCGCCGCTCATTGTGCGGCGAACTGTGCACTAATGGCAGTGTGGATTATCATCTTTGTTTTTCTTACTTGCTTTTTCATTACGGATTTGGCAAGGCTGATGGTGTGTTTTTAAAGCGCTGCGTAAAGCGAGGTCCTTGCTTCTTATCGTGAGGAACGTTGGAAATGCTCATTTTAATCAGACTGACGTGTGCTTTGATCCTTACCACGATGGGAAAGCAGTGCCGGTAGGTAATCTAAGTGTGATTATGAGGAAAGTTCGCTTGAGTTTGTGCGTAGAGCGGAAGAATTGAAGGGAAGGTAGATTAACAGGAATATAAGCTGAACAAATTTTCGCCGTGTGTGGAGCGCAGAAACTGAAGGGAAGGTTGGGAGATAAGGAGGGTAATTGCTTGCAGAGACTTAGGGCGCCAAAACAAGAAAATCGGTAACAACATCGTATAATGCTATGCAGAAAGTTTGAGTGTAACGGAGATTGTCTTTTGAAGTTGAAAACACTGGAGTGGTATCCTTAAATGGAAAAGGCGAGACAGAACATCAAGAAGACGGAAATTGCGTATGAGAGGGAAATAGAATTAAAGATACAAGCGTTACCTGAGGATTTGCAGAAAGAAGTTTTAGATTTTGTAGAATTTTTGCTAGGGAAATACAAAAGTGGAGGAGGTAAGATCAGGAAGTTAAAGTTTGACTGGGAGGGAGGCTTATCGGAGATAGGGAAGCAATATACTTCGGTTGAGTTGCAGCACAAGGCTCTGAGCTGGAGGTAATGTTTTTGTTGGATACAAACGTATTTCTGGAAATTCTTCTGGATCAGGAAAAGAAAGAAGAGCGCAAGAAATTTTTGAATGACAATATTGAGGGGCTTAACGCGGGAGATTTTCGTATCCTATTTGCGGGCATCGATCGTTGTTAATGCTTCCTTAATGTATACCTGTCGCTAAACTGTATGATGCTGGATGCGCATTGATGTCTGTGCGAGTAGGAGCATTTTCTTCATGATAGTTCAGGTTCCGCCAGTTAACAAAGTATAAAATAGAAGTTTGAGTCAGTAGCTTCAAAGAGAAGAAGAAATGAAAAAAACAAAAAATGTACAGGATATGAGCTTGTTTTCTGAAGCCGAGCCTAATGAGGATAAAGTTGGGAGAACCACGACCGAAAAACTTCATCGTTTGGATTTGCATAGCGAATTGCGAGAGAAGATACTTCCTTTTTGTCGTTTGCGGTATGGTGAAGTATGGGAAGATCCAGTTAGAGGACACAGAGTAGGAGTGTTAGATGCCACTAAATTTGAAGATGTTAAACAAATAATGGGGGACAAGAAAGCGGATCTTGTCATAAACGATCCGCCATATAATGTTGCTGTGGGAAATGCCAATACCAGCAATTTGTTCAAAATATCGCTTGATGAATATTTGAAATTCTCGGAGAAGTGGATTAAAAACACCATAGAGATTATGGCACCTGATGCGCACTTGTACATTTGGATAGGAGCGGACTATAAGGATAACTTTCAACCTCTTCCGGATTTGATGATTCTCATGCGGCAGTTTAAAGAACTCAGGCCAAGAAATTATATTACTGTGAGAAACCAAAGAGGGTATGGGACACAGAAGAACTGGATGTGGGTGAGACAAGAATTGCTTCATTATGCTAAAGGCAATCCGCCGTTTAGAGTAGTATATACAGACATTCCTAAGATACTTCGCGGGTATTACAAGGTGGTTGGTGGAAGACTCACCGAAAATTTGGAGAGAAGTAGGTCAAGCACATTAAGGCCGGGAAATGTATGGGTCGACATTCAACAGGTGTTTTACCGAATGGAAGAAAATGTTCCGGGATGTTATGCTCAGAAACCCTTACGGGCAATAGAACGAATCGTTTTGAGTAGTAGTAAAAAGGAGGACTTAGTTGCAGACTTTTTTGCACATTCGGGAACAACACTGATTGTAGGTGAAATGCATAATAGAATTGTGTATACCTTTGACATAGATCCAGTTTTTGCTGAGATAACGATAAGGAGACTGGAACGCTTCAGGAAGATGGGCAAACTTGGATGGCAGTGGAGAAATCCTTTTCCCGAAATTGAAAGGAAAGAGAGAAGATGGATCTAAAACAACTGAAGGAATACTTAGAGAGATTGACTGCGTCGTTAAGTGAGAAAAATAGGCAAGTACTGCAAGCAAGGTTGCAAGGCCTCATTTCAGTGTTTCCTTTCAACGAATATGAATACATTTTGATGTTTTTGCTTGATAAAGGTGTCTTGACTTTTGCGGAGTACGAGAAGCTGAGGAAAAGCTACGTTTCTGCTAACCGATATGCTGAGCTTTATGGACTTGCTCCACGCATTTTTGGTGAGATGTGGCATGAACATCTTATGGAATTGGATCATAGGTTCAGAAAGCCTGACAAGTCTCTTGATCCCAATTACGATGGCCAGTATGATTTATGGATAGAGGGAGTCAGAGTAGAGGTCAAAGCTTGTAGGGCAGCGAATGCCAAGCAAAGGGGCAATCTTGTTGAAAAAGCCTTGAGGTATAATTCCAAAGAACCTTATTGGATGAATTTTCAGCAGATAAAAACCGGTATGGCTGATGTTTTCATATTCATTGGGGTATGGTTGGATAAGATTGCATATTGGGTATTGTCAAGTGAGGAGGTTAGAAAAAATAAGTACTACAGCTCACAGCATAGAGGAGGAATAGAGTATCAAATTGGAATTACGAATAGGAACATAGCGGAGTTTGATGCTTATCTGACAGAGCCACATAAAATAGGAGATGTGGTCATTGAGAAAGGGAAGCAGGAAAAATGAAAAACGCTGGAATCCAGTGTCTCCCAGCTTTCATATTACTGCTTTACATTCCGTGAACAGTTTCTTCTGAATAGGGCTATTTTGATTTTGAGCGTGTATGCTGGAAACGATGCTTTTCCGCTTATCCTTGAATTTCTAATAGCCAGAGTATTTGTGTCAGCGTTGTTGAATCTTACTATGCTTCCCACCCCGGCAGGTTTCCCCTTGGTCAATTGCATTTCTGGAAAGTGCCAGGGTGTTTCTGAGGAAAGAATGGCTGGAATGGCGTTGTCAAAAATTCAGAGTGTCAGTTGCCAATTCACCATAGTTTCGTATTTTTAGGAGCATCGTGTCGAATTTTAAACTGTTGGAAAGGGGAAAGCGATGAAAATGACCAGGTATTTTATTGTGCTGTTCTGTTTAAGCTTTGCCTATCAGTGGGGGAGCGCACAGGATCAGGGAACAGTCGTTTTTAAACTGAAGCTGGAAGGATCGATCTCGGAACACGAGAAAATGCTCGATGGGTCGACGATGAAGATGGTGTGGAAGGGAGAGAAACTGTATGTCGAGCAAAATGCCAAACAGATGAAAATGATTATGGTCGAGGATCCAGAGGAAACGCTGGTGTTGATCGATCGAATGGGGCAAAAAGTAATGATGCGGCATAAAAATACTGCTGCTGAAGAAGCCGACGATGAGGATGCAGCGGGATATGACATCACCTACACCGATGAAACCAGGACCATCGCAGGGTATCCGTGTAAGAAGGCAATTCTGAAGCCCAGAAAGGTTCAGAATCAGAAACAAATGCCATTTGCGGACGAGAATCGGGTTCAGTTTGTCGAAGTCTGGTATACCGAGAAGCTGCCGAATTACTTGAAAGGCAAAGATCTTGGCGAGGGGATGAATAGTGCCGATGTGATGTTCCGGGACTTGAAGGGGTGTCCACTGGAGTACAAGACGGTGACGAGTAAGGTCACAACAACGCTGACAGTGCTCGAAATCAATTTCGATCCCGTGCCAGATGAGGTTTTCAATGTCTCGACTGAGGGTTATCAGGAGATGAAACTTTTTATGAATGAGGAAGAATAGCGCGTTTGCCCTGGTACCAGTTCTGCTGAGCAACATTGTCTGCTGAAGTATATGGTTTGCCGCGATTGCCTGGATAATTTCGTGCAGATAGAGCACCGTGTGTTTCCTTGCAGGGAAGATGGAAGCGGCGGTCTTGATAAGTAAAGGTGGGCAGAAGATCCGTTTTGCGGTTTCGATGAGATTGCTTTGCTGTTGCTCCTCTAATTCTGCAAAGTATAGGAAGGATCCGAGTGGCAAGTGGCGATCAGAGAGTAGATTGACTGTTTAGTTGCAGGGTGGCGGCTGGCGACCAAACAAACTGCCCACAGCTTCTGCTACGGCGCTGCAGTCGACGGGATCAGCTATGTGGCGAAGGAGCAGCGCAGGAATGCGTGTCCGAAAAGCGGCTTTCCGTAGCGCTGGGTGATTGCCCAGATGCCAGATGCCAGCAAGGTGTACGAGAGGAGTCAGGCGAGGATCACGAACACCAGCCGGGATGCGTGCCAGCATCGCTTCGATCCAGGGAAGATCTGCTGCCGAGGGTTTCGGCAGAGAAAAAGTTCCGGAGAACCCCATTGCGCCTTGCTGTGCCGTTTGTGCTTCCAGCTTCCGCAAGTTTTGCCACACCCGATGAAGTGCTTCTGGACGGTTCCAGAACATCGCTATGAGCCGCTGCACGCCGGCGAATTCCCAGCGTTTCAGCAGTTCCATTCCCCACTCCAATCCTTCGCCCTGAAGCAGCGCTTCCGTCCAGAGTTGAAAAACGGTGTCCTGAAACTCTTTGGGAATCGCACTGGTAAGCTGCAAGAGCCAGAGCCGGTGAGACAGAGACAGATCAGGAGCAGTCAGTGCATACTGAACCAGCCAGGGATCCAGAAGTTCAGGAGTTATCAGGCGAGTCAGGATGATCAGTGACGGAGGATCTTCTTCAGCGTGAACAAGGGATGCGATAAATTGATCCAGTTTGCCAATCCCAGAGGACGGCAAAGGAGCCCATTCGGAAGGTGGGTATGCAGCCAGCCGATGCAAAAGCATTCGGGCGACGATTGAATCGGCAGGTGGCCCTTCTGCTAACGCCCGTCTCCAGCGAGATGGACCCTCGCGAGATATGATAATCTTCAGCAATTGATCGACTGCACCGGGTTCGTGGCGAAGCGCGTGGAGGTAAGCGACTTCCAGTGCCTGCTCAACGTTTTCGTCTGGATCACCCTCTTCTAAACGGTGCCGCAGGTGTTCAACTAACTTCGGGGTCCAACTCCGTGCAATTGCCAGCGCACTTGCAGCCGCATGCCGCACATATTCACTGGCATCGCGGGTTACAGCGAGCAGATCAGCCGTAGTGCCGGGATTTTGAGCGGGGATACTGGCAAAGTATTCAGCCGCCGCTCGACGCAGCAGAGGATCGGCATCGCGAAGCGGTGAGCGCAGGAAGGGCTCTACTTCGTTTCGCCAGGGATCCGGCTTTGCCAGTCTCAACAGTTCGATGGCGCGGCGACGTATGACGTTGGTGGTAGCATTGTCCTGCGCAATATGTACCAGCTGAAGCGCAAGGGATGTTGTGAGTTTTGGTCGGAACCCACTGATAAACGTCTGGAACCAGCGGTCTTCTTGCTGGAGCGCCGCTCTAAGGGCGCGGCTGGCTGTTTCATCTCCGAGCTGGAGCAGAGCGCGAAGAGCTTCTCGATAGACGGCTGGATCTTTATCTTGCAATGCTTGCTGCAATGCTTTACGGATGCGAAGTTGGAGATCCGGTAGACCTGCAAGCGATTGCGCCAGTTGCTGTCCATACGCCACATTGCCCAGTCGGGCAGCCTCTTCCTCCTCTGGTGCCAGCGCCAGACTCAGGAGCAGCGCCGCTTGTTGTCGCAACGAAGCTACAGGAGCCTGTAGGGCTTCCAGAACCAATTCCCAGCGTCCTGCAGCAGCCAGTAGTTGCACGTGCCAGGGAGCAGGATGCGTCCGGTAAGCCTGTTCGACCCGGTCAGCAATGACGGCTGCGTGTTCAAAAAGGGCGCTCCAGCGATCCCATTCGCAGGGACGGGGGCTGCGAATTGCGGCATCCCAATCCTGCATGTCTTCCGTCACCATTCGAAAGAGCCGGATAATGCCCTCAACACCATCGGCTGCCAGAAGGCGGACAGCTTCGGCGCAACTTTCTCCCTGGAGCACCAGTGTCTCCAGGAGAGATAAAGTTTCCGGTGGTGGCGATGGCAGTGCTTCCTTGCGATACCACCATAGTCGAACCAGTCGAAGCATTGCCTGCTGCAATTCAGGATCTGAAAGTAGTCCCACTACTTTCTGTTTCTGCTCAAGCGTCAAGGTTCGTTGTTCCAGCTTTTCCAGAAACAGGCGGCGCCAGCGATCGCGTGTCAGCCAGGAGCGTGCATCTGGTGGTAGCGGTGGCGGATCGATTGCCCACGCGATGAGCGTATTTGTTCCGGTTTCCGTCGTATCCAGTGCTAAGATTTCCGGTACATTCCACGCGTGAGGACCCCGATAACTCCGCAGCCGATTCAGAAAAGCAGCAGGAAAACTGCTCGAAAGGTGGGGTTTTGTTTCTGCCAGAAAGGCAATGATGGTTTCAAAAAGTTCTTCGGAATATGCTGCTGATTGTTCCAGCACCACTGGTAAGACTTCAGCAATCCGCCGCTGGAGTGCTTCATCAAGCATCCACGCCAGGCGAACAATGGGGAACGTCAAACGTTGAAGATCGGAATTGTCTGATGCCAGCCAGCTCAATGGTATATCCACGAGCAACGTTTGCGCTACGGAGGAGTCCTGAGCCACTACCGCTGGCGAAATGATCTCATAGATTTTCTGCAACTGCAAGCGTATGGCAGAGGGAATAGCGGTATCCTGCCAGAAGCGGCGGGTCAGTCGTGCAATCTGGATTTCCCGACCAAATAGCCGACCGTTGCGGAGTGCCCGGATGATTTCTTCGAGCACAGGCTGGACATCGGCAGCCGTCCGAACCGTTTCCAGCTTTCGGAGTAACAGGTCGTCGTGTTCCATCGGTTTCACTGAATAGTTTGTCGCAAGGAAAAATCCTATTCCGAAAACAACCCACCACGTGATATTTCGGAAACGGTGATAAACCCTCGGTACCATTGCTGCGCTCCGTCGTTGCCCCATTGCCGGATCTTGCTGGAGATGCTACATCACCCGATACCACGTTGCCCTCACACGCACGCTTTATCGGAAACGAAGGACTCTACAGCAGATTGATTCCCTGCTGTGGACAGTGTCCAGATGGCACAATTGCTCTGGTAGTCCGCTCTGGTGGATAGTTGGATGCGAATTTACTCAACTGGATCGGGAGATTACTGTCGGATATGCTGTGTTTGCTCTCTTGCTGAGAAAGCAGAGATACAGTTGGAGTGGGGAGTACCGTTTGTGGTATGGAAAAGGATGCATTCCTGGTGTTATCGGAAAAGGATAAGGAAGTTGCATCCGGTGACCGGGCGTGGCTTCCCGGAGGTGCCGGTTTTCGCTGGCAAAAGATGCACGCCTGAGGGCATACGTTCCCAGTAAATCCAACAGGGAGCACCGACTTTAGTCGGCATGAGATGTACCCTAAAGGGAGCGCTTCCAGTAGATGCACGCCTAAGAGCATGCGTTTTCAGCAAACTGGGAGCGCTCCACTGGGAGCGCCGGCTTTCGCCGGCAAGAAGAATGCAGAGAGCAAGCCTCCAGATTGATTCTGGACCACTCAGGGGTTTGTCCTGCCGGCGGCAGAGCATACTGAAGAGTGTGCTCCCGGTAGTCGGATGTTGCAATGTGCACTCACAACGAGTGGAGCGTAAAGGCGCGGATGACTTGTTCCACGCTCGCACTATAGAATCCGCTTTGCGGCAGGAGGAAGTTGCCGCAATACTGCACGAAAAAAAGCGTTTGCTCGTATCGCGGCAATTGGTTGAGCAAGGATGCTGATCGGGCAATGGGTCGCTTCGTTTGTTTTTTAGGGATATTGATCCTGTCGGCTTCGGCGTGGGCACAGTCACCGGAATACCGGGGAGGAGATCACGAATTGCTCATAGCGCCGACAGCATACACAATGCCGAAGGGGGGGATTTATTTGACGAACTATGAACTGTTTTTTTTGAATGCTGGCTTTGCAGCGACGGATCGCACGCATGTCAGTGCTTTTGTTTTGTTTCCGATTGTTCCAGAATTCTTGCGCTCTCTGTCTATTGGTATGAAGCAGAACTATTGGTATTCCTCCCCCTTTGCCAGCGCCATCTGGGGAGCGTACAACTTTGACTTGGGAGTCTTAGCGGTGGGGAATGCTTTTTCTGTTGGAACGATGCGGAGTAATGTAACGTTCAACGCTATCCTAATCGCCAGCCTGAAGGAGTCCTTTGGAGCTGGATGGGGATTTTCACTGGGGGGTGCTATTGCGCTAAGCTCATCGATTAAACTGTTAGGGGAGTACTGGTTTTCGGAAGAAACCTTGCGCGGCACCAGCTCAGGGGAAATCTTAGGACTGGGAATCCGCTTTTACAGCAAACAGTTCTGCATTGATCTTGGAGGCATTCGCCCGGTAGGGATTACGGTAGAGGATTCAAGTGACTTGATTGCTTTTCCCTATCTCAAAGGGACGTACATTATCCTGCCTGAAAAGTGATGCGAGAAAAAAGCCCCTTCGAGTGAAGGGGCTTTTACCAAAAATTCCGGAGTTAATCGCGTTCTTTTTCCCGGCGGGCACGCTGAATGCGGCGCAGCGCTTTCATCCGCTCAATTTTGCGCTGTTCAGAAGGTTTTAAATAAAAAGTATGGCGACGATACTCTCGCAAAATTCCGCTCCGTTCGTACTTTTTCTTGAAGCGCTTGAGTGCCTTATCGATCGGCTCGTTGTCCTGTACTGTTACTCCGATCACTTTGCCTTTGACCTTTCCGTTTGTGAAACAAACTACTGTTGTTATGAGTGTGTCGAGGAAGCGTGCGATTCAGCAGTTGCATCTGGATTGAATTTTTCAATCAGTTTTTTCGTTTTCAGTTTCTCAAATTCCACGATGATGGCGTAACCACCACTGCTGGTAATAGCTTTTTGTCGCACAATGCCAATGTCATTCCATTGCTCGTGGTAGATAACATCGCCGATTTTGAATTCCTTTGTGGGTGAATACTTGATGGCATCTTCCGGATTGTATTGCTGCAATTGTTCCTGGGAAGATTTCGATTTCAGGAGCTCTAAGTTAACCAGTTGCGAGTGGCGACTTTTTGTACACCGTGCCCACTGGTGAGGAACACCTTCGATTTCAAAAGGCTCGCCAATCAGTTCGTGCTTGGTTTCCTTCATCAGGAAGGGTGAAAACAGCATAACGTATTTTTTTCGGCGCCGACGTCGCTTCTTTTTCGGTTGCTCTTCCTGCTGTTGTGTTTGTTCCTCACCGTTTGCCGATGCCATTTGCTGCTCCAATTCTTCAGCCTTTTTCTTCCGTGCCATAACCCGACGGTACTTTTGTTTTACAAAATTTGCGTAACTTGCAAGTTTTCAAACTTGCTTTGACGATTAAGTTGGATTTTCATTGAAAAAAGAAAAACGATCGTGGAGCACCAGGAGCAAAATAGGGTGCGGTTGAGCGTTGTTATTCCGCTATTCAACGAAGCAGAATCATTGCCAGAGTTGGTGGCAAAAGTGGATCATGTATGCCAGTCCATTGCTCCGGATGCTTATGAAATTGTCGCAGTGGACGATGGTTCAACCGATGACTCCTTTGCGGTTCTCCAGCGGTTGCTGGAGCAGTATCCGCGGTTGCGGGTCGTTCGATTTCGGCGGAATTATGGAAAATCAGCAGCGTTGGCTGTTGGATTTGATCGAGCCCGCGGAGATGTTATCGTCACGATGGATGCAGATCTCCAGGATGATCCAGAAGAAATTCCCCGATTGCTGGCGAAATTAGAGGAAGGGTATGATCTGGTCAGTGGATGGAAAAAGAAGCGGTATGATCCGTGGCATAAAACAGTGCCGTCTAAACTGTTCAATTGGGTGACGTCGATCGTAAGCGGTATTCGGTTGCACGACTTTAACTGCGGACTCAAGGTGTATCGTAGAGAAGTAGCAAAACGGTTGCGGGTATACGGTGAAATGCATCGGTATTTGCCGGCAATTGCTCATTTGATGGGATTTCGGGTTACGGAGATTCCAGTGCGTCACCATCCGCGGAAGTATGGGCGTTCCAAATTTGGCGCTGGACGCTTTATCAAGGGTTTTTTAGATCTCCTGACGGTGGTGCTGACCACCCGGTTTGCCCGCCGTCCGTTGCATTTTTTTGGCTCTATTGGTATTCTGATGGCAGTGGTGGGGTTCGGGATTGATTTGTATTTGACCATCGAGTGGATCTTGGGAAAAACATTCTTGAGCAATCGTCCCTTAGCCCTGTTGGGTATCGCTTTGATTATCGTTGGTGTCCAGTTTATATCGCTGGGATTGCTGGCAGAAATGATTGTGCAGCAGCAAGCGGGTTCAGCAGAAGATTATCTCATAGAGTGGGAGAGTCCGCAATGAGCAGATGGATGGTGTTGACTTGGTGCCTGCTGGTGAGTACGCTGAGCGTACAGGCACAGTATCCGATGCGGGTTTCGGCAGGATTGTCCACCTTCTGGATTAACGGGGCGAACCCCGCGCGGGAAACCTTAGCTTTTCTGGGCGGAGGTTTTTCCGGAGCGCAGACAGGAGTAGCGGTGAAAGTAGCGTTTCCAGAAGCGATTGCTCCGTTCTCATCGCTCCCGCTGGATGTTGTACTCTTTGCAGAGACCATTTTCTTCCGCGGGCGAGAGCGGTATCCCTACCCCAATGCGAACCTGTATCGAAGCTTCGGCATCGATGTTGCTTCGCTGTCCGTAGGACTGGAGCGAACCTTTATCCACTTCTCCTCGTTGACCTCTGCTTTTGCGGGGATGGAAATCCGCGGAGCTCTGGTCTCACGGGGATTGTTTGAACAGCGATTTGTGCGGTTGAATGGGGAAATTATCGAGCGAAACACGTACACTGTGCGGACGAAGTCGACAGCGTGGCGTCTGGGCTTGACAATGCGGGTAGGGGTGCGTGGCAAGTTTGATCCTGATTTCGCTATGGAGGCTTCGATTGGGTATTCTGCATTAAACCTGTTGGGGCGCCAGCCAGAGCGTGGAGAATTGTTAACCCCCGATCCGACATTAGAAGTTCAGGAACGAATTGTCGCTGGTGTCGTTTCATCCATAATGATTCTGTACTACTGGCGGTGAGAACGGGCGATGGAAATCAAGACAGATTGTCGTTTTTTCCGGGGCGATATTCCGTGTGCGCCCCATAAGGAATACGGGGTGCATTGTGAGGAGTGTTCTTATTATGAGCCGATTGAGCAGCGCATTTTGATGATCAAGCTGGGCGCAATTGGCGACGTTATCCGAACCACGGCATTACTCCGGCGAATTCGGGCAGAGATGCCCGGAGCGAAGATTTATTGGTTAACCTACTATCCTGATGCGGTGCCCCGGCAGTGGGTGGACGAGGTGCTTCCGTTCTCGCTGGAATCAGTGCTGTCACTGGAAACGATTCCTTTTGATTGGGTCATCAATCTGGACAAAGATCACTATGCGTGCGCGCTGACGCGTCGGCTACAGTATCAGCGACTTTCCGGATTTACGGTCCGGGATGGCGTGATTGTTCCAGCAGATCATCGAGCTGAGCCGAAGTATCTTACCGGATTGTTTGATGATATCAGTCAGCAGAATCCTCATTCGTATCTGGAGGAAATTTTTTATATCTGCGGCTGGGAGTTTCGGGGTGAGGAATACGTCATCGAGCCAGAGCCTGCCTCCGTGGTGATTCCGAATGAGGGAAAACCAGTTATTGCAATGAACCCCGGTTGTGGCAAGCGGTGGATTTCCCGACAGTGGCCGCCTGATCGATGGAAAGCGTTGATTCGGCTGTGCCAGAAAGAGCAGTTGTTCCCGATGGTGGTGGGGGGCAAAGAAGATGAAGAGCTCAATCGGCACATCGCTGATGAAACCGGCGCTTTTTATCCCGGAACATTTCCGTTGCGCCAGTTCTTTGATCTGGTTGCCCGCGCAGATGTGTTGGTAACCCCCGTGACGATGGCACTGCACGTAGCGCTGGGGGTCAAAACACCGGTGGTGGTTTTTGTGAATATTTTTAATCCGGCGGAATTTGAGCTTTATAATCGCGGCATTTTGCTCCTGCCGGAGAAACCGTGCCGCTGCTACTTCCGCCAGCGGTGTGTCAATCCAGATTATTTTTGCCTGGATTATTTGTCTCCAGAGACGGTGCTGGAAGCAGTAATGCAGTTGGTCGAAAAGAGCACCGGTTCACAACTGGAAGCTTCATCCTCTGCGCGTTAATGTCAGGGAGTTGATTGTATCCGAAGTGGTGCGGTATTGCTGGAAAGGAAACAGCGAAGGTATCATAAAGTGGACGAGAACGAATGGCAAAGAGCAAACGACAAAAACAGCGTTCAGGAGTTCTCGGATGGATGCAGCAACATCCAGATTTTACGCTGTGTCTGGGCATAGCATTGCTGGTCTATCTGTTTTTTGCTCCAGTGATTTTTGGCGTTGGGAGCTTTGCCTCGCCGGATATGGTGACCATTATGAGCCTGCGTCCGTATGTATCTGCTGTTGAAGCGCGAGGAGAATTTCCGCAGTGGATTCCTTACATTTTTAGTGGAATGCCCAGTTATGCTGCGCTGTTGGTGACCGGCACACGGTGGTGGGATCTGCTTGCACTGGTGGTTTTTGGAGTTGCAAAATTGATCGGAGCTATTCTTTCCAGTGACACGGCGCGGGTAGCAACCTATTATGCGATTTATGGCATTGGGATGTATTGGTTTATGCGGTCGAAGCAGCACGAACGGTTCGTGGCTGCTTTTACAGCGATTGCTGCCGTTTTTTCAACCTTTGTGATTGTCTGGGTTATGATCGGTCACAATACCAAGCCGGCAGCGCTGATGACTTATCCATACATTTTGTTGTTGATGGAGCGGCTGCAAGCGAAGCGTTTTCCGTGGCTGTTTGCGCTTTTGCTGATCTTTGCTCTCCATGTGCTTTCGGGATCGGCTCATATGCAGCTTATTTTTTATGCAATGCTGACGTTCGGACTGTATCTCCTTGTAGAAATCTTTGCTGCCTGGCGGAAGGGAAACTCTGTATGGATTCCAGTGCGATCTGGTCTCTGGATGGCGGTTGCTGCTGTCATTGCTGTTGGGATGAGTGCCGATCGGTATCTGTCAATCAAGGAATATACGCCGTATTCGACGCGCGGTTCCGCTTCCATTCTGGCGAAAGATTCTGCACAGGTGTCCGATGGCGGGCTGGACTATGAGTATGCGACTAATTGGTCGTTTAGCCCCGAAGAAATGATTACCTTTTTGATCCCGAACTACTTCGGGTTTGGCAAGCTCCCGTACAAAGGATCATTGACAGGCAATCGGGAGGTGCACCTGCATACTTACTGGGGGCAGATGCCCTTTACGGATGCAGCCAATTATATGGGCATTGGCGTTTTGATCCTGGCAATTCTGGGCGTTATCCTTTACCGCAGGGAGCCACTGATCTGGTTTCTGGTCACCCTTTCCGGATTGTCCCTTTTGTTGTCGTTCGGCAAAAACTTCCCGATCCTGTACGATCTGTTTTTCTACTACGTGCCACTGTTTAATAAGTTCCGCACTCCCAGTATGGCGCTGGTCATGCTTCAGTTCGCAGTATCGATTCTGGCAGGGTATGGGATAACAGGTATTATTCGAGGGATTCAGCAGAAGGAGCAGCAACAGCGGATTCGGAAATTGCTGCAAGGGGCACTTATCTTTTCCATCGTGTTTTTAGCTGCTGGCGTTCTCTTTGCGCTGCTTGGAAGCGATGCCTATATTGAGGCGGTCAAAAACAGCGCAACGGGGAAGCAGTTGCCCGCCGCTTTGCATTCCTTTATCTATCGCCAGATGATTCAGGATTGGCTGGTGACTGCATTGATCGCTGTTGCATTTGTGGCAACGTTTATAGCATACACCAGAAACCGGTTGCGTCCTCAATGGTTTCTGATTCTCCTGTTTGGATTGTTAATCTTTGATCTGTGGCGAGTTGCTCGTCGACCGATGGAAGTTCCTGAAAAGCCGCTGGAAGAGACAGTATTTCGGGAAACAGACGTGATCCGCTATCTGAAAAGTGACACCACCTTATTCCGCATTGCTGATTTTACAGCACCGTCACCTAATTATCCGGCGTACTTTTTCCTCCAGCACGTCCACGGCTACAGCTCTGCTAAAATGCGGATCTATCAGGATTTACTGGATGTGGCGGGCAAAGGAGGGGGAAATGTGATTATTAACCCATTTCTGTGGAACTTGCTCAATGTGAAGTACATCGTTGTGGAGCGCGAACTCCAGGATTTTACTCCGGGACTGCAATTAGTTGCCCGGTCACAGGAAAAGCGGGCGGTGGTGTATCGGAATCTGCTGGCATTACCGCGCGCATTCTTTGTGGACTCTGTTGCTGTTGCCAAACCCTTAGCGATCCTGGAGCATTTGCGAGACGGCGATTTCCGCCCAACGGCTGTTGCCTTTGTGGAAAGTCCACTGGATCAGCCAGTTGAACCTGTGCGGGGAAAAGCCACAGTCCGGATAACGCAGTATTCAGAACACCGTATTGTGTTAGAAACCCAGACGGAAGCGCCGCATTTTCTCTTTCTGAGCGAACCGTACTATCCTCCAGCGTGGCATGCTACTATCGATGGCAAAACGGTGCCGATTTACAAAACGAACTACGCATTTCGTGGGCTGGTGGTGCCGGCTGGCACCCACCGCATCGAGTTTCGGTATTACTCCGAAGCTTTCGCGCTGGGTAAAAACATCAGTCTGGGATTGAATGCTGCCTTCCTGATCGCCTTTTTTATTCTGTACCGTTATCAGAAACAGCGTCGTTAACCGTCCTTTGCCCAGAGTGAAAAACAAGCGGGGGACGCACGATGGATCTGGCAGAAGTTGAGAAGATCATTCAGGCACAGAAAGACAAAGGGCGTTTTATCGTTGAGCTGCCGGAGGAAGTATGGGACACGCTGACGCCTCAGGAGGCAAAGATCTTAGCGCGGAAATTTCAGCGTGGTACGATGGTGAAGTTGCCACGCGATGAAGTGGAATTTTTTGAGTGGCTTCGGGAAGAAGCACCGGAGGTATGGGAAGATTTGTGGGGTGATGTTGCGGCAGAAGGGGAATTGTACAGCGTGGGAATGGGATTGCTTCCGGAAATTGTGGCACAGGGATTTCCGATTTGCGACCTGATGTTTGTTCCGAATTTTTACTTTACGTACAAACACATTACCCCTTCTGAGGGACAGGCGCTGTTGTCGATGATACTGGATAAGGTGGAGAAGGGAGAAGAATTGAGTTTAGCAGAACGTTTTTTATACGAGGTGCAGCAGGCTCCAATTGATCTGTGGCATTTTGCCTATTTGTACAATGTGAGCGTCGAACAGGCAAAAGAAGCCGTGATGGATTTGATCGAAGGAGGCGCATTACGGCATACGCCCACGCGTGATGAGCTGTCCGATTACCTTATTTTCGAGGATGAATGAACCCATCCGGGTGCGGAAATTTGGAGGCACCTCCGTTGGTACGGTCCAGGGACTGAAGAATACCATCGATATTCTGGAGCAGTCTGAAGAGGAGATCCAATGGGTTGTTGTGTCGGCGTGTGCAGGCATTACCGACCAGTTGGAGCAGTTGGCACACCGTGCAGCCTCTGGCAGTGAGAAAGAATGGCAATCAATGCTGGACTCCATTGAGCAGCATCACCAGGCACTTTTGCACCACGTACTTTCTGCTGAGGAATTTGCTACCGTGTGGCAATCCTTGCAACCGTGGTTCCACCAGTTGCATCGATTAGCTCAGGGCGTTGCCTATTTGCGCGAGTTGACCGAGCGGCAATTGGCAGCATTCGTTGCGTTCGGAGAGTTGCTGTCCAGTACCTTTATTGCAGCGATTCTGGAATGTCGAGGCGCTGACGTGCAATGGGTCGATGCACGGACACTGCTCCGCACAAGACCAGACCGATGGATTGAAGCGTCTTTACAATGGGAGCTTTCGCAACAGCAGGTGCGACAATTCTGGATGCACCATCGTGATCCTTCCGCTCGAATTTTTGTCACTCAGGGATATATTGCACGGAATGAGCAGGGGCACACAACGGTTTTTGGACGGGGTGGATCGGACTATTCTGCCGCCGTTTTTGGTGCCTTGCTGCAGACACCCGTTATTGAGATCTGGACGGATGTTCCCGGTATTCTCACCGCTGATCCTCAGGTTGTCTCGGAGGCGCAGCCCCTTCCGCAGTTGTCGTTCGCAACGATGCGGCGAATGGCGTTGTTTGGAGCAAAGGTGCTGCATCCGGATACCTTAGGACCGGCGGAGCAGGCACGAATCCCGGTGTACATTCGCAGTACACTGGATCCAGCAGCGCCTGGTACTGAAATACGGGCGCAAACGCAATGGAATGCGCCAGCATTGTTTGCCCTTGCTCTCCGTTCAGCACAACCACTGCATTACGGAACAGCAGGGACACCGGAAAACGCAACAGGGTGGCTGCTTCAGCAGTATCCTGATGTGACAGTGATGGTGGGAGGGCAGGGGATGGCTGCCCGCTCGTGCGATGTCGTAACTTGCTTTGGCTCCTCATTGACGGCAAACGTATTGCAGCAAATTTTCGAACGATTGGGAGATCTTCCAGTGTCCTTTGTCCAAATGAGTGCTGAATTCGACGTCTGCGTGCTGGGCGTACCGGCGTCTCTGGGAGAAACGGCAGTTCAGCGTTTGCATCCTTTGTGTTTACAATCTCTGGAACAACAGTTGTGGCAGGAATGAACATTGTTGTATTTGCTGGTGGAGTTTCCCGGGAGCGACCGGTGTCATACGTGAGCGGTCGTGAAGTGGCACTGGCGCTTGAACGAAACGGGCATACGGTGACGGTCGTTGATCCAGCGCTGGGCGCTGACGGTGTCGTTTCCGATGTGCAATCAATGGGAGTATCGATTCCTCCGCTTCCTGAGGACAACGCGCTCCCGCGGTATTTAGAAGCGTTGCAATTGCCGGTGGTGCAGCAGGCGGATATTGTGTTTGTGGCGCTACACGGACGGTATGGAGAGGATGGGACCGTCCAGGCATTACTGGAAATAGCAGGTATCCCGTATACAGGCAGCGGTGTGAGCAGCAGTGCGGCAGCAATGGACAAGGTTCTCTCCAGACAGATTTTTGACGGCGTTGGCATCCCGCAGCCACCCTGGTGTTCGGTCACAGCGCAGGATGCGGAAGATCCACAACGGCTGGAGCATTTGCGTACTATCTATGGCAACGATCTGGTGGTGAAACCCAATGATGAAGGATCCAGCTTTGGAATCACGATCTTACGGGATGGAGATACTGCGGCATTACAACAGGCAATTCGGTTCGCGGCACAATTTTCTGAGACGGTACTGGTGGAACGGTATATTCCGGGGCGAGAATTAACTGTTGCAATCGTGGAGGGACTGGATCCTTTGCCAGTGGTGGAAATTGTACCGAAAAACGGCTTTTACGATTATGAGCACAAGTATCAGAAGGGGAAAACCGAGTATCTTTGCCCCGCACCTTTAGAGGAAACAGCCGTCCAGACGTTGCAAAGGCTTGCGCAGCGGGCGCATCAGGCATTGGGGTGTGAGGTCTTTAGCCGGGTGGATTTCCGGATGGATGAGCAAGGGTTGTTTTTCTGTCTGGAAGTCAACACCATTCCGGGGTTAACGCCGCTCAGCTTGTTGCCAAAAGCAGCCGCCGCAGCCGGCATTTCCTTTGAACAGTTGTGTCAGATACTCATAGAACGGTCAATGGAACGATTTCGGAGGCGATTCGATGGCAGCCAGTCGTAAAGATTTTCATCTCTTTGGCCTTGGCAATGCTTTGTTGGACATCCAGGTAGCGGTGGATGAGGATCTGTTGCGCCAGTTGCAGGTGCCGAAGGGCACAATGGCGCTGGTGGATCACGAGGAGCAGCGAGATCTCATAGCGCAGCTTCAGCAGCAGATTGTACAGCGCAGTAGCGGTGGATCAGCGGCGAACACCATCATTACCTTTGCACGGCTGGGGGGACGTGCCGCTTATGGTACCATTCTTGGGAATGATGAATTGGCAGATTTCATCGCACAGGAATTTGCTGCGCTGGATATTGCGCTGTTTGCACCGCGCCATTCCGAACTTCCAACCGGCAGTTGCCTGGTGCTGATTACCCCGGATGCAGAACGTACAATGAAGACGGCGCTGGCAGCCAATCTCCATTTTTCGCCAGAACACGTGGTCGAAGAAGCGCTGCAACGGTCGGAGTGGCTGTATGTGGAAGGGTATAAGTTTTCCGAACAGTTGGGCGCAGAAGCGATCGACCGGGCAATTTTCTATGCACAACGGCACGAGACAGAGGTCGCTGTAACGGTTTCCGATGTGTTTATCATTGAGCATTTCCGCCAGGAAATAGAACAATCCCTGAAAGCCGCGCGAATCGTGTTTTGTAATGAGCAGGAAGCAATGGCACTCACAGAGCAGGGAACGCCAGAGCAGGCATTTCGCATGCTCAGCCGCCGCGTTGACCGCGTTATTATGACTCGAGGGGCTGAAGGATCGTGGATCTGGTGGGAAGGACGGGAGTATCGGATCCCGGCATATCCTGCGAATCCCGTGGATACAACGGGGGCTGGCGATACGTATGCTGCCGCTTTCTTGTTTGCGATGGTACAGGGCAAATCACCGGAAGTTGCTGGACATTTCGCATCACTGGCAGGGGCACGGGTTGTGTCGCAGTTCGGTGCACGGCTTTCATCGGAGCATATTCAGGAGCTGAAACAGTTGTTCCCGGTGATGGAGCAAACGCTGCAGTATGGGGAAACACATAAGCGGCAAGCGCAGCCTGTGCAGCCGCCGGAAGACGGGGCAAAGTAGCGATGGGAAACCGCTGGCAGAACATCGGGGAATACGACCGGGGAATGAGGTGGCGCATTTTCCTGTGCTGGATCATCGGATTGCTCTATGGCATCAGTGATACTCCGACACTGCTGTGGGCGCAGCAGGGGATGCGTTTTGCAGAGCTGAAACAGCGGTTGTTGCCGTACTTTGCGGAGGAAATGATCTGGGATATTCACAAGCAATTGCCACAGCGCGAGGATTACCGGATTTGGGGATGGGATGTCGGCGACTTTTCCGGTGATCGTTATCCGGACGTAGCCATTTCTATTAAGCGGGCTTCGCAGAAGAAGAAAATCGCAGAGGTCTTGTTGTTTGTGGACATCGATGGATTTCTGGTTGAAGTGGGACAGTTCCAGAAGCCATATACCCAGTTGCCGATTGAAGTTGGCGTTGCTATTAAAGACACGACCTGCTACATCGTGAGCCGCCAGTCTTCTGCTTACTGGCAGGTGTCGGGCTACCGATTTCTGCACGGAACGCTCATTACGGTGATGCAGATGAGCAGTCGGGAGCGAAAAGGCGAGATTTACCGGTATCGCGAGGATTTTACGCACCTGCGGATTCAGGAGCAATGGTTCCACCAGCGAACCGGGGCATTGAAAAAAGAGGTGCTGACCGTTGTGGTACCGGTGCACCGTCGTTTCCGGGTCATCCCATTGGGTGTTCCGCAGATGCCAGAGATTGCGTCGGTGCGCTTTGTTCCCAAAGGTGCTTTTTACTGGCGGGGCGCTGAAGATGCCAGTTTTCGGTTAAAGGTTGCTTACAATCAGCGGTTTCTCTATGTATTGGTCGATGTCCGGGATGACACGGTTGTCACGGAGCGGAAGCCGCAGAGTTTAGCGGATCACGTAGCGCTATGGTTCGATATGCAGTCGGTGCGAGAAGTGGAACCCGGCGAACCTATTCGTACCGTCCCGCTGAAAAACGGATCGGATTCCGGGCTGATGGTCATCGAGCTTTTTCCCGGTGATTTCAAGCAATTGAAGCCATCAGTGCGGGTGCAGAGCACAGAGGATCTGGATTCGCTGCAGCGACAGGCGCTGGATCAAATCCGGATCGTCGCTCGCCCGACGAACCAGGGCTATCAACTCAAGGTTCGCATTCCCTTCCAGTTGCTGGGGTTCTGGGCAGCGCCGCTCCGTCCTCAGAAGTTGACGCTCCTGCGCGCTGCCGTGGCTGTGTACGATGTCGATAACCGATTCCGCCCGGAGGAAGAAACAATGATTGTCAGCAGCACGCATTTTGATCCTTTTAACAGCGCTACCTATAGCCTGTTTTGCCTCATTCCGGAGACAGCCCAGTATGGTTCTTTCCGCAATATCTATCTGGATCAGTTAGTGGCGCGGCTCAATGAACTGGGATTTTGAGGCCTTCCTTCGATGCTTTGTCCTTCAGTGGAGATGCGGATCGGGCGCTGAGCCGCAGAAACGGGAAATGGAACGATGAAAACAGGCATATCAAACTTTGCATTTGCGCGATGGTAAAGAGTGGGAATGAGACCAATGCGATTGTGGCTACTCGGTAGCTTGCTGATATTCGGCGTTTCGGGACTCATTGCTAAGGTGGAATTCCTCGAAATCACGGCGCCAGATGGATGGCGATTGCGAGGATCGTTAATGCTTCCGGATACTGGCAATCAGTATCCGGTAGTCCTCTTCATTCCCGGCTCTGGTCCCGTTGATCGGGATGGAAATCTTACAAACCTTCCCGGCAAAAGTGATGCGTACAAATTGCTGGCAATGGTGCTGGCGGATTCTGGCGTGGCATCGCTTCGGTACGACAAACGGGGTATTGGGGAAAGTGGATCGAAAACGTTTCGGGAAGATTCGGTTCGATTCGAACACTTCATTGGTGATGCCGTTGCGTGGGTACAGAAACTGCGACAGGATCAGCGATTTACGCACATCTATTTGCTGGGACATAGCCAGGGTGGGTTGGTTGCTTTGCTGACAGCACAGCAGATACCGGTCGATGGGATTATTCTGGTGGCGCCGCAACCTTTGCCGGTGGATCAGTTGATCCTGCAACAAATGAAGCAGCGAGCACCATTTCTTGTGCCAGCAACACAACAGATCCTGGATTCTCTCCGAACCGGCCATCTGGTCGACTCCATCCCACCCCTGCTCCTGTCGCTGTTCCGTCCCGGTGTGCAACCTTTCCTTCAATCGTGGATGCGATATGATCCACGCACAGAAATTCAGAAAGTCGGGGTGCCGATTCTGGTACTGTGCGGTACCACCGATCTTCAGGTGCGGTGTGACGATGTTCGAGCCTTCGCAACCCGCAATGCCGGGGCAGAATATGTGGAGATTCCGGCAATGAACCACCTGATGAAGCACATTGAGACAACGGATCTTGCAGCACAACAAAAAAGCTTTGTGGATCCATCGATCCCCTTAGCGCCGGAGCTTATACAGCAAATTCTGCATTTTATCCGCTCCCATTCTCCGTAGCCTTTCTGTGGAGACAAAAATCAACTGTTAACACTGCTGTAGTGACGCAGCGCAAAGTCAAAGAATCGGAGCGTTAGCCACAGCAGTACAGCGACAAGGGGGATAGTCCACCATATATCCAGTATCGTCAATTTTCCCAGCAGGACCTGCGCAGGA
Organism: Candidatus Kapaibacterium sp.; assembly: GCA_015490805.1. GTDB lineage: Bacteria > Bacteroidota > Ignavibacteria > Kapaibacteriales > WFXC01 > WFXC01. The sequence goes on from WFXC01000047.1 coordinate 31,564, forward strand.
ACGGAAGCAATGAGCGCTAAGGGGAAAATGGTATAGAGCATTCGCTGGAACGTTCGATGGTAGATGACATCGGGTTTGTCACCTAACTGCGATATGTTGTAGAAAACGAACTGGATGCCTTCGGTAGCAACAAGGAAGATGGAGAGCGCGGCGAAGAAAAGCTGGAGGAAGTACGTTACCAGCGTCCCCAGAGCAAGAAACAGCAGGAAAGCCAGGGTGTGATCCAGTGGAAAGGGATCTGGATGCACACTAATTGCAAACAACAGGAAGCCGATCGCAAATAGAAGATTTGCCAGCGATGGAATATTCACATAACGGAGCATCGTGCTGAAGGCGGGATGGACGGGACGGAGGAGGAAAAAATCTAATTCGCCAGTTCGGACATATTCAGGGAAGCGCCAGAAGTTCGAGGAAAAAAGTACCATATCAATCGCATCGGTGACGTAGAGCGTGCCCAGGAACACCAGCATATCGGCGTGAGAAAAGCCAGCAATTGCCGTTGTGTGGAGGTAGAGTACTTCAAATAGTCCAAGTTGCACGGCGTACCAGAGAATGTCCATAATGAAAGTGAGAACGAAGTGCGAGCGGAATTCCATTTCACGCATCAGGCAGTTTTGGAGGAAAGCCCCCCAGAGGCGCAGGTACCGCACCACCGTTTTCATCCTCCGAACGCTCCATACCGTAACAGTCCCTTTTGCCAGATCCAGTGTGCAAGCAACAGCAGCAGCCCGATATGGAAAAGTACCACAGGGAAGTATGGCAACAGTTCTGTGGGATGTTGCTGTCCGGTCATCAGCGTTGCAGGAACATAGGCGATGTACTGGAATGGCAGCCAGTGGGCGATCTGCTGGATCGGTGCTGGCAGCACGCTCATTGGGAACACCTGTCCTGAGAGAAACCAGAGCAGCAGGTCTTTCATCACCTGGAAGGTCCATACTTCATCGAACCAGAAAGCCAGCAGGGCGATGATCAGAGTAAAAAGAAAATTCAGCACCATTCCGCAGAGAAGGAAGGGAATGGCAGCGCAAATGCCGGCAAAACTCAGGCTTAAATTTGCTGCATACAGGATCGGGAATCCAAAAACAGCAGCGATGATCAGGAGAAATGCCCAGCCGCTGAGCCGTTCACCGAGGGAGAAGCTGGCGACAAAGCCAAAGAACGAAAAAGGCTTAATGAGGTATTTGTTGAGTTCTCCGCTGCGAATTTCGGCTGCAATTTCCCGCTCTTTGCGGTAAGCACGCGTGAGCACCGAACAGAGCGTTGCGCAGCCGATGTAGAAAAGCATTGCTTTCCGGTCGAATGCTCCGATCCGGGGATGGTCGATCGCATCATAGACAGCGTTCCAGAGGAAAATATGGATCGCTGCACCGATGATCAGCCCCAGGGAGCTGGAAATGAGGAAATTGACGCGATACTCCATTGACTGCGAAAGAGCAGTCCGAACGATTGCTCTGTAGGTTCGCAGCATCCAAATGTCAGTTTACGGGAGCGTTTTGTGCGTTCCGTCACAGTACGGCGGCGTCTGTGTGTGTTTGCAGCCACAAAGAGCAACTTTGCGTTTTTCCGTAATCTCAAATTTGACCGGTGTAATACCCGTTCCTTTGTGACTGCCATCGCAAAATGGCTGGTTTTTTGACCGTCCGCAGGCACACCACCAGTATGTGCCGGGCTCTAACTCCAGAACGTACGGCGATCGCTGAGCAATGAGAACATCAGCCATTGTATCCCTCGCATTTGTTTGACAGAACATCCCATTTCAATGGCAATAAGAAATGCCAGAGGGGACTTTTATTGTACGGCTGGACGACACAAAAATAGGACAACAGATACTTCCGGTGCATTGTGCTTTTATGTGAGTTCGGGAGTATCCGACAGTATGGCGCTGGATATCTTCATTGTGCTAAGCTGGACGCTCGAAAAAAGCGCGAATGGCTGCTGCTGCCTGATCTTCGTCTGGACCGGAGACCCGAAGCGTCAGGATCGCACCGGGTTCGGCTGCCAGACTCAGAAGGCTCATAATGCTTTTCGCATTTGCAACCAGCGCATTTTTTGCCAGTTGGATATCTGATTGAAACCGGGCAGCCAGTTTAACCAGCTCCGCAGCAGGGCGAGCGTGCAGCCCTTCAGCGAGTTTTACTTCAATGGTTTGCTCAATCATTTGATACGGTCTACCAGGCTTTGGGTCAGATATTCTAAGGTCTGGCGCGCTGGCGTGAAGGGGAGTTCCTGGAGTGCTTCAATCGCTTGCTGCGTATGTTGATGGATCGCATCTATTGCCTGTTTATCGATGCAATATTTGCGGAATGTGTCGATCATCGCAGGGACGTGCTCTGTTGAGATGCCTCCATTTTCCAGAAATTGCTGGAGAATAGCAGGAATCGTGTTATCGCGCTGAGCAGCTTCGTATAAGGCGGCGATGAGAAAGGTACGCTTTCCTTCCTGTAGGTCCTTGCCCTGCGGTTTGCCGAAAGTTTCTGTATCACCGAACACATCCAGATAATCATCCCGAATCTGGAAGGCAATCCCAAGGTGATGTCCAAAGCGCTGGAGCGTTGGGATTGCGCTGGAGTTGTTGGCACAAAGTGCTCCCAGCACTGCGGCTGTTTGCAAAATGCGGCAGGTCTTGAGTTCGATCATTTCCAGATATTCCTTGATCGATGGTGGCTGATTTTCCAGTGCCAGATCCGCTGCCTGTCCTTCGCATACATCATACAAGCCCGTAGTGAGCTGCGCTGCCAGCGCAGTTGCCTGTTCCGGTGTGTACGCCCCCAGGATCAAGTGGTAGGCAAACGGTACTAAGAGGTCGCCAGTCAGAATGGCTGTGTTGAGGTCCCACTGACGATGAACCGTGGGTTTGCCGCGCCGTAGATCAGATTGGTCCATAATGTCATCGTGAATGAGGGTGAAAGTGTGGATCAATTCGATGGCTAATGCGGCTGGTAACGCCGCCTGGTGCGATGCACCACTGGCTTCGCAGCTCAGCAAGGTAAGCAGTGGACGCAGCCGCTTGCCACCTCCTTGTAGACTGTACAGTGCTGGATCTGCAAGTCTGGAGTGGAAGTTTGTTGTAAACATCTGATCGAGAAATGCCTGAAACGTTGAGAGCAATTGTTCCAGGTAGCGAGATCCCATTGCCTGTTCTTTGCTCATTGGACCTTCACCATTGGCTCTTCTGAAATTTCTTCTTCCAGCGTTTGCAAAGCAAAGAGTTCTGCGTAAATGCCATTGCGTTGAAGCAAATCCTGATGCGTTCCTGCTTCAACAATGGTACCACGATCGATAACGAGTATCCAGTCTGCGTCTTTGATCGTTGAAATGCGGTGAGCAATGAGAATGCTGGTGCGATTTTGCAGAAAAGAGCGGAGCTGTTGCAAAATGCGCTCCTCTGTTTCGGTGTCCACAGCCGAAAGCGCGTCATCCAGAATCAGAATAGCGGGATTGCGCAACAGCGCCCGTGCCAGCGCAATCCGCTGTTTCTGTCCTCCTGATAATGTGATCCCTCGTTCTCCAACAACGGTGTTGTAGCCTTCGGGAAAGCGTTCAATGTCTTTGTGAATATCCGCCATTATGGCAGCCTGGATAATTTCTTTGTCGGAGGCATCGGGTTTGCCAAAACGGATGTTTTCTGCGATCGTTGTGGAAAATAAAAACGGTTCCTGGGGAACAATGCCGAAGAAAGAACGCAGGGTGTGCAATGGATAACCGGCCAATGGACGTCCGTCCAGCAGGATCGTTCCGCTGGTTGGCTCGTACAATCGCGGTAGCAACTGTACCAGCGTCGTTTTGCCACTACCAGTCAAACCAATGATGCCAAGGGTTGTTCCCGGCTTGATATGAAGGCAGATGTTGCGGAGCACCCACGGTTGTTCTGGATGATACCGAAAGCTGACATTCTGATACTCGATTTCTCCGGTAATCAATGGCTTTGGCGTGGATTGTATCGAGAATTGCGGGATTTCAGGTTTCTCAGCCAGCAAGGTGGCAATGCGTTCAGCAGAGGCGCTGGCACGCTGGATAGCGTTGACCACCCAGCCGATGGCAATGACGGGCCAGATTAACTGGTTGAGGTAAATAAAAAACTGTGCCAGATCACCGTAGCTGATTGTTCCATTGGCAACGTAGAGTCCCCCAATACCCAGCACGGCAATTTGCGAGAGGCCGACCAGTACCATCATCAATGGCATTGATAAGCCCTGGACTTTTGCCAGGTGGAGATTGAGGCGATAATAGTCGTGGGCTTGTTTGTCAAAAACGCTTCGTTCATAACTTTCACGACCGTAGGCACGAATGACTCGAATGCCGGAGAGCATTTCCTGGGCGGTGGTGCTGAGTTGCGCAAATTGCTCCTGTACCCGTCGGAATGAACGATGTACTTTTTTGCCAATGATGTAAGTAGCTACCGAGATCAATGGCAGGGGGAGAATCACTAACGCAGTAACCGTCAGGTTCAGACTGATCATCATAATCAGGGCAAACAGGGCAGTCGTAATCGTATTGGCTGTGTACATCACGGATGGACCAATAAATTCTCGCACCGCTGCGATGTCATTGGTCAGGTGTGCCATCAGCGATCCGGTGGGATGGTGGGTGTAAAATCGCATTGGCAATTTTTCCAGGTGCAGCAGTACGTCATTTCGCAGGTCGTATTCAATTTTGCGGGATGCAACGATGATCGTTTTGCGGGTTGCAAACATCAACCCGCCGCTGGCAGCAACACATCCCAAGAGCAGCGCTATTTGCTGGGCAATAGTCCACTGCGTGAAATGTCCCGCTGTGATGAGATCAATGGTGCTTCCAATAACGCGGGGAATGAGTGCCCCAAAAACGTTTGAGAGGGTCACAAAGAGGAAGCCCCAGAGAAAGAGGGAGCGGTATCGCTGCATATATGGTATGACGTACTTCAGTGCCTGCACTGCTCAATTGTGCTGGTTTTGTTGCAATGATTTTCAAACCTGTGGTGACGAAGCCAGCGAAACTCTATGGTGTTCGTACCGTGACGCAGCTATGTTGCTGCGCACCGGGCAATTGTCATCGGTATGGAGGATAGCGGGATGATCAGAGCGAAGGGTTGACATTGCGCTTCTGGATCGGTCACGCGCTTGCTCAGAGAGAAATTGAAGAGTGGAGTGGCAATGACACTGGCAATGCGTGTGCGACCCCAGCACAATTTTTTCCCGAAGCTGGTGTTTTATTACAGGTTTTGGGATGAAGCAAGGGATGCAATGAAGCTGAAAGTCGGAGATCGGTTTGTTTGTACAGTGGAGAAAGTGGCATACAAAGGCAAAGCGATTGCTCGAATCAACGGCTTTATCTGTTTCGTGACTGGCGGCGTTCCCGGCGATGTGGTCGAAGTTGAGATCACGCGGAAGAAGCGCTCCTACTGTGAGGGGACGGTGGTTTCTGTGTTAGAGCCGTCGACAGATCGGAAGACGCCTCGATGTCGACATTTTGGCAGTTGTGGCGGCTGTAAGTGGCAGCATCTGGCATATCCAGCGCAGTTGCGGTGGAAAACGGAGAATGTTCGGGAAGCATTTGAGCATTTATCCCACCTGTCTTATGGTGAGCTGCGCAATACACTCCCGTCACCTCGTTTATGGCAGTATCGCAACAAAATGGATTTTTCCTTCGCCCCTGATCCCTCTGGTCGTACGATTGTAGCAGGATTGCACCAGGCGGGGCGTTTCGATACCGTTGTCAATCTTACTGAGTGCTGGCTGCCATTGCCTCGATCCGTTGCAATACTGGAACAGGTGCGGTCGAAAGCGCAGGAGTTAGGGATAACTGCTTATAGTACCCGTACGCATACGGGCTTTTTACGGAATCTGGTGGTGCGTACGGTTAAAGCTTCTGAGCAGATAATGATCCTTCTGGTGACGTCGCCGCCGGAGCATAAAGCGGATCTGTTGCTGCTTGACTGGTTCTTCCACGATTTTGCGACGCAGTTTCAATCGGATGATTCTTTGCTGCATATCGTTGCAGAAAACCGTGCTCAGGTGGCGATGGGCAAGATTGAGCGGTGTGAAGGTCCGGGGTACCTGGAGGAAGTTTTGAACAGCCTCCGTTTCCGGATTTCCCCTTTTGCATTCTTTCAGCCAAACCCGTATCAGGCAGAACAACTGTTTACTGTTGCCCTGGAGTTTGCGCAGTTGCAGCCAACTGATATTGTGTGGGATTTGTATTGCGGTACCGGTTCTATCACGTTGCACGCAGCCCGCCAGGCGTATCACGTTTTCGGCGTTGAGCTTGTCGAAAGTGCCATTGCAGATGCTCAACAGAATGCACGGTTGAACCGGCTGGAAAATCTTACTTTTTATGCGGTGGATTTACACGCCGCTGAAGGACGGAATTTGTTGCGGTCGCTGCCGAAACCGGATGTGGTGATTCTGGATCCGCCACGGGCGGGCATCCATCGACGGGTTATTGCTTCATTGCTGGAGGTATTGCCGCAACGGATTGTCTATGTGAGCTGCAATCCTACTACCCAAGCACGAGATTGCGGACTGCTCTCGGATCACTACCGCATTGCTGTTATCCAGCCGGTGGATATGTTCCCGCATACCTACCACATTGAATCGGTCGTCTTATTGGAGCGGAAAGTAAACAATGGGAACAAAGACGGTAATGGCGAAGGAGAAGCGGACACTCAAAACCATTGATTTTCGGAAGTATCCATTGCCACGGATTCGTCACCATACCAATCCGAATTTCTATTTACCCAAATCACGGCTCAAGGTCGATTTAAGCTTTTATCCGCCGGTGCTTGAGACCGTTGACTGGCGTGAACACTTCGCCAACGCGCAGCCACCGAACGTTTTAGATGTAGGTTGTGGATTGGGCAAATTTTTGCTGGAGTATGCGTTGAACTTTCCGGAGGACAATATCTTAGGGCTGGAGGTGCGTCCGTTTGTGGTGCAGTGGCTGCAAAATATTATTGCAACGGAGAGTATTGGGAATGCGGCTGTGTTCTGGTATAGTGTTGCCAATGGGCTGGGATTCCTGGAATCGGAGTCCATTGATAAGCTGTTTTACCTCTTTCCGGATCCGTGGTTCAAAAAACGGCACTTTAAGCGACGGGCGTTTACCGCTGATTTTGTTCGAGAATGTGCGCGGGTGTTAAAGCCGACGGGGCAGATGTACATTATGACCGATGTTCCGCAGGTTGATGAGTATCACCGGGAAATCCTGGATGCTACCCAGGTGCTGGAGTATCGATATGTCGATGAAACGGAGTGGGATGTTCCCATCATAACGAATCAAGAGGAGATTTGTCTGAACAATCAGATCCCGTATGTGCGGATGATATGTACCAAACGAGCCAGCAGTTGACGCCTGCGCAGGTCATTGCCGCCTATCGCCGGGGATTTTTCCCAATGGCAGAACCAGATGGAACGATCTTCTGGCATTTCCCTGCTGTTCGGGCTGTTTTTCTTCCGGAGCTGGGGATGAAAATATCGCGTTCGCTTCGACAAACCCTGCGGAAAAATCTGTATGAAGTTCGCTTTAATACTGCCTTTGCCGATGTGATTGCTGGATGTGCGGATCGAGAGGAGACGTGGATTTCCCCCGAAATTATTCGTGTGTATACGGAACTGCATCAGATGGGATATGTTCATTCCGTCGAAAGCTGGCATCAGGGGGAACTGGTTGGCGGGTTGTATGGGGTTACAATTGGCGGTGTGTTCTTCGGTGAGTCAATGTTTACCCGGATGCGAGATGCTTCCAAAGTCGCTTTTGTTGCATTGATGGAACGACTGCGGAAGCGATCGTTCGTGTTGCTGGATTCACAGTATCCGAATCACCATACGCTGTCGCTGGGAGCGCACCTTGTTTCCAGTGAGGAATTTCAGTTGTTGTTAGCCTATGGGTTACAGCGACAGTGCCAGTTTCCATAAATGGGGGACTTTTCGGACAGCGGAAGGTCGCTTTACAGCCGATTACGACTCCATCTGTTGTTCCAGTAAAGGTGCATAATAACGCTGCATCAGATGATCAGCTTGCGCGAAGGCGTGCTCTAAGTTGTCGTTGATGATCACTTCGTCGAAAAACTGCTGGTAGTTCATTTCCATTCGTGCCCGCCGCAGTCGCTGTTGTAGCTCTTCTTCACTTTCGGTGCGCCGCTGACGGAGTCGTTGTTCCAGGGTTACCAGGTCGGGAGGGGCAACAAACACCAGCAGCGTTTCGCTGGGATATGCTTCTCGAATGGAGAGAGCACCTTTGACGTCGACGTCAAAAACGAGAACTTTGCCCGCTTTCAGGGCTGATTCGACCGTTTCTTTGAGCGTACCGTAGTAGTGTCCAAAAATTTGTTCATATTCCAGCAATTTCCCTTCGCGAATCAATTGCTCAAAGTGAGAACGATCGAGGAAGAAGTAGTCTTTCCCGTTGACTTCTCCGGGCCGCTGCGGTCGGGTGGTTGCAGAGACAGAAAACTGGAGGAAAGGGTATTTGCGTAGCAGGTAGTGGGCGATCGTTGTTTTGCCAGCCCCACTGGGAGCAGAGATGACCAGCAGATGCGGAATGCGAGTTGCCTTCCTTTTACTCTGCATTTTGGACCTGCTCCCGAATTTTTTCAATTTCCTCCTTCATCTGGACAACCAATTGGGAAATTTCCGCATCGTTCGCTTTCGCCCCAATGGTATTGGTTTCCCGGTGCATTTCCTGGATCAGAAAATTTAATTGTCGCCCAACTTCTGTTTTGCGCGTGCGGAGTAACCGATGGGCATATTCCAGGTGACTGCGCAGACGAACGCATTCTTCAGTGACATCCAGTTTGTCTGCCAGCAATGCAATTTCCATTTCTAATCGGTATTCATCGATTTCGTCGCTTTCAAATAACTGTGCAATTCGCTGTCGGAGCCGTTCCCGCTCTCTGGGAATGCGCTGGATTGATAATTTTTCTACTTTCTCCAGCAGTTGCTGGATTTTCTTAAGTCGTTGCTGAATGTCCTTGGTGAGAAACTCTCCCTCTTCACGGCGCATCGTTCGCATAGCGTGGAGTGCTTCCTGCAACAATTTCTGGAATAAAGTCCATTCTGCTTCGCTTAATTCTGCCGGTTCTGACTGTTCAAAGATGTCCGAAAATCGCAGAAGGTGCTCTAATTTGATTTGTTCCCGGATTTTGAGCTGACTTTGCAACTGGCGTAAAAGCTGGTAATAAACCGCTGCTCGCTCAGGTTGGTAGCCCAGGGACTGCTGAAATAGATCTGGATTCTGAATGGTAGCGGTAATGGTGATTTTCCCCCGCACCGCATACCGTTTCACAATACTGCGAATTTCGTTTTCCTTCTCAAAGTATCGCCGGGGCAGCTGGAGCAAAACTTCTAAGAAACGGTGATTCACGCTCCGAACTTCTACTACACCCGTAATTCCTTGATGTTCACCTGTCGCACGCCCGAATCCTGTCATACTGATCAGCATCTTCTTCTATCGTCGGGAAACATTCCTACATTCCTAAAAGTAACAAATCTACAAAGATACGAAACTTCAATCGTTACGGGATCGAAGCAACAACGATGCAAAAGCGCTTCGATGTCTCAGGGTGTAACTTGCTTTCCTTAAAACGTGTTCTAACGAAGAACGCTAAGTTGCAAATAGTCCGTATCACAACAAACAGAGGATCTCAATGAAAAGAGCATTTGTGTTGTTAGCCGCATTTTTATTGGTAACTTTTCCCGTTTTCAGTGGCAGCGGGCAGAAGCGAGGGGAAGCGGAGATTTTACACCGGAGTGGTAATGGATCGTATCCGATGCCGTTTAATCTGGACGGAGCTAATCCGGTCAATCAACCAGCCATATCGACGGGGTATTATATAGTCAACAGCGTGGACGTAGCGTCGGCGCCGTGGCGACCGAATCCAGCAACGGCGTATGAGCCGTTGGATCGGGATCCACAACTATGGCGGCGGATTGTATCGGGACCGAACCAGTATCCATCGTCGTTTTGGACGAATCATCCGGAGGGCAAGCCGTATTTTCGCAATCCGAGCAATATGAATGATTCCACTGACAATGCGTTTGCCGGACCGATACCGATCAAGTTAGCCACACCGTTTTATTTCAACGGGGTACGGTACGACAGTTTTTATGTGTCAACTAACGGATTTATCGTGCTGACCAACCGGCGATATTTTTATGATCGCAATGGGAATCGGTACATACCGCAGGGGCAGACAACGGCGTATGATCCGAACAGCGATGATCCGCGATCGCGCAGTGGCGATGGGTTAAATGATCCGACGCCGGACAACTACGGGTATCAGTACATTGCGTTGGGGGCAGCAAACGGCAATGGGACAGCGACCCAGGGAGCACGCAATCCGAACAATGTGCCGTTTAACAACGGGTTATTCAACAGTTGGAATGCGGCGATCATAGCACCGTTTTGGGATGATTTGCAGTTGTCGGTGTTCAATCCGGATTTGAACCAGCCGGATGATTTTGCCAAGGTATATTACAAGCGGTCGCCGCAAGGGGATAAGTTGATCATTTATTTTGTGAACATCACGCCGAGGGGATTGAAGGCAACGCCATTTGGGATACCGGTCAACTTTCCAGCAGACATTCGACCGTTTACGGATGATCCGTTTGTGTCAGCGAACGTGCAGATTATCTTAAACAGTGCCGATAGTTCCATCACGTTTGTGTATGAGAATTTCCAGGGGGTAGTGACCGTTGGATTTCGTCCGGTGTTCAGCAACTGGTTTTTCTTTATGAATTCGACCATTGGGGTGAGGGGGCAAGCGCGATTTCCGGATGGGAGTCGGTACACGCAGTACACGATGTATTCGCATAATGGGACGCCATATGTGGTTGGGGGGAATCTGAGGAGCATAGATGCGTTGTTGGGGCGGTCTAATTATGCGATTAAGTTCAAGCAATGGAAGAATGTGTTACGGGTGGTGGATATGAAGTATTTTGTGCGGGATCCGAACACGGGGCAGTTTACCAAGGAGGTAGAGGATCCGAACAATTTTGAGTTGTTAGTGGGGGATCCGATGTTAGGGGCGATACAGCCGGTAGGGATATTCCAGAATTTGAGTAATGACATTCAGGGGTCATCGGGGGTCAATTATCAGGAGCAGGGGTTAGATTTTCGGGTGCGGTTTCGGATTTCCAATGATGTGATCAATGACACGATTGTGTACAACCGGCAGGTGTGTGTGGATCAGGATGCGCTGGAGCTGGGATACACGCATTGGGATAATTTGAGTTATGGGGCACGGTTGATCGATGAGGATGGCAATCCGATCGATCCGACGCAGACGGGGGTAGAGGGGGTGCCGCCGTATGCGTTTGTGGAAGTGAAGTTTCCGCCGTTTGAGACCAACACGTATTTGCCGAACCACGTTGGGCGGTTAACGGCGACAGTGATAGCGGAGCCGAAGCAGTGTGCAGGGGGGAGTTTTGGTGGCTATGGAGATATGTGGCCATTTGATGACACAGTACGGGTACGGTTATTTGGGGTGAAGCGGTTAACCAGTTTTTATGACAATGTGAACGATTTCAGTGTTGTCAGGCGGTTGGGGCCAATTCCGTCGGCGAACAAGTGGGTGAGCATCGATGCGGATGTAGTGGATGGGAATCAAGCGACGTACAATCCGCCGCCGCCGCGAGGTCCGGCGGGATCGAATCCGCTGTTTCAGATCAATTCGCCGGTGATTCGGTTGAATCGGGATCGGCTGGATGGGTCGCGGGTGCCGCGTGGTGGAGATCAGATTATATCGTTTCCGATCGACATTCGGGGGAAAGAAGGGGCGGTATTAGCGTTTTCGGTAGAGCGGACGGGGCGACCACCAGCCAACAGTTTTGATCGGGATTGGTCAGCGCAGACGGCA
>WFXC01000048.1 GCA_015490805.1 Candidatus Kapaibacterium sp.
GGGTACGGGTGCGGTATCCGTCGGAGGAAGGCTGGGCGATAGAGATTCGGGATCTGGTGGGGCGAGTGGTATATCAGCGGCAGCAGGACGCAGGAGAGCGGGAAGCGTGGATGGAGCTTTCGAGAAGTGGGACGTACTACGTACGGTTATGGAAAGGGAATCGGGTGATTGTGGTGCCAGTGGTGGTGGTGCGGTAGGAGAAAGCAGAGTGTGCCGGGAGCACTGAACTGGGAGCGCCGACTTTCGCCGGCAAAAATGCACACTGAAGTGAGCGCTCCCAGTAGCGAAGGAGCGCTGACTTTCGCTGGCAAAAGCTGGGAGCGCCGGCTTCAGTCGGCAATGAAATGTACCCTAAGGGGGAGCGCTCCCGGACACACGGAAGTGTAGACTCCTGGTAGCAGGAGGCGATGAACTGCGGTTGAAGTGCACACGCCCGGCGAAATGAGGATGCTGGTTTCAGGCGAAATGATGACACGCCAAAGTGTGCGCCGTGCTGAAGTAGAGAATGCTGGCGCAGATGCTTGTGTTAGACCCGAAGCCGCTCCGGATCGATTTTGTTCAGATACTCCACTTTTTTCAGCAACTCTTCTCGCGTCTCCGGATTGTTGGGATCTGGCAAACAGCAGTCTACCGGACAGACCGCCGCACACTGTGGCTCGTCGTAGAATGGCACACACTCTGTACATTTGTCCGGGACGATGTAGTAGTGATCCGCCGACCAGAAATCTCCTTTGTACCCACCCGGAGAGGTGGAGTCTGTGTAAGTTTCCCCGGCTAAGGTCCACGGTGCACCGGGTTCATAAATGGCGTTGTTCGGGCACTCTGGTTCACAGGCGCCACAGTTGATGCAATCGTCGGTAATATACAGTGCCATTGTGCTTTGTTGAGCGTTTTCTGGAACATTTCACTGGAATTTGCACTGATAAACAACGAGCAGCGCTGCAAGAGATTTTACGCCATTTCCTGCCGCAATGCTTTGAGGCGGGCAATTTCGTCGCGAAGCTCTGCTGCCAGCTCGAATTTCCATTCTCTGGCTGCCTGCTCCATTTCCTGTTCTAATTGCTGGATTAGGCGTTCCAGTTCTGACGGTGTCAGGTACTGGGCTAAGGGTTCCGCCGCACGCTGGTACTGCTGCTGTTGGTACAGATGGTATCGTTCCATTCGATCGCTCTGAATATCTGCGATGCGAGTGCTTTGCAGGATTTCCTCTCTGGTTTTGTAGATAGTCCGTGGAACAATCCCGTGTTTGCGATTGTACGCTTCCTGAATTTTGCGTCGCCGTTTCGTTTCTTCGATGACCCGGCGCATTGCGTCCGTGATGCGATCTGCATAGAGGATAACCATCCCTTCCGCATTGCGGGCGGTGCGACCGGCTATCTGGAAGAGCGATCGCTCGCTGCGGAGAAATCCCTCTTTGTCGGCATCCAGAATTGCCACCAGTGAGACTTCTGGCAGGTCCAGTCCTTCTCGAAGCAGGTTGATACCGATCAGAACGTCGAATTTCCCCAACCGGAAATCTCGGATAATTTCCACCCGTTCCAGCGCATCGATTTCCGAATGCAAATATGCCGATCGAATGTTGAGTTCCTGCAGGTACTCTGCCAGATCTTCTGCCATCCGCTTTGTCAAAGTAATCACCAGCACGCGCTGCTGTTTTTGAACCCGCTTGTGAATTTCGGAGATCAGGTCGTCGATCTGGTATCGCAGGGGACGAACTTCGATGAGAGGATCCAGCAGGCCAGTAGGACGAACAATTTGTTCCACCACTTCTCCGCCACATTTTTCCAGTTCGTAGTCGCCGGGCGTAGCACTGACAAAGATGCACTGGTTGATCAGAGATTCGAATTCATCGAAGCGCAAGGGTCGATTTTCTAAGGCGGAGGGAAGGCGAAATCCGTGCTCGACCAGCGTCAGCTTGCGCTGGCGATCGCCGTTGTACATTGCCCGAATTTGCGGAATGGTGACGTGGCTTTCATCGATAATCATCAGGAAATCCTCCGGGAAGTAATCAATCAAGCAGGCGGGACGTTCTCCCCACGTGCGACCGGTCAGGTACATCGAATAATTCTCGATGCCCGAACAGTAGCCAATCTCGCGCATCATTTCTAAATCGAACAGTGTTCGCTGCTCCAGTCGCTGCGCTTCCAGCACTTTGCCCTGAGTATAGAGTTCTTTCAGACGATCCCGGAGTTCTGCTTCAATAGCTTTCAGAGCGTGTTCTAATTCGGGGCGGGTTGTGACAAAAATTCGGGCTGGATGAATTGCAATGCTGTCTAACTCTTCCAGCGTCTCACCCAGTCGTGTGTCGATAAAGCGGATGCGATCGATTTCATCTCCGAAGAATTCAACGCGAATCGCCACCGTATTTTCGTATGCCGGCATAATGTCGACAATGTCGCCGCGGACTCGATAAGAACCCCGTCGTAATTCCCCGTCGTTCCGTTCATAGTACAGTTCGGATAACCGGTAGAGCAGATCCCGGCGGGATAGCTGCATTCCCCGGCGGAGGGGAAAGAGTGAGGCTTTGAAAGACTGGACGGATCCGATCCCGTAAATGCAACTGACGCTGGCGACAACAATGACATCGCGACGACCTTCAACCAGCGCGGAGGTTGCTTTGAGCCGCAGACGGTCGATTTCTTCGTTGATCTTGATGTCCTTTTCAATGTAGGTGTCTGTCTCCGGTATGTACGCTTCCGGTTGGTAGTAGTCGTAGTAGCTGATAAAGTATTCGACTGCGTTGTTGGGAAACAATTGCTTGAGCTCGCTATACAACTGGGCTGCTAAGGTCTTGTTGTGCGAAATAATGAGGGTAGGGCGTTGCACCTGCTGGATGACATTGGCGATGGTGAAGGTTTTTCCGGATCCTGTGACACCTAACAGCGTCTGGAAACGTTTTCCCTCCCGAAGTCCACGAACTAATTCCCGAATTGCTTTCGGTTGATCGCCCGCCGGTTGATAGGGGGCGTGTAATTCAAACCGTTCCATTGTTCTGACTCTGCCGTTTTTGAAAAAGATGTGACGGATGCTGTCTGCTCCCTATTTCGCTGGCAATGTCACTGTCGTTCCAGTCAGGAAAGGCAAAGCGTTCTAGGTTGGTAAAAATTTTGGCTTAATGCAGTAAGCTGGTGGTCAGGACACAAAATTATCCAAAGCGACCGGTGACGTAGGCTTCCGTTTCCTGCCGATCAGGATTGGTAAACAGTTTGGTGGTTTTGCTGTATTCGATGAGTTCGCCGAGATAGAGGAAAGCCGTATACTGGCTGATCCGTGCCGCTTGCTGCATATTGTGCGTAACGATGACAATAGTATAATCCTCCCGGAGCGATTCGATCAGTTCCTCGATCTTCGCAGTGGAAATAGGATCTAACGCCGAAGTGGGTTCATCCATTAGCAACACTTCCGGGTTGACAGCGATAGCACGGGCAATGCAGAGGCGCTGCTGCTGCCCGCCAGACAGACTCAGCGCCGACTGATGCAAAATGTCTTTGACCTCGCTCCATAAAGCGGCTTTTTTGAGGCTTTCTTCGGCAATATGATGGAGGTGCTCTTTGTTCCGAATCCCGTTGAGTCGGGGACCAAAAACGACATTTTCGAAAATGGATTTCGGAAACGGATTCGGCTTCTGGAATACCAGTCCAACGCGCTTGCGCAACGTCACCACGTCAACATCTGGATCGTAGACATTTTTCCCGTCCAGCAGGATCTTGCCGCTGACCCGGACGTTTTCGATAAGGTCATTCATTCGGTTGATGCTCCGCAGCAGCGTCGATTTGCCACAGCCGGATGGTCCGATGAGTGCAGTGACGTGGTTGGCGTAGATTTCCATCGAAATGTCGCGCAGGGCTTGTTTATTCCCGTACCAGAGGGAGAAGTTCAGAATGTGAATCTTCGTTGTCAGCCGGGTCATTTCTTTGAAGCGTTTAACGAACGGCATATCAACGGTTGAACGGGCTCAATAGCGTAAACGGTGATGGAAGTGCCGGTATCGGGACACGAGGAGCAGTGCCGAAAGGAGCGCAAAGATACAGATGGCGATGATCAACCATACGATTGGATAAGGCGGAGGCTGCAACCACAGTGCGCTGACCAACCAGAGCAAACCCAGCATACCGAGTTGCAATCCCAGCGCAAGTCGGGGGAAGGGGATGGGATATAAGGGCTGGATTTTGTAGTAAAGGTACGCACTCTGGGTCAGGTATGCAGCAACGGTTGCCCACGCTGCGGCTGTGTAGCCCAGCAGGGGAATGAGCAGAACGTTGCAGACAACATTGGTCAGTGCGGCAAACCCTGTAGCAGATGCCAGCCAGGAGGTTTTGTTGTACCGATACACGCCCGGCAGCAGCAGTGGAGTAAAGCCGTAGAGCAGGTAGCCAGCCGCAACGATGGGGACGATGTGCGTTCCTTCCCAGTACCGTGGATCGATCAGAGCGACGTTGAAAACCGGCAAACGAACTACGAAGTCAATGCCAAGGAGGAGCAGCAAAAAGAGAAACCCTCCAAAAGTTGTAAACAGCAAGCTGATATGAGCGAACAGTTGCGGTGCGTGCTCTTTCTCATAGTGTCGGAGGAAAAAAGGTTTCCACGCGTATTCGAACATCGAAATGAACAGCAACATCGGGATAGCCAGCCGGTAGTTAGCCTGGTAGATCCCGATAGCTGCATCGGAGGCAAAAATTTTGAGCAGTGGACGATCCCCAATGTGCAGGAAAATCGCCCCGATTGCTGCCGGAATGGTAGGGAGAGCAAATCGAAACAGGGTTCGCAGCATCGGCGGTGAGAAGTGAAAATGCAGCAATTTCGCAACAATGGGCAGCACCAGAAGAAAGCCAAAGCCGGAGGAAATGACATTGGCGATGATGATCCATTCCGCCGTTTTATGCAATCCAACCAGAAACCATACATTCAGGGCAACGTTCACAACAATGATGGCTGTTTTCGCCAGCGAAAAGCGAATCGTCTTTCGATGCAGGCGTAGATGGGCAAATGGGAGAATCAGCAGACTGTCAAAAGCAGCGATCCAGACGCTCAGTCGAACAATCAGGGATGCATTTGGTAACGGTAGGGCTAACCAGTTGACCACAGGGGAAGCGAAGATCCAGACGATGGCAATAGCAATGGCAGCAGCGACAAGAGAAGTCAGCCAGCCATTGGAAAAAACCTCCTTTTCTCTATCCAGCGGCTGATTTGCCGCATAGCGAAAAAAAGCAGACTCCATTCCAAGGGTCAGAAAAATATTCAGGAACGCCAGAAGGGAGTACAGAAAAGCAATGCCACCCAATTCAGATGGCGTCAGGTAGTGGGTGTATAAAGGCGTGAGCAGGAAGGTCAGGAAGCGCCCGATGACAATGCTTAGCCCATAAACGATGGTATCCTTGCCGAGTTCTTTCAAATAATGGAGCATACGGTTGTTCGTTTCTGTGAGTCTTTGATAACGGGATTCGTGTCACAAACCTATGGGCTTTCTTATGATTCGACGAAGCTTTTTTTCACGTTGGCTGAGCCTGCTTATTGTGTTGAGCATTTTTTCTCTGTTTGCGGGGAACGCGAAAGACAAAGATGCGAAGGGACACGAAGCACGCCTGAAGCAGTTGCAACAGAGAGTGCAGTATCTGGCATCGGATGAATTAGAAGGTCGGGCAGCCGGAACCGAAGGCGCAACGAAAGCTGCTCATTTCCTGGCGGAGCAGTTAGCGGCTCTCGGTTATCAAAAGCCGTGGGATACTGGCTATCTGCAGGAGTTTTCGGTCGTTACGGGGGCAAAGCTGGGTCCGAACAATCAGCTTTCCGTAAAAGTGGTCGTACCAAGACCCGGTGTGCCTTATGAGAAGTCCTTGATGCGCACGCTGCACTGGAAGGTTGATAAGGACTGGCGCCCTCTGGGGTTGTCGTCCGATTCCTTGGTAACCGATCGCCCGATTGTGTTCTGTGGTTATGGGATTAGCTCAAAAGCGTTGAAATTTGATGAGTATCAGGATGTCGATGTTAAGGGAAAAGTAGCGTTGATCTTGCGAGGAACGCCGGATACAACCGGCAATCCCCATTCCAGATTTGCCCGGTTTGCTTCGCTGCGGTATAAGGCGATTAACGCGCGAGAGCACGGCGCAGCCGCAGTCGTGTTTGTCAGTCACGAGGGTGATTCTGCCGATGTATTGCTCAAACTGGAAGTGCAGGGGCTGGGTAAAGCGGTTGGTATTCCGGTCATTCATCTTAAACGGTCGCTGGCAGCAAAGCTCTTTCCGCCAGAGAAAACATTGTTTATGGCAGAACAGGCGATCAATCGGACGCAACAGCCGCACAGCTTTGCTCTTCCACGGGTTCGAATGACTCTCCAGACCGATGTGGACTTTGTCAAATCACCAACCTATAACGTGGTTGGCATTCTGCCGGGCAGTGATCCGCAATTACAGCAGCAGTATCTGGTCGTGGGCGCTCACTACGACCATCTGGGATGGGGCAAGTATGGGTCGCTGTATCGTGGCAAGGAGCCGAAAATTCATTATGGAGCGGATGATAATGCTTCGGGAGTGGTGACAGTACTGGAAATTGCCCGTCGTTTAAAGGAGAATCCACCAAAAAGAAGTGTCATCGTGGCATTCTTTGGAGCGGAAGAAATGGGGCTTTTGGGCTCCAAGTATCTGGTAGAGCACTTCCCTGTTCCACTGGATCACGTGGTGATGATGCTCAATCTGGATATGGTTGGTCGGCTGAAAAATAACCGGCTGACTATTATGGGTGCCGGGACTTCTTCGGCGTGGGCGGCATTGATTGATTCCATTAAACACCGCTTTGGACTGGAAATTTCCACCACTGCCGATGGGTTCGGACCCAGCGACCACGCTTCATTTTATGCGAAACAGATCCCTGTGCTCTTTCTCTTCACCGGCTTGCATAGCGATTACCATCGCCCATCAGATACGTGGGAGAAGCTGAATTATGCAGGGATGCTCCGGGTGGCGGACGTCGCAATGTTTATTCTCCAGACCGTTGGCAATGCTCCGGAACGCCCGGCTTTTGTGAAGGTGAAGCAGACGCAGCAGCGTCGTCGCGGAGGACCACTGAAAATTTATTTGGGAACCATCCCTGATTATGCAGATCATCCTAAGGGTATGCGGATCTCCGGAGTTCGGGAGGGAAGTCCCGCGGAGCAGGGCGGCTTGCAGGAAGGAGATGTCATTATTCGCGTTGGCGATGTGCGCATCCACGATATTTACGACTTTATGTATGCCCTCTCGCAGTACAATCCCGGCGATACCCTCCGTATTACTGTGTTACGGGGAAATCTGGAAGATCAGCAGGTGACTTTGAAAGTGGTGGCTGGTGATCGATGACGGAGAACGCTGTGACAGCGTTTGTCAGCCGAAAATTTCGGCTGGAATCAACCAGCGGATTTCCGATTTCGGGTAATGTTGAGTTTTTTGCGACGGATGAGCAGAAACCGTGTGTCCTGATTTTGCACGGTTTCAAGGGATTTAAAGACTGGGGATTTTTCCCGGAACTGGCACGGCGCATCGCCGCTGCGGGTGGGATCGCAATCCGCTTCAATTTTTCTTTGAATGGAATGGAAGAAGGAGAAGACACGGTACGCTATCCTGAGCGGTTTGCACAAAACACGGTATCGCAGGAATTGGCAGATGCAGAACAGGTGTTACAGCAATTGCAGCAGGGGCAGGTGCGAGCGTTGTGCGGACCGCACTGGGATGGGAAGCGTATTTTTCTCTTCGGACATTCCCGGGGTGGCGGTGTTGGTCTGCTGCTATTTGCCCGACATCCGGAAATTCAGCGGGCAGCGCTCTGGGCTTCCATCTCGCGCTTTGATCGCTTCACGGAACGTCAGAAGGCATTCTGGAGACAACACGGAGCTATCGAGGTGAAGAATGCGCGGACCGGACAGGTGCTGCAAATGAGTGTCCGGTATTTAGAGGATCTGGAACGCCGTCGCCGGGAGTATGACTTGCTTCAGATAATGCGGTCTTTAGATCGCCCTGTTCTTCTGGTTCACGGTGAACAGGACCTGACTGTCCCGCTGGCAGAAGCGCAGGCGTTGTATGAAGCAGCGCCTCCAGGAATAGCACGTTTGTACGTTGTGCCGAAAACGGGGCATACGTTTGGAATTGTCCATCCGTGGGATGGAACGCGTCCTGCTTTTGAAGAGGCGGTAAAAGTGACGCTCCAATGGTTCGGATTGGCATAGGAATCATTTTAGCACTGCTGTGCTGCTGTTGTGTTCCTGTGCGTTCTGTGACGAAGCCAGCGGTTGAAAGGATTTCGCTGAGTAACGAAACACCCAGAGGCGCGCTGCTGTTGGCGGCACTGGAATTGCAACGGGGTAACGCACGCGCTGTAGAACAACTGCTCCTTCCTGATACGACCGCCGCAGCACTGGTGGATCGGTTTGATGCATTGTGGGATCTTGAGCGCATTACGCGTCGCATTGATCGACGAACAGTTACCTCTTTTCTGATGCTTCCCGTTTCAGATCGGAGAACGACCGTTGGTTTTGTGGAATTCGGCTATCTTGTTCGTCTTCAACTGGAGCTAAGACAGTGGGGATCGCGCTGGTATCTGAAGCGGATCGAAGAAGATCCCGATCAGTTTCCATTGGGTTCGTCACCGAAGTTGTTCGAACAACTGGCGAGGAGCAAATGATCTATTTAGACAACAGCGCAACAACGAAAATGGATCCGGAAGTGCTGGAGGCAATGTTGCCGTATTTACAGGAAGAATTTGGCAATCCTTCCAGCATTCACCAGTTAGGGCGACGGGCACGGGTTGCCGTGGAAAATGCACGCGAGGAGATTGCTCACCTGATCGGCGCCCATCCGTCGGAGGTGATTTTTACCAGTGGCGGCACGGAAGCAAACAATGCTGTCGTTAAAAGTTGCTGCTTTGAGTCGGATTTAGTTGACCGCGTTGTGTGCTCCAGCATTGAGCATCCTTCAGTGCTGCGTCCGGTTGAAACGGCTGGACGGCTCGGCAAGGACGTTGCCACGATTCCAGTCGATTCTCAGGGATTCGTGCGATTAGATGCCATCGAGCAGTGGAATGATCGGCGAACGTTGATCAGCGTGATGCATGCGAATAATGAAATCGGCACGATCCAGCCGGTCGAGAAGATTCGGGCGCTGTGTTCCGATGCTTTGCTCCATACCGATGCAGTGCAAAGCCTGGGAAAAATTCCTTTTCGTGTTGATCATCTGGGGATTGATTTCGCTACGTTTTCTGCTCACAAACTCCACGGTCCAAAAGGGATTGGCGCACTCTATGTGCGGCGAGGAATCCCGTTCAAAGCGCATCAGGAGGGAGGATCGCAGGAACGCAATCGTCGAGCAGGGACAGAAGCAGTGGCATTGATCGTGGGGTTTCAGGTGGCGGTTCGCAAAGCAATAACTGAATTGGAACACCGCCAGCGCCGAATGGCGCAGTTGCGGGATTTGTTGCGAGCCCTGCTGGCTGAAAAAGTGCCCGGCGTTGTTTTTCATACCCCTGTGGAGAACGCACTGCCGAACATTCTTCACATTGGCTTTGAAGACGGCGATCGGCTGGATGGAGATGCGCTGCTGCTGGCACTGGATATGCAGGGGATTGCCGTCTCCAGCGGCTCTGCCTGTAGTGCCGGAACCGTGCAGGTGTCGCACGTGATGAAAGCGCTGGGGAAATCGGGACCGGCAGCAAAAGCAGTGATCCGTTTCTCGCTTTCAAAAGATACAACGGAGGAAGAAATTCGCGCCACGGTGGAGACACTGGCTGCTATTGTGGAAGAAATGCGGATGGCGCAGCACGTGTAAGTACACTCGCCTGGTTGCCTGCGGGAGTATCGAGATTTGCAGGAAACTGCCGCCAGAATTGCAAAGGTGGGATGGAAAGCGTGGCGTTGTCCAGCTTTGTGGATGACTGCCTGAGGCTATTTTGCCCGGAGAGCGAAGGAACTGGTTGGTAGAATGAGAAAACTTCGTAATTTTGCTGCTTCGGACAGATGTCAGAAAGAGGAAGCAGGGAATGGCAGAAGGCTTTGAAAGAAAAGTCAGCTCGTTTGAGCAGGTTTTAGCCAGACGGCAGAAACGACCGATCTCCTTTGAAATGGAGGGATTTGTGCCACCGCATTCCATCGACGCTGAGCGTGCGGTGTTGGGTTCTATTTTGACCGATCAGCGAGCATTGCCACGCATCATCGATATTCTGGAGCCTTCAGCATTTTACAACACGGCGCATCGCACTATTTATGAGGCAATGTTGTCGATGTTTGAGCGCAATGTGCCGATTGATATGGTGTCACTGGTAGAAGAATTGCGCCGGCTGGGAGTCCTGGAACAGGTCGGAGGCGCAACATATATAGCGGAATTAAGCACGCAGGTGGCAACTGCTGCCAATGTAGAGCATTATGCCCGGATTGTACAGGAGTATGACCTCAAGCGTCGGTTGCTGGAAGTAGCACGGGATATTTTGCAGCGTGCTGCTGATCCTTCTTCTGATGCACTGGAAGATATTGATCGAGCGGAAGCAGAAATTTTTCGCATTGCCGAAAAGCGGCTGGGACGTAACTATCACAGTATGAAGCAGTTAGCACGGGATACGTTCGAGTTACTGCTGCAATTGAGCGATCGCGAACAGCATCCTGAGGGACTAACCGGCGTGCCAACCGGCTATACGAAGCTGGATGAATTGCTGGGAGGATTCCAGAAGTCGGACCTGATCATTATAGCTGCCCGTCCTTCGATGGGGAAAACAGCACTGGCACTCTCCATTGCCCGCAATGTTGCCGTCGATCTGAATATTCCGGTGGGATTTTTTTCGCTGGAAATGTCTGCAACCCAACTGGTAATGCGGTTGTTGAGCGCGGAAGTAAAAATCAGTGCTCACCATTTGCGGACCGGACGAATTCCGGATGAGATGATGCCGGAGATTACCCGGCACATTGGCATTTTAGCGGAAGCACCGATCTACATTGATGATAGCGCTGCGTTGTCGATTATGGAGTTGCGGGCAAAAGCCCGGCGGTTGAAGGCGGAGAAAGATGTGGGCATTATTTTTGTCGATTATTTGCAGTTGCTCCACGGCCCACGGGCAGAAAGCCGGGAGCGGGAAATTTCAATGATTTCCCGATCGCTGAAGCATATTGCCAAAGAGCTTAACATTCCTGTTGTGGCACTTTCCCAGTTGAATCGTTCCGTTGAATCACGTGCCGATAAACGTCCGCTGCTTTCAGACCTTCGGGAGTCTGGCTCGATTGAACAGGATGCAGATGTGGTGATCTTTGTCTATCGTCCCGAATACTATGAGTTTGCGACCTATGATGATGGGACACCAACGGAGGGGACAGCAGAAATTATCATTGGCAAACAGCGAAATGGTCCTGTTGGATCGGTGCGATTAGCATTCCTGAAAGAGTATGCCCGGTTTGAAAATCTGGCATTTCAGTACGATGAACCACCGGAATTAAGCGCGCCGGCAGATGATTTTGACATTCCTTCTTTCTAACAACGTGCCTGTTGACAGCGTTGTGCCGCTTACTGGTTAACCGGTGTCGTCCATCGGATAGAAAAATCCATCAAAAGCCCGGACTATCTCTGAAGTGCATACCACTACAGGCAGCAGGCTGATTATCGGATGATGAACACAGGATAGCTGGCCTGGCGTTCAGGGGCGGTGAGTTTCAAAACGTAGGTTCCGGGCGCCAGATTCTCCACAGAGAAGGGAATTTGAATGCCCTGTTGCGTTTGTTCCACCGTTGGGGTAAAGGAGAGCGACCACACGATGCGACCGGATAGGTCGTACAGGCTCAGGGTATGAGGGACGGCCATCGGGGTACGGATGAGAATCCATCCATTCCCTGTCAGCGGATGTGGGATGATGCGAGCAATGCCGAAGGTGCCGCCAAGATGGACGAGCTCGTCCGTTGCCAACCGCAGCAATCCGTGCCGCTTTGTTGTCACAATCACTGGTGGAGTCCATCGGATCGAGTCGAGCAATAGGGGCGTGGCGATGGTATCGCCTAAGAGCACCTCGGCGTGCAATGTTGCCAGAACGGTGTCCTGTACAGGACCCTGGATCTGCACAATGCGCCATTTGCCGGTGATGGTATCGTGGGTCAGCCGGGCACCATCAACCTGATGGATGTAGAGGAGGGATGCTTTGAACCGTAACGTGAGATTGCAGGAATCCGCTGCACTGAGTAGGGAAAAAGGCTGATCTGAGCGGAGGATAATGGGAATATCCACAAAGTCACCGGGACGTGCGGTGCGATCTGGAAGATATACCGTTGCCTGAAGGTTTTCGGAAATCCCTTTGCCGAGGAGGTGGATCATAAAATTGCCGGCATTTGTGTAGAGGCGTAGTTGCGCAGATCGGAGGCCAATTGCTGCTGGCTGGAAGACAATGTCGATATTTCGGAGCGTTCCTGCATCGATCGTCAACGGCATTGTCGTCGTTACAGAGAACTCCGCAGGATGGGTGCCCAACAGCAGAACACTGTCCACGGTTGCGGTTCCGGGACCAAGATTTTCAACTGTCAGTGAGCGGGTGCGCTGTTGTCCAATTACCACCGCTCCAAAATCCAGAAGGGTGTCCTGAACCGAAAGGATTGGCCGAGGCGTTGTTACCCCTTCTCCCCATACCTGTACACTGGACACGATACCGCACGGTTGTGCAACGTGAACAAAAATCGTTGCCGTATCTTTTCCTTCCTCCAGCGGGGTGAAGCGAACCTGAAGTACGATTGAATCCTGCGTTGCCAGCATTGCCGGGAGATCAGCAGGATGGAGGAGGGAGAGGGTAAACCGGGCGTTGTCGACCCATACCGAATCGATAAGGATGGATTCTGCACTGACGTTCCGCCAGACCAGTTGGTCTGAAAGTGTCTGCCCGATCGTTGTGGTTCCCAGGAACCGATCTGATGGAGCATCAACAGCAAGGGGCTGGAACTGAGCTCGCAGGGGAATCTGGATTACCTGCGCGCACGGATCAATAATCAGGGTTGCCGTTCCCACAAAGGTGCCAGCCGTAGCACTGGCGATAGAGACTGTGAAAAAGAGGGTATCCTGCGCTGCGATGCGCATACCCGGTGCAATGCCAGTGAGCTGGAATGGTGCTGTTGCTGAAACGGCTGCGATCGTGACGGAATCAATATTTTCACTGCCTGAAGCCGTTAATCCCAGTTGGGAGCTCAGCGTTAGAGGGTGGGTTGTGTCACAGAGTGTCGAAGTCCCAATGTCTGCGGTATCTGACGGGGGAAGATTAAGCACTGCAATGCTGACGCCAACCTTTGTACCAATAACCGGTAGCAGGAAACGCTTATCGCAGGGCTGGTAGCGCACATCCAGCGTGTCGAAAAATGTGCCTGCTGCAGGAGCGGTAAAGCGAATGGGAAGGACGATAGAATCACCAGCAGGGATCGAAGGCGGTGGCGCACTCAGCAACTGGAACGCCCCGGTCTGAAATTGCGCCGATTGAATCGTGATCGGTATTGGTGAGGGATTGATCAGCGTGACCGTTTGCTGCGCACTGCGAGCACAGGTGTCAGCAGCCAGCACCAGCGGCGGTGTGGCAGTCGAGAGGAGAGATGGGCGCACTTGTTGGGCGAACAGTACCGATGATCGGATGCCACTGCATTGGGTGCTGGTGAAGAAAACCCGGAGGGTGTCGGTATATGTTCCAGTAGTCAGAGGATCAAAACGAATGGTGATCGGGAGAGAATCGCCCGGTGCGATAGTGACGCCCTGCAACGAGCCCAATACGCTGAACGGTGGACCGATCTGGATGGAGTCGATGCGGATCACGTCGCTGCTGGGATTGTAAACCTGGACGACGGTATCAAAAGGAGTGGTGCATTCGGGGAGCAGCGGAAACTGTACGGCGCTTGCTAAGGTCAGAGAGGGAAGAATTTGAAATCCCCGAACCTCTAAGGCTTGCTGGACATCGCATTGCTCTGCAATGAGCTCGATGGTCCCCACATTCCATCCGTTGTTTCCTGCTGCAAACTGGATGGTGATCCAGGTTGGTGCTTTCGGTGACAATACAAATGGCAGGGGCGGATCAACTACACTGAAAGCGGGATGATCGGAAAGTGCTTTAATAATGCGAATCGGGCGATCAGTTGGATTGTAGAGGAAGATTTTCTTTGTGCTTGCGCTGTTGCAGTCGCGCAGCGTATCGAAAGTAACGGTTTCCCGTGATAGGGTGAAAAATAACGAGTCCTGCGTTGCGCGCAAAGGGATGGTGGTGGTATAGTTACAGCGATTGGTAAACAGGGTTGCCTCAGCATTGATAACTCCCGTTGCAGATCCCGATCGGGTAAACTGAATGGAGAAACGGTACTCCTCTTCCGGAGCGATTTCAATAGGAAAAGTGGTGCCCACCAGTTCGAACTGAGGATGCGAGAACGTAACGGAATCGATACGAAGGGCAAGCGTTCCTGTGTTTTGTACAGCTATCGAACGTAAAGCGAAGGTATCGCATTGATAGAGGAGACCGAAATCCAGCGGTGCGGTTTGCAGATGAATAGAGTCAACGCGAACGCCCATGGTGACTTCAAAGTCCACTTCGCACGGATGCATACGGAAGAGGGCAGTAGCAACGGAGACGCCAGCACGGGACGGTGTAAATCGAACAGGAATGGCAACAGTTGTATTGGCGGCTATCGGAACAGGAAAGCTGCCGGGAAATTGAAAGTCCGGGTTGTCAACCGCCAGCAACTCAACAGTAACGTCTAACGGTCCCGCATTCGAAAGTCGAATGACTGTGTCCAGGGTTTGATCGGTACACTCCAGCGGTTGGAATGAAGGAGTTTCCGCTAATTCCGGAACGTCCTGCACCGCAATATGGGCGACAGCGCTAACCACAGGCGGGGGACACCGTCCGGTTACGACCACCGTATAGTTCCCCGCCATATTTGCCGTCACATCAGGGAGAACCAGCCGGCGCTGAGTGTATCCCGGCAGATTTTGTCCATCCTTTTGCCACTGGTACTGCACATCCTGCTGATCAGTGAGCACTTCCAGAATCAAAGTGTCTCCAATGCAGACCGTCTGGGATTGCGGTTGTTGCAGAATTTGTGGCGGCAATACGACGGTCAGCAGGGCAGCGTTAGAGGCAACACCTTCACTGCACACATTGTAGAAAACGGCGCGATAGAGATTGCCGTCGGCAGTAGCAGGGACTGGAGCAATGCGCAGAGTATCTCCGCTTACATTGAGGTCCTGCCAGGTGTTACCACCGTCGGTGCTGACCTGCCATTCCGCGACCGGGACCGGAAAGCCAAGGGCGTGGACGATGAAAACAGCCGTATCTCCAACGCACACTTCGACTGAATCCGGATGCTGTAGAATGTGCGGTGGCGCTTTGATGGTGAAGTTTTCGCTCTCATCTACAACAGTAGCAGAATTCTGATCCTGGATCCGAATCCGGTAGGTTGTGCCGGGCGAAAGCGAGGGGTCAATTGTCCATACCCACATTCCGTAGGCGGCAGGAATGCGTTGAGCTAAAACGGTGGGAAAGGTATTGCCTCCATCTGAAGAAAGGAGAATTTTCACTTCTTGCACACTCCGGCTCTGCCATCGGATGGATACCTCGGAACCGACGCACCAGGATTCGCCCCCGTCTGGATTAAGCAGAGTGATGTGTGGTGGCAATGTACCCAGCATGGCTACAAATCCATCACCGCTGCTGCCTCCAAAGGTTGAGTCGAAAACCCCACGGGTTGTCGGGAAGTTGTCCGATAGCGTATAGCCACCAATGACCATCTGCCCATTGTCGTCAACGGCGAGGCTAAGTCCTTCCTCATTTTCCGAACCACCTAAGTAAGAGCTATACAGCAGTGTGGAAAGAGCAAGGTTCCATTTTGCTCCGAAAGCATCTCGAGCACCGTTGTTGCTCTGGTCGTGAGCATTACTGGTGGTCGGGAAGTTCCCGGATTCTGTGTTGCCACACAGATAAATTCCGGAATTGTCGGCAGTAATGTCCAGTGCTCGATCGTTACTGCTACCACCAATAAATCGGGCAGCCAGAAGGGAGCTTCCGCTACTGTTGAAAAGCGCTACAAAGCCATCTTCACCGCCGCCATAAGCATTGGAAGCCGGGAAGTTCGATGACTGCGTAATACCGGAAACAGCAACATTGCCACTGGCAAGAACGGTAATAGCAGTGCCTTTATCGTGTGAAGTCCCTCCTAAAAATGTGCTCCAGGCAAGATTGCCAGAGTTTCCATCGATTTTGAGCACAAAAGCATCGAATGCAGAGGAATCACCGGCATTCAGCGTAGTGTCATAGGCTGCTGTGGTGACGGGGAAATTTGGAGAAATGGTCCGCCCGGTAACATAGATATTTCCCTGTGCATCGACAGCAACGCCGCTGGCAGCATCCAGACTCCGTCCGCCGATGAAAGAGCTGTACAGCAGTTGTTGCCCGTTAGCACTGAGCTTGAAAACGAACCCATCCCACGTATTGATGGAGGGATTTCCGTTGAGCACCATCGAAAGTGCGTTTGGGGTAACGGGAAAGTTGCTGGATACCGTTTGCCCACAGACAATTGCTTCTCCGGCACTATTGAGCGCAATTTTGCTCGGATCATCCCAGCTTACGCCACCGATAAAGGTAGAGTAGACCAGAGACGCACCGTTGGGGGACAGTTTGGAAACAAAGACATCCCGTTGTCCGGCAAATGTTGTTGAATATCCAGAAGCCACCGGAAAGTCAGATGACCACGTAACCCCTGTGACGTAGGCATTGCCTGCCAGGTCGGTCGCAATGTCGTTGCCGTAGTCGTCAGCGCTGCCACCCAGAAAGGTAGCATAAATCAGGGAAGAAGCGGAAGGATTCAGCTTGACTACAAAGGCGTCGTATTGTCCATTCTTGTTTGTCTGATAGGCACCCGCTGTAACGGGAAAGCTGGCAGAAACCGTTCGTCCGGTGAGGTAAATGTTGTCATTTTTATCAATCGCCACACCCCATACTTCATCACTGTTGGCACCACCGATATAACTGCTGAAAACCAGTGGGTCAATTGTGAGGCGAGATTGGGGAAGCAAGGGTGCAATGCGGAAAGTGTAGGCGCCGGGTGCAGAACGATGGAAGGCACATTCAACTACCCGGATACTGTCCTGATGAACAAAAGCAACAGGAGGGAGTTGCGTAATAGTGCCGACCGATGTCTGGCAGACCAACTGATGAGCTTCGTTGATCCACAGCGAATCTGTTCCAACGATGCGGATCTGGAAATTGGAGAGTGTCCGTCCCTGTGGAAAGTGGAGGTTGTATCGGAGGGTTTTATGCACTGTGTCGATCAAATATTCGAGCGTGAAGTCTCCATAATCAGCAATGATTCGTCGGTAGCGGCGAACAAAGCGCCACGCCTGCCCTCTGCGGAAAAAGTGATAAAAACCGGAAAGTGTTTCCACTGCTCGCCAGTGAGGTTTGCTGGATACCGGAAAGAGAATGCGAATGACGTGTCCACGCCGCAGCGGGGATTCAGCAGAGGAGTCGATACGGAACTGATCCAGCACCATCCCGGAATCAGTCAGCCAGATATGAAAACCCGGCATTGACAGCAAAAATTTTGCGTCGTCTCCCCATTGTCCCTGGTTCTCCACAAAAGCTGCCTGTTGCAGCGCGTTCCACCATTGCCGGACGGAATCCTGCTGGATATCCGAAGCGAGAGCCGTTCCTGAGAGTAGCGACCAACACAGCGTTACAATGGCAGTGAATGGAAGGCGATATCGATGGATCATCGGACCAGCCATATTTGCTGCACACTGTGTTGCGTTGGCGTTCGAAGGATGCAGTAATAGAGCCCGCTTTGCCAGTTTCGCGTTGCAATGCGGAATTGATACTGTGCAGGTACTGGTGCTGCAACCTGGAACTGCTGCGCCCACAGCAATCGCCCCCGGAGATCGTAAATCTGGAGTGTATGTTGTCCAATTTCGACGACATTGGCAGTAATTTCAACGGCTTCTGGAGCAGTAGTTCGTGCGTGCACACCGAACGTTGCATCCCACGGAGAGCGAAGCAGCCGTTTTCCGCCTTCTTCACAAATATTCACCAGTTGAATCGATCCGGGCTGGAGCTGAAATTCAAAGATTGCTGTATCCTGAGGAGCAACGCTGAGCAGAATTGGCGAGAAATCCTGATCACCCAGTAAAGCATCACCCACAACCCACAGTGTATCTGGTGGAGTGGTCAGATTTGCTAAAGGAACCGCGAAGGTTGCGATTTGCTGTTGCGCTTTGATCGTACGTTGCACCTGCTGCGCTCCTTCGATCCTGCGGATGAAGAAGACGGCAGGATCAATCTCAACAGACAGTGCAATGGTTCGATTGAAGATTCCCCCAGCCGGTCCCTGGAAAATGATGGGAATGCGAACGTTTCGCTGGTGAGGGTCGAGTTCAAGCTGCGGTGCCTGAATGCCGATAGCGGGACGCGCCACTGTCCCTTCCACTGATAGCCATTGGGGTGAGCACTGCGGTTCCATAGTGAGTGGAACCATCACCGAGAATGAGCCGACGGCTTGAGCTGTGACAGTCACTTCTATCCGGACACTGTCATCTGGTACCAGGACGACGGGATTACCATCGGGAGTACGGAGTGTAACACCATCGGCTGTTCCTCCCCGGATGGTAATCGGAATGGTACCGGTGTTCCGGATAGTGACGGTACGGGTGATCGGGAATTGATCTCGCAGCAGCGTTCCAAGGTTCAGGGGATTGGGAGTAATGGCAAGCTGGATTTGCGGAACTTCGATCGTGATCGGATGTTCCAGAGGACTGCGAGCGGAATCATTGCTATAGATTCGGACCGTTCCCGTAAAGACTCCCACTGTCGGACTCCGGTATGCAATCGTTACGGTGTCCCACTCGCCAGCATAAATACTCAATGGCAACGGTGTGAGGATGGTTGCAGCAATTGGAGGAACATCGATGTCAATAGCAGAAACTACCAGTGGTTCTTGCCCTCCATTATGGATGGCGATCTGGGTGGTGTCGGTTGAGTCCGGACACAAAAGCTGGAGAGGAGTTGGAACAATTGCTGAAATTTGCGGAGGAATTGGGAGGATTACTGCAATCAGGCGGGTGATGGGATCATCGCATTCCTCGGGAACGACGTATTCTAACCAGGCGCTGGGTAAGGGACCGGGTTGCTGGGGTGCAGAGAGCCGGAGTTGTGCTGTGTAACATTCGCCCGGCTGGAGTTGCGCTGTCGCAGGGGATAGCAGGGTATAGTACGTTGCTCCCGGTCCAGCCAGTGATATGCTCAGCGAGAGCGGATAGTTGTTCTGGTTACAGAAGGCATTCGGGATAGTAAAGGTTGTGTCTTTGCCAGCCGCTATTTGCACCACATCCGCAGAGTTAAGCGCAACAATCGTGCAGGGGGTGCCGCCTTCGCCGCGCAGCTCAACACTGACTGTGCCCAGGCAGGGAGAGAAGATGTCCAGGAAGGTGCGACGAACGCCTTCCTTGAGGGGCTGGAATAAGACTTTGAGGGGCAGACATTCACCGGGGAGGATGGTTAACGTATCGACGGCAACTAACACCGCAAAATCTTGAAAGTTGAGCTGTGTAATCGACAACACGATTTCTACCGGCAGTGTCCCTTCGTTGCAGATGGTGTCGAACAAAATCGCCTGTTGTCCAACCGGGACCATTCCAAAGTCCAGCGTATGGGCAGCAATGCGAAGCTGCGGCGCTTCGATGGTGAAGACTGTGTCGCTTTCATCTTTACCGCCCGGTAGCGGTACAACCTGACCTATCAGGAAGTCAGATCGCCCGGCGTTCGAGAGCTCGTAGGGATAGCACTGCAGTTTCGGACTCTGGTACCAGCCACCGGCAAACACACCGAATTGCGGGTCGGGAGAAAGGGTCGTAATACGGTCATCGCGAGTGCCTTCATTAAGCATCCACCACAAAGGTTGGCCCTGCTCATCGAAAGCGGCAATGAAACTTTCCGCATCGAAGCGATTCTGCGATTTGCGGAGCGTTACCTCTCCATTGCGGTACAAAGTTCGTCCTTTAAAAGTACCGGTGATGAAGAGTTGTCCGCTCCGATTGACGACCAGATCCCATAGCTGATCGTCGAAGCTGCCAACAGTGTAGAAGTGGTGCGACCATCGAGGCGTGCCGTCGGGAGCATATGCCAGCAGCATACCATCGGTTGCCCCATAGGACGTTATGCTCCGATGCGGGAAATTTGCCATTCCGGAAAAGAAACCACTCTGGTAAATAGTGCCAGTGATGTCCGTCGCTAAGGCTGTTGTCGTAACATTATCACCCAGCGGGTAATGCCATAGCAGTTGACCGCTGGAATTGAATTTGGCAATAAACTTTCCACGGGGGACCAGTGTATTCGCATAAGACCGTCCGGTCACGATGTAATTGCCGTCAATATCGACGGCAAACCGGGTTGCCCGGATATCTGGCAACTGGAATCGTTCAACGACAGTGCCGGTGAGGTTAATTCGCTCAATGAAGGATCGCCATAGCTGGGTATTGCCCGGCAGTAATTCCAGCGAAGTACGGAGCAGGTAGCAGCGACCCTGCGGATCCAGAGTGATTTGCTTCAGCGTATCGCGCAACAGGGGATCCGTGTAGGATCGGCGCCATCGTGTGCGCAGGGTGCTATCCACAATCCGGAATTGGGCTATCGAATTTGGCATCAGGACAAAAGCATAACCCTGATCGTTGAGCACGACCTGTTTGGCAGATGCTGGAACTTCGACGACATCCTGGGGAATGCCATCAGCAAAAGCGAGGAGCAGGAAAGCTTGACCTGAGGAAATTTGAACACTGTCGCTGAACTGAATGAGTTGTCCCTCAAAGTGCCCCAGCGCAACCACTGCTTCATCCGTATTGGAAGAAAGGCTCAGGATTTGTTCTTGCTGTGCGTGTGCTCCTGCGATCGTCCAGCGCCAGATCGGGACATTGGCGTGAGCCTGGACGCGGATCATATATCGCTGTCCGGGCGCTGGCGGCACCCAGATGTAGCGGTAACCAGTTGCGTTGTCAGTAATCAGTTGCCACGAATTGCCCCCGTCCGTGCTGTACCATAGCGACACGGGCTGATAAGCCGGGATACCGCCCCAGCGGATAGCGACGGAATCACAGGAGGCAAAGATTTCACCGCCGGCAGGAGAAAGTAACTGGACCGGCGCATCCGCCTGTCCCGGTCGTCCGCCCCACAGTGTGACGACTTCTACCGGACACGGTGCAGCATCAATTTGCAGCGTCTGGATCTGAAAGCTCTGCTGCGGCTGTCCTACAAATCCCAGTCGCAGGGTGCGGGTTGTCCCCTGTGAGAGGACGAAGGGTGGTGGTGAACCACCCCAATCCTTGACGAAAAAGCCATTTCCAGCGCCGGTCAATTGTACAGCCGAAATCGCGAAATCCGCATTATGAGCGGTCAATTGAAGATCCCGATAGACCGTATCCCCCGGTATCGGATTGCCGAATCCGACGACAAAACTGGAAACATCCAGAGCAGCGACGCTATTATCTGGAGCAGTGTAAACGGTCGTGGTTCGGAGTGCCAGAGGAAGATACGTTGCTTCCACAGATCGAATGCGGCTGGTTGCGCCACAGCCGACGTCTGATTGCCAGATAATTTCGCACGCTTCTACTCCCTGCAAACGGTCAGCAATCAGGCGATAGATGGCTTTGACTTCCTCCACTGTCTTCAACTGCTCGAAAGCCAGACCGCCAGTTTCTCGAGCAATTCTGCGCAGGTCTGGATGCATTCGGAGGTCTAAGGTAATCGGATAAATTTCAATGTTTGCTAACTGTGCCCGCGTGATAATTTCATCGACAACGTTGTAATCAAACGAAGAAGGAGGAATTGGTTGTCCATCAGTGAAAAACACGATCGCCCGGCGATTGTTGTCAGGATTAGGCTGGCTTTCCATTAGAGGAATAGCGCCATAAGCCGGATCCAGAAAGGCTGCTTCGTAGTTTGTTCCAACTCGCTGGGAAGGTTCCAGTCCCTGCAAAGCTGTTTTGAGATATGAAGCTGAACCCTGAAATCCAGCAATGAGATAGGCTTCGGCATCGAAAGCGGTGAGGGCAATTTCCGTTCGCTGGACGAATTCAACGGCATCTAAGAATTCAGCCATTGATTGCTTCAGCAGCTCCATTCGGGTTGTCACGCCGTCAGCAGTGTGGTTTGCCATCGACATACTTTTGTCTGCAACAAGTACAACCTGGATGGGCTTGCGCTCTTCGATTGGCTTACAAAAGACTTGCAGTACGGTTCTCGGCTGCCCGTTTTCCAGAATTTCAAAGTCGCTCGGTTGTAGATTCCGAATCGATTGCCCGCTGTTGTCTGAAAGAATCAGCCGGGAACGAATAATTGGAAAGTTGGAGATGTCCAGATCAACCAGCGAGAAAACTTGCGCGGTCAATAACCCTCCAGCGAATATCCAGCTAAACAGGAGGGTCAGGAAAACTCGTCGCTTGCTCACTTGCATTGTCGTTCAATCTGTCTATTTCCACACGTTGCAATTTACAATGAAATTTGCAAATACAGGGGGAAAGGTCGTACAGTGTTAACACAGAACGATCGGATGTGTTACGGATGGGAAAAAGACATTCTACAGCGCCCTGTTATTGCTTTGCTGAAGCAGAAAGATTGCTGTCGCAGGCAAACTGCTGGAAGCTCCGAGAAAGAAATAAAAGGACGCAGGATGCTCAAAGTGTTGGCAGGAAGGAGGTTCTCAGTGGCTGAAAGCAAACAAATCCGTATAGCAACAAACTGCGCTGGTAGTTCTGCCAGCGGTAAGCGACCCCGGCAGGATTCGAACCTGCGACCAACGGTTTAGGAAACCGCTGCTCTATCCTGCTGAGCTACGGGGTCCCCAATGTTCAGCAAATCGGTAGACGATCAGTTTTTCCCTTTTGTTGCCTGTTGGCGGAAGCGAGCAAATTGCTCCATCAGTCGATTTTCTGCTTCGTGCATTTGCTGTCGCTCTTCCGGCGTTTGATCCTCCCAACCTGCAAGGTGGAGAATGCCGTGGAACACAAGGCGGAGCAATTCCGCTGACAGGGAAACGCCATATTCGTGCGCATTCTGGCGTGCCGTCGGTACACTGATGTATAGCTCCGCCACTAAGGGATCCGCTTCCAGACCAAAAGTGAGAATATCCGTGGGATAGTCGTGCCCCAGATAGTCCCGATTTAACTGGTGAATAGTTTCATCTGTGGTCAGGACAATGTTCAGGCGACCGGAGGGTAATTGCAGGGTGCGGAGGGCAAATAGCGCAGCAGCTCTGAGGATGTTCTGTCGGAGATAGCGTTCGCCTGAGGCATTGATAACCTCCACGGTGTGGCTCATCGATAGTCAATCCTCGTCTGCCGGGAAAAGCGATTCAATAATCGCTAATTGCATTGCTGCTAGCAAGAGGCGTTCGTCTAAGTTTCCAAAGTCCGTGTGGAGGAGCCCCCGATTCACCGAAGCAAACAGAGAACAACTGGCGTTGTTTCCGATGGTCATAGTGGAGAAGTAAGAAGAATGATGGGGGTCCTGGGAAACAAAGATCACTTCTTCATCCTCAAAGGTGACGTACCCAACGCAATTGTGAAGCTGGTACATTCCCGATGGGGTCAGTGCAGAAACGATGGTCACTTTCTGATCATTCCACGAGACGTTCTGGTAAATCGTTAAACTCAGCGTAAAACCATTGGCAGGGTTCTGGATAGTGAATTGGATTTCGTCATCCTGAATTGTGGGCGATACTTTCAATACCGCTGCAATTTTTTTAATGTCAGCCTCAGTTAATTGCATCGATATTCCTTGATTGTCACGGATGTCCCAAAAGTTGTATTTTTGTGAACGGGAAAGTTTCAAAGATAACAAAAAGCGGGGAAATGATGAGCGAGCAGCAGATTGTAGATGCACAGCAGTCGGTGCGGGAAGCCTCGGATGTTGTAAGGATCACGTTTCCGGATGGAAGCGTTCGGGAGTTTCCCGCAGGAGTGACGGGGATGGAAATTGCCCGATCGATCTCGCCACGACTAGCGAAAGAAGCGTTGGGAATTATTGTCAATGGGGAGTTGCGCGATCTTTCCCGTCCCATCACAGAAGATGCTGAGGTTCGCATTGTCACCTTCAAAGATCCGGAAGGGCGAGAGATGTTCTGGCATTCCTCCGCTCACCTGATGGCAGAAGCACTGCAAGAGCTCTATCCGGGGGTGAAATTTACCATCGGACCGCCGATCGAGCAGGGGTTTTATTATGACGTTGAATTGCCAGAGGGACAAACGATTACGTCCGAGGATTTTGAGAAAATTGAAAAGAAAATGGAGGAATTGGCAAAGCGGGATGTGCCATACGAACGGATGGAAATTGACTGGGAGGAAGCGGTCGAGTACTACCGGAAAGAAGGGAATGAATACAAGCTGGAGATTCTGGAGGAAATCAAAGGCGAGCCGATAACTTTCTACCGGCAGGGAAACTTTACGGATCTCTGTCGCGGTCCGCATATTCCTTCGACGGGGAAGATTAAGGCACCAAAGATCCTGGGTGTTGCCGGCGCGTACTGGCGCGGCGATGCGCGGAACAAGATGTTGACTCGCGTGTATGGCATTAGCTTCCCGAAACGCTCCCTGCTGGAAGAGTTTTTGAAGATGCGGGAGGAGGCGCAAAAGCGCGACCATCGCCGCCTGGGCAAGCAGTTGGGGATTTTCTTCATCTCGCCCAATGTCGGACCCGGATTGCCAATGTGGTTGCCCAAAGGAACCGTGTTGCGCCGCACGCTGGAGAATTTCCTGCGACAGGAGCAACTGAAACGGGGATACCAGGAGGTTATTACGCCGCATATCGGAAAGCTGGAGCTCTACATTACCTCCGGCCATTATCCCTACTATGCGGATTCCCAGTTTCCGCCGATGGAACTGGAAGGGGAATCCTATCTGCTCAAGCCGATGAACTGTCCGCACCATCACCAGATTTATGCCAGTCAGCCTCGAAGTTACCGCGACCTACCACTCCGCCTTGCGGAGTTTGGTACTGTTTATCGCTATGAGCAATCAGGGGAGCTTTCAGGATTAACACGGGTTCGGGGATTCACGCAGGATGATGCGCATATTTACTGCACCGTAGAGCAGGTCAAGGAAGAAATCCGGAATGTGGTAGAATTAACCCAGTATGTGATGAGCATCTTTGGTCTGGAAGTGACGACGCGACTATCATTCCGGGATGAGAATGAAGAAAAATACGGCGGCGATATTCGGTTGTGGGAGCGAGCGCAGCAGGAAATCCAGGAAGTTGCGGAGGAAATGGGGCTGGAATACTTCATTGGTATTGGAGAGGCTGCTTTCTATGGTCCGAAGATCGACTTTATTGTTCGCGACGTGCTGGGGCGGCAGTGGCAGATGGGAACGGTGCAGGTGGATTACGTGATGCCCGAACGTTTTCAACTGGAATATATCGGCGCTGATAATCAGAAGCACCGCCCAGTTATTATCCACCGCGCTCCTTTTGGCTCCTTCGAGCGATTTGTGGCGATCCTAATTGAACACTTTGCCGGGAACTTCCCTTTCTGGCTGGCGCCGGTGCAGGTCCGGGTGTTGCCGATTAGCGATCACCATATTAGCTATGCACAGCAGGTGGTGGATCGGTTGACTGCTGCGGGCTTCCGGGTTGAGCTGGATGATCGCAATGAACGGATTTCACGCAAAATTGCCGAATCGGAACAGCAGAAAATTCCCTTCGCGCTGATCATCGGTGATAAAGAGGTTGAAAGCGCTACAGTGGCTGTTCGGGAGCATCGCGTGGGTGATCACGGGCAAAAAACACTCGACGAGGTTGTTCGCTGGTTTACAGAACTCAATCAGCCAAAACCCGTCACAGTGCAACTGTGATTGCGAGAAGTGACACGTCCATTTTTTGCCGGTGAAAGCTGGCACTTCCGCTTACGGTTCACCTGTGGTTCAATGGTAAGCCTGGGAGCGCACGCTTCAGCGTGCATTTTCTCTGCGTTACAGTTCAACCGTAGTTCAATGGCAAAGGCATTTGTCCGGTATTTGCCGATTGTCGGCGCGTGAGGGCTGGTACTGCTGGGGCTGAGGTGTGATAGGGCATTGACTTTTCTTTTTCGGACGTTGAACACATTGCTTCTGCGCAGTAGAAATGAAAACCTTCGAGATGATTTGCTATTGCTATTCTTTGTCAATGGAGCCCGAACCTTCCTCGCTGATGATTTCCTCGAGCTCAGCCTCGTATTGCCATTCTTTGTCAATGGAGCCCGAGGCTGGCGTCAAAAGAAGAGATAGCTGGAAAAGTTCATTACTTTGAGGTTTCCGGGTTGCACTGCTTGGCAGTCAGATGATCACTGCTACCAGGGGGTGGCCATAGCGGGGAAATTGAAAGAAAAGAAAGTTTTCTGAAGCAATTTTTACCTTTGGCTTTTGCTCTATTGCCGGAGGTATGTGAAAAAGAAAGCGGCGATTTTCAGCAAAATCCGCCACTTTGCTCCTCCACATTTGTTTCTTCCAGAAATTTTCTGCAAATTCGCGACTGCTGTAACTGAGGGCGTGGGTGATCCACCCGGTTCAATTTCCAAAAAGGTTCTGAGAAGCCAGAGATAGGTTAGTGTGCTACGATGCCGGAATCGTTACGTCTTTTTTATGAAGAGCTAAGGCAGTCGGCGCCGGGAAAGCGGCGGGGAAGATCGAGAGGAAAAGCGGAATCGGTGAAGAAAGAAGAAAAGCCATCACCCAGCACATCACCAGCGAAAAAAGAAAAGAAGAAAAGGCAGGGGTC
Organism: Candidatus Kapaibacterium sp.; assembly: GCA_015490805.1. Classification (GTDB taxonomy): domain Bacteria; phylum Bacteroidota; class Ignavibacteria; order Kapaibacteriales; family WFXC01; genus WFXC01. Next base: position 26,734 of record WFXC01000048.1, read on the forward strand.
GGTTCGGGAACTCTGGCAGGCGTGTTTAGCTATCATCCGGGATAACGTCTCCCAGCAGGTGTTTAAAACCTGGTTTGAGCCAATCGTACCGCTTCGCTGGCAGGACAATGTGCTGACAGTACAGGTGCCCAGCCAGTTTTTTTACGAGTGGCTGGAGGAACACTATTATCCGCTGATTGAGAAGACCATCAAGGAAGTGTTAGGGGCGTCGGCGCAGTTGCAGTATGAGGTCATTGTTGACCGCACTGCCCGATCTGCAAAGGATCGAACGATCCGTTTGCCCGCATTTCGGCAGGCGCCGAAGCAGACACCGTTGCCTTTTGCGCCAGCAACACCAGCAGAACATCCTTTCCCTTCTTCGCTGGTGCCTCACTATACCTTTGACACATTCGTACGGGGTGAGAGCAACCAGTTAGCAGTAGCCGCTTCTCTGGCGGTTGCCGAGAATCCGGGGATGACGCGCTACAATCCGTTGGTGATTTATGGACCTACCGGTGTGGGTAAAACGCATCTGGCGCACGCTATTGGCAATGCCATTGTGCAAAAGCATCCGCGCCTGCGGGTGTTGTATACCAATAGCGAGCGCTTTACGGTCGAGTACATCAATGCGCTGCAATACAACAAGATTTCGGACTTTACCCAGTTCTATCGCTCGGTCGATGTGCTGATTGTCGACGATATCCAATTTTTTATCGACAAGGAAAAGACGCAGGATCATTTTTTCCACACTTTTAACACGCTGCACCAGGCAGGCAAGCAGTTAGTTCTCACCAGCGACCGCCCACCCAAGGATTTGCGAGGCATTGACGATCGCTTGATTTCGCGGTTTCAATGGGGACTGATTGTGGATATTCAACCGCCGGACTACGAACTTCGGCTGGCGATTTTGCAGCAGAAAGCGGCAGCAGAGGGCGTGGAGTTGCCCTCCGATGTGGCACAGTTTCTGGCGCGCCATATTACCCAGAGTGTGCGGGAGCTGGAAGGGTGTTTAATCAGTTTGATTGCCAAGGTAGCGCTTGATGGGCGAGCAATGGACCTGGCACTTGCACGGGAGGTTGTGCAAACCCTGCAGCCTGCCAGTGAAACATCGCTGATTTCGAGCTCGCAACTGACGGTGGAAGATATTATCCGCATTGTAGCAGCGGAATTCAATCTGTCGCCAGCGTTGCTGACCAGTAAAACACGTCGCCATACCGTTACTGTCGCGCGCCACATAGCAATGTATTTTGTGCGAGAGGTGTTGGAAATGCCCTTAAAGAAAATTGCCCTCCTGTTCGGACGCAAAGATCATACGACCGTGATCCACGCCTGTCAAACCGTAGAACAGTATCGAGCGACAGATCCCGATCTGCGACAGGTTATCGACAACTTAGAGCGGAAAATTCGCCAGCTTTAAAGCATTGTAAGATGTGCTGCATTGCAGGTAGAAGAAGTCTTGCCGGTGGGTTAATCAAACCATTGCGAGGGAAGATGAGCAAAAATCCGGGAATCAGCAGCAGTGAGATAGGGAAGCAGTAATTCAGCACACCGCTCTCTGCCATACCGGCATTCCCGAAGGTACTCCAGCATTCCCTGCTGCTGCCATACGTATTGTTGAGGAAGCGTGGGGAAGCGGCGCACCAGCGCACCATAGCGGTGAGGTGCTTTGAGGGCCCAGAACCACATCAACAAAAGGTTCTTTTGCTCTTCTGAAGCTACGGCAAATGCCATTGGCAGTAGCACATTTACCATCAATTCCAACCGGGTCCCTTTGCCCTCGCCAGCCAGGGACGTGCGGAGCAGTGATGTTAAGCGATCCGCCAGCGCATCGTCCGAAAGTTGCTGTGTTGCCAGATCTTGCAGAAACGAAAGCCACGGACGGAGCGTTGAGGTCGAGCACAATTGCTGCTGATAGCGTAGCAATCCGCCGGGACGGCGACGGGTTCCGGAGTGCCGCTGGAAGAATTGCTGCATCGCAGACTGGAGAGCTGCTTCCAGATTGCCGTCAGCGTGTTCCAGCATTTCATACGCTGCATCTGCTTTCCGCATCACGCGACGATACGCATACTCCTGCAGAATTTCCAGTGAGTCCAGGTCACACAGCCGTTGTTGCAGCATTTGCTGATCCTGTTCAAAGAATGGTTGTAGGTGCTCCGGAGGAATGTGAATAGAGAACGGAGGCTCTGAAGCTGGCACAGCATCATCGATGAGGAAAAAGTGGAATAACGTCTGTTGATGTGCCGCTTGCTCTTTATGACGGTGCGTGTGCCATTCCGAGCGGTGCCGGTGCACTTCCCCGTGTCCCACGTGTATATGCCCGTCGACGATTGCCGCCATACGGAGAAAATCCGGTCCGGCATCGAAATTCCATTCGCCGGGTGAAAGGAATTGACACCGTTGTCCATTGGTGGTTGACCAGATCGTTGTGCTATCAGCCAGGGCGAGCCGGATCAATTTTTGTAAATACCGTTCGGGGAAATTTTCAATCATTCCTTACTCTTCCCACCATTGGGGTTCTTCCGGTTCCTGAATCAAGTAGCCCATTCCACGAATGCTGTGGATCAGGCGTGGTTTTCCCGGTACTTCAATTTTTTTTCGCAATCGTTTGACGTACACATCGACGATGTTGGACTCCGGATCGAAATCGTAGTGCCAGACGTTGGACAGGATGCGGGTACGGCTCAGTACTTTGCCCTTGTTGCGCATTAAATACTCCAGCAGGGCAAATTCCCGATTGGTTAATGGAATCGCCTGTCCATCCCGATATGCAATCCGTTTGACAGTGTCCAGCTCCAGATCACCACACCGCAGAATCGGGTGTTTTTCAATGCTACTGCGACGGAGTAAAGAACGAATTCGAGCCAGCAGCTCATCGAAATGGAAGGGTTTCGGCAGGTAGTCGTCGGCGCCCAGATCCAGCCCCTTGACTTTGTCCTCGGTTGTCCCTCGAGCACTGAGCATTAAAATCGGTGTTTGATTCCCCTGAGCGCGCAATTCCCGTAGCACTGCAAATCCGTCTTTCTGGGGCAGCATTACGTCGAGGATAATCAGGTCATAGTGATGCTTTGTTGCTTTCTCCAACGCTTCAATACCATCGGTGGCAATGTCTATAGTGTAGCCTTCTTCCTGCAATCCCCGACGCAGGAAGCTGGTAAGACGCTCCTCATCATCGACTAACAGGATCAACACGGCTAATGCTACGATGGATTTGTGAAACAGTCCTTAATATCCCTTGGCGACAAAGACGGCATACACTTCTCGATGTCCCGTGCCAAACTCCACCACCACGTAGTACATTCCGTTGGGCACGACAGCGCCGCGCACGGTACCGTCCCAACGATCGCAATATAAAACGTTTGGCTCACGGTATTGTTGATCGATCAGCCGGCGGAGGAGACGATTGCCGCTATCGAAGATGTTGATGGTGACGGTGGTGGGTTCGGGCACGAAAGACAGGATGGATAATTCTTCCGGCTTGGTGGGATCAAAGGGATTGGGCGCCACGGCTTGTACGTAGATTGGACGCATTCCGACAAGTAGCGTGTCAAGCTGGATGCAGCCACCCAGACAGCAGAACCGGAGCAGAATCGTGTCGGGAAGATCCACAGGAATCCGCCAGAGATAGGTGCCAGATTGCCCATCGAGCGTGTCGATGAACGTGAACGTATTGCCGTTGTCGGTAGAAAGATACAGCAGGAGCGTGTCGCATCCTGTGATCGGTTGCCAGTCGATCGTTCGCTCCGAGCAAATGGTTTGCGATGGTTGAGAAATGCTCACAGAAAATGACTGGGGCGACACAATGATGGTGCGAATGACCGAAGTATCGCGCACCGTCTGATTTGGCAGGAAACGAACACCGATGGCGCGGAAAAACAGGAGTGAATCGGTAGGTAAACCATCGCAGGGAAAGAAGGGAAGGCAGGGAATGGTGAAGTCATAACGGTATGTGCTGTCAGCCGCTGGTTGTACCACGGCAATGTCCAGCCAGACCATTCCAGTATCAGTCTGGTAACCATACTGAAGGAGCGCCTCCTCCAGACACTGCATCGTGCCACTTAAGGTGACGGTGCTACCAATGGTGAAACGATCGCCGTCCATTGGCGTTTCTAAGGTGAGCTGGGGTGTCTGGAGGAAAACCAGTCCTGAAGAGTCCCGAACCTGCGGATTTTCGATGCTTTGAATGATGAATCGTCCCTCGCCTGCAAGGGTGTCGGAGTTGTAGACGAAAGTGTACCGCACGGTATCGCCAGTGTTATCCAGTTCCGGAACGATCGGGATGACCACGTCCGTTGGTTGCCCGTTCAGGTATTGGCGGAACCAGATGGCAACTTTCGGATTGCCCCCGGTGTAGTTGATCCATTCGAGCGTGAGGGTGTCGTTATCGCACAGAGTTTGTGGCAAAGTTGGGCGCTGAAGCACAATTGCTCCCACGATCTTTTTGCCGATCAGATAGGTGTGCTGTGAAGTGGTGACCAAAATATCCAGGTAACCATCGCCTTCCATATCGACAACGGCAATGGAGAAAATTGTTTCGTTTGGGAAGGTGACAGAGTACACGGTGTCGAAGGCTTCGCCTAAGATGAAGCGAGGATCGCTGTAGTCTCGCATCCGGAGGATGCGGAGCGTAGGACCGTTGACGATGAAAATTTCTTCTTTCCCATCCGGAGCGCCATCAAAATCACTAACGGCTGCCACCCATCCAGCAATGCGATGGGTGACAATGGTGTCAAAATAGCGGAGACTATCCTGAGAAATGTCCGGTTTCGGGATGCGTTGTCCGGTGCGGTAGCGCAAAATCATCAGGCGGCTGTTGGGATAATCGAAGAAGGGAGAGCTCTGAGTAACCACGATCTCATTGCCCGGATTGTTGGGATAGTAGGGCAGTGACTCATTGGAACCGACCCCATCGACATCTCCAACGGCAATAGACCACAGATGATCGTTGCCACCTTCAAAAGATTCTTCCGCTTCAACGGTATAGGGACGGGGAAAGGTCAATTGATTGCCATTCAGATCGAAGAGATGTAGAGCCGCAACACCTTGCGATCCATCCCGCCCATAGTATTCTTCCGCTACCAGAATGTAGGGTTGCGGAGTGTTGGTTTGTCCCGCATCGGTCAGGGTAACAAACAGGGGACGAATTCGAGGTCTTTGCGTGGCTGGGAAATCCGGTAGGGGTGTAAAAGCCGATCCCGCAGCCGGTGTGGCATTCTGGATGTTGAGATGGAGCAAATACAGGGAGTTCGGAAAAGTGAAATCCGTGTAGGGATTGCTGATAGGGTTGCTGAGACTGAGAGTTGGCGTTGGATAGCAGGGGAGTAAAAGATTCAATTGGTTGCCGATGACACTGATAGAAGGGGGGGCAACGGTAACCTCTGGTCCAACGGTGTAGCGATCCGGTGGATTGTCCAGTACGTCCGGGCGAGGGAATGGAAAGCGGAAATCGGCGGTGCGGAAAAAAGTCAATCCACGAAAAAAGGGTGGATCGGCTGGTGCCTGCACCGGTACCCGTGGATTGCTCATATTGACCGTTGCATACACTACCATATCATTGCCAAGAGTACGCCCGAAAATCGGGGCAACACTGGCAGCGTTGTTGGGCCGATAACTGCGCAGATCGACCGTCAACCGTTTGATCAGGATAAGTTGCTGAGCCTGCGCATCGTAGGCTGCGATGTAAGCAGAGGTAGCACTGTCCTGCAGGGTTTCGTATTCCACCGTCTCCAGTCCCAGAATGACGGGAAACACGGTGTAGACATTCGGTAAGATGGCGGAGGAGTCAAACAGGACGGAAACGCGATACACGTGGGGAGGAAGCGGCATCGTGGCGATTCGCTTCCCATCGGCTCCGTAGATCAGCAAGCTGTCGCGGAACACGACAGCAAACTCATTGGGTCCCCACGGATACGATGGCAGCCAGCGGGGATTGCTGACAATATTCCCCACCAGAGGCTGAATATCGCCATAAACACTGCTGATGCTCCACTTGATCGTGAGCGAATCGTAGCTCTGGGGATTGGATCGGAAAGCCTGATGGCGAGTAGCTTCTAGATTTCCCAGCGGATAGAGCCAGTTAGCGGGACTGGCAGGAATGATCTGGGCATTCATAGGGAACCAGCAGCAGAGGAAACACAGCAGTGTCGTCCACTTCATCGCTAAATCGCTTCTAACCGTTGTTCCTAAATTGCTTCTAACCGCTGTTCGATATCCTGCCGTATTTGCAAACACTTTGCCATCAACTCTTCTGCCATCATTACATTGACCTCAATCTTTGCAACTGTTTTGGACAATTGTCGAACCAGTTCCGTCATTTTGGAAAGGTTTTCCTTGATCATTTCCACCACTTCAGAGCTTTCAATCATTCCTGCCTGATATTGCAGGGTAGCCTGCAGCATTGTAAGCTGGATCTTCAACTGCTTGGCTGCTTTTGCCGCTTTTGGTGCTTCCTTGCGTGCCCAATCCAGAGCGTTTTTCAGTTGATAGAGTTGCTTCTGGAGAAACTTACTTTTGCTCAGCAAAAATTCTCGCAACTGAGCATCGGCAAGATCTCGCGCTGCTAACTGCACAGCACTGCTCAGTTCATCCAGGTCGGCAAAGTGTTGCTTAAATTCCTTGTGCAGCTTCTGCAACCGTGGACGAAGCTCCAGCAGTAATTCGACTTCCCGATCAATGGCATTTCGCAAAGATACTAAGATGTCTTCCACCAGCATGCTCCCTGTTGTTTCTAAGATGCCAAATTTACAACAAAAAAGGGAAAGAGGGGATACGGAGATAGAAAGGATTTGCAGAGAGAATCTGTGGTCAATGGGAAAGAATGGATACAGACATTGCTGTCGATTTGTTCTGGCAACGCAATCTTTCGGAGGATTTCCTGAGCATAGGGTTCGAGCTGTGCGTAATAGAGTGCGCACATTTAGCCCATATTTTCTGGGACAGATTCTTTGCTTGGCATTTAAACACATACCTCTAAGAGGCACATCTTCTGCCGACGAAAGTCGGCGCTCCCAGTGGGGATTGCTGGGGACGCACGTTTCAGGGTGCATCTCCTGGGAACGCATCCTTTAGGGTGCATGCCGGCTAAAGCCGGCGCTCCCAGTTCGCCGGGAGCGCACACTTCAGTGTGCATTTTCTTGCCGACGAAAGTCGGCGCTCCCAGCTATTGGCATACACGTTTCAATGTTGCACTTACTGGGACGCGCACTTCAGTGTGCAGCCTTTGCCGGCTAAAGCTGGCGTTCCCAGTTGGCGCTTCCGGTGGGGATTGCTGGGGAGCGCACGCTTCAGCGTGCATCTACTGGGAACGCACCCTTTAGGGTGCATGCCGGCTAAAGCCGGCGCTCCCAGTTGGCGTTCCCTAAAAACAAAGCCTGCGCACTAAAAAATGAAGAAGCTCCGGGTTGAGTTAGCACTTTTGCTTGACGTTTCCAGTCATTTTACGGCGGTGCCAGAACAACCAAGCGCTTCAACTGGATCGAATGGCGCGTTCGCAGGTCCGTCGCAGTGAAAAGGCAGATGTAAGGACCGGGAGGGAGCAGTTCTTCCTGATCATTCAGTCCATTCCAGAACAATTCGCCATTAGCGGCGGTATAGAAGTTCGTCACCAACTGGCGAACCAGAATCCCGTTCGGATCGTAGATGCTGACGGTGATCAACGCCTGTGTGTAAGGAAGTTCGTAACTCAACAGGCATCCAGCGCGAGGATCATCCGGGCGAGGAATAAAGGGATTTGGCGTAATATGGAGCGTTCCTTCGTGTTCCGGTGGGATGCTCACGCTATTGGGTGCCAGCGGGGTGCTACCGGCACGGGCGCCACAACTTGTCCACGAACTGGCCAGGGCGGATGGGAGGGAAGGTGTCAATTTTTCTAAGGATCGGTTACGCGTGGAGGGGAGCGCATCGACATGCCACGAGGGTTTGTACGCAACTGAATCCTGAACCACTCCGTTGGGATCGCGGAGTACAATGATGTCGCCGGTATTGTTCAGTGTAATCCCTTCAGGTGGAACAGCGATGGCAGTGCTGTCACGCAGATCGGGGAATCGATCGAAGAAACAGGCAGTATCCCACACGATCACGGCAAGATGGCGAGGTGGCAGCAGCAGGGAAGATCCAAGCACTGCCGTGTCCGCTTTGCCAGAAGCAGAAAGATCGTGCAGGCGATAGCCTCGCAGATCCAACGTGTCGGCAGCAGCATTCCAGATTTCGACAAATTCCCCACAGTTCCCCTCTGGTTCATAAAGGATTTCGTTGAAAAGCAGCGAGTGTGGGGGATAGGAACAGTAGATTTGCTGCTGGAGCGAGTCATTGGTGGGACGTTGATCTCTGGCGAAATGGATCACGACAATGATGGGCTGCCAGCCACGAGGGAGATCGGTAATGTCAATGTTCCAGAGCACCGTGTCGCCGGCCGGGATGTTCGTAAAAAGGCGGTGTTGCAGCAGTTCTGCTGGTTGCGCAACACTGTCCCGATTGGCATCATAGACAACAGCAGCGGTGGCAGAATCAATGACTTCTGTACCATTGTTTCGTAGATGTACCGTCAGTGTCTGGGTATAACCATCAACAGCAAGGCGGAGAATGCGCCAGTCGAAGGGGAGCGGAAGGACGCTGTTTTGCCATCCCGGCGTTGCTCCCTGGAAGGCTTCTGAGGCTTTCCACTGGGTCGCGTCGACCGCTGGTTGGGTGGGAAGAATTCGCTCCAGCGAATGTCCCTTGCGACCCCAGCGAGATCGGTAGAAAATGGAATCCAGTACCGTGGAATCCTGAGCGCGCAGGACAAAGCTATCGCTGGAATTGTTGAGCGAAGGGAGAGAGGTTTCGATTAAAACCGCGTCGGGAGGAATGTACCAGTATTGCTTCAACGCTGTTGTATCACGGCACAACACAGCAAAGCCGCGAGCAGGAATGCGGATCCTGGGCAAACGAACGGATCGAGTCCGGTCGTTGATCCATCCCCCTTGCAGAATCCGGGTTCGGTTTTCCGTGTTGTGAAGCTCTAACCACTCCGGTTCATCACCGATGGGAGCAGGATACACTTCGTTGATGACAAATTTCTGACTCAGCGTCACAGTGGGTAGCAGGAAGATCCAGCATATCACAATCCCCACAGGGCAATGTTTCATTCGCTGGTAGCCGCTTCTATTTCAACTGCTGGGACGGTGGCTTCAGCGATTGAGCTCCTGGTTGCCAGCACCTGCTGGTAGAGCTGTTCGTACCGGGGAACGATCAGGGATTTATCGAAGACTGTCTCGGCGCGCCGCCGGGCAGCGGCAGAGAAGCGTTCCCACTTGCGGGGATTGGTCAGCAGATCGATGGCATATCGAGCCATTCGCTCCACATCTCCAATTTCGGCAAGGTAGCCCGTTTCGCCGTGGAGTACCACCTCCGGAATGCCGCCAGCACTGGTTGCAATGACGGGTACGCCGCAGCTCATTGCTTCCAGCGCTGCTAATCCGAAACTTTCAGATTGGCTGGGGAGCAGGAACAAATCGGCGGCAGAGAGAATCTGCGCCAGCGCGGTGTGTTTTCCTAAGAATTTCACATCCTCTGCTAATCCCAGCTCCCTGGCTAACATTTCGGTTTCCGAACGCTGCGGACCATCGCCAACTAACACCAATTTCGCCGGTATGTGCTGGCGGATGTGATGGAGAATGCGGACGGTGTCCGGTACCCGCTTAATCGGACGGAAGTTCGAAATGTGCATCAGGATGGGTTCATTGTTGGGAGCAACCTGCTGGCGCAGCCGACAATTTTTTCGGCGGTGGTATAAATTGGTGTCGACGAAGTTTGGAATCACCACGATTTTGTCTTCTTCCACCTGAAACTGTGCCATCGTCCGCTCTTTGAGAAACCGGGATACAGCAGTGACTACATCGGAGTGGAGAAGAGAGAATTTGACCAGCGGGGCAAAAGAAGGTTCCAGACCGATCAGGGTGATGTCTGTGCCGTGCAGGGTAGTGATCAGTTTGGTATGGTTGCAGTGCAAATCGTGAAGAATTTGCCGTGCTAAATAACCGCTGATGGCGTGCGGAATGGCGTAATGCACGTGCAGAATGTCCAGATTTTCGTACCGGACAACTTCGACAATCTTGCCGGTCAGTGCCAGACTGTAGAGCTGGAATTCGAAGAGTGGATAATTGGGAATGTCGACTTCGTGGTAGAAGACGTTTTCCTGATATTGGTGCAACCGCATTGGAACTTCGTAGGTGATGAAGTGGACTTCGTGCCCACGTTCTGCTAAAGCGATTCCCAGCTCTGTTGCGACCACACCACTACCACCGTACGTTGGGTAACACACGATCCCGATCTTCATCTTCTATTGCTGCCCTGTTGTTATTCGTTTTCCGCATCTTCAGTTCAAAATGAAGACGGAAGGAATGGGATATTGTTCAGTTGAGCGACAGTTCCAGGCGGAAATTGTGGTACAAAAATCCCGATTTATCGGAATTCTCCAGCCGGTTGAAACACCACAGGCGGTGACGGCGGCGCTGGAGAGCATTCGCAAGCAGTATCCGGATGCTACCCATCACTGCTACGCCTATCGACTGGGACCGCAGGGACAGCCCTATGGATTTTCGGATGATCGAGAACCATCCGGTACGGCGGGCAAGCCGATTTATATGGTGCTGGAAAAATACCAGTTGTCCGATGTGCTTCTGGTGGTCGTCCGATACTTTGGAGGGATTAAGCTGGGCACAGGTGGATTGGCACGCGCTTACCGACAGGCGGCTGAGCACGTTGTGCAGGCAGCAACCATTGTTGAGAAGGTGAAGCAACGTATGGTTGTCGTCGAGGTGGACTATGAGCTGTCTCCAGTAGTGCAACACTATTTGCATCAGCATCAACTTCCATTTGAAGCACAATATGATGCAAGCATAGTAACCCTCACACTGTCTGTGCCAGAGCCACAGTTGCCATCAGTGGAAAGTGCTTTGCAGCAACTGCTTCGAGGGAAGGGGGAGGTAAGACGATTGGAGAATGAAGCTGATCAAAGTCGGCAGCACTGATTAAGAATGCGCATCCTCATTGTTGGTCATAGCTTTTACCCACTGGTAGCATATGGTGGATTGGTGCAGTCGACCAATGATCTTCTGGAGGGCCTGGCAGAACGGGGACATCAGGTGTTTTATTTCTGCCAGGGCAGATTTTATCCCCGAGCACGGTCACTGCGACTCAAACGGTGGCGTCGTAAAGGGGTGGAATTTCGGGAACTCCAGAATGTTCCCCTTGTGCAACAACGGATTGGTGGCGGAATCAATGATCTGGAGTCGGAGGTGATTGAAAAAATCTTTCAACAGATGCTGGAGGAGGTGCAGCCCTCGGTTGTGCACTTTCGCGGTTTCGGCGGTTTGCCATCATCCCTGCTGGATCGGGTGCGGCAGCATAAAGTGCCAGTCATCTTTTCGGTGCACGATTACACCCCTTTGTGCCCTACCCACTTTCTGTGGGATTGGCAGCAGCAACGATGTCAGGACAGCCAGCAGGGGCGTCGCTGTGCAGAATGTTTACGGCATCAGCCGTTGCCGCACCCGTCACCGCAGGCAACGTTGCGGTATGAAGCTGAGCGGTGGTTGCCTGCAGCGATGCTTCAGGGAATCCGTTCGGTCTATCGATGGTGGAAACATCGGAACGAACGCCGGGAGCAACCTTCCCATCGGGAAACAGCGCAGCCTTCACAGGACAACACCGGCTTGCTGGAGCAAATCCCGCTGGCAGAAGTCGAATTTTATCATCGGCGGTGGCGACAAAATCGCGAGCGGTTGCGGCAAGTGGATTGTTTGTTGTTTCAGTCGCAGCGGAGCGTTCAGATATTTCAGCAGTGGCTTTCGGCGTTGCCACCGTATCGCGTCATTGCGCCGACGATGCGACACATTGCAGCGCTTCCAGTGAAAGAAATTTCGGCAGTTTCATTGCCCGTCAATTTCGGGACGACAGCCGGATTTGCTGGACCGTACAAAGGAGCGCGACTGCTGAAAGAGGCGATTGAAATGTTAGATCGTCGGGGATGGCAGGGAAGGTATCGCCTTCATATTTTTGGAGCGCTGCATCCAGCGTATCAGGCGTTTGTACATCAGCATCCCGATCTGATCTACTATGGAAACTATCAGCGAGAGGATTTACCATCGGTTTTCCGGCGATTTGATGTCGGGATTGTGCCTTCGGTCTGCGAAGAAACGTATGGTTACGCAGGGATCGAAATGATCGCGGCGGGCATTCCTGTCATTGCAACGCCAACTGGTGCGGCGCCGGAATATGTGGTGCCAGAGCTCAGTGGCTGGTTGCTCCCCGATTTTTCCCCTTCCGCTCTGGCAGCAGTGCTGGAGCATATTTTGCAGCAGCCGGAACAGCTCGTGCATCTGAATCAACAGATTCGCCAGCACCGAAATTCTCTTGTGAAATCCCTGGAGGTCTTCGTTCGGGAAATGGAAGCGTTGTACGAAAGTGTGGGTTCTTAGCGGATGTTAGGGCGCAGAGTGTTGGGGAGATCGGAAGTAGAAGCGGTTCATTGCTTTCGGCACATTTTTGAAGCGAAAAAAATAGTGTGGTGAACAGCGATGCGATATCGAGAAGGTCCACGCACGGACACTGCTGTTTCTGCGTTGATCGGACAATGGAGATGAGGTTGGGTTCGAGATTGCGCCTTCCCGGAATGATGCTGGATCGACAGGGCAGCGATAATAGCTGGAAGATCGTATGAGCGGCAAATCTCAAAGTGGAAGCGGAATTTCCCGTAAATTTGTGTTTGCGGTAGGAAAGGGCAAGCAGGCAAGAAATGGTGACGACGAGAAGAGCGTTAAAACGGAATGCATTAAGAACGCAGCATTGTTCCGTGCTGTGCGCAATAGCATCAGCGTTATCGGGATTTAAAGAAAATGCAGTGAGAGACACAGACATGCTGCAGTATTTGCCGAGGGCTGAAGTTTAACTAACAAAAGAGTCGATGCAAACTGAAAGAACCATTGTCCTTGGAGCGGGGTTTACCGGATTGGGGATTGCGACTGTTGCAGATGTTCCGGTGTTCGAAGCAGAGCGTTTCCCCGGCGGAATTTGTGCATCGTATCATCGTGAAGGATTCCGATTTGAAATTGGTGGAGGACATTGGATCTTTGGCGGAGATCCGTTGATCCTGCGTCTGTTTGATCGATTGGTGCCGCTGAAGTTTTACCGCCGACGCTCCGCAGTGTTTTTTGCCGGAGGATTGCAGCAAACGGTGCATTTAAGAGGACGGTTCGTCGATTATCCACTCCAGAATCATTTGCATCAGTTGGGCGAGTCGGAAGCACAGGCAGCGCTTCAATCGCTGTTGCGCGCGCACCGGAATGGGCAGGAACCGGTGACGATGGCAGAGTGGCTGGAAAAACATTTTGGCGAGTACCTGTGCGAACTGTTTTTCTTCCCATTTCACGAGCGATATACCGCAGGGTTATTTCGGGAAATAGCGCCGCAGGATCCGTATAAAACGCCTTTACAGCTTGAGCAAGTAGTTGCCGGAACATTCGGGAAGAGTAACAGTGCAGTTGGCTATAATGTTCAATTTGGTTATCCGGCTAATGGGTTGAATGTGCTGGCACAGAAACTGGCAGAGCCGGCGACAGCGTTTTTTGAAAAGCGAGCGGTCCACATTGATCCGGATCAAAAAATTGTTCAGTTTTCAGATGGTTCGACCACTGAATACGATCGGCTGGTCAGTACGATCCCGCTCAATCATCTGCTTCGGATATTGGGAGACGAAGAGCAATCGTTGAGTGAGCCGTATACCTCTGTGTTAGTGCTCAATCTTGGCGTTGAGTTGCCGCCGTCAGAGCATGCACGCCACGGCTACCACTGGCTCTATGTTCCCGATAGCAGAACGGGCTTCCATCGGGTGGGGTATTATTCCAACGTTGATCCAGCATTTTTACCGGAAAAGTACCGGGATCCGCAACGGTATGGATCGCTGTATGTGGAATTTGCGTTCCGGGGGGGAGAAAAACCAGTAGCCAGCGTTGTAGAACGCCTGATGCAGCAAACGGCAGAAGAATTGCGCGATCTGGGACTGATCCAGACAGTGCTTGTTGCTGATGTAACCTGGATCGAGGTTGCCTATACCTGGCAGCGGCCAGGATCCCGATGGGTTCAGGAACAACGGGAGCGATTGGAGAAGATGGATATTTTTTCGGTGGGACGATATGGTCGGTGGACGTTCCAGGGGATAGCGGATAGTTTCAAAGAAGGACTGGTCATTGGAGGGCAAATTGCCGCGCTACAGCGGGTGCCTGCTGGCAGGGCGGGGATGGAACGGTGAGCAGATGTGCAGCGATGTTTCGATCTGATGATCTTCTGTCAGAGGACATTGCCGGGTGCGCTGGGCCAGGATGTAAACAGGTGTGCGTCTATGCTGGGCATTGCTGTCCGGATATTGGGTGACAAAATCAGTGAAGAGGAAGCCACATTGAATGTGTACAAATGTTGTCAAAAATTTTTGAGCCGAAACATAATTTCTGACGATGCTTAGCGTCGCTTTCCCTGACAAATGTGGGGTAAAGCAGTGAGAGTGTGTCAGGTTAGAGCGTTTGCGTAGCGTTGCTTTTCTGAGTTGAACGTGGAGAGAGCAAATGGCTGAAGTGACGGAACAGAAAACGGTGGTTGAGGTGCCGAAGCAGAAGGAGCAGGATCGAAAGCAACTGCTCAAAGAGTTGGTGTACGAGCGGTACCGGGGACGACCAATCTATTACCGCGGGCATCGGGAGGTGTTGCAGGGCAAGAAAACAGTGGAGGAGGTGATGGGAAGTAGCAAACTGCAGTGGTTTGTTATTCAGGTGATCTTGCGGCTGCTCTTTGCAAATCTTGATTTGTCACGATTTGTCATTGCTACCAATGAAGCCGGTTTTCGTACGGGGCGTCGGAGTTGGCGGAATCTGGACATTGCAGTGTTCGATCGCCAGCAACTGCTACAGGAAGGGGTCGATGAAAAGTATGTGCAAACGCCACCGAAGGTGGTCATAGAGGTTGATACAAAAGCAGATTTGCAGAAATATGAGGATTTGCTGTCTTACGTGATCGAGAAGGTGCAGGATTTGCATCAGGCGGGAGTTGAGCGAGTCGTGTGGATACTGACGCGCAATCGGCGGGTGGTGATAGCGGAGCAGCAGGAGGCGGAGTGGAAAATAGTGCCGCTGGATGAGGAGATAGAGTTGATGGAAGGGATTCGGTGCAATGTGGCGGCATTGTTGCGGCAGGAGGGGGTGAAGCTGTGAGTGGCATTGTGGAGTATAACACTGAAAAAACGAAGACTTAGAAATAGCAGATGGTGATGGAAAGCACAATAGCGCTACCACCAAAATCCGGGGTTCACCAAACACTTTCGCTCAAAGAGTTGGTGTACGAGCGGTACCGGGGACGACCAATCTATTACCGTGGGTATCGGGAAGTGCTGCAGGGCAAGAAAACAGTGGAGGAGGTGATGGGGAGTAGCAAACTGCAAGCGTGGATCATTGATTTGCTCTTGCGCGTTCTGTATCAGCATCTGGATCTTCGGAAATACAAGGTATTGAGCAATGAAGTTGGCTTTCGTACGGGGCGTCGGAGTTGGCGGAATCTGGACATTGCAGTGTTCGATCGCCAGCAACTGCTACAGGAAGGAGTCGATGAAAAGTATGTGCAGACGCCACCAAAGGTGGTCATAGAAGTGGATACAAAAGCGGATTTGCAGAAATATGAGGATTTGTTGTCTTACGTGATCGAGAAGGTGCAGGATTTGCATCAGGCGGGAGTTGAGCGAGTGGTGTGGATACTGACGCGCAATCGGCGGGTGGTGATAGCGGAGCAGCAGGAGGCGGAGTGGAAAATAGTGCCGCTGGATGAGGAGATAGAATTGATGGAAGGGATTCGGTGCAATGTGGCGGCATTGTTGCGGCAGGAGGGGGTGGAACTGTGAGATGAGGCAGGAGAAAGGAAAGAGCTGGGTTGGTGTTGCAATGCTGGTAAAGCGGCAAACAAAAGAGGGATGATCAAACAGGAAGCAAAACTGCAAGAAGAGGCAAAGAGAAATGCTGGTAGAGTGGCAAAGGGGAGCACGGTGATTTCAACAGAGTCAAAAGCAAATGAGTGAGCAGAGTCATAAAGCAACGGATTCGAAAGTTTTTGCTGTCGTTGTGACGTACAATCGCCCATCACTGCTTGCTGAATGTCTTCGGGCGTTACAGCGCCAGACGCACCCTCTGGCGGCGATCGTTGTAGTGGACAATGCATCTACGGAAGATACTGTTACCGCGCTGCAGCAGGAGGGATATCGGGTGGTGGAACAGGAAGCAGCAGAAGGAATAACATTCATTGTGATGGAGGCAGAGGAGGGTTCTGCACTGCTTTACTACTTACGGTTGCCGGTAAATCTGGGTGGGGCAGGAGGATTCTATTACGGAATGTGGCTGGCGCTGACGCTGGGCGCTGAATGGTTGTGGTTGATGGACGATGATGCAGAACCGGCAGCCGATGCACTGGAACAGCTCTTGATTGCCGTAGCGAAGCATCGCGCTGCAGCATACGGCAGTTTAACGCGATCGGCGCAGACAGGAGCGATAGAGCCTTATCACCAATGTCGCTTAAACCTGCATTCGCCCCTGAAACAATTTTTAGTTCCCCTGATGGGCGAGGATCTGGAGCATCTGTCTGCGGTCGAAGTTGATCAGAAATCCTTTGTGGGTTTGTTTGTTCCCCATACGACGATTGATATTGTGGGGCCTCCGAAAAAGGAGATGTTTTTGCACTGGGATGATACCGAATACTGCTTACGAATTCGGCAGAGAGGGAAGATCTATCTGGTGCCGCAGAGCGTGATATGGCACAAGGATGCAGTGGTAAAAAGCGGAAGAGTGCCTTATCGAATTGGATTTCTTCGCCTGATGCGATATGCCCGGCGGGATCCGTACGAGCGATATTGGTTGCGGTATTATACCATCCGGAATATGATCTGGATCGCCTGGCGGGTAGCGGAGTCCCGCTGGGAAACGTTATGGCGCATTGCAGGGCAGTTCGTTCGCTCCGTTGTCGGTATCCTGCTCTTCGACGATCATCGCTGGCGACGGCTGCGCCTGTTGTGGGCGATGTACCGGGACGGCATCCGGGGCGATTTTTCCGATCTGTGGAAGCCTCGGAGAATTCTCTATGGGGAACATCCCCCAGATGCTGCGGTGGTAGCGTCGAACGTTGAGCAATTTTTGAACGCCGTGCTTCGGAAAAAGATGGAAGCAGTGTAATGGCACAGGAAGCGGCTCACACCAATGCTGCACCAAAGCGGCGACGAAAGATTCATATTCCGTTGATTTCTACGCTCATCGAATATGGCATCATTTTCTACCGCTTTGTCGGCATCCATTTGTTTATCCTTTCCGCTCTCACCCTGCTAACAACGCTGGTGGAAAGTGTTGGGATTACCTTATTTCTCCCTTTGTTCACCGCCGGATTCGATGCGCAAACGACCGGCGAAAGTAATCGGGCAGCCGAAATTGTCCATAGTGTCTTTGGATTGTTCGGTATTACCCCAACGGTTGGAGCAACCATTGTCTTTGTCCTGGTGTTGTTTCTGGCGAAAGCGGCTTTTCGGATCGGTACGGACTTTTACCGCATTCGGTTGATCGCGGACCTCTCACGGCAGCTGCGCCGGAGGCTGCTGGAATTATTCAGCCAGGTTTCCTATGCCTATTACGTGCGGAGTAATACGGGGTATTTGACGAATGTGTTGACAATAGAAACTGAGCGCACAATCAATGCTTTTAGTGTTTTTTCACGTGTTTTGGTCTACGTTGTTACCATCGCGACCCTTCTGGGTTTTGCCTTCTTCCTGTATTGGCAGTTTACTCTCATAGCGGTTGTTTTTAGCATTATTGCCTTTGCTGCCATTCGGGTGTTAGTAAAGCAAACCCGTCGATATTCGCATCAAATTGTGACAGAGCGTGGAGAGTTCCAGAGCAGGTTAATTCAGAGTATTCAGGCATTCAAGTATGTTCGAGCTACGGGACGGATGAAAGTTTTGCTTGCCAAAATGGACAACTCCATCAATCGGTTGGCGCAATTGACTGCCCAGTTAATGCTTCGGGGAGCGATTATTGAAACTCTCAAAGAACCATTGATGGTGATTTTCATTCTACTGCTAATGAGCTATCAATTCTTTGTGGTTGGTGGTAGTATTGGAGCTATTGCTGTCTTTTTGATTTTCTTTTTGCGCATCATCCAGAGTGTATTGCAGTTTCAGGGCATCTGGAACAGCTTTGTGTCGAACGTTGGCAGTATATCAATGGTTCTCAAGATGGATGCGGAATTACGCAAACATCAGGAACCAAAAGGGCAAAAGGCAGTGGGAGCTTTAAGTGATGTGATTGAACTCCACAACGTTACCTTCGCTTACCGGGATGAACCCGTTCTCCGGAACGTATCGCTGGTCATTCCGAAGAATACCACGGTTGCGCTGGTAGGACGCTCCGGCGCTGGCAAGTCCACGCTGGTCGATCTGATAGCCGGCTTGTTCCTCCCACAATCGGGAGAGGTTCGCATCGACGGAATTCCAATGCAGCAGCTCGATCGCGTTTCCTGGCAGGAAAAAATCGGTTACGTGACGCAGGATCCGGTGATTTTCAATGATACTATTGCCAATAACATTGCACTGTGGAGTTGCGATCCTCGAAATTCTCGCTGCTTTGACCGATTGCAAAAAGCCGCTGCTGCAGCATACTGTCTGGAGTTCATCCAGTCGCTACCGGAGGGATTTTCAACAGTTGTTGGGGATCGAGGAATCAAATTATCAGGAGGACAGAAGCAGCGCATCGCGATTGCCCGTGAGCTGTTTAAGCAGCCGGCGCTGTTAATCTTGGATGAAGCAACCAGTGCGCTGGATACGGAATCAGAGCGCGCGATTCAGCAGAGTATCGATGCGCTTAAGGGAAAGCTCACCGTGATTATTATTGCTCACCGATTGTCGACGGTTCAGAATGCCGATATTATCTATGTGCTCGACAAAGGCAAAATTGTCGAAAGCGGCAGCTTTGCAGAACTTATACGGAAAAACGGGTTATTCCGAAAGATGGTAGAATTGCAAACGTTATTATTGCCGGAAAAATCAGCGGCCGGATAAATTTTGAGTAGGATTATTGCTCGAAAGTTGGGGTGGACACTGGTGATGCAGATAAGTTGTATTTTGTTGTTTCCAGGTTTTTGAGTAATTTTGTGATTCGGAAACGAGCAGAATCTCTGGATAGATGCTGGAGTCTTTGATCACATCGAAAACACGGATAAAATTACTGCTGAAATTCTTTGCTAATCCTGAGACAGCAGCGTATTTGCGGGAACTTGCCGCAGAGCTGGGAGAATCGACCAATGCGGTACGGGTGGAGCTGAATCGCTTAAGCAAAGCAGGGTTGCTACGCTCATACTCGAATGGGCGGACAAAGGTATATCAGGCAAATACTGCGCATACTCTGTTTCCCGAACTTCAGGGGTTGGCAAGAAAGTTTCTGGGATTTGACAAAATCGAAGAAATTCTCCGAAAGCTGGGATCTGTAGAGTTAGCGCTTATTACAGGAGATTACGCACGGGGCAACGATACCGGCATCATCGATCTGGTGATCGTAGGTGAAGTTGACAAAAAATACCTTTTAGATCTCACGGAGAAAGCGGAGCAGTTGATCAAGCGGAAAATCCGCTCTCTGGTACTGACACGAGATGAGTACGAAGCGCTCAAGGAGCGCCTGGCGTTTCATAAAGCGCTGGTCCTCTGGGTGCAGGATCAGCAGTCATAGCCCGCTGGAGTGTTGCTCAAAAGGCAGCGGACTTCCAGCGAGGTAAAAAGTCAATGACAGATGCCCACGCAGTCCCATCACCGTCGATGGGACTGACGTGGCGGGAGTGCGCAGAAAGAAAAAGAAGCATTAGTCAGGTTGCACTCATTTGGAGATTCCTGAGAGCGCCGAGCTCAGTTGGCAGGATATTCTCTTCTGGGAGCGCCGACTTTAACCGGCAGAAGATATCCTCCTGAGACTACTTTAATCGGCATAGTTTTGTGATGCTGCTGGGAACATCGACTTTCGCTGGCAAGAGATTGTCTGTTCTACTGGGAGTGCCGCTTTAGCTGACAGAGGATTCTCTCCTGGGAGTGCTACTTTAAGCGACACAGTGTTGCAATGCTGCTGGGAGCACCGGCTTTAGGCAGCATCTTTGCACACTGAAGTGTGCGCTCCCAGTAACAGGAGCGCTGATACCGGAAGCACCTACCGGGAGCGCCGACTTCAGTCGGCAGAAGATTTCCTACTAGGAGTGCTACTTTAAGCGACACAGTGTTGCAATGCGGGTGGAAACACCGACTTTCGCTGGCAAGGGATTGTCTGTTCTACTGGGAGTGCCGCTTTAGCTGACAGAGGATTCTCTCCTGGGAGTGCTACTTTAAGCGACACAGTGTTGCAATGCGGGTGGAAACACTAATTTTTCGCTGGGAAGAGATTTTCTTATCCTACCGGGAGCGCCGACTTCAGTCGGCAAGAGATTCTCTTTGGGGAGCGCCGGCTTCAGCCGGCAGAGGATGTACACTCAAGTGTGCGTGCCCAATCACTGAGGACGCTCCCCTGAGTGCACCAACGTTTGCCGGCATCCGCCTTCACTAAAGGTGCAGAATCAGAAGTCTAAGGGGATATTGGGAGCTTGCAGGAACCTTTGGAGGAATGAAGCTCAAAGCTGTGGCAACGATTCTTGTGTTCTGCACCGTCGTTAGTCTTGCGTACGCGGAGCGTGAGGGATTTAGCGAGGAGGACCGGGAGCGGTTGATCCGGATGGAGACAACGCTGAAAGTGTTTATGGAGCAGATTGACAAGCGGTTTGAGCAGGTCGATAAGCGATTTGAACAGATCGACAAGCGATTTGA